>CAYPQZ010000015.1:0-24801 GCA_964413015.1 uncultured Candidatus Saccharibacteria bacterium | reverse complement strand
AACTCCTTTTAAGTAGCTAACAAGCAATGGAATGGAAGTAAGGGCGACCACCGCGAAGCTTAAAATACACAAAAATTTAATAAGTAGGGGGTACCCATTTCATTTGACACATTCTCCATGCTCCAATTGATATTGCCTGCCGTATTCAACGGGAGGCATTTCGGGTATACCCTACTTTACTACTCACTATATCTCATTTTATTTATCACTTCACTAAACCTTTTTTTTGAACTCTTTTTATTCCCTTTAGTAAACTTCATTAAAATATAAAACAACCAATAAAAAGACAACCCCGTCATCCTGCTCAAAAAATCATCTCCCTGGCTACTTTGCAGGAATAAAAGCAAAACATAAAACTGATAAAGAACTAAATTATTAATAACATAAAAATTAAATCAAGCCAAATTCTTTCAATAAGGCCTTTGTCTTAAGCGCGCTTTTCCCTTTGTCTTTTACACAACTAAAAAAGTTACCAATTTAACTATCCACAATTAAAAAAACTTGGCCTGTGATATAATAAAAAGATATTTTTAACAATTAGAAATCTTGTTTTTAAAAACAACATGAAAGCTAAAAAAAAATATTTTAACCGGAAAATACATATAATTCTGTTATTGCTTATCATTGTTATAGCTGCGGTATTTCGTTTATGGCAATTGCAAATTACTCCGCCCGGACTTTATCCAGATGAAGCTATGAATGGCAACGACGCTATTGAGACCTTAGCAACCGGAGAATTTAAAACTTTTTATCCTGAAAATAACGGTAGAGAAGGACTTTATATCTGGCTTTTAAGTTTCAGCTTTAAAATATTTGAACCAAGCCCCTGGTCTCTTCGCTTGGTCAGCGCTATTTTAGGAATCTTGACTATTTTGGGTCTTTATTTATTAACTAAAGAGATTTTTTACCGAACCAAGACAAATTCTAAGAATAAAATCAATCAAATTGCCCTTTTAAGCAGTTTTTTTATGGCAATTTCATTCTGGCATATTAATTTTAGCCGGATTGGATTTCGGGCCATCTTAATGGTTTTTCTAATCTGTTTTGCTTTTTATTTCCTTTTACGCGCTTTTAGAAAAAATAGCGCTCTTAATTATATTTTAGCCGGATTATTTTTTGGTCTAGGATTTTATAGTTACCTTGCATTTCGTTTAGTTGTTTTGCTTTTAGGAATAACCATTTTAATACAAGCGGTTATTTACTGGCAAAAACGCAAAAAACAAAAAGAAAACTTCCGAAAGTTCCTAAAAATTGCTTTTTTAAATCACGGTTGGTGGAAAATAGGATTGCTGTTCTTAAGCATTCTAATCGCTGTTCTGCCGTTAATAATTACTTTTGTTAACAATCCGGAATATTTAATCAGTCGAACTGGAAATATTTCAATTTTTGCCGCTGAAAAGCCGCTTCAAGAATTCGGCGTCAGTATTATCAAAACCGCGGGAATGTTCCATATCTACGGAGACTGGAATTGGCGGCATAACTTTGCTGGCTCGCCTTTGCTCCACTGGACGGTCGGTATTTTATTTGCTCTTGGTTTTATGATTACCTTTAAAAATATCTTTTCCC
Source organism: uncultured Candidatus Saccharibacteria bacterium (assembly GCA_964413015.1). Classification (GTDB taxonomy): domain Bacteria; phylum Patescibacteriota; class Minisyncoccia; order Portnoybacterales; family UBA2143; genus JABMPX01. The sequence continues at coordinate 23,235 of CAYPQZ010000015.1, read as the reverse complement.
GATCAATAAAAGAATTTTTTACTATCAAAAGATCAACTTCAATTTTTTTGCTAAGTTGGTTTGTGATTATGCTTTTGCCTTCAATTTTAACTAGAGAAGGCATGCCTCACGCTTTGAGGTCAATTGGAATCATTCCAATAGTTTGCATTTATACAGCAATAGGATTAATTTGGATTTTTTATTGGCTTTTGAAATCAAATAAAAATTTTGCTATTTTAATTCTGTTATTTTTTATTATTTACCCAACTTTTGCCAATTATCATAAATATTTTATTAAATGGTCTAACAATCCTAATGTTAGCGCCGCTTTTAGACAAGATTTAGTTAATCTAACCTGCCATCTTAATCACTTGTCTAAGGATATAAATAAATATGTTATTGTTAATGAACCCGGAGTACCGATACCATACCCGGACGGAGTCCCAACCCCGGCCCAAACTATTAAATTCAGCGCCAAAGATAATATAAATTACCTTAAAGAAAATCAAATCAATCAAATAAAAACACAAGATCAAGCTATTATTATAGTTCCTTTGAGAAAAAATCCCGCCTTAGATCAACAAATAAAAAATAAATGGTCGGATTTAAAAATTATAAAAATTAACGAATTTGACATGTATGAAATTAACTAACAAAATTACCTATTTAGCGCTGTTATTCTCAGAGAAAAATAGAAAGATATGACCAATATCACGGCTGATACAGCGCTAAACCTTGCTTAAGAAGCTTAAAAACACCGCTTGATACGGTGTTTTAGTAAATAAGTGTTTGTCAATGCTCCGAGCTGTGAGAGAACTTCGCACCATTATTCTAAGTGGCTGGAAATCCTATGAACTGGACGCAGCCGTGGATATGATGGAGGGAAAATTCCCTGTTAACCTTTGAATACTAAATTAGAACTTAACGATCTCAAAAGATAACCACCTATGTTTTGAGGTTTTTTTATTACTGTAATCACCCTCATGTGACCATTTATCTACCTTTCGTTTCCAAACACTACCTATTATCAATAACTTCAATTTTTTATCTTTCAGATACTTTTTGAGGTACTTTGTCTTTATCATTAACAGGTGGCCATAATTAGCTAATTCAAATCTATCCTCTCCCTGCCTCCCAACATTTCGGTAATAACCATCTTGCCAATTAAGACAGTATGCTACCAATTTCCGCCCTTTATAATAATTTAATGTGTTTTTCTTTTGGGTTAATTTAAAGTGTTCTATTATCTCTGGCGCAGGGAAAAGTTTTGTGCAATCATCGAAGTCCTCGGAAACAATCCCATACGAGGGAAATAATTTATCTTTCAATACATCGTGTCGATTGCCAGAATCATCCAAATATAGCCTACCATTTTGTTTTGCTTTTAGTGGTAACTCATTTATATAGCAATTTCGACAACTGTAATTCGGCGTAGAAAATTCAAGCTTTCTTGAAATATTAGACACTGGTGGCTTAATAAAACACGCTGTTATATGCCTATCAAACGACTTGTCTTCGTGCTTAAAACTTGAATTTTCGTATAAAGGAAACCATTCTTTTTTAGGATCAAAAAACTCATAAGTGCTCTTTTTGTTTATTTTTTGTTTAATCCAGATATTGGTTTCTGTTTTTAGTTCTGTGAAGTGCAAGAAGGACGGCCTTTCTTGAACCATAAGCTGGGGCATAGAAGCGTCCCAGTTGCGCTCGTCTATTAAAAATTCTGACCAATCATCATTTCTGGCGGTTAAGTTATTAACACACCACATCAGAAACATTTGTATCCCGTGTCTGGCAAAATAATTAAGTTTCGTTTCATAACGATTGCCATCAAAATCATGTTGCCAACGTGATGGTCTCTCTTTCCAATATTGAGTTCCTTTTTTATATCCCAGTGCTTTCATATAGGCAAATAATTGTTTGGTTGCTTTTTTACAATCGTATCGAAAAGTTCTACATATACGAGACAGCTCATATTTATGATTTTTATCACCTAAGGAATACTCTAAAAAATGATCGCAATTATCGGAAAAATAATCTGCATTTTCTGACCCATTTAACTTCGGTGTAATTCTTTTAGTAATCCGATTAATGTCCAACACTTGGCCGTCAATCTTATTTAAAATATCTCTGCATAAAAGCGCTATGGAAAAATGGTTGGTTTTTAATCCAAGTTTTGCAATTTTAGCGCTCATCGCTTTTACCTTATCCTGGTTTTCGTGGCTGATTGCAAATATAACTCTGAGACTATTCAGAACGATGTCAAAATTATTTGAATCAAGATTCAAGTCTAATTGTTTTATAGCTTCTGTATTTGACCTCTCTTTAAACAAGCACAATAAAGATTTATTGCGGTGCGCAACAATTGGCGAATTTAAATATTTAGTAATAAATTCAAGTGTATTCATTTTGATAATGATAAGCGAGTAGACTTATTTACAATCCTTTTCCAATCTTCAAAAGAATATTTTTTAATTTCGGGAATATATTTATCGATACTATCAGAAGAATAGATAAAAAGCTGAGGAAGATAATAACTACTTCCAGTTAACCTACGGATACTTAGCAATAACGCTTTTCTCAATAAGGTTCTCTTTAGGGGAAATTCTATTTTATCCAACTCTTTTATTATCTCTGTCAAATTATACTCTCGATCGGATGCGTCTATTTGTTCTAAAACCTCCGAGCGCGTTCTTGTTAGTATCCGTTTATTGTTTGTTTCTGCCGCCTTTTTCATTATAGAGGAGAGCAATTTGGGGCTGCTTATATTTATCTTGTTTTCCAATCCCCATTTTCTAATTTTTTGCAGATCGACATCGCTAAGAGATGATACCAGTTCCACAATTAAGCCATCTGTAAAATAACCTTTCGTTTTGGCATATTCACTTATTCTTTTTTGAAGAATATTAATGCGCCCTTTTCTGGCTAAATTTTTAAACTGTTTGATATTTAAGCCATCGTAAGTAACCTTGAACTCAGAATTACTTTTCTCAACCGCTCGGTATCCTTCGCATTCTAATTGCTTCAAATATTTATTAACTTTATTGACAATATCTTTTAGCGCAGAAGTAGCCAACGCAGCAACGAAGTTTCTTAATAAGTTTATTCTATATGACGGCTCAATATCTGTTTTAAGAATATCTATATATTGGCTCGCCAGCTTCTCAGCAGTTGCATAATCTTTATTTGATAAAGACCATTTTATGACGGTTAGATAAACAGCAGAAATATGTTCAAAATAATCAGAGGAATTTTCCTCCTTAATATCCATCAATCTTAGAAGCGGTAAGATTTCGGAAATTTCTCTGTATGGATAGCGTTTTACAAAAGTTGATATTATCCTTCTTAATGCTTCGTTCTGATTCACCTCGCTCTTTACTACGAATGGAAAAAAATAATCCAAAGCCAGATGATAATCTGCATAAGTGGCAGATTCCAAAAAATCAAGTTTCCAATACCACGCACCCTCTATAACATTAGAAACACGATCAATTTGCTTTAAAATTGGTGGGAATTGCTCTTTGTCCTGCGTCCTTAAAGTATCTATAAGACTGCTTATTCTTAAGTCGCCCTTATTCCAAAGACCACGAGAATATCTTAGATTTTTATCAAATATTTCCTCTGCCATCTCTGAGAAGCCTTTATCGGCAGCAAGAACGGCCAACCTTTTTAGATTATCGCTTTTATTTAAATTATCTAGTTCTTCTTTTTGTCTCCATTCTAACGCCTTATTTAAATAACCCTCTATTTTATCTTTTAGCAAAGACGATCTAACTGACGACAAATTGATTAAACTTTCTAAAAGATCAACTCGGCTATTTAAATAATCAGCGCCTAGTATATTTTCCAATTTATTTAATGCTAACAGAAGCTTGTTCGGAAATAAGGAATCTATTATAAAAAAATTATCCCTAATTAAATCTAGGATATCTTGGCTGTAGGGATATAAATTTTTTTGTATATCAGAAGAATAAATATTAGCCGAAGACTTTATCTCGTCCACCTTTTTCTTGTAAAGCTTTAAGTGAATTTCAAAAGATTTCCAGAAATTTTTCCAATCAATCTTATCCGCACGCAAAAGCAATCTCTTTTTTGTTATATCTTGTTCTATGGACAGAACTTTTACAAATTCTGGGTTTTCTTTTTCCGAGCTATCATTTGATTGTGGAAATTTAGTTTTAAGAGAGGCTGAGTAAAACGCCTCAATATTAAAACCCTTATCTACTAAAGATTTCAACGCTACCCATCTTAAAAATGTCTCTCGAGGGTTTCCATTAGACCCCCAATAAGAATATCCGTGATCGTGGTACGGAATTTCTATATCAACCTTAGTCAGTAGATTTAATATTCTCTTCTTGTAATTTTTAATTTTGTAGATAAATAATGCTTCTGCTAAATCAAGACGTTGCCTTACATTCCTATCGTTGTAGAGATATTTCTCCAAATCATCATCAACGAGTAGTTTTTTAAAATCTTGCTTATCAGAAACTTTAATTCCACTGTTTTCAAAAAGTAAATACGTCAAAAGGCGTTCTATCTTAGTGGAACGTTTCAAATTTCGAAGCGTCTCTTTTGTGTTAATTTTAAAATTTTGAAGATGTATATCTGAAAGATAGCGACACCTCAAACCTTCAAATATTGCTTTATGTTTTTTAAAACCAACTTCTTTCTTGAGGAATCTAATAGCGCTTTTGTATCGATTTGTATTTACTAATGCGCGGGCAAACTGTTCAATATTATTTTCTATATCGTGACGTGCATTTTCGTCCTCTCCCCAAAGCAATTTCCGATTTAATGAAATTCTAAATAAACTATCATCAATAAATCTTTGAGCTAAATTTATACATTTTTTATCCCTGTTTTCAAAAAGGATATTTCCAATAGCTAATCTTTTAAAAACCCATTCTCGTGTTAACCAGGGTTGATCCCCCCTAGGAAGCAATAACTCCTCCTCCACTTCCTTTAACAATTTTTCGGTAGCAATCCTAGTCTTTGTATAAATATCTTCATCGTGAACAGTTGGATAAATATCGCTAGCAGTAATTGCGTAATGAACCAACTGCTCAATATTATTAGTTTTATAAAAATAATTTACAAAACTTTTACCAATTTCTACTTTTGTTTGGTTATCAAGATTAGACTGAAGTATTTTTTTATAGAATTGATCCCGATGAAGCTTGGCAAAAATGTTCCTAACAGATAGTTGCGATAAACCAATAGCCTCTAAATGCTTAGTTATATATTTGCGGCCATATTCCAAATGTGTATTTTGAGAATAATATTTAGAGATTCTTTGATGATAGGCGCTTTTATCTTTTGATAATTTACTTACCACAAATCTTCTAAAACTATCGTGGTATGGTTCAAGTTTTCTACCGCCTCCATCTAGGAAATGCTCAATAGTTTCAATTAAATGATTAAAACTGGCTATTTTAAACTTAGATACAATTTTCCGCAAATCTTCTCTTGGCACGGGCGAAAAGTGAAAACATAGATAACCTAAGCATTCTCTTTCTTGATTATTTAAACTTTCCCAAATTGGCTTATACCAATCAAAAACTTCTTTATAGTGTAAATTTGAGCGAATTATACTGTCAACGCCATCGTGGCTATGTAGTTTTTTGCTGAGATAAAATAAAGAAATGGCCAATCCGCCAGTACCTTTTTTGATAACAGCTATTTGATCCTGAGATAAAGTTATACCTGCTTGTTTAAAATATTCCTTTATTTCCTTCTCACAAAAGTAGAGGTCTATACTGATTTGTTTTTTGATCTTATTAGATAAATTTTTTATTGACTGTGGTAGATATTCTTTTCCCCAGGTACTTAAAAGGAAGACTACACCAGGATAGTTAACTGATGGTATGGCATCAAGGACAGATCGATCTTTATACCTATCTGTTTCCACTTGGTCTAGAGCATCAACAATAATAACAATCTTCTTACCTGGCCTCTGAAGTGCTTTTTCGCTTAACCTCTTTAAAGCTTCATCAAAAGTCTTATCAATGAAATCCTCATTATCTTTAATACCTACAGACATTTTAATTAATCCGAATTCATAACATCTCTGGATAATATCTGCTTTAAACCAAGAACTCTTCAAACGATTATTATTGGAATATCCAATCCTTCCCTTACTAGCTTCAAATGGACGAATGCGACAAAAATATGGTAGAAAATCTGAATTTCTATCCGCCAACCTAGAAAGTAAAACAGTTTTTCCTGAACCAGAGGGAGCAAAAAGAAAAACAAATCCTCCGTCTTTTTTCTTTGCTTCAACCGCTTTAATAATTTTACTTTCAAGATCGGGACGTTCTACATAATTTGGTGGCGCAATTATTTCCTGAAGTAAGCCTGTTTTTAATCTATCAATTAGTCCGAAAACTCGCTCTGGAAGTATTTCTATCTGGTTAGATGCAAATACCTTTGTAATCCTACCAATAAAAGCATTAATTCTGTCGTCATCAAATACTCCCTGTTCTTTCAATTTTTCTACGAGCTTCTCATGTAAAGGATCGATATCAGGAAGCTTTTGGAATTGTAAAGCAGAGATAAAACTCCTCAATTCATTTTTATTAATTAAAGGTTCTTTTTTGCAGTTCGATTCAATATTTTGAATTTCAGAAGAATATTTAGTTTGAAAATTTTGCCAAGATAATTTTCTCTTTTTTAATTTCTGAATATCTTTTAGAAAATTATCTAAGTTGCTGATAGGAGTTTTATTGCTTGCAACAATAAGTCGAATACATTTATTACTTTTTTTATGCGTACGCCAGCTTTTGAGAAACTTAAATATGTTTGTTCCTTCCTTAGGACTTTTAGCGTTCGGCCTAGTAGTCCACAAATCACCAAAACCCCATTTAGTACCAGTCTTAAGTGTATGCTTAATTTGTATTACTTCGATGCTCCCATCTTTTAAAAATCTTGTTAAATCTTCAATCCTCCTATTGGCTCCGTCTTTTCTGTCTGGTTTGATTTCTATCTTAAAAACAGACGGATTCTTTTCTACGAGACCCAAAAAACAAAGACCAGCAAATAGTTTTTCAAAATAGAATGGAGCGTCTTCATTTTTCACTACTTTAGTCATAAAGTTATACACACTTACATTTTCGTAATATTTTCGGTATACTATAAATATATCACTTAGATTAAAAAACATCAATTAAGTTTATGCCTCTCCCGATAACAAAACGTCAAAAACAAGTATTCGACTTTATAAAGAAGTATATTGCCGAGCGTGGCTATTCTCCCACTCTTGAAGAAATGAAGAAGGGCCTTAAGCTCTCGGCCGTATCGACTGTATACCAACACATCGATGTCCTTATTGATAAGGGCTATATTAAGAAATTTGATAACATGGCACGAGCCATTGAAATTAATGATACAAATAAAAAAAATCAAAGCTTGATAAAAATTCCGTTAGTCGGAACAATCGCAGCTGGCGAACCTATAGAGGCAATCGAAACACCAGAAAAATTAATTACCTTATCGCGAGAAGAACTCCCATCTCATGGCAAACATTATGCTTTGCGCGTAAACGGCAATAGCATGATCGATGATGGTATATTTGACGGAGATATCGTTGTAATTCGAGAACAACAAACTGCTGATAATGGACAAACTGTAGTTGCGATTATTGATGATAACCAAGCGACACTTAAAAGAATTTATCGAGAAAAAAATAGATTTCGTTTACAACCAGCCAATCAAACCCTCTTGCCTTTTTATAGAACGGAAGTCGAAGTTAGGGGTGTTGTAGTAAAAATTATTAGGGAACTCGAACCAGCACAGGATCAGGATAGCGAACTAATCAAATTGATAAAAACGATGCCACCAACAACTAACTCGCATAGAGTGGCGACGTCAGAGCCCAATGAAAAAGCAAAGCCCTTTATACAATGGGTTGGCGGGAAAAGAGAAATGATCCCTCAGTATGAGGAATTCATTCCAAAAAAATTCAATACTTACTATGAACCCTTTCTTGGTGGAGGGGCAATGTTCTTTTATCTTCAACCAAAAAAAGCAGTTTTATCTGATAACAATACCGAACTTATAAGATCATACGAGGGAGTAAGAGACAATACAGAAGAAGTCATAAAAATTCTTAAAGAATTAAAATCAAAGCATTCAGAAGAACTATATACAAAGGTCAGAAACCTTGATCGAGAGATAAGTATTTTCCATAAGTTAAACAATGCCGAAATTGCAGCAAGAATGATCTATCTTAATCAAACCTGTTTCAACGGGCTTTATAGGGTTAACCAAAAAAGTCAGTTTAATGTACCAATAGGTAGCTCTCTAAATCGCCTAATCTGTGACGAACACACGCTTCGCAATGCAAGTAAGGTATTAAAAAAGATTACAATTGAAGAAACAGATTTTAATACATCGGTGAATAATGCCCAAAAGGGTGATTTCATATACTTCGATCCACCCTATTACCCAGTCTCCGTTTATTCTGATTTCACTAGATATACAAAAGAAAAATTTTATAAGGAGGATCAAATAAGACTAAAAAATGAGATTGATAGATTGAACAAAATCGGCTGCAAAATTATGCTCTCCAATTCTGATTGTGAATTTGTTAGAGATTTATATACAGATTATAATTTGCATAAAGTTTATTCCAATCGATCATTAAACTGCAAAAAAGACCAGCGAGGTAAGGTGTCTGAACTTCTTATAACAAATTATTAATATGAGATTTATTGGCAACAAAGAAAAATTATTAGAGCGCATCTATCAATCAGTTTTATCGACTGGCATAAGTGGTGGACATTTCTGCGACTTCTTTTCTGGCACCTCAAATGTTGGCCGCTTTTTTAAGGAAAAGGGATTTAAGATTACTTCATCTGATCTTCTCTATTTTTCGTATGTTCTTCAGAAAGCCTACATATCAAACAATAACCAGCCTACATTTAAGAAGCTTCTGCAAAACATTAAAACAACTGATAATAGCCTCTTCTCTTCTCCGTTTGAATCAATCAGAAATTATCTTAACAATCTCAGGGGAATCAATGGTTTTATTTATAAAAATTATACAGAAGAAGGCACAAAGAATCAGCAACACAAAAGAAAATATTTTACTGCTGAAAACGGAAAAAGAATTGATGCTATACGCACCAAAATAGAAGAATGGAAACAGAAAAAGTTAATTAATGAGAACGAGTATTTTGTCTTGCTGGCGTCACTCATTGAAAGCGTTCCTTTTTACGCAAATATATCGGGAGTATACGCCGCATTTCTTAAACAATACGATCCTAGGGCGCTGAAACGTTTTGAGATAAAATCAATCAAATTCTATCCTGGTGAAAAAGAACACGCAGTTTATAACGGGGATAGCATGAATCTTATAAATAGTCTTAATGTAGATGTTCTCTATATTGATCCGCCATATAACAGCAGACAATATGCTCCGAACTATCATTTACTGGAGACTATAGCTAAATATGATGCCCCCAAAATAAAAGGGACTACTGGTTTAAGAGAATATGTAAATCAAAAATCAGACTTCTGCAATAAAGATACCGCCCTAATCGCGCTTGATAAAATCGTAAAAACAGCCAAGTATAAATATTTAATTCTTAGCTATAACTCCGAAGGCATAATGCCAGAGAAAAACATAATGTCCGTATTAAAAAAATACGGCGAGGTCACCCTTCAAAATATTGAATATCCAAGATTTAAGAGCAACAGCAACGGAGATTCTAAACACAAAAAGACAATCCAAGAGCAGCTCTATATTTTAAAAAGTTAGAGTTTCTTAACAACTTCCTTAAAAATTTCTGGAGCGTGTTTGCCTAAGACCATCTCACCATTTTCATTTAACATAAAACCTATTTGCTTTTCGGCGATAGTTTTTTCTTTGCTACCAAAAATCACAACTGTTCGCAAAATCGAACCAGGATTATGCGATGGCTTAATGATTTTCTTCTCTATATAGGCAAAGTTTTTTAGTTCAGCTATGCCAAGTTTGCGAGTGGCGTATCTTTTACCTTCAACGTTTATAATCTGATTTCTGGCGGGATCGTGAATAATCATATCTGGGAGATATATGATCATTGTTTTATCTCCAGATTTATATATAGCCCGTTTGCCTTCCTGGTATTTTTCTATTGCTATCGGCCCCAAAGTCTTATGGATAAAATATCCTCGCTCCGAACCACCATGATTTGAATAAATCACATCGGCTTTTGTATAAGCTAGAATTGAAACATGCAGAAATATTGTGGCCATTTTCTCTTGAGAGTTCTCGTAATGCCAATAACTCTCGTGACTAATAGCAATGGGCAATTTTAGGCCGTCTAGTTTTATATCTAAACGATTGGCTATTTGAATAAATTTATTATCTCTGCCTAAATTTTCTTGTTTTAAACCATGGTGAGTTATAACAATTTCCTTGGTCTTCTCCCATTTTCTTATACAGGCAGCAATAATAGTAAGAGCGCCTATATTTGGATCGTGCCCAATACCTCCAGCTTTATATAACCTCCCAGAAACTTCTATACGATTTGGAAGAATCTTAATCTCAATAGGGACATTTCCCTTCGGAGGCTTTCTCATCGAATTCTTAATATCCACAAGCTCTTTTAAACTGGAGAATGGTATCATTATTTTTTCATCGCAGACCTTGCCTAGAATTTCAACGCCAATGGTTTTTAACATTCTGGTCCCAAAAATATTGGTCTCTGTTGGCTTTTCTTTCTGCTCAATTTGAAGATTATAGAACATAATCTTCTTAGCGTTAGGATAATAAAAATCTACGTAAACAAATTTACTGCATCTTTGATAGACTCCAGTATTTCTTGATTCTGAATCATCGGTTTTTGTTTCTTCGATTGCGTAAAGCGGTTCTGAATTCTGAACGGGTTCATTTTCCTGATAGAAAACAAGGAAATCAACAAAGCTAGAATTACCGCTGGCAATTTTGATAAATATGTTATTAAAATCTTTATAACTTACTCCCTCGGTTTTGTAGGTAAACACAAAACGGCCCCCTTCGATAATGGGGACTATGCGTAATCCATCAATCTTTATTTGGAGCTTAAAATCAAAGGCTAGCTTTTCCAAGATTGCCTGGATCACGATTCTTTTAGGCATTTCTTCCGTGAGTATCCAGATATTCTTCATAAATTCAAGATATCACGAAAAAATAAATTTGACTACCCAGGGTAAAAATTATGTAAACTCCTGTCAGATTCTGTCAGAATAATTTATCCACAGAAAAGGGCCTTGACCTTCACCCATATCCTGGTAAAATTAAAGCGTAGACAGAAGTAGAAAGGGTAAACGCTAAGAGCCCGTATGTATTGAAGCAAGCAAGTAGGGCTATAGCTTCTGTTCTCAATCGATTAGACGGATTAGAAATCGATCGAGGACGAGAAGTTATAGCCCTTTTTTGTTTGTGTAAATTAATTTAATACCCTTCTGAGGCAATCGCCTGGATAAGACATACATTTTTATAAGATGAGATTAGAGGCTAGCTCCCAGTTGGGGCCAGCCTTTTATGTTGCCCCAAGAAGCTATCGAACAATTTAAAGAATTATATCTCAAACGCTATGGCGTGAAGCTTTCTAATGAGGAGGCTTCTTATCGCGCAAACAATCTTTTTAACCTTTACAAAATCACTTACATGGGAGAGCCATGCATAGAGAAAATTAAACCAAAAACAACAAATAACTATGCCCCCAAATCAAACAATCATAAGTGAAATTCAATTTTACCCCGTAAAACCCAAAGACGGCCTTCTCGGTTTTATTTCATTTGTCCTGGACGGTAAGTTTTGGATGGGATCGGTGGCCGTGTTTACTCGCCTAGAAGGCGGCTATCGCTTAGTTTATCCAACCCGCAAGGTCAGCGGACAGAATATTAATATTTTTCACCCGCTCTGTCGAGAAGTCAGCCTACAGATAGAAGACGCCGTGATTAAAAAAGTAGAACAAATATTTAATGAAGATTATGAATCAACCGAATCAACAGAAAAAATGTGGTAAACATGCAAATTTCTTTCCAGCCCCACACAGAGTCTTTGATGATGAAGTATTTCGCAACCAGCTTAGCCACGCAGACAGAGATTTTTATATAACGCTTTGCCATTTATCCAATCGGCACGCCAATGAAGATGGGTGGTTTCGGCACATAGACGGCGAATTCAAAACTCTGAACGGAAAACGTAAAGGATTCTTTTCTTACGGATTCGGCTCCACAACTTGCAAAAGAGCCAGAAAGAAACTTGTAGCACTTGGCCTGATCGAAATAAAGGAAAATCCAGAAAAGCATGGCAGAACAGGCGGCACTATGTATCGTATCCGCACAGAAATTTGGAATATTCCTATAGACCAAAATAGTCTTAAGAATAGACCACCATGAGCTAAAGCATAAGACCGCAGTGGTCTCCATATTAACAAAGAGCATTAAGAAATTAATTAATAAATCATAAGTAATGCACGCAAGCGTGCCAAAAAATAAATAAAAATGAATCAACCAGCCATCACAACTTCAAAAATACCGAAAGAAACCGAACAACAATACACGGCCTGGCTTTTATATTGCGAATACGGAAGCATTGATAAGCTGTTGAAGACATGGGAAGGGGTTGCACTAAAACGCACTGAAACTGCACCAGAATTGGCAGGTTTAATTGAAAGGTTGGGAAATCCTCCTTGCAGAAGATCATTGGCTGATTGGTCTAAAAAATACTACTGGGTCGAAAGACGGGAACTTAAACTAAAAGAAGACTTTGAAATCTTATTAGAAAAAACCAGAAAAATAATCCGATATAAAAAACATAAAATTGCCGAGACATTCGAAAGAATTATCAATAAACGGATCAAACAATTAAAAGATGGCGAAATGGTAACCACTCTTGATCTTAAACAAGCCTGGGAGATGCTTCAGGTCGAAATCGGCAAACCAACAAGTAGGGCTGAACTAAGGTCAGAACCAGAACAAAGACCACTAACGCCAGAAGAAAAAGAACACGGGAAAAAACTTCATGAAGCAGTGAAATGGTATTTGAACCAAAGCCACAAACAGCAAAAGAACATTGAGAAAAACAATAAAACAGAGTAAGATTATAATTGCGACCTACAGTTTTGAATATCCTGCACGGGGTATTGCTTCTTTTGAAGCCCAATTGCGGGCTGAAAGGGGCAGCTATCCTCCACAATTGGATTGCCTTGTGCAGTTCAAGACTGTGGGTCGCAGGCTCTGGCTGTCCCTTTTTGTTTTCCACTCATTTCAGCTTGACTTACCTGCATGTTCGCAATAATGTTGCCTTACAAGAAAAAATTCACATAAATTGACACAATATGACAAAGCCAATCAGTACAAAAACAATAGTTATAAGCATAAGCGGAATTATTCTGCTGACCTTAATGGCAGGAAGTATTTTTGCGTATTACTCCTTATTTGGCGCACCGCAGAAACAGGCAGAAGCCGAACGCTTCGTTATCCCGCTGGGAGCGGTAGACACAATCCAGAAACTGCACGATGGCGGATTTATAAAAAGCGGATGGGGATTTCAATACGCATTCAAGGAAAACGAAATCCAGCCAGGCGGATACAAAATTTCAAAAAGCATGAATGCCTGGCAGATCGCAGAGGCAGTCAAAGAACCATACATGAAATGGGTCGTGATTCCTGAAGGACTGAGAAAAGAGCAGATTGCAGAACTCATCGGAGACGAGCTCGGATGGGATCAGGAAGCGAAAACAAAATGGGTCGGGAATTATACCGCAATGAACTACGACGAGATCGAAGGCGTCTACTTTCCCGACACCTACCTTCTGCCCGTAGACGAAACAGGGCTTCAGATCGCAGACAGATTGCGTGCAAAATTCAATGAGAAGTTTACACCATACGCCGACAAGTTTATTAAGGCAAACATCAAATGGAACACGGCACTGAAGATCGCCTCAATCGTCCAGAGAGAAGCAGCGGGAAAGGATGACATGCCATTGATCGCAGGTATCCTTTGGAATCGTCTGACCAAAGACATGAAGATCGAAGTCGATGCCACAGTTCAATATGTGAGAGACAGCGTGATTCACTATGGCAAAACACCCAATGATGTCCAGCTGGCAGGCTACTCAAGCGAAGGCGACTGGTGGAAGCCGATCAAAGCCGAAGACATAAAGATCGAATCGCCCTACAACACCTATCTCAACAAAGGTCTCCCGCCTCATCCGATTTGCAATCCAGGAATCGAAGCCATCAATGCCGTGCTGAACTCCGCAGAAACAGAATGCCTTTATTATCTGCACGACTCAAGCGGGCAGATTCATTGTGCCGAGACCTACGAGGAACATAAAGTAAATATCGAAAAGTATCTTAAATAATTAATTAAATAAATTTATGAACAAGAAAATTTTAATCATCACAGCATTGGCAGTAGTAGGCTTGGGGATTGGCACAATAGTCGGCTTAGAACAAATAAAGCACACTAAAACAGCTATTGCCGACGAGACCGCCCAAAACCAAGCTGTTGGGCAAAAAACAACGCCAGAGCAGGCTTTGGCGGAATATAGCCAGATTAGAACCACTGAACAACGGAATAAGGCCGTAGCGAAGATTAAAGCCCTTTTCGGAGAGGGTTTAACGCCGACATTCAAAGAAGTAAAGGCGAGATACTATTCTTACGGAATTCCCGATCCCGCAACAATAACTGATTTTACCCAATTAAAAATAATTGAGGTTTACGAAGACAATAAAGGTTTTACCACAGAAGTAGACATAGCTAATAACGAAATCCTGAGCAGAACAAAATCCTGCGTAGAAGAAATGCAGAGAGTCACCAATGATCAGGCAAAAGACATTGCCGAGAATCTGTTGAAAAAGATAACAAGCGATTCAGCAAACTACGAATTGGAAATTGAAAATAAAAATCCGCAGGTTTACAGCTCTATTTGGAAAAAACAATATCAGGGAGAATTTTATAGCGTAATCTCATCGGGCAAAGGTCAGGACTTAGCTCGCATGGAAGAAAGGACAATAGCGATTTGCCTTCGTAATGGAGAATTAATGAGCTACGAATACAAGCCTGCGTTGACCGAAACCGAACTCACAGAAATGGGAAAACAATGGCAAGAAACTCAGAGAAAAGACATTGAGGCATTAAGAAAATTACTCAACACGCCAGACAAACAATTCATCTTTGTAAATTATATGAGCTGCAGTGAATGTGGCAAAAATAAAACAGCAAACTCCTTCAGGGTTTATCGAGATGAAAACGGATATTGCTATGACATTGATCCGAACGGCAACATAACCGCTGATACCGAAATGCTCGGGCAATGTAAAACTCCTAAATTATAATCACTATGGAACAGCAAACTGGCATAATTAAATATTTATTATACGCCAGAAAATCATCCGAACAGGAAGATCGGCAAGTGCTTTCTATTGAATCTCAGAAAAGCGAAGTAGAAGCGCTCGCCAAAAGAGAAGGGCTTGAAATCGTCGATCGATTTGAAGAATCATATTCAGCCAAAGACCCAGGCCGAAAAATCTTCAATCAAGTAATAAAACAAATTGAAAAAGGAGAAGCTAATGCTATTCTCGCTTGGCATCCGAATCGTCTTTCCAGAAACCCCATAGACACGGGATATTTAGTCTATCTGATGGATCAAAACAAGCTTCTCGAAATACGAACGCCAGGACAAACTTTCAAAAATACTCCTAATGATAAGTTTCTACTTAACCTTCTTTGCAGCCAGGCTAAACTTGAAAACGATAACAAGGGATTGGACGTAAAACGAGGGCTAAGGCGCAAAGTTGAAATGGGTTGGCATCCAGGCCCAGCGCCAATTGGCTACTTAAACACACCTGATAAAGAAAAAGGATTCAAAACCATTCAAGTAGACAAAAAGATGTTCCCGATGATCCGTAAAATGTTTGATCTGGTTCTGAGCGGAAGCTACACTGCGCCTCGTGTCCACGAGATTGCAGTTAACCAATGGGGCTTGAAAAAACTTGCTCGGAGCGGATTCTATCGCACACTTTATAACCCTTTTTATTATGGCTGGTTTGAGTGGCCAAGAGGAAGCGGAAACTGGCGCAAAGGCAATCATAAGCCAATGATCACCAGGGAAGAATTCGATCGCATCCAAGAATTGCTTCATCCTGGTCAAAAACCAAAGCCTGAAAAGCACACCTTCTCCTACACGGGCATGATCCGCTGTGGCGAATGTGGTTGCATGATTACGGCTGAGAATAAGGTTAAAAGAAACAAACAAGGCGGTGAGCATTATTATACTTACTACCGCTGCACTAAACGACGTGGAAAATGTAGCCAAAGATATATTGAGGTAAAAGAACTTGAAAAGCAGATCACAAAGACACTGGCTGGCATAAAAGTTCCGCCAGAATTCCACGATTGGGCTATGGGTTGGCTTCGAGCTGAAAATACCAGAGAGTCTAACGATAGGAATACCATCTTAAATAATTTGCAGAAAAATTATGAAACCTGCGTCAGAAAACTGGACACACTAATCGACATGCGAGCTTCGGGAGAAATAACAGAAGATGAATTTAATAAAAAGAAGACGGCCGTAAGCCAAGAAAAAGCAAGGTTGCAAGAACTTTTGAACGATACCGATAACCGAATCGACGCCTGGCTTGAAACTGCGCACAGGGTAATTAAGTTCGCTCTGGACGCCAAAGAAGCCTTCACCGAACGGGGTCTTCATGCGAGGAAAGTCGTTCTGTCCGCCTTAGGTTCGAACCTCCTCTTAAAGGACAAAATACTCACAATTGACGTACAAAATGCGCTTATGCCCATGCAACTCGTCTCATCTGGGGTAAAAACAAAAACTGGCACGTTCGAACCAACCAAAATAGGCCTAAATAAAGAGAAAAGCGGAGCTTTTGGCTCCGCAAATCCCACATGGCTCCCAATTAAGAACATATTTAGAACATTAGATTGGGATAAGATTAAAGAAGATTTAGATATTTTCTCTAAAGATTTAACTATTACTCAATCTTCTCAAGTTTATTTTTTACCCTCTCAATAATTTCGGTCATTGTATATTCCGCCCTTTGGACATTTGCCTTGGTATAAGAATTATCAATAGCATTAAGCCCTGCCAAATGTATCTTATTTCGTCTTTTCCTTAATGCCTCTACCTTATTAAACAATTTCTTATTCAAAATTTTAGCTTTAAATGATGCTCTGTTAATAACTATAAAATTAGTATTTCTTGTTAAACGCCCTGTTTCTCTGCTTCGTATTACACCACAAGCTTCTTCTTTATCATTTATCTTATAAAAAGGACTCCAGTTTTTATATTTCCATTCAGAGGGCATAACTTTTGAACTCTTAATAATATCTTCATCAATATAAATTCTTAAACAGTAATGCAAGGCACTTTCAGCTATCGTCGCATAATAAACAATCATATCTTTGTATATTGCATTAGCAATAGTTGTTCCTTCAGCCTTCTCTTTATCTAAAACCCCAATCAAAGTCAAAATATATTGAAAAGCAATAGACATATTTATTCTAAGCGTTCTATTTTTTATAAAACTAAAATGCCCCTCTATTTCTTTTAGAGGGGGCACCATATCAGCAAGGGGCTTATTTCTTTTTCCCTTTCTGGCTTCTTTTTTCATTGCTTAATAATTTACTTAATGAAGAATATCCTCTTTCTTCTAAATAATTGCCTAACCTTTTATCTGAACGCACGCCAAAATCCCTGCCATATTTTTTTTCAATAGTGCCTATTTTTGTATCTGCTCTTTTTTGTCTAAACTTAGCCATAATATATTTATTATACAATATCTAAATATAAAAACAATTAAGTTGATTTATTGATTAAAATCAATAATAATTAAAAGAGATAAAAACTAAAAATGTAATGAAAAATGTAATTGATACACTTAATAGATACTATGATTCGTTTATCAGCCAACCGAATGATTGGCATTTTTTCTTGGGCTTGGCTGATTATGTTAATTTTGTATTAGAAACCCCACAGACAAAGAAAATTGCTGATTCAATCATTCAAAAAAGATTTGACGAAGAAGCATTATTAGAAAAACGCTCAAAAGAAGCTATTAAAGAAATAAATCAAGTTAAAGGAAAGCTCATTAAAAAAATTAAGGATAAAAAGATAAGTTATCAAGGATTAGATAACTTAATCAGAGAATATGAAGATTACGAAAAAGGCAGAATTATAGCTTCTTCCCAACCGATGGCAGACAACCTTGCAGTAAGCCTTGAAGACATAATTGATAGTCTTTATAAAAATGGCTATCAAGATTTAGTTAAGGATTTGGTTGTCCCGCATTCCCAAGACCCTAAAATTATAAGAAGATATAACTATTCAAAAACGATTCCCCTATTCCGTGAACAGTTTAATAAAATTGACAAACAAAGGGAAATTGAAATATGGGGAGCTTGGAACTATCTATTTTTAGCCTCTATGGTTATTCATAAAGGCGAAGAAGTATTTGAGAATCTAAAAAAAGATAAAGGCGATTTTCTGAAAGCCTTCAATTTTACTGGACTATGGGGCGAAATGAAGCATATCAGAGAAAAAGGGAAAGGACGAGGTAATTATAACGCCTCTGATAAGCCCACTTATTTTGTTAAGGATAATTATATCAGCTATGCCTCAAGAATACATAATTACCTGATTAAAGAATTAAACTCACAAATAGTAAAAATACCGAGACTAATCCAGCCAAGTAGAATTGAACCCAATATGACCGCAGAAACTGTAGAATTTAATAGAAAAATAGAAGAAGCAGGCAGATGGCAGGCAGAACAAAGACAAGCAGAAAGGCTACACAGAGAACGAATGAAGCAAGATAGGATATTAAGAACGCCAGTTGATAAATATACTCACGCTTTAGACTTGATAATTGAACGGGCTGAATGTGCAGGCAACGGCAAAAATATTAGCATTGAATATTACGATTTTAATTTCCCAGATAGAATGGACGATTTAAGAGTATTAACCCATTTCCTTGAAAAATTGCAAACTAAAAAATGCTTTGAAAGCTACGGTAAAACAAATTATGCAGGCGGAACAAGGCTTAGCTTTATTAAACCAAATATAAAGAACCTCAAAAAATTTAGAGAAAAAGAAACAGACCAAAAACCGAAGACCATAACGGCAAAAGATAAAACCGAAATTCCCAAATTTTTTGAAGTTGAAATTAAAGACCGAGAAATTTGGATAAACGACTACTTTTTATCAAAGCCCCACGCTATCGGCAGTAATTTTGAATTTTTTTACCATATCCGAGGGCAAAAAGCTAATGAAGTCATTAAAAGAGAGGGTTTGCCCGATTGGCTTAAAAAAGAAATATCAAATAAGGGTTTTATTAAAATACTTAATGCTATTGGATTTAAAAGCGAGATACTAAAAGCATTCTTTCCTAAAAGAGGCAAAAGCAGATTAGTTTATAGAGGTAATAAAATTACTAAAAATGAACTGCAAAAATCGGGCATAAAGATACCGCTATTATTAAAAGAATTAGAGTTAGCACATATAAAAAATAGTCCAGAATAGTCCGATTTAGTCCTATATTCAAACTTGCTTTTTAAAAAGACTGTATATTTTACATATACAGTTTTTTTTGTTTGCCAAAACAATGAAAAAGTCCAAAAGCAAAAAATTGACTAAGAAAGAATTTGAAGCCAAGCAAAACTGGGTCGGCTTTTGGAAATTGATGTTGGAAATTGATATAAGAAATAATCCTCATCTCTATGAAAATAACCGAGATACAAATAATCCCAATCAAACCACAAAACGGTTTAGTGGGCTTTGCGAGCGTAATTTTAAATAACGACTTCTATTTAGGCTCAATCGGAATCCACAAAAAGATAGACGGGAGCGGATATAGAATTACCTACCCGACCAAAAAAGTCGGTGATAAGAATATAAACATCTATCACCCGATTAACGCCAAAACAAGCAAGGTTATTGAAGAAGCGATTATCAGCAAAGCCGAGCAAATATTAGAGCCGTAAAATTTTTAATCACTAAAGAAGTAATGAAATGTTGGATACAATTATTTTACAACTTAAAAAACAGGATTTCAGCATACACGATTACGGCAAATTTAGAACAACCGCAGAAGAAATAAGAAACGCCAAAGAAGGCTTTAGAAAATGGACTAACAATCCGACAGCAGAAGACAGAAAGAAAGATATTTATAAACCGAGATTAACGCTGATTAAAAGAGGGCTTAATTTTTTTCTTAAAATAGAATTTTCAGCCCCGAAATTGCTCTTTAATAATAATTTGGACGAACTTGAAGAAAGCGACTTTAATAATGTTGTTAATACTCTACGGGATAAATTAAAAGATATGGGCGTATGGGTTTGGACTAAAGCGATTCAAGAAGCTGAAATTCTATCATTCCACCCCTCAAAAAACATTATTCTTAGTAATCGCCAGACAGCCAATTTAGTTATCCGAGAACTAAGAAAAGCCGACTTTAGCAAGAGATTTGATTTAGATGAAAAGGAATATCGGAATGGGGGCGAAGTTATGCAATTTTACACAAAATCCCATTCCCTCGTTATTTACGACAAGATAAACGATTTAACCAAAAGACCCAAACGAGCCATAGATAAAGACCAGACCATTTATCAATTATCGCTCTTTGACTTTGTTAAAGAAGAACGAAAAGAACTTGAGATAATCAGAATTGAGATAAGATTAAGCGAAAAAAGAAAAATGAACGAAATTTTAGAAGAAGCTAAACATAAACCGAATCCCCTACTTAAAGATATTTTCAAAAAAGATTTGTGCCAAAAAATAGTTAATCTTTACTGGAACGAGTTTTTTAATAAGAATCTGTTTTTATACGCCATAAATAAGAATCCGCAAGAAGTATTAAAAATAATCCTAATGAAGAATCCAAAAATGAAAATCACAACAGCAATAAAATTAGTCGGATTTTATCAGCTATGTAAGGACGAGGAAGGAATGAAAGGATTTAGGCAAGTCGTTGATAGCTATAAGCCAAAAACAAATTGGCTGGCTGTAAAAAGAGATTTAAAGACTTTTCAAGACGAAATATTTAATTATCCTACTTTCGACTTTATGAAAGAAATCAGAACCCAATTAAAAAACTTTAATTCTTTTAAAATTAAGGGATAAAAGTTATCTACTTGCCTTGTAAAGCAATGTAAAGTATAATAGAAATATATGAATAAAAAGACAAAACATAATAAATTATTTAGCGAACTAACCGCCTTGCGGAAAGAACTTTCAGAAAAATGCTCTGTTGGTCGGGTTAATGAAAAAATAGAAGAAAATGCTATTGATATTAACAAAGCGAAAGAATGTGAAAAATTAGAAAGAAAGATAGAACAGAAGGAAAAAGAAATTGAAAATCTCTATTAAAGCAATACAATGCAGTCAAAAAATAAAAAAGAATTTTACACAGCACAAGAATTAGCGGATAAATTAAGAGTAAATATAATGACTATCTACCGCTATATCAAAGCCAAAAAACTTAAAGCCCACAAAATCGGCAAGGAATTTAGAATTGATAAAGACGAATATAATAAATTTTTAAATAAAACAAGGACTAAATAATTATGAAAAATAATAACAAAGATACTCAATCAATCTTTCAAAAAAATATCCAGCGAGGATTAGAGGCAAAAATATTATCCTTTAATGAGGATAAATCAAGAATTACCTATCATTGCTCAAGAGATTATACAACGAGCTTTAAAAACCCAGAGGAAACGGTTAGAGCTTCTTATTTTTCGGAATTAGTCCTTGATTATAAATACCCTAAAAAGAAAATTAATATTGAGGTTGTAGTCCCCCGACGAACACCCGAAGACAGAGCCGATATTGTAATTTACGAAGATGACGAGCTTAAAAAGCCCTATTTAGTCGTTGAATGTAAAAAAGACGGCATAACCGACGCTGAATTTAAACAAGCCATAGAACAAGCGTTTGGCAACGCCAATAGCCTAAGGGCAAAATTTGCTTCGGTCGTCGCAGGCACAACTAAAACCGCTTTTGACATTGCTGGATTTAAGCCAAGCGAAAGAGAAAAAAATGTTATCTCGGATATTCCCGAAAGATACGGCAAGACGCCAAAATACCGATTTGTCAAAGGCGAAGACGATAAAGAATTAGAAACTGTATCAAGAGAAGAACTTATTAAAGCATTAGAAAAAGCCCACGATACAGTTTGGCAAGGGGGTCGGCTTGCCCCTACGACGGCTTTTGATGAAGTATCAAAACTTTTATTCTGCAAACTAAAAGATGAAAAAGACACACCCCGACAAAAACCTTATCAATTCCAAATCGGAACGCACGAATCACCAGACGAGGTTTATAAACGAATAAACAATATTTACCAAAAAGCGAAACAGGAAGATTCAGAAGTTTTTAGAGAAGATATAAAATTAGAGCCTAAAATTGTCTATAATGTCGTAGAACATTTGCAGGTATTGGCTATAAACAAAATTGACTTAGACACAAAAGGGGTTGCTTTTGAGCGTTTTATGGAAGACTTTTTTAAAGGCAGAATGGGGCAATACATCACCCCTCGCCCAGTGATTCAGTTTGCGGTTGAAATGATAAATCCGCAAAAAAATAATTTGGTTTTAGACCCAGCTTGCGGAAGTGGCGGATTCTTATTAAATACAATGGACAAAGTCAGAAAATCTGCAGAAGAAAATTATGATGAACAGGAAGCTAAAGAACACTGGCACAGATTTGCTCAAAATAATCTTTATGGGATTGAAATTAACGACCAAATAGCAAGAGTTTGCAAAATGAATATGATAATCCACGACGACGGACACACGAACATCATTAGCACAGATTCGTTAAATAACTTTGAGGACATTTACAAAATTCATAAAGGATTTGAAAAAGACAAATTTGATTTTATCTTAACCAATCCCCCATTCGGAGCAATCATCAAACGAAGCGAAAAAGACTATCTGGATAAATATACCTTAGGCAAAGATAAAAAGAATCAAAAAACCGAAATTCTTTTTATTGAAAGATGTATCGATTTTATAAAACCGAAAAGTGGCAAAATAGCTATTGTTTTGCCAGACGGCATACTTACAAATTCATCTCTGCAGTATGTTAGAGATTTAATAATGGAAAGATGTCAGCTTTTAGCTGTAGTATCCCTGCCCCAATTCGCCTTTTCTCATTTTGGAGCAGGCGTAAAGTCATCTTTAGTATTTCTAAGAAGAAAAGATGAAAACAAAAAAACTGAAAACTACCCTATTTTTATGGCTATCGCTGAACATATTGGATA
>CAYPQZ010000014.1:0-70924 GCA_964413015.1 uncultured Candidatus Saccharibacteria bacterium | reverse complement strand
ATTTTTTATATAATATTTTTTTAATTTTAATCCACCCCGCTACTCATTATATATTAAATTAAATTTAATTTTTTCTTTCATAGTTTTATTTCTTACGATTCCAAACCCAAATAATTCCACCCAATACAGCAATTCCTATCAATAAATAAATCCAATTATATGATTTACCTACTTTATCTTGAAATTGTGCTGTGTATGGTGATTGAGATTCTTGTTTGGTATTATCTGTATTTATTAATTCAGGTTCAGGTTCTAGTTTGGGTTCTGAAACTGGTTCAGATTCAGGGTAAACACAGGAGCCATCATCCTCTTCTGTTTCTAAATTGTAATTATTTGCTGTAAGGTCAGCACAACCTAATACTGGCTCAGGTTTAACAGGACATTTTGAGTAGTATTAAAATATAAGTGGAGGCTTTTGTATGAAATTTGTAACTAGATATATGTTATTGACTGATGTATTCTTTTTCTTTTTGTTTTCTAATAAGAAAACTTGTTTTTAAAAAATTTCAAATTTCTTTTTCCGTTTTTGATTTTGGGCAGAGAGGTTAGGGGTGAATGCCCGAGCTCAAAAACACCTTATTATTCAAAACTTTCTATTTCTTCTTTTATTAAATTGGATTCAGAATTTATCTGTAATTCAAGTTTTTTAATTAATTCTTTTCGTTTTTGAATATTATCTGCAATCTTGTTTTGTTTGTGAAGCGGGATATCTGGAATAATAACTTTTCTTAGCTCTACCATATTAAATCCTGGCTGTGCCGCTTTTTCAGAATAACGCTCTAGTTGATGATAGACAACGGGAGAATTAATTAGCTCCGCTATAAAATAAGGATTTGCTTTCTCTGGGTCAACACTTATTTTGCAACAACTTGCAGTAATATTCGCTTCAGAGAAAAGACTTTCTGGGAATAAGCAGGCTTTTCCAAAGGTTGCTCCTGTTTTGGCAATAATAATGTCATTTTTTTGGACTTTGCTTCTAATTAATTCTTTATGCTTGTCTTTGGCAATATAAACTAAATCATTATTAATAAATTCATTTAGGCCGATATTTTTCACTCGAAAAACTGGCACACCATTGCTTTTGTAATCAGAAACATGTAATTGAGTGCCAAATGGCCCATCAACAATTGAATATTTTTCCTTCTTTAAAATATCCTCAATTTTTAAAAATTTTTCTTTCCTTATTTTTTTTAATAACTTTAAATATTTTGGTTTATAAAAATTTACAGACAGCAACTCACCATCATTTCTTTTAATTACATAAAAATTTTCATTATCAAACATCTCCTTATTTTTTGCCTTAAATTCCCGATAATGCCAAGCCGCATTAGGAAAATAATCGGCATCAGGACGATTGTTGGCATCAAAACTAATTTTCGTTACATTCCCCATAAAAATTTTGTAATCGAAAGAAGCAGGCTTTTTTCGGGTCATAAAAACTAAACTTGTCTGAATACCTGTAGCACCAGAGGGGCTAAAAGCGTATCTTGGCATTTTAAAAACTGCGTCAATGGTTACATTTTGATCAAGCCAATCACGAACGGGTTGAAAATTAGTATTCATCAAAATATTTTCAGGCAACACAATACCAATTTTTCCAGTTTCTGGCTTAGCTAGCTTTACACAACGCTCTAAAAATAAAACTTCTGATTGTTGCTTATTCCTCTTTATACCTAAGTCAAATTTATTTAAAATTTCTTCATTTTCAACTCTTGCGCCGAATGGAGGATTTGTAACCACGATATCAAATTTACCTTCTTCCACATCTTCAGTATTTAATAACCCATCACCTCTATAAATTTTTGTTCGCCCGTCACCATGTAAATACATATTTGTTTTACAAGCAATTTCTAGGCGTGGGTTTATTTCAACTCCATACAAATATTCTGATGATAATTTCATCTTTTCATCATCTTTTTTACTTTGATTCCAATTACTTCCTTTTATACTTTCTAATAATCGTTTGTATGATAAAACTAAAAATCCTCCGCTACCAAAAGCGGGATCAATAATTAAATTACCAACCTGCGGACCAAGTATTTCAATCATAAATTCTTTAATCCTGTCGGGAGTAAAAAATTGTCCAAGTCGTTCACCTCTAAAAATTGAAGGCAAAAATGATTCATAAGCCAAACCAATAATATCGTCTTCGGTTTGAGAAATAGCTCTCTGCTGAAGGATTCCAACTATGGAAATTATTGTTGCCGGACTTAACTTTATTTTTTCGTCATCGCTAAAAATTTTATTTTTCTGAAATACAGCATTTGCGTCTTGAAAAATTCTGTTTATCTCAATAACTGGGTTATCTTTAATAAACTCTTTTGTAAAACGATTATTACTTCTTTTTTCTTCTTGAATTTTTGCAAAAATGATTTTATTAACCTCGTCAAAACTACTTATTGGATCAAGTCCGTCATTACTTCTAATTATATCGTGGCATTTATCTAATGCTGATTTTATTTCCTGTACATTTTCATACCCCTCAATAATAAATCGTCCAGCTTCTTCAATTTCCTCCTTACTAATTTTAATATTTGCAAGGAAAGAAATCAGCTCTTTTTTCTTTGGTATTTCAGGAATTTGTTGTTTTGTTTTAACATCATAAATCTTATATGAAATACCATTGGTTACAACTGCAATTGGAACAACTTTTTCTGATTGACGAGCATAAGATATGGCCTGCTCCTTGTGAATTTCATCAAGCTGTAATCCTGGTTTTTTTACCTCAACTATAATAATTGGGTTTGTCCCATCTTTAACAACTAAATCAGCATAAACAGTTTTTGATTGTCGGCCTAAAAACGCTTTAATGGGGACATTCAAAAATAACTGCTCATCTTTATAGCCCAGTTTTTTAAAATAGGGTATAACTATTTTTGCCTTAACATCTTCCTCTGAATGTAAATCTTTTAAAATAGATAGGTTATCCATAGATTTTTTATTAGATGTTTGTTTCATATTTTCATTATACACTATAATGATAAATCCGAACAGGGTGTAGGTTTTTTATAAATAAATCGTTTTTGTAGCGGAGCGGAGAAAACACTTTATACCCCTCTTTTTTAACATTTTAAAAGTGGTACAAAAAATAGTATAAAGCTGGTAGGGCTACGAACATTAAAAAGGAAGCAATGTAATTTAAAGCGTTTTTGGGCATAGATAAGACTGAAGCAATGCGATTATGTTGTTGACCCGTCTTTATTTCCCAGATTAAGTCAGGAATCCTTACCAACATCAATACTATCGCAACAGCAGTAACGCCAATATTCCAAAAATAAAATGTAGCATAAAGGTATCCAATAATGCACAAAAACGCGATTAGGTTTAACCATTTATCAGCGCGTTTAGATTTACTAATTTCTTCTTTAATAAAATCGTGTTTAGTTTCAGATTCTATTTTATCAATTTCTAGATTTGCAAAAAGTCCTCTCACGAGTAAACCTAACAGATTTACACTGAGCCACATTAATACTAAGTAGAACACTATTGATATCAGGATGTGAAGAATAACCATGCTTAAGTTATTTATTATTAAAGTCAAAAACTAATTTTACCTAATTCTTTCTTTTATAAATAATCTTTCTAAAAATTAATAACGATATGAGCTAGAACCTTTAGTTGGAAAAGCAACTAGTCAAATAAAGACACTAATTAAGATTTTCTGATAGGATTTCATTTTTATTTACTCAACTTATTACTTTTAATAATATCTTTTTATTTATAATCAATCAAGGAATATAAAAAAACAAAACCGATAAGATTTCGCTCAGTATAGTTTCAAGTAAACTCAGCTAAGAAAAACAATGATGTTTTTTTATATATTTAATAAACTAGAGAAGTTTTGAATGCTTTTTGACCTGATATTATTAAAATATTCATCACCAAAATTATATTTATTTAATAAATAATTAGCATCATCTTTTAATATTTTTTTATAAATCTTATTAGATTTTCTAGTTTTTAGAAAAAATACCCATCTAATAATATCGTAGATACACATAGATAGCATTATATAGGAAAGAACTAATTCTATTTCTAATTCATCTTCTTTAGATTTAATTAATACTTCTTTAGATTTTTTTGTTAACGGCCATATTATATCTTTTGCTGTATTTATAAATAAAGAAAGTGCTTTTGTTTCATCAACTTGTTCATATTTTTTAAAAGTTAAATTATATTTTTGTGAATAATCATTCCCGTATTTCATTTTACACACACTAGAAATTGAGTTATTTAATACTATGTGCAAATTTTTATCAGAATCAGATCCAATTTCTTTCCCTTCTTTTATTGTATGAGACATAGCAAAAGCCATTTCTTCTATATATATATTTCTATTTATATTTTTAAGAACCTTTAAATGTCTATTAATAAAATCGGAAAAACTTATTCCTGTATTATTAGAAAAATAAATTTTATACCATTCTTCAAAAAATTTCGGAGATAAATAAAGAACAAAAAAATTATCAATGAAAAATAATATAATCGTAATTTTATTTTCGGGATTTTCTTGCAATTCTTTATCTTGTATTTTTTCTAATTTACTATTTTTATTTTTAAATAACATAAATTTTTATTTTATATAAACTAGTATTAAATTCAATTTTTAAATCTAAAAAGATTTAATTAATAACCATATTATAATTAGGGAAGAAAACATATTAATCCAAGATTGAATTTTATCTTCTCGTTGTAATCCTTCGTCTTCTTTAATCATTGCTCTTAAAGAAAATACTTGATACAAAGTAGCTATAAGTGCAATAACAGCAAATTCAATATGATCTCCCCATAAGCGATAAACCGTTATTGCACCAAGGATTGTAAAAATAAATCCAAGCATATTATTTTTTTTATATAAATTTATACTAATCAAACTTCAAGAATCCATCTTAAAAAATACTCTACTACTCTTTTATTTTATTAATCTGCTCCAATTTTTATTTCTTTTAAAAACTTTTTCTCTTCTTCTCTTAAAATCTGATAATATTTTTGTGGTTCTTTATCAATATCAATCCCTAATTCAGCAAGTCGTTTTTCGGTTCTTAATTTTATTATCTTTTCTTTTTTAAATACAAGTGAATTATTAAGAATCCGAGATAGAATACCAGGAGGTGAGTCAATGCATTGTGAATCAAAAAGCTCTGATTCTTCTGGTTTCCTCCCTCTTTCAACTGGTTGTACAATTTCCTCTAATAAACTAATGTTTTCTTTTTCTTTTATTTGTTCTTTATTCCCTTCTGTTTTGTATTCTTTTTCCAATTTTTCATTTAATGGCACAAAAAGCCATTTTCCAATAAAAATTAATATCCCAATCCCAACTCCTATTTCTCCAAATTCATATATAAACATAATAGGAATTGCTATAAACATCAATAACAAAATCGAAATTATATGGTATTCAAATTTTGTCTTTTTCTCTTTCATTAATTTTATTTTATATAAACCTGTTTATCTATTAGTAAAAGCTTTCTTCAACGCAGTGTAAAAAATAAGATAGTAACCATAATAAAAAGAATCAAAAAAAGTACTATTCTTATAATAATTTTGTTTTCTCTTTTAAACGCCTTTTTTGTTTTTATTTCCTGTTCAAGTGGTTTCATTTTTTCAGAAATTTTAACAAATAAATTAATAAAAAAGAATAAAGAAATAAAAGAAATACCTAATTGAATAAAATTTCCTTCACCTGAAAAAAGTTTAAATGCAAACCCCATGCTTCCTATGCCAAAAAACAAAATCGCGATTATATATAAGAATCGAATAACTCTTAATTTTCCCCACTCAGATCTTTTATCTTTATATCCATGAAGAGGTTTTTTTAGAACTACTTCTTCTGGCAATTTATCTTGTTTTAAATTCTTCATATAATTTTAAAAAATTATTAAATTTATTTTTTCCGACCTTTAAGATATATTTCTGATTCTTAGTGTTTAAAATCAAACTATTTGACAAGATACCCTTTTCAATCTGAATATTTTTGATCTGATCTTTTGTAATCCTTAAATATAACTTTGCTTCTTTAATAAGACTATCTGTATCTTTAAATTTTTTTCTACCCTTAGATATATAATAAGCATCTACTATTGGACCTAAAAAAGAGAGAGGATAAGGACAATTCATAATAGCTGGTATTCCTCCTATCTTTACAAAATATATCGCTTTGTTAGAAAAACCAATAACCCAATAAAAAATTAGACCAGACTCTACTGTTTTTAATCTACCAACAGTATCGATTAACTTCTCATTTGTTATTTGTTCCATATAAGTAAATTTTTTAATTCAATATATTTCTTTATCCAAAACAAAAAAGGGGCAACCCGACGGTTCCCACACTCTCGTTTGTCACGAAGACTCCCGATTGTGTGCGTCCAGGTCGCCCTTTTTGCGCGCAATCAAGAGAGAAAGGATAACCTTTCTATCTTCGTAATTATGAGAGTATGGGAACGCTTTAATATTACCACAGTAATTTTAATAATTTCAAGAGTTAGGCCTGAAATTTTAACAAAAACAGAAATTTTTCGCACAGAGTACTAATTAAATATCTCTGAAAAATAACCTCTGGGGGGAATGGATATTAAAAAATAGAGAGTAATCTCTATTTTTTTTTATTGCATCCTTATTTACTTCAATCAAAACCAATACTCTATCAATTTTTCATTAATATATTTACTTCGAAACCATATATTCCAAATTACATCCAAAGCGTCTTGCTTAAACATAACAACACTGTAAAGCCATACGCTTTCATCTGTAAAATTTGAGTAGAAATTTAAATAAGAAACTGATTTTAATAAAAAATTATAGCAAAAACTGAAATATGTTTAAAGTTTTATTCCTTTGAGTTAAATAATAATTTTCTTTTTTAATTTAGCAACAATTTTGAGTCCCTCAAAATATGTTTTCTAAATTAAAATCCACTAAAAGATTTAGATATTATCTTCTTAGCGTGGACCAGAAAATTATTATTTAAGGATTTTAAAGTCCAACTTTAAACATATCCCTGTTTTTGCTTTTTTAAATAATATTAAAATCCAGTTCCTTAATAAATTTTACTACTCAAATTTCCAGACGAAAGCTTGGCTATTGATACAGCGTTGTTATCGCTTAAGCAAAACGCGGGGTCTTGGGAGTAATTTGGAAATGGTTTGAGCGAAGTAAATATATTGAATGAAATTCTTTTAGCTAGAGTATTTCCTAAATAACCAAGAAAGGTGGTGATGATAAATATGACTAAGAGATCAAAAAGCAGGCAAAAGATTTATGCCTGTTTTTTAAAAAGCCATTGCGCAGCTTCAGACTTTGAAATTGAGATAAAAGCTGATGACAAAAAGGATGCGGTTGAAAAATTAATGAAACATCCTTCATTAGTAGAACTAGATAGAAAAGATATTGAAAGAAACGTTCACTGCGTTAGCTAAAAAAAGTCGATAAATTAATTAAAGCCGGGTAGGTCGATACCTGGCAAATAAAAGAAGGGAGGTGAAAAAAAATGAAAATTTACTTTCATGACCTTGATTCGGAAACAAAGAATAAGATTATTGTTGAAACCATGGACTCAATCCTTGAAGAAGAAAAAAGAGAAAAACCAAAGACAAATCAGGAATGGTTCAAGCTTTGGGAAGATGCATGTGATAAGGTCAACAATCACAATTTTGCGATTGATATAGAATACTAATCCCGCAAGGGAGAAAGGAAAATATTATGGCTAAAATTATTGATCATCCAATTGAATCAGTAAGAATAGCTAGAACATTAATAACCGATTGGTATAAAGAGCATTTTATTGGAATCTATTTTGACTCACGAACAAAGATTACAAAAGCAGAATTGATTAGTTTAGGAACTCTCAATGCTTGTCTCGTCCATCCAAGAGAAACATTTAAACCAGCAGTGATGAATTCAGCAAAGATGATAATTGTACTGCACAATCATCCAAGCAGTGATCTTGAACCATCGCAGGATGATATAGAAGTCACGCAAAGATTAAAGAAAGCTGGCGAGATCCTAGATATTGAACTTTACGATCATATTATCTTTAACAAAAGAAAATGGCTATCAATGAAAATGCTAAAGCTGATTGAAAAAGAAAAGTAAGATTACGCTTTTATCTTGTAAGCTGTTAGAATTTACAATTCTAAAAAGTCGAACAGCTTAATTAGAAATAATCAATTAATTTATTCTAATAAAAATTATGGCTACAATTAATCATGATTTTAATCGAATTCAGATAAATGAGACAATTGATAAAAAACCAGATGGGAAGGTGATTAGAAAATCGCTAATGATAAATATTCGCGCAGATTCAGTTCAAGAAGCCGATAAGCTATACAAAGATTTAAAGAAAGTATTTAATGGCAATATGACAGCAAATAATGATAAAAAGAAAAACAAAGAAGAACAGCTTTGCGAAAAATGTGGAGCTCCAATGGTATTAAGGCGTGGTAAAAATGGTCCTTTCCTTGGATGTATTACCTATCCTGGATGTAATTTCACAAAACAGATTGACGAAATTGGAGAAATTCCTGTTATAGAAAAAATTGAAGATCTCCCCTTCTAGTCGCTGAGAAGCAAGAAAGGCCGATGGGCTAATACCCTGTCGGTCTTTTTTTATTTTTCTCTTATTAATTTTTAAGAAAAAGAATCTTTTCTTGCGCTTACACTACTGTTTATTTAATGCATTTTCTTTCCTAACAGCTTCTATATCTTCTTTTGAGACATTTAATTCGTTATATCCCTGTGATTTTAAAACAGCTTTTTCTACAATTTTTATTTTTTTAGGAGATAAACATGGAAGCGATGTTATTTTTTTAGGGAAAACATTTTGTTGAATAGCAACCGAAGATATTCTCAATGGGATATCAAATAAAAGCTTTCTATATTCTGTTAGTAAAACTTCTGGAGATACCTGATTTATTGATATTTCCATTCTTTTTCTTAATCCTTTTATAAGCTCTTTAATAAGATCTAAGCGCCGTGCTGTAATCTGCATTTTCCAAGCATCAGAGCTCATGCTTAAGGCCTCATGGAACGAAGGATCCTTAATCCATCTTTGAACCGTTCTAGTACTTATATTAAGTTCCTTGGCCATCTCATGACGCTTTAAAGAACTTTCAAGAACCATTTCAAAAAGTTGCCGTTTTGGTTCCGTCCAGTAATCTATTTGTTTTGGTGTTATTTTCTGACGATTTCTGACAGATTTGTTATTCATGGATTAATATAAAACTATTTCTTATTCAATTTTTTACTAATACTCAAGCTTAAAGGAAGTAAATCAACCATTGAATATCCAATGTCTCTTCTATTTTTAGCTTTTAATCTCTTAATTCTTAAAGATTCTTTTTCTTTTTGCTTCTTTTTTTTCATATAATATTAGAATTATCCATATTTTTATTTGTTACTACGCTTCTACGTACAATACAAAAGCTTTATGGATATGTTTTTGTAAATATAGAAATCTCTACTTCCACTTTTTTTATTTTTAATTGATTAATAGAGCCATTAAACTAATATTCTCTTGTTCATTCTTATAGAAGTGTAGTAACAAAATATTAAGTTTATTTTCTTATAAAAGTGCAAGTTGGTTATTCCGTATCCATAAAACATACCTACAAGAACCTCATCACTTTTTACCTAAATCCAAGTATTCTCCTGTAATTGGATTATAGATTCTTTCTTTATTAAGCGGATATTTCTTAATCATATTATTAACCTCTGGCAATATTATTTGATTATTTTTCATTTTATTGATTTTATACGTTGCAGCTTGTCTACCTCTCTGTTCTTCTTCTATGGTAAAATAACCTTTCTCTAACGCTGGTTTGAACCATTTGTAAGTTGTTTTATACTCCCATCCAATCTTTCTGGCTAATTCTGTAATATTAAAGGTTGGATTTAGCCCGGCCATTACACTTATCCCACTCTTAGCATTTAGGGTTTGCTTTTTAATTTTTAAATTAATAATCTTTTTGGCGACTTTAATAACTTGTTTTGTCTTTGGAGCTATCTCAAAAATAGTTTGCTTTAACATTCTTTCAGCGATAATCTTGGCGATATAATAATCAGCTAGACTTGACACTAAATATTCTTCTTTTTTAATAATTTTTTTTTCTCTTTGATGTTGGTGTAGTAAAGTAACAACCGATATTAAAGTAAGAAATCTTGGAAAATCTCTTCTAACTCTAACTGGTTTATGAGGGAAAACGCTTATTAGGTCGTCCACATAAGGAATTGAAATCTTATATGTTTTTAATAATCGCTGGAGTTTTTTAAATTTCTTTAATCTGAGATTACTAATTGGATTAATTCCTTTATATCCCGCACTACTTGCTTTAAATATTCTTGCCGTTTGTATTACACTCTCATTGGTGTATAGGCTAAAAACCCTGGTTTCATTTTCATCATGAATGTGTGGATCAGTAGTAGTTGTTAAAAAGCCAACTGGCCCGAGTACCTCTTTGCGTTTAACTTCGAAATTGCCTGTTTTTTTATTCTTCACTGTAATTTGAAGCTTTAAATTTCCTTCGGATTGAAAAGAACGAATTGAATAATCGCTATTCTCTGAGCCCTTTCTCTCATAAATAATAATAATCTTATGTTTAAAATCATCCTTTCCAGCATGATAAAAGCTTTGAGCAGTTGCGGCAGTCATTTCAATATAAGCGTTTTTAGGAAAAAGCCTTAGAATCAAATTAATCATATAAGATTTACCGGAAGAAGAATCACCTTTATTAACTATACTTATTGGTTTGTCCATCATTCGACTTGTTAGAGCCAAATAAATCATTAAAGAATTTCTAGTTTCTCCAGCAATCCCTAATTTCTCAAATTGACTTTTTATGTTATAAAGTAACCTTGGATTTAAAAGTAATTTTTGCACTTTCTTTTTCTGCTTAATATTATCTTTAATTTTTGCTTTAGCTTTTATGATTTTCTTTTTCTTTTCTTCTCTTGAATATTCATCATCTCTTTCCATTTCTTCTACTTCGCTTTCATTAGGTACTATTGACCCCGTATTAAATGTTTTATTCTTCTTTGCTTCTTCTATTATCTCATTAAATGTTCCTAATTCTTTATTCATATAACGGTAGCTATTCCCATTTAGGAAGCCAGACATGCTACCGTTATAAGTAACTAACTTTTTCAAGTTATGTCTGACTCCTTAAACGAAAATTAACTTATTAATTAATTATTAAAATTCAAATATTTACGGTGGGCTTCTTTGATTTTCTTTTTGCTTGTACCAATGTAATATTTAGCTGTAGTTTGAATATCTCTATGCCCGGCTAATTCTTTAATCCATAGGATATCAAGTCCATGATGATGTAAATTTGTGCAGAACGAATGTCTTAGAGTATGGGCAGTAACTTTTTTCTTTATATTTACAAATTTCCTATACCTACTAAATTCTTGCTCAACGCTTCCTCTTTTTAATCTAGTTGGTTCACCACCATGAGTAACAAAAAGTGCTGGTTCATCGTCCCATCTAGTTTCTAAATAAATATTGATTCGAGTTATTGCATCATCATTGAAATAAACAGTCCTAGGTCTTCCTCCTTTACCAACAATATTAGCCTCTTTCTTTTCGTAATTAATTGAATCACGATCTAAAGACAAAGCTTCGCTTATGCGTAAACCCGAACTAAGCAAAGTTTCAAACAAGGCTCTAAAACGCTTCCCGTATCTTGTTGATGTATTAATTGCTTTTCTAAATATATCGATTTCTTTATTAGTTAAATATACAACCTGCTTTTGTTTGATTTTTAATGGAATCATTTTAGCTGGATCAAGGACCTTAATATTTAAAACAGAATCGCAAAATCTTAATAATTTTCGTAGTGCAAAAATAATACTATTAATACGTGCTGGGCTTAATTTCTTTTTATTCATCTCTTTTTTTATATTTAAAACATCAACAGATGTCATCTCTCTTATGTCTAAATCTCCAATATAACGAATAACATGATCGAGACATTCCTTATGCTTCTCTAATGTTTGAGGAGCCAAATTTAAATCCAGGGAAAGCCAGTCTATAAAATCAGGTATTAAAATACTAATAAGGTATTTCTTTCCTTTTGTTCCCTCTTTTATTACTTTTAGTAATTCTCTTATCTTCATAATTAAAAATCCCGCACATAAAATTATGCACGGGATTAATAACACGTTTTACAACTAGCCAAATACTAGATTTTTTTAAGAGGGTACATATAGCATCCTCCTAACCTGACCATCTTGTTAATTACAAATTACTCAATTCTTCTATCTTATTCTGAATATTTTTATTTCTACTTTCTTCGATTTCTTTTTGTATTTTTAAATCAGTTTTAACGAGTTGAATCGGTTCGTATTTTTCCGACAGGAGATCTACATAAGAGACAAGTCTGTTATCAGTATTACATCCTTCAGTTCCTTTTCTTTTTGAACCTGGGCAAATACATCGTATTGCTTTAAATCTGATCTTAATTTCTTGTCTTCCTTCTCCTTTAACCGTAATTATATCATTCTCTACATTATTTGCAAGTATTCGGTGGCACTTGAGACATCTCCATTTTCTTGTTTCCTTAAGCTCTGTATAATCTTCTTTTTTACCTTCCCAGATAAAGGCTCCTTTATTCCTTTTATAATCAGATTTTCTAATAATCAGATTATTCCTTTTATCTTTCATATTGACATATTATCATTTCTTTTTAAAGATTGTCAACCCTATATACCTACGAAAAAGATACTTTTGATTTTATTTCTATCAATATTGTAGAAACTTATTATGTGCTTGTTTGGCTTTTCGCTTATCTAATCCTAAATAATATTTACAAGTTGTTTCTAAGCGCGTATGGCCAAGAATTTCTTTTACATGCGAAATTGGACAACCATTAAAAAGTAGATTTGTAGCTACAGTATGACGAAGTATATGAGGACTAACTTTCTTTTTAATACCGGCTTTATCCCTGTATCTCTTAAAATCTCTCATAACGCCACTACGACTTAATCGTCTATTGTTTCCATGCGTTATAAATATAGGTTGTTCAGCATCCCATCTCTCGGATAGATACTTTCTAATCCACTCTAGAGATCTATTATTAAAAAACACAATCCTTTCTTTATTCCCTTTACCGATAATTTTAACTTCTCGTTTTGCATAATCAATTGAATCACGATCTAAAGATAATGCTTCTGATATTCTCATTCCAGTACCAAGAAGAACTTCAACTAATGTTCTGAATCTTAATCCATAAGTTGATTTTATATCTATTACTTTTATAAATTTTCTAATTTCTTCATTACTTAAAAAAATAACCTCCCTCCTGGGCCGTCTTGGAGATCTTATTTTCCTAGAACTAATTACTTTTAAATGCTTAACCTCTTTACAATAATTTAATAAACTCTTCATTGAGAAAATAACACTAGCTACCCTTGCTTCACTAATCCCCCGGCTAAAAAGATTCTGCTTTAATTGACTAAAATGCTCTGTATTTAAATCACTTAAAAAAACATCTCCAACTTCTCTTATAAAACCCCTAAAACAGTCTTGGTATTTAATTATGGACTCATTGGCAAATCTTTTTTCAAATTTAGCGTAGATTAAAAACTCAGGAATTATACTTGAAATAGCTAAATTGTTACTAGATCGTGGTGCTTTCTTTGTATTTCTATTAAAAATGTCAATGGATCGTGGTGCTTTCTTATATAGTAATTGTTGTGTATTCATAAAACTAAAAAACCCTGTCTGTATTAAACAAGGTTCTTTAGTCAAATTGCAAATCTTGTGTAGTTGTCCCATATGGCCGATATTTAAGGCTTTTCGGCCAACACCTACTAGTTGAGATAAGAATTCTCATATCTCAACCTGTATCAACACCCCATATATTTAGCAGACAACAGAAACCTGTTCCTGTCAAAAAATATATAGAAAGGAGGTGATCCATCGACAGGTTCCCCTACCGATGCCTTGTTACGACTTATTCCTGGTTACCGATTCTGCCTTAGGCCCTCACATAATGCGAGAGACTTTGAGCATCCCCGGCTTCCCTGAATTGACGGGCGGTATCGAGATCATTGAATAAATGTCTCACACCACCGGACGAACGGTTTTCCCGTATCCTGGCGGTTTCTATCAAAATTATTTTTTAGGCAAATACCCGAATGTTTTTGCCTTTTTACCCATTTGCCGAATCTGATTTCTTAATTTTTCTATCCGATGATAACCTTTATCAGTCAAATGATCTTTCCGAAGCATTATCATTATAATTTCACGAAAAAGTTTATAAGTCTTTACTTTCTTCGCTTGCAAAGGAGTTTTGTCAAGAAAAGGGAATAAATATTCGTTTATATCTTTAATACTGGTTATTTTATATTTTACGTGTGGATACCATCCATAACGATCATATGAGCAATCATAGATTTTTCCACATCCGATAGTAACCAGTAAACGTTCCAATATTTCTTGATCATCAGCCCGAAGTTCTATTTCGAATTCCGGACGAACCTCAATTCCTCTACGCGTTGTTCTGTTCTTACCTAAACTAACTGAAAAAGATCCTTCTGCATCGATAAATCCAGCAATATATTGGGGATGTAATTTCTTTTGATAGATTCGTTCCTTCCCCAACGGTTTCTTTAATTTTCGCTGGGTACTATGAACTCTGCTGACTTCTCGCATAACATTGGAATAAAATTACTCTTATTCCTACTAGAGGTTAGTTTACCACAGAAAATAAAACTTGCCTTGTGTATAACCTCAAGATTATACGAGATCTCCCATGGTCATCTTAAAAACATTTCTTCTCCATCTCGGCATTTCTGCACCTTAGACATTATTATTTACAGGCGACTTCCCTATGTACTCGAAAGGTCGTCAATGTATAAGGCCTAAAACAAATGCTCAAGCTAGAAAATGCTACTTTCGCCCTTCATCCCAATCGCTCGCGCGTCAGGACTGCGATTTTACTTCAAGAATCCTGTAATACTCTTGGTCCGATTTTAACGGACTAGCTTCTAAAACTGCATGGCACCCGAGTACAAGACTTGAGAACGTATTCACCGCGGCATGGCTGATCCGCGATTACTAGCGATTCCGGCTTCATGAGGGCGAATTGCAGCCCTCAATCCGAACTGGGGCCGAGTTTGATGGGATTAGCTCCGCCTTACGGCTTGGCAACCCATTGTCCCGACCATTGTACCACGTGTGTCGCCCAGGGCATCAAAGAACACGCTGATTTGGCGTCATCCTCGCCTTTCTCCTCCTATCCGGAGGCAGTCCTCTGTGACACATATAACACAGAGCGAGGGTTGCGCATGTTAACCCATTTAAGGGAGCGCTTCACAGTACATGCTGACGACAACCGTGCACCACCTGACCCTGATGTCCTTGTAAGAAAATTCCGATTTCTCGGAACGTTCATCAGGCTGTCTAGCCCTGGTAAGGTTCCTCGCTTATCGTCGAATTAAACCACATGGTCCACCGCTTGTGCAAGTCCCCGTCTATTCCTTTGAGTTTTAGCCTTGCGGCCGTACTTCCCAGGCGGTCAACTTAATGCGTTAGCTTCGCCACTCAGAGGGTCGATACTCCAAACGGCTAGTTGACATCGTTTACGGCGTGGAATACAAGGGTATCTAATCCTTTTCTCTCCCCACGCTTTCGTAGCTCAGCGTCAGCCAAGCGCCAGCTGATTGCCTTCGCCTTTGGTGTTCCCTACCATATCAACGGATTTCACCCCTACTTGGTAAGTTCCATCAGCCTCTCGCTTGCTCCAGTCTTAACGTTTGATTGGCAGCTCCGAAGTTGAGCTTCGGAATTTAACCAATCACTATTAAAACCGCCTACCTACGCTTTACGCCCAGTGATTCCGGATAACGCTTGGGGCCTTCGTATTACCGAGGCTTCTGGCACGAAGTTAGCCACCCCTTATTCCTGCCGTACCTTCAAACGCTCGAAAGCGAATTATTCCGGCAGAAAAGAACTTTACACCCCGAAGGGATTCATCGTTCATGCGGCGTCGCTCCATCAGGCTTTCGCCCATTGTGGAAGATTCTCGACTGCTGCCACCCGTAGGTGTATGGGCCGTGTCTCAGTCCCATTGTTGGGGGCCAAGCTCTCACTCCCCCTACCCGTCATCGCCTTGGTAAGCCATTACCTTACCAACAAGCTGATAGGACGCAGGCTCCTTCTTGACCGGAAGTCGCCTAAGGCGACAACCTTTACCCTTGCGGGACTATTGGGTATTATCTTCGCTTTCACGAAGCTATTCCCAAGTCAAGAGCAGATTCCTACGCGTTACTAACCCGTTCGCCGCTCTCCCCGATAAATCGGGGATCGCTCGACTTGCATGCCTTATCCACGCCGCCAGCGTTCATCCTGAGCCAGGATCAAACTCTCAATAAAAACTAATTTGGCCCGCCTGCATCGCTATGCGAAGCATTGCGGGCTGGGACAACTGCACAAAATTGCAATTGCTTATTAAATTATCAAAGAGCTTCTTTATTCTATATTATCCAAGTTTTCCTGTCAACCAAGTAGAGAAATTTTGAAACAAATTTCAACTTTGTTGAAATTTAAATTAGAGATATTCAAAATTCTTCTACTTGGTTAACTTCTTTTTCCACTCTTTAATCTTTTGATGATTGCCGGATATAAGGACTTTCGGAACGTTTCTTTTTTTGCCGTCAATAATTATAGTTTCTGGACGAGTATAATGAGGATATTCTTTATGTTTGTCGTTTCGAGTAAAACTTTCTTCTTCCAACGAACCCTCGGTAATAACCCCCGGAATTAATCTAGTAATTGAATCCACCAAAATCATGGCCGGGATCTCACCGCCGGTCAGGATATAGTCACCAATAGAAATTTCTTCATCAGCAACATATTTAGCCACTCGCTCATCAACTCCTTCATACCGACCACAGACTAAAACAAGCTGCTCCAATTTAGAAAATCTCTTGGCTATTTTTTGATCAAATTTCTTACCCTTGGCCGACAGCAAAATTATTTTTCTTTTTTTAACCCTGGATTTCCTTTTGATAAAATCAACAGCTTTTTTTATCGGCTCGGCTATTAAAACCATGCCGAATCCGCCACCATATGGTTTATCGTCTACGCTTTTACGTTTGTCAGAAGTATAATCCCGCAAATTGTGAATGTTAATTTTAACCAACTTTTTTTGCCGGGCCTTTTTAATGATTGATTCATTGAAGTATGAACCAAATATCTCAGGAAAAATTGTTATAATATCAAACCGCATGACTATTTTATTTTTGGGGACAGTCCCCAATAGAAGAAAACCGTACTATTATGATAGCACGGCTTTCTAAACTCTACAAAATTAAAGAGTGAAATTTTACAGTTTTAACTCTTCAACTACTTCGTCAACGCCTTTCTTAGGCTCTTCAGAAGTAGGTTCCTTTTCCTGGGGTCGATTGACCCTGCCGCCTTCCGGCTCTTCAATCTTAAGATTAATTCGAGCATTATTCTTAACGCCAATTACCCTAAGAATGCTTCGAATCGCCCTGGCAGTAGATCCTTCTCGTCCAATAACCTGCCCCATATCTTCAGGGTGAACCTTAAGATTTAATAGGACTCCCATCTCGTCAACGGTTCGGACTACCTTAACGTCGTCGGGGTGAGAAACTATGGACTTGATAATAAACTCCAGAAATTCTTGATCAGTAGGCATCTTAGCCATATTTCTATAACCAACAATTATTTCCAATAATTTAACAGTTACCGGAAATTAATTGTAGACTAATTCATTCAAGATTTTCGCATTTATAGCAGTTCGACCTTTTCCATAAGACTGCTAATCTTCTTTATTATATTCCTTCTTTTCAGATTTGTCAACTCCGTTTTTTTTTACGGAGTCAATTTTTTGCTCAACGTCTTTTGAATCAGAAACTTGGTCTTGCGCCGGAGCCTTCTCTTTTGGTTCCTCTGCCGCTTTTTTCTTCTTAATTTTTATCTTTTTCTTAATTTTAGGACCTTTAATTACTCCTTCTCTCACTAACAGATTATGAACGGTATCAGACGCCTTAGCTCCTTTGGAAATCCAGTATTTTATCCGCTCTTTTTTAAAACTAATCTCCTTCTGATGGGGATTGTAATTCCCTAATAATTCTAAAAACTTCCCGCTTTTAGGCGAAACTGTTTTTTCTGCAAGAATAACTCTGAAATTGGATTTGTTCTTTTTCCCTGTTCTAATTAAACGAATAGTAAGCATAGCTTAATTTTTAATTTCCAATTTTTAATTTTTAAATAATTTTTAATGATTTAATTTTTAAAAATTAGAAATTAAGATTCATTTACAAAATTATAAAATTAAAAATTACAAAATTTTCTTATTCCCATTTTTTCGTCTTTAGGGCCTCTTCGGCCGCTTTTTCCTGGGCTTCCTGCTTGGAAACGCCCTGTCCTTGAGCTATTAATTCTTCTCCCAAATAAAGGCCGACTATAAAGTTTTTAGCATGGTCAGGACCCCATTCCTTAAGGACTTCATATGTAGGAGTAACTCCGACCCTTTCCTGAGATCTCTCTTGAAAGTCGCTTTTAGGATCTTTGTAAAGCTTTTGCGAAATAATTTTGGGCAGTTCCTTTAAAATATTGCCTTCAATGAACTTGCTGACTTTATCGTATCCCTGATCCAGAAAAATCGCTCCGATTAGGGCCTCAAACGCGTCGGCTAAAATATATTGACGGGCCCTACCAATATCTTTTTTCTCTCCGCGGCTCAAAAGTAAATGGTTGTTTACTTCTAGCCGACTAGCCACCTTGGCTAACATTTTGGCATTGACCAAAGCGGCCCGCCAGTTAGTCAATTCGCCTTCCGGATTGGGATAATTATCGTAAAGATGCTCGGTAACTGCCATTTCCAACACCGCGTCTCCTAAAAATTCAAGCCGTTCATTATCTTTTAAACGGAAATCCGGATTTTCATTTAAATAGGAACGATGGATCAAGGACTGCTGAAGCAAATCCTTGTTCTTAAACTCAACGCCAATAGATTTTTCCAAAGAAGATAAAGCCATAAGAGGAAATTTTTAATTTCCAATTTTTAATTTTTAAATAATTTTTAATGATTTAATTTTTAAAACTTAGAAATTAAGATTTATTTACAAAATCATAAAATTAAAAATTACAAAATTTTACTCGTCTTTTCCGGGTTCTCCAATTTCCCGGTAAACAGTTCCTAAAACCCCGTTAATAAATTTGCCTGAAGATTCGCCGCCGAAGGTTTTAGCTAATTCAATCGCCTCGTTAATAGCCACTTTTGGAGGAACTTCGTTCCGGCTGCCAAAAAGCAGTTCGTATAACCCAATTCTTAAAACATTACGGTCAACGACAGTAATCTGTTCAAGAGGCCACTCTGGAGCCGATTTTTCAATGATCTTATCCAGTTTGGGTAAATTTTTAATCACTCCGTCAATTATTTGCCAGACAAAATCGGTTTCTTCCAGGCCTGGAGCAAACTCTTTAATTGACCGTTTAACGATTTCTTTTAACTGACCAGGGTTTTTCCCTTTGAAATCCCACTCATAAAGAGACTGCATGGCAACGGAACGAGATAAATGACGATTAGCCATTGTTTAGTATTTAGTATTTAGTATTTAGTATTTGATTCGTACGAAATACAAGCTACAAAATACGGGCTACTATTTTTTAGACAGGTCTTCTATATTTAACGACTTTTCATGGACCTGTTCTTTCTCTTGGGCGGCCATTTCTTTTTCTTTCTGCTTCTTTTCTTTTTTAGTCAATTTAGCCATCACGTCAATCATCTCTTTGCCGGCGTAAGTTCCACAGTTCTGACAGACACGGTGAGGCAAAACCGGTTCGCCGCACTTGGGACAAGCAAAAAAATGCTTCTTATTCAAAGCATGGTGAGAACGTCTCTTATTTCTTCTTGATTTAGTATGTCTTTGCTTTGGAACCGCCATGAGAAAATGCTAACATAAAAAACTCTCAGTGTCAAAAAGGCAACCCTACGATATGATGTTTTTTTAACAGCTGCCGGGCAGGGACTCGAACCCCGATTAACAGAGCCAGAATCTGTCGTCCTACCATTAGACGACCCGGCAATTAATTCTCCAAATATCTGTGGATAGCGATCAAACTGCTAATTGTGCCCATAAGGATTCCGGTAATCAGCTGAACCAGCAGCAAAGTCAGAAAGTTAGTCTGGAAAAAATAGAACAGGTCGGTTCCGGGCAGATATCCGGTAATTCTAGGAGAGAAATACCAGAGCAAAGGAACGAATACTGTCAAGGTTAAGGCAACCGCGATAATCCCATAAATCGCTCCTTCCACAATAAACGGCCCCCGGATAAACCAATTGCTGGCGCCAACCAGCTTCATCACTTTAATTTCCTTGCGAGCGCTATAAATGGTTAGACGAATAGTGTTAAAGGTAACCAGGACAGCCAGAACGGCTAGGATAAGCAAAATAACAAAACCGACCTGACGAATGGTATTAGTGATTGAGGCCAGCCGAACTATTGCTATTCGATTCTCCTGATAATTTATCTTGTCAATAATTTCTTGATACTCCTTTTTCTCCAAAAAGCTAACTATTGATTCATATTGAGAAGTCACCTGCGCCTTTATGTTTAAAGCCGCTTCTAAGGGATTACTGTCCAATTCCTGCAAACTTTGCATTAAAACCTGATTGTCTCTATGTTTTTCCTTAAAATTATTCAGCGCTTCTTCAGTTGAAATATACTCAACGCTTTTCACCTGGCTTAATTCAACCAAACTATCCCTAACAGATAAAACCTGTTCCTCGGAAACGCCTAAATTGAAATACACGCTAACATCTACCTTGTCTTCTAAGTAAGTAATCAAGGAATCAATTAAAACATTGATTAATAGTAAGGTAGT
The DNA here is from genome assembly GCA_964413015.1 of uncultured Candidatus Saccharibacteria bacterium. GTDB lineage: Bacteria > Patescibacteriota > Minisyncoccia > Portnoybacterales > UBA2143 > JABMPX01. Next base: position 50,070 of record CAYPQZ010000014.1, on the reverse strand, counting down.
AATGCCGAAAATAGCCAAGCCCATAACTAAAATGGTGGCTACTGAAAGCCATTTATTCCTCCAAGAATTCAGACAGCCCGATTTTATTAACCTAGCTAAGGATGTAAACATGAATTAAAATAGGATATACTTTCCATTTTCGTCATCTTTAATTATTTTCCCTTTTTCAATAGTAATTACCCGTTTATCCAAACCGTTAATAATCTCACGGTCATGAGTGGACAAAACCACCGTTGTTCCTAACTCATTAATCTTAATTAAAAGCCGGATGATTTCCCAGGTATGCAGCAAATCTAAATTGCCGGTCGGTTCGTCAGCTACTAAAATATCCGGACGATGCGCCAAGGCTCGGGCAATCGCCACCCGTTGCTGTTCGCCGCCGGAAAGCTGATGGGGGAAATGATCCGCCCGGTCCAGCAGATTAACCAGTTTTAAAAGTTGGGGCACGTCCCGTTCAATTTCATGTTTCTTCCAATCACTTACCTCCATGGCAAAAGCAACATTTTCGTAAGCAGTTTTGTTCGGCAAAAGGCGGAAGTCTTGAAAAATCATGCCTATTTGCCTGCGCCAAATCGGCAAATCCCTGCCTCGGATAAGACCGATGTCCTGTTTGCCCCAAAAAATGTTTCCTTTTGTCGGAAAATCTTCTTTAATTAAAAGCTTAATCAAGGTTGACTTCCCAGCGCCCGAACGGCCGGCAATGGAGACAAATTCTTTATCGTCAATTTCAAGATTAATATCATCCAGAGCTCGACAGTTAGGCAGATATATTTTGGAAACTTTTTTAAAAACTATCATGAGATTTTTGTCAGAACTTTTGAATAAAGCCCCTTACAAATTTATCCAATTTGCCATTCAAAACAGCTTTCGGATCGCCCGATTTAACGCCAATCCGGTGGTCTTTGACCATCTGATAAGGATGCAGTACATAAGAACGGATTTGGCTCCCCCATTCAACAGCCTGAGGCTGGCCACGTAACTCATTCTTTTGCTTTTGTCGGCCTTTTAATTGATGCTGGTGAAGCTTACTGGCTAACAATTTCATGGCTCTTTTTTTATTTTCTCCTTGCAAACGTTCACTTTGGCAAGCGGCGGTTAGTCCGGTAGGAAGATGAGTCAGCCGAACAGCCGACTCAGTTTTATTAACGTACTGGCCTCCCGGTCCACTGGCTTTATAGGTTTCAACCCGTAAATCTTCCGATCTAAGATTAATTTCCTTAATTTCTTCAAGCTCCGGCATAACCTCAACCAAAGCAAATGAAGTATGTCTGAGATTATCAGCATTAAAAGGAGACAAGCGTACTAAACGGTGAACACCTGACTCGCCTTTTAATAAGCCATAGCTATAAGATTGTCCAATAACTAAAGTTGCGTTTTTAATTCCAGCCTCTTTGCCTTCTTTAATCTGAACCACCTTAGCCGGCCATTTCTCTTTAGCGGTAAATTTCAGATACATCTTCAAAAGCATCTCCGCCCAGTCTTGAGCGTCAGTCCCTCCGGCCCCGGCATAAACGGATAGAATGGCCTTATGCTTATCATATTCACCTTTCAATTTACCGGTTAAATCTTCCATTTTGTCATTTTAGCATACCTCTCTATTTTAGTAAATGAGCCCACGGTCAGGATTGAACTGACGACCTACTCTTTACGAGAGAGTTGCTCTACCACTGAGCTACGTGGGCTGGAGCGGGATACGAGGATCGAACTCGTGTCTCTTGCTTGGGAAGCAAGTATAATACCACTATACTAATCCCGCCTTTACCCGCCCAAATTTTGCCTTTGGCAAAATTGCGGCGAGTTCTCAATAATTTAAACAAATCAAAGATTTGGAGATTATTGGAAAAAGTATTCCCACCATTTCCAGAAATTAGAATCTTGGGGAATATCAATATCGCCCTGATTACCGTTATTGTCGACTTCTTTATAAAGACTATCTCTTTCTAAAATGATAACCACTTTTTCTTCAGGTTTCTTTAAATTAAGCTTCAAGCGGGCTTCTTTCTCAAGATAGGACTCTTTTTTGAAATAATCCATCAAATTGGCCATTTGCTGATTAGTGCTTTCTAGCTGAAGAATTTGTTTTTCTAAATCGTTAATCTCCTTACTCAATTCATACTTCCGGTAACTTTCCCGGCCAAAAGCAACAACTAAAAAAATTAAAATGAGAGCAGCTGCAAAAAGAAATATCTTGGAATAGAGAAGCTTCTTAAAAGTTTTTTTGACCGGCTGAATCATTTTATGTTATCCTAAAATTAAATATGAAAATATCTGTTAAAAGAAAGTTGTTTCGTTTTTCCTGGATAATTCTAGCAAGCTTAGTTGTCTTAAGTATGTTCGTCTTTCTTCTAGCGCCAATGCTCTAATCATATCAAAGCAGAAGGATTTAATAAAGACTATAATAGAAAGTCTTTATTTTTTTAAAACTTTAAAAAAGACCTCTTGAGGGAGATTAATTTTGCCGATCGCCTTCATCCTCTTCTTTCCTTTTTTTTGCTTTTCCAGAAGTTTGCGCTTGCGGGTATAATCTCCTCCATAAAGATATCCGGTTACGTCTTTGCGCAAGGCGCTAATATTCTCTCGGGCAATAATTTTTCCATCAACGGCAGCCTGCAGAGAAACTGCGAAAAGCTGCTTGGGGATAACTTCTTTAAGTTTCTTAACTAAAAACCTGGCCTCTTTTTCTAAATCCGCTTTATGGACAATTCTGGCAAAAACCTCTGTTTTCTCTCCAGCAATAAGAATATCCATTTTTACCAAATCAGCCGGCTGATAATCGGTTATCTGGTAATTCATTGAAGCGTAGCCGGCAGTAATGTTTTTTAATTGGTCATAGAAATCAATAATGATTTCACTCAAAGGAGTTCGGTATTTTAAAACAATTTTTTCGGAGCTTAGATATTCCGTATTTCGGTATTGGCCACGAGTCTGCTTTAGTAATTTCATAACCGGACCCTGGAAACGGCTGGGCAAAACTATTTTTAACTCAGCCCAAGGCTCTTTAATTTCCTTGAGATTCTCCGGCTTGGACAGATCAGAAGCTGAATTGACGGTAAAAAATTTTCCTTGTTTGTCGGTTATCTGATAACTGACCGAGGGCGAAGCGACAATCAAATTAAGCTGATGTTCTCTTTTGAGACGCTCCAGAACTATTTCCAGATGGAGCATTCCTAAAAAGCCGGCTCGGAATCCTCGGCCTAGGCCTTGACATGATTCCGGCTCGTATTGGAAAGATGCATCGCTTAATTTAAGTTTGCCTAGGCCGTCTTTAAGCATATCGTAATCATTGCTAACAATTGGATAAAAACTAGCGAAAACCATCGGCTTAGGCTCCTGATAGCCAGGCAGGGGTTTATACGACAAGGGAAGTCCTTTAACAGGGAATGCACCAATTGTATCTCCCACCCGGCATTGCCCAACATCCTTTAAGCCAGTCGCCACGTAACCGATTTCGCCCGACTTAAGCAAATCCGCTTTGGTCATCTGCGGCTTGAACAGGCCGACTTCAATGACTTCAGAAACCTCCCTTGAGGCCATCATTTCAATCTTGTCTCCGGCTTTCAACTGGCCGTCAACAATTCTGACATAGGCCAGAATACCCCTATAAGGATCGTATTCCGAATCAAAAACTAAGGCCCGCAAAGGGTTCTGTTGAAAATCAGTCGGCCCGGGAATTTTTTGAACAATTGCTTCCAAAACCTTGTCTATATTAATCCCTTGCTTGGCCGAAACCTGAAGGGTTTCTTTTTCATCCGTATTTAGCAATTCATTCAATTCCTGAACTGTTTCTTTTGTCATTGCCTGGGGCAAATCAATTTTGTTAACTACCGGGATAATCTTCAACCCCTGTTCGCGAGCTAGATGAAAATTCGCTAAAGTTTGCGCTTGGACTCCTTGGCTGGCGTCTACTAACAGAATCGCTCCTTCCACGGCAGCCAAACTGCGCGAAACTTCGTAAGAAAAATCAACGTGTCCCGGAGTGTCAATCAAATTCAGAGAATACCCGCCATACTCCATTCTTACTGGTTGGAGCTTAATGGTAATTCCCTTTTCTTTCTCAATGTCCATCATATCCAGAAACTGAGAATGCATCTTTCTCTGCTCAACGGTTTTAGTGACTTCCAAAAGCCGGTCAGCTAAAGTTGACTTGCCGTGGTCAATATGTGAAATGATGCAGAAATTACGAATCTTTGACATTTTTGCAAAAAGCTACTTTCCCCATAGCCTGATTAAAAACAATTTCAGCTCTTTGATTTTTAAAAGACGAGCCAAAAGCAGATAAATAATGATGCCAAACAAGCCAGCCAGGAATCCGTTCAAAAAAATATTTAAGATTCCCGGGGCGGAAAGAAAAGCTGACAAAAAAACCAGTCCAAGGTAAGCGCCTAAGCCACTTACTAAAGAAGCTGAAAGAATTTTAAGACTGTATTTCCCCAAGCGACGGCTATCCAAAAAGCCAATCTTATTCCGTAAGCTGACAAATAAAAGGATGAAATAGAAGAGACTGCCTAAAGAAAATCCCATGGCTAAACCCGGAACTCCGAACTGCTTGGATAAAATCCAGGCAACCGCTAAGCGAAAACTGGTTGCCAATAGACCGATTAGAAAGGGAGTTAGAGTGTCTTCCCATGCGAAAAAACCGCGGAGGCATAAAAGAATCAAGGCTTCCGCAAACAAGGAAACGCAGAAAAATGATAGAGTCTCAAAAGTCAATAAAGCATCCTGCTGGTCAAATTGGCCAGTATTTAAAATGACTTTGACAATCTGTTCGCGCAGGACAATAAATAAAACTGAAATTGGCAGAATGAAGAAAAGAATTTGACGGAAAGTATAGGAAAATGATTTTACAAAGGAAGCTCGATTTCCTTGTTGAGCAAAATCAGATAACCGAGGAAAAGTTGCTAAAATAAAAGAAATTCCGAAAACCCCCAGCGGAAAACTCCAGATATTCATAGAAAGATTGAAAATCGCCACGCTCCCAACCATTAGAAAAGACGCAAAAACAGTCATTGCCCAAAGATTAATTTGGGTTAAAGAAAGATTTAAGACCTGAGGCGGCATTAATCTTAAAATCCGAACTGCGCCTGGGGATTTTAAAATAATCCTTGGACGCCAACGAAATCCACACAAATAAGCAGTTGGCAGCTGGATTAAAAAATGCAACAAAGCCCCCAGCACTACTCCATAAGCCAGACCGACTAAACCAAAGGGCCTAACTAAAAACAAGGCTCCGAAAATAATGCCAAGGTTGTACATAACCGGAGCCAGAGCATAAGCCAGGAATCTTTTAAAACTGCGCAGAATTCCTCCCAAGACCGTACTTAAGCCCAGAAACAACGGGCTCAAAAACATAATTCGGGTCAGTTCGGCGGTACTTGAAAGCTTGTCTCCGGAAAATCCAGGAGCAATTATCTTAACCAGCCAAGGAGTTAACAAAATCGCCAATAGGCAAAGCGTAATCAGACCGACGGCCAATAAATTAAAAATGTTATTGGCTAAAGCCCAGGCCTGCGGCTTGTCTTTGCGCAAATAGTTTATAAATACCGGAATAAAACCGGCTGACAGAGCTCCTAGGACAACAATTGAATAAATTAAATCAGGAATCCGGAAAGCAGCGTAATAAATATCCAGCTCATCGCCGGCTCCGAACTGGCCGGCCAAGATCCTATCTCGGATTAATCCCAAGGCCCGGCTAATTAAAGAAGCCGCTCCCAAAATGAAAGCGGCGGCAGCAATTGTCTTTGACTGATTATTGAAAAAATTTCTCAGCATGCTTATTCGTATTCAGCCAACTCTTCTATTTTAACCAAACTGACATTACTCCATTGGTAACCCAAAGAATTAAATTCAGCCAAAGTTTCTATCCATTCTTTAGTTTCTCCTTCAATTCTGTAAACCTTTTCATCACCATAGGCCCTGATTAATTTAACAATCGGATATTGTTCCAGTTCTTCTTTAGTAACTTCAATGATGTCTTCCCATTTGTTATGGTAAAGCTCAAAGATCTTTTCATTAATAATTAATTTCCGCTGACCTTCACGATTAATGTAATAAACATCGATTGAATCAATTGCCTGCAGTAAAGAACCGGCCGGATAGGTCTTAATAGTAATGGTTTTACCGCTATCGTCTGAATAAAGCTTCCGAATTTCTGCAGATGACAAAGCGTAATTATAAACTCGGGCTTCGTCCAGAATGCCCTTAAAACTGACGCTTCCGTTATTTAAGGCGCCAAGATTAAAATTGTAATCATTGTTTAAATCTCCAACAGAATTAATATCTGCCTGCGCTTTTTGAAGGCCGTCAACGTAAAGAGTGATGGTTTGGTCATCACGATTGATAACTCCGACCACCTGATGCCATTGATTATCCCGATAATCTTGTCGAGCCACCGCGCTGGCTTCAACGGCGCCATCGCTAGCCTCTATGGTCATACCAAGGTTACCAGCCTGGCAATGCCTAAGAATATAGCCGTCTAAAGAGGAGCCACTGGCTTTACCCATAATCGCCCGGTAGTCATCAATGGAATCATTCAATTTAACCCAGGCATAAAGCGTAAAACTGTCTTCCTGACCAAAATCCAAGGCCGCTTCATTGCCCACATTTACGTAATCGCCTTCTCCGTCAAACAAAAGCCCGTAATTCTTCAAACCGGCCACCCCGGACAAAGCCCGACCAATGTACCCGTGGATATCATTTCCTGAAATATCTTTAACTTCCCAACCGGCCGCCACTTCATCGAAATTCCAATGAGCCACCAAACTATTATCCGCCTTGGTAAAACTGGCAAAGGTAATAAAAATTATTCCGATAATAAAGATGTATTTTTTCATAATTAAATATAAGATTATTTTTGAAGCTTTTTAACGCTAAAATTCGAAAGCAACGCCTAAAAATTTATCTGTTTTCAAATCGTTCTTGTATTCCACAATCCCGAGGCCCTGTTTGGCTTCATCGGGATATTTCCACGATAACTGCCAAGCCTCCGGAAATTTCAGCTGATGGCTTAATTGGCTGCCTAAACTGCCTGACTGCTTTTGCACTAACAGACTATAACTATCCGCTGATTTTGTCAAGTCAATTTTAAAAGGCAGCTTGTATCTATACTTCAGAATAACCGTTTCGCCCGGGCTGACATAAACCCAGTTGCCAAAAACGGTTTTGTCATTTTCTTGATAAACGCGAGTCCCGGTTTTTTTATCAACCACCATCCCTTTTTCAATTTTATCCACCAAAACGTCTGTCTTAAATCCCTGCTCTTGATAATCAATTGGCGGCTGGTAAATTTCTAAGCTTTGTCCGTTGGCCGAAATCAGCTCGCTACCCAAGGGCAAATAAACTCTTAAATAGTTGGAGTTGACCCGATTCCACCAATCGTATTCCGATTGCCCGCCTTTATGCTGGCGAGTAATTGTCAAAGTATCAATGATTGAGCCGTCCGGCTGGATTTCCGAATGATGGTCAATTGTCTCATTGACCATTTTATCTGTTTTGTAGCCGTTGATATTGGAAGAAACAACACTTAAATAATCTTTGTCGGCGGGTAGAATCTTCCCGGACCAGCCCCATTTAACAGCCAGTTCTTCTAAAACAGGGTCGCTGAAATAGGTTAGGATATGCTTTTCGTCAAAGCAGTTAAGAATAATTTTTAAGGCTTCCTCTCTGTTTTGGGAAGACAACTGATTTAAAGAATGGATAAATTTAGGAGCAAAATCAGATAAAATTTCCTTGGGTCGATTAAGTTCTTTATCATAATCAATTTCTACCTTGTATTGAATTAATTCAACAAAATTATCGGCCGTCAAGACAACTTCGTATTCAGGCAGAGCGATCGGTCCGGTTAGCTCCAAAAGACGTTCAATTAAAACCGGCGTCAAACTGATAACGCCGTCAGTCGTCGGCCCGCCGGTCTTCTCATAGAACCAGGCAATTTTATGCGCCGAGGTCGGGAAATCGGCAAACCAGTTAGCGTCATGCATTGACCAAGCAGTGCTAATTTTCTGAATTGGTCGAGGCGGAATAATTTTTTCATGAAGCTGGCCGTCAGCGTTAAAAATGCCATCAATAAAAAGCTCTTTAATTTCACCCTTATCCAGGGTTAATAAACCGTAGGTGCCGATAAATCCTCCGGTAGCCCTCATCTCGCTATTGTTCTGGAAAATCAAGAGATACTGACGGGGATTGTTATGCCCTAAAAAGTTTAGCAGGGCCTCTGAATAACTCAATGACTGAGCAAGCATTTCTTCAATCAAAGGCAGCTTTTCTTTTAAAGATGAAACGCCTGACTGAATTTCGTCCGGCAGAACATCAATCTTAATTTTTTCTAATTCCTGATTAGCTGTTTTTATATTAGACAAGGCCTCGGTTAAATCATCCCGGCTGATTTCAATGGAATCGGACAACGCGCTTTCCTGGACGGCTAAAACATTCCTCGAAGACTCTTGGGGCAGACGGATTAAACCGAATAAATTATCGAAATCAAACACGTTCACCGCTGAAGATAATTTTTGGCCGGCCCGAGCTAAATTTTCGCCAACTTTAATTAAATGATCGCCTGAAGATATGGAAGCGGCGCCAGGCAGCTTCCCTAAAATACCCAGAGTCAACTGGCCTACTTTCTTGAGCTCTTGACGAGCCTCTATGAAATCGGCTTGGGCTGAAATAAAGTTTTGCTCAGCCGCTTGCCAGTCTGCTTTCTCCAAGGACTCCTGAGCTGATAATAGATTCTGATAAGCAGACAGACTGCTGGCCAAAACGTCATCCTTAATTCCAAATCCCCGGTTTATCAAAGAAGCGGCCGGAATAATTAAAGCAACCAAAAAACCGGCTGCTAAAAAACCAGCCAAGGGTTTACCATAATTTTTTTTGAAAACATCTTTAAAAGTAAAAGTATGTTTTTTTTCTTTTTTAGACGGTGTTAAAGGAAATTTTTGGTAAGCCGCTTCGGGAAAATAGAATTCTTCATACCTGTCAACTGGCGTCTCTTTAACCAATGTTTTCTTGACTAAATTTATCTTCTCGGCAACCTCCTGTTGATTTTCCAGAAAGCTTTCGTCTGCGCTGAATTTCTCCAATTCAGCTAAAATTTCTTCTTTAGTTGGAAAGCTATTGTCCCTAGGGACAGTCTCCAACACTCTGGGAATTTTCCCCAGGGGGCTTTCCAAAGACCTTAAATTCAAAACCTTTTGAATTTTCCTTATCCTCCCAATATCCAAAATGCCCTGGCTGTCAACCGGTTTAATGTCAAACAAAGCCTTAAGGACATTTTTCCGATAGTTTACTTTTGATGGCATATTTTTATAAGATAAAAATGCCTCATTAAATTAGGTATTTTTATTATACCACATCTCACTTTCTATTTTAAGGCCTTTAATTTAAATAAACCGTTTTAATTTCCCGGGCCATTTTGAGCCAGCTGTATTTTTTAATGACCAACAATCCCCGGTTGATTAATGTTCTCTGCAACGGTTTGTCTTCCAAAACCTGCTTAATTTTTTCTGCTATTTCATGAATGTTTTCCGGGTCAAAAAATACGGCCGCCTCTCCTAGAATCTCCGGCAGGCAGGATGAGTTTGAAGAGACTACCGGCAACTGGTAATACATCGCCTCTAATGGAGGCAGGCCGAATCCTTCATATAGCGAAGGGAAAACATACAAGGAAGCTTTCTGATATAAAACAGATAATTCCCTATCTGAGACGAAGTCGGTAAAAATCACGGAACTTTGAACCTGCGACGCAGAATCCAGAACGAATTTTCTCAACCGTTTGTAGAAATAGTCCATTCCGCCGACCAAGAGAAGCTTTAAATTTGAATATTTTTCATCTCTCAATATCTCATTAAAAGCCAAAACCAGTCGTTCTAAATTTTTATGAGGATAAGCATTTCCGACATACAGCAAATATTCTTTGGGGACATCTTTAGAGATAGTTTCCAGCGTTCCGGGGACTATCCTTAAAGATACCCCCTCATAAATCAATTTTACTTTTTCTTTTTTGACTTTGAAGTATTTTAGAATATCCCTTTTAGTATAGTTAGAAACAGCAATAATTTTTTTAGCTCTTTTGACCGCCGAGAAAATAACTAACTGGTAAGCCAGATTCTTTAAGAAATACATTACCGGGTTTAAAGCAGACGCTCGTCTAGTAGGAAACCGTTTTAAAATCAAATCGTGGATAGTGATTAGAAACGGTTTAAAGCACAGCAACGGTACGTTGAAATGGGGAAAATGCACAAAATCAACCTTTGATTGATAAATTTTAAAGGGCAGAAAAATTTGTTCTTTTAAACTGTACCAGGGATAATCAGCCAAAATTTTTTGGAAATTAGGATTGGTCGGTTGGTATTCCGACCAGTTCTCTTTACGGAGGAAAATAACGTACTGGTTATCTAAATCAACTTTTTCCAGTTTTTCCACTAATTTCTGGACATAGCGACCCAGCCCTTTTTGCTTGGGTCCAAAAAACCGCGCATCAATCCCAATTTTAATCTGGTTTTTTTTATTCATTTTATTGCCGATTAAAGGACAGTCCTTAAAATGACAATCCTTAAATTTCTTTAAGGACAATTCTTCAGCCTTTTATCAGTTTTAGCGTGTCCCGGGCGCATTTGGGCCAGGAGAATTTTTTGGCTTGGGCAAATCCTTTTTTAATTAGTCCTTCCCTTAAATCTTTATCAGCCAGAATCGTTTCCATAGCCCAGGCCAACTCATCAATATTGTAAGGGTCAACCATTAAAGCGCCTGTCCCGACTACCTCCGGCAAAGAAGAAGCGTGCGAAACAATAGTCGGCACTCCACAGGCCATTGCTTCCAAGGGGGGGAAGCCGAAACCCTCAAAAAAACTGGGATAAATGAAAAGATCAGCCAGATTGTAAAGCCCGGGTTTGTCTTGGTCTTCAACAAAACCAGTGAAAATAATGTCCCGGTGGCGCCTCGACTTTCTAGCGGCCTTAAAAATATCCTGATAAAGCCAGCCCTTAGTCCCGGCAAAGACCAGTTTATGCTTTGTCTTCAGAAGTTCAAAAGCCTTAATCAACCCTACAAGATTTTTCCTCGGTTCAATAGTCCCAAAATAGAGGATAAATTTCTCCGGAAGATTGTATTTCTTAGCCAGCTTGGGAATAGCCCCTAAAGGGTTAAACTTCTCGCCTATCCCCGAATAAATTACCTTTATTTTACCCGGTTTAATTCCATAAAGATTAACTAAGTCCTGTTTAGTCGATTGAGAAACAGCAATAATTTTATCGGCTTGAACAGCTTCTTTTTGAGCCGCTACCAAAAAACTTTGCCAAACTTTTTTACGCCAAGAGAAGAACTCAGGATGCCTTAAAAAAGACAAGTCATGGAAAGTAACTATTTTCCGGCAGTTGCTTGACAAAGGAGCGGGGAAAAAATGTGGATTGAAGTAAACATTAATTTGGCCTAATAATTTGTCTATTTTGGGCTGGTTAAAATAGCGGGCGCTAATAAAAAAAAGGCGGTTAGGAATTCTAAAATCTTTTAACTGAACATTATCCAAACCAAGGCAAGGATAAGATAAACAAGCTTTATGATAAGCGTTATAAAAAAGCTTGAAATTGATTTCTGGCTCCAGAGACAAAAGAGAATCAAGCAGATTAAGAGTGTATTCTTCAACACCGGTTCTGGCGCCTCGAGCCAAAACTCTTATATCAATGCCAATATTCATTAATAAAATTTATTATCCTTTTTTTAAATTTTTCCTGGTCGAAATTTTCAGCTTTTTGTCTGATAATTTTAGAATTGAAGTCGCTGGATTTGAACTTTCTTAAAACTTCAATTAAGCTTTCTTTAGTTTGCTCTTTAAAAAACAATCCGGTAATTCCTGGTTCAACTGTTTCTAAGGCGCCACCAGACTGATAAGCAATAACTGGCCGGCCTGAGGCCATTGCCTCAACCGCGGTAATCCCGAAATCCTCTTCTTGAGGAAAAATAAAGGCCTGGCAGTGAGCATAATATTCTTTTAATTTGCTGTCAGAAACCAACCCCACAAACTCTATATTTCTTCTAGAATTCCGCTCCAATTTTTTACGGTCAGGCCCGTCGCCAATAATTTTTAAAGGGAGACCCAGCTCGTTAAATGCCTCTATAGCTAAATCGAAGCGTTTGTAAGGCAGGAAGCGCCCGACGAGCAGAAAATATTCGTCTATTTTATCAGCCATGTAAAAGAGGTCGGTTCTGACCGGCGGATGGATAACCCTTGCCGGCTGATGATAATACTTTTTTATCCGCTGGGCCACAAAACGTGAATTGGCAATAAATTTATCAACTCGTTGGGCCGCCTGCTCATCCCAGAGACGGATATAGTTCATGAAAAAAGGAACTACTTTCTTTATTGGGCCGGGATAACCGAATTCCTCTATGTATTTATGGGAATCATCCCAGGCATAGCGAATCGGCGTATGGCAATAACAAATATGCAGAGTTTTCGGCGAAGTAATTACCCCTTTGGCATAGCTGGCTGAATCAGAAAGCACTAAATCATACTCGGACAAATCAAATTGTTCTATTGCCAAAGGCATCAGCATTAAAAAAGGGCGATGGTGAGATTTAACCAAAGGGACTTTTTGCAAAAAAGACGTCTTAATTTGATATTTTTTAAAGGCCGAACCGGTTCTGGCTTCATCATAAAGCAAAGTATAAATCGGCGCTTTGGGAAAAATCTGACAAAATGCCTCTAATACTCTTTCCGCCCCTCCGTATTGATTAAGATAATCATGAACTAAAGCAACTTTCATAAAAATATCGCTTCCTTCGGACCAGCTAAGCTTCGTGCTTTTTTAATAAGATAACAAACGGAGTTTTTAAAATGATAATTAAATCCAATCTCAAAGACCAATTTTCCATATAAAAGACGTCCAGCTTAACCTCTTCATCAAAATCAAGGTCGCTCCTTCCGGAAATTTGGGCCAAGCCGGTAATCCCGGGCTTGATATAGAACATCCTTTGCTGGTCAAAATTGTACTTTTTTACCTCGTAAGACATATGGGGACGATAACCGACAATGCTCATGTCTCCTTTCAAAACATTAAAGAATTGAGGCAATTCATCTAAAGAATTCTTACGCAAGAACCGGCCTAGCTTGGTAATCCTGGGATCATTCTTAATCTTATGAAGCGGACTGTCTTTACGGAGATTCCTGGCATGGTCTTTTTCCAAATCTTTAAGCATTTGATTCCCTTTTTTAGTTCCGAATTCCCCGTCGCAAAGGTCAGCTCTCATAGAACGGAATTTGTAAAACTCAAACTTTTTCTTTTTGTATCCGTAACGATAATCCTTATAAATCACCGGGCCCGGAGAATCAATTTTTATCATCAAAGCTATTAAAAGATAGGCCGGCGAAAAGATAATAACAAAAGAAAGCGAGAAGATTATATCAAATAATCTCTTAATGATTCTACCCCAACCGTCCAGAGCAGTTCTTTTCAATTCAACAACCGGCACATTGCCGATTATTTCAACTGAAGTATTAACAGTCAAAGCCTGAAAAAGATTGGGGATAAATTTGAAATTCAAATGACTGGCCTCAACCAGATTAACTAATTCCAAAACCTTATCCTTGGACCAATCCGGATCCGACAGAATAACTTCATCTATTTTCCCGCTACTTATCTTCTGACTTATCTTTTTTAAATCCGGCTCGATAATATTCTCAACTACCCGGCACCTTGCACTGGCCTCTTGTTTAATATTCTGGATAATCTTTTGGCTTAACTCATCCCGGCCAATAAGCATGACCCGGCGAATTCCAAACTGACGGCTTCTGATCAAATATTTTCCCCACAGGACAACTAACCAACGGCCTAGACAAACAAAAACAATGGCTATCAACCAGCCGGCTAAAACTAAAAAACGGGAATTGAATAGTTCCTGTCTTAGAAAGATATAGAGGACAACAATCATGACCCCGGCTGAGACGCCAATCGCGATTCTGGGAAAATCGTCCAGAAGCTTACGGGTTGACTTAATCCGGTAAAGTCCGATTAGCGAAAAAACAATCAATAAAAAAATGGAAATCCCGCTGACCAAAACAAAATACCTGCCAAAAGGAAGGTTTAAATGAAAAAGAACTGGCCGGTATTGGGCTAGCCAAGGGCTAATTCTTAAAAAATAGGCGGTCAGACCGGCGGCAACCAGCATCAAAAAATCCACCGGGACTAAAATAGCAGTGAAAATAAGGTCTGAACGCTTCATTACTTTGATTTTAATGATTTTTACCTAAAAATCAAGAATAAAAAAACCCAAGCAAGCTATAAGCCGGGTTCTGTCTCACCTCGCCGAAGCCCGTAGGGCAAAGGCGGGTTTTGGATAGTCATCTATCTAGGCCGGAGATTACTCTCAGGCTCAAGCGAGCTACACTTTGCTCTTGCACCAGGCAGGGTTTACCGCATCGCGACATTTCTGCCGGATGAGAGGATTCTTAGGCCCTCACTTTTCACTTTTACCCCTTTTTAGGAGATTCCCCCTAAAATGAAGAAACATTGTCTCTGTGGCACTTTCCCTATCCTTGCGGACGGTGGGCGTTACCCACTGCCATTATATGGTGCCCGGACTTTCCTGTCGCCTAAGGCGACCGACTATCCACTTGCTTGGATTATTTAAATATTACCGCATTAACAATTTAATGTCAATAGAACCTTGCATTAAAGACCCGGCAAAACAGAAGTCTTTTCCTGATTATCCAGGGCTTGGTTGACCAAACGGTCAGCTTCCTTGTTTTTAGTCCGAACAATATGCTTGAAAATAACTTGTTTAAAATCTAACGTCAAATTCCAGGCCTTGAGAAACAGTAACTGAAGGTCTTCCTCTTTTATCTTGTACTGATGATTAAGCTGATTAACAATTAATTCACTGTCTGAATAAAGCTCAATTTCCATTCTCTTAGCCGGCTTTTTGCCAAAAAGCAGTTTAATTTTTTTCAAAGCGAAAATTATTGCCTGGTACTCGGCTTGATTGTTAGTGGCTTCGTCAATAAACTCGCCGTATTTCTTAATTGTTTGGCCATCTTGTATGATGACCGCACCGATAGCGGCCGGACCGGGATTGCCCCGCGCTCCGCCATCGGTATAAATAGTTAACTTCATACTTTTCAAAAGGCAGTCCTTAAAATGATGTCCCTTGGGATACGCTGATGATAAGGACAGTCCTTAAAACGATGCCCCTTGAGCACAAGGGCGTCATTTTAAAGACTGTTCTTATCAGTTTGTCTTATCTGTTTCCCCTTGTCAAAATTTAAGGAGTCGTCCTTTCCCTTCAGAGGCGGATAGGCGGACACGCCCTTTGCCTTCTGTAAAGGGACATGATCCTCAATGACAATCCTTAAATTTTCATACATATTTTTTTACGGTCTTTAAATCTATAATTTTCATTTCTAAATCCCGGTTCCCGTTCCATTCATTAGCAATTAATTCAAAAACCGCGTTAACTGAATCGCCTCTATTCAATGTATTATGCCATTCGCCCAGATTAAAAGCAATCGCCTTAATCCTTTTCCCCTGTTTTGATTGCTCGTTGAAAATCATTAAGTCCATCTTAAGATGCTTGTTGCTATTACCGACTAATCTTAAATCATTAATTTCCGCATTTTTAACCAAAAATCTTGGTTCCGGATTGTCTTTACCAAAAGGAGCAAACTGCTGAATTTGGTCATAATTCCGCCAGTTTATGTCTTCCAGAGACAATTCCGCATCAACGTCTAAAACCGGTATTAAATCCTCGCCCCTTAACTTGTCTTCAACAAATTTTATCAAAGCATTTTTAAACTTTTTTAAATTTGCTCTTTTAATCCTAAAGCCGGCCGCTTTTTCATGCCCGCCGAAAGAATGAAGACAATCAGATGAATGTTTAAGCATCCCTAAAACATTAAAACTTCCTCGGCTTCGGCAAGAACCGGAAATAATAGAGTCCAGGTCATGGTAAATAATGGTTGGCCGCTGATACTGATCAGATATCTTACTGGCTATCAAGCCAACTAATCCAGCCGGCCAATCAGGGCTGCCTTCAAAAATGAGTTTAGAATCCTTACGACTAAGCTTTTTATCAATCCGCTTCTTAGCTTCCTCAATTATCCGTTCTGTCAAATTCTGCCTGGTTGAATTGCTTTGATTAATATCTTTAGCTAATTTTTCGGCTTCTTTTTTATTCTGGCTTATTAAGAGATGAAAAGCGGCACTAGCGTGGTTCATTCGACCGACCGCGTTAAGGCGCGGAGCCAGGATAAAGCCGATGGTATAGGTATTCAGGTTTGTCAGAGGGGCTTCCCCATTCAAGGAATGTTTAATTAATTCAGGAATTACTTTAGCCGTTTTCATTAATTCTTGAAGCCCCAGACGTTTTGTCTGAGCTAAAACGCCTAAGCCGTACTTTACCAAGGTTCGATTCTCTCCAATAATCGGCATAACATCAGCCACTGTAGCTAAAGCGACTAAATCCAAAAGCCATTTCTTTAAAGGATAATCTGGGTTGTCTTTTTTTTCGCGCAAGAGGGCGCAGGTTAATTTATAGGCCACGCCGGCTCCGCACAAATCCTTAAAAGGATATTTATCATCCTTCTGCCAAGGGTCAATCAAGGCAACTGCTTCAGGCAGTTTATGCTTTGGCTGATGATGGTCAGTAATGATAAGGTCCATGCCTAAAGAAGCAATTAGCTCGGCCTCTTCTAAATTACTGATGCCGCAGTCAACGGTAATTATCAAATCAGCTTTTTCTTTATGAATTTTCTTAATCGCTTCTTTGTTCATTCCATGCCCTTCTTTGGCCCGGTCAGGGATATAGGCCTGAATATTTTTCGCGCCCAGATGTTTCAAAACTGAAAACAAAATTGCCCCTGAACAAACTCCATCTGCGTCATAATCAGCGTAAACTAAAATTCTTTCCTTTTTAGACACCGCTTGATAAATTCGCTTAACTGCTTTTTCCATCCCTTTAAGTAAAAAAGGATCGTGTAAATCACCCTGATAATCAGGATTAAAAAACTCATCAATCTGTTGTTGAGTTTTCAAATCGCGATTGTATAAAAGCTGAGAGATTAAAGGAGAAAACTCCGGAAATTGTTTTAAAAAAGCGCTAGGCGCTTTATTTTTAACTTGCCATTTCATAATATTTTTTGAGCCTTGGGGACAGTCCCCAGCATTCTGGGGACTGTCTCAAAGACTATTTCAAGGCTTCTATCCCGGGCAGTTTTTCACCAGCTAGAAATTTAAGCATAGCACCCCCGCCGGTAGAAATATGTGTTATTTTATCTATTAATTTTAACTTTTCTAAAAAGGCTACTGTATCGCCTCCGCCAACCAATGAAAAATTATAACTCTCAGCTATTTTATTAGCAATTGCTTCACTTCCTAAGCTGAATTTCTCCGTCTCAAGAAATCCTAAAGGTCCATTCCAGATAATCATTTTGGACTGAGAAATTACTTGGGAAAATATTTGAATCGTATCCGGCCCAATATCAAGAATCATTTCGTCTTCAGCTGTATTGCCTACTGGAGAAATTCGGCTGGATGCCTTTCCGGAAACATCTTTAGAAACAACTACATCAACCGGTATATGAAGCTTAGTGCTGGTCAAATTAAGTTTTTTAACTTCTCCAATCATGCTTTTTTCCGAAACTGACTGGCCAATGGCAAACCCTTTAGCGTTAATCACCGTGTTAGCCAAAGCTCCAGCTAAAAGCAAGTTGTCGGATCTATTCAAAAAATTCTTAACGAACTTGATTTTAGTTGATATTTTCCCTCCGCCGATAATTGCTGTCAAAGGATGTTCCGGCTGGTCCAAAACCTTGGAAAGCGTTTGAACCTCTTTTTCAAAAAGCAGACCAAAACAACTCGGTAAATATTTAGGCAGACCAACCACCGAAGCATGATTTCTGTGACTCACTGAAAAAGCGTCGTTAACATAAATGTCTCCCAAAGCAGCGATTTTTTTGGAAAAATCCAGGCTATTTGCTTCTTCTCCCGGATGAAAACGAATATTTTCTAACAAAACTATATCTCCAGGAGCCATTTTTCTTATCTGCATTTCAACTTCAGGGCCAAGGCAATCATTTAATTTAACGACCGGCAATTTCAAAAGTTCCGTCAATCTTTCGCTTATCATATCCAACCGCAGTTTTTCGTCAATCTTCCCTTCGGGCCTGCCCAAATGGGTTAACAGAATAAGTTTAGCTTTATGCTCAACTAAATATTTAATAGTCGGCAAAGTGGCTTGTATCCGCCAATCCTCTTCATCATCAATTCTGCTGCTTTCTCCCAAAAAGAAGGGAACATTAAAGCCAACCCTTATTAAAACCCGCTTATTATTAAAATTAAAATCCCGAAGTGATTTCATAATCCTATCGGATACAAGGCCTTGCGAAGAAGACAATTTTTTTGAATCGTAGGTGTGGGCGAGCTGTTCGCGCGAAGCACGAATAGGGCTAAACATTCAAAAAAATTTCTCTTCGAGCCAAAGGCCAAACGCAAAGTCGTATATTTAATACCCCTTGAGACGCGCCAACGATAAGGACAGTCCTTAAAAATTTAAGACACAGCCTTCAATCTCTCAATTATTCTTACAAACTCACTGGCGTTTAAGGAGGCTCCACCGACCAAAACACCGTCCAAGTTGGCTCCTTCAACATAATCCGTCACATTCAGGCTATCAACGCTGCCCCCGTAAATAATTCTAACTTTTTCAGCAACCAGTCGGCTGTAAAGTTTAATTAATATCTTACGGATAAACAAAGCCGCTTTCATAGCTTCATTAGAAGAACAATCTTTTTTATCAACTGTTGTGCTAATCGCCCAAACCGGTTCATAAGCAATAATTATGTCACTAACCCGAGTAGGGTTAATATCAATCAGCGCTTTCTCAATTTGTTCGGCAATCACTGGATTGAGTTCGCCAAGCGCTCGCCCTTCAGAATCAAAATCATCTCTAATCTCCTCTCCAACACAAAGTACCGGAATTAGCCGACTGGCTAAAGCGGCCTTCAGCTTTTTATTAATCATTGAATCATCTTCCTGAAAATATCTTTTCCTCTCTGAATGGCCGATAAGCACGTATTCACAGCCTAAGCTTTTAAGTTCTGCTGAAGAAACTTCTCCGGTATAAGCGCCCTGCTTTTCCCAAAAACAGTCCTGACCGCCAAAAACTAAATTGTGTTTTGACAGATTAATTAAAGGAGACAAATAGACAAAAGGAGGACAGATGATTGTTTCTAAATTCCCGCTCATTTCAATGCGTTCATCCAACGTGCTAAAAAGACGCTCGGCTTCTTTTAAGGTTGCCGGATTCATTTTCCAGTTAGCAATGACTATCTTTTTATTATCCACGCTTTTTTTTAATAATTATTAATAATATAATAGCTAAGGCCAAAACGGCGAAAAACAAAGAAATCTGATTGGAATATCTGGAGATTGCCTCCTGATTATGGCCAAAGCAATATCCCAGGATTGCCAGAATTGTCACCCAAATGCCGGAACCTAAAAAAGTATACCAGGCAAAGCTTTTAAAATTCATTCGGGAGAATCCAGCCGGAATAGAAATTAACTGCCTGATAGCAGGCACAAACCTGCCGATAAAAGTAGAAAGATTTCCATATTTTAAGAAATAGTTTTCCGCTTTGGCGATTTTTCTCTGGCTGATGAATAAAAATTTAAAAAAATTGCGATTAGCTAAAGAATAAATGACTTTTCTGCCTAAAGAATAGGCTAAGAAATAGTTTAAGGAAGCGCCTAGCAAACTCCCGATTATCCCGAAAAGAATAACTAAAAAGATGTTCATTTGTCCCTGCTGGGCCAGATAAGCGGCTGGCGGAATAACAATTTCAGAAGGGAATGGGATAAAAGAGCTCTCAACGGCCATCAACAGGCAAATGCCCAGATAGCCAATATCAGAAATTACATTGGTGATGAACAGAGTAATGTTCGAAAAAAGAATGCCCATAAATATTAATTTCTCAAAAATTCAGCCGCCGCCTCGGGTTCAATAGTAGAAATTTCTATGCCAGCCCCTAATTCAAAACCGGCCCATACAGAAATTTTAGGTAAAATATTTAGATGCCAATGGTAATTCTCATAATTGCCTCCATCGCAGGGAGCAGTGTGGAAATAGAAATTGTAAGCCGGATCTTCTAATCTATGATAAATAACCGACAAGGCCTTTTGCAGGGCATCAGCAAAGAAATCTTTTTCCTGATTATTCATCTTTTCAAAATATGGCTGGTGTTCTTTAGGATATACCCTGACTTCAAAAGAAACCTGGGGAGCGAAAGGACATAGAACCACAAACTTTTCGTTTTCATAAATAATTCGTTTCTTATCTTTTATGTCCCAGTCAAGCATTGTGCAATAGACGCATTTTCTGTTTTTTTTATAGAAATTTTCAGCGCCGTTCAAGCTACCCCGAATATCAGGGTCAATAACCGGAATTGCCATAAGTTGAGAATGAGGATGACTTATAGAAGCACCGGCTTCCTTGCCATGATTATGGAAAATAGCAATGTATTTAATGAACTGTTTACTCATTAAGTCCAAGTATCTTTCCTGATAGATGTCAATAACCATTCTGGCTTCTCCCTGTGAGAACTGGGCTATCTGCTTCTCATGGTCAGCGGTAATAATAACCTCATGATAGCCAAAGCCGTTCATCGTTTTGTTGGGCCCTATTTTCTGCTCTTTAAGCTCATGGCCGCCATTTTCGGAAAAGGCAGGAAATTTATTGGGAATAGAGATAACAAACCAGGAACCATCCGGTTTGTTTTTCCTAGCGATTTTCTCCCGAATATTATACTCTTGGCAAAAAGGACAATTCTCGGGAGTAGCTTGTTCTTTAATTCTCTGATGTTTAGCGAAAGTTTCCGGCCGTTGGGCCCGGCCAGCGGCAATCAATACCCAGTCATTAGAAACCAAATCTAATCTTAATTCTGAAGGAAATTCCCTGTCCATAATTCTAATATTTATATTTACCGGTAATAAAATTCCATCTAATTTTAAGCAATTCGCTCAAGGTTCTTAAATATCCTTTCCAGCCAACTCGAGAATCCGGATTGTTTATCCAGTTAACCGGAATTATCCCTATGCGATATCCCAGTTTTTTTGCTAGGGCCAGCGCTTCAATGTCAAATCCCCATTTATCAATCAAACACCGGCTGAAGATATCATTGGTCGCCTTTCCCGAAAAAGCCTTGAAGCCACATTGAGTATCCCAAATGCCCGGAACTGCCATTAATTGAATTAAAAGATTGCCGAAATTGCCCAATTGCCTTTTAAAAAATGGTTGGGGAACGGTTTGTTTGGCATCTGGAGCATCTTTGCTGTCCCGCGAACCAATCACCACCTGGCAGCCCTTTTTAAAAAAGGGTATCATTTTCTCGAAATGGTCAATAGTGGTCGCATTGTCAGCGTCCATAAAAAGACGGTATTTTCCTCCAGCCTCCAGCATCCCCTGCTTGACAACCCATCCCTTGCCATGATTTTCCTGATTGTTAACCAACCTTAAATTTTTAATTATTTTGGTAAATTTATTAACAATCTGGACCGTTTTGTCTTTTGACCCGTCGTTGATAACCAGAATCTCGTAGTGATAGTCCTGCTGGGCCAAGTAGGAATCAATGCTTAAAAGGGTTTTCCCAATACTTTTGGCCTCGTTGTAGGCCGGAATAATGACTGATAAATATATTTTGCTCATACCCCGTAGAAGAACTTTGACATTTAATCAAAATATCAAAATTCTCAATATTTTTTAGTTTATCTTATAATTATATATCCCCGCATTCTTATTCGCCACAGGCGAATAGAGTCAAAGTTTCTCTACGGGGCATATTGCTTGTATTATACAACATTTTCAATTAAGATACAAAATGAAATCAATGAAAAGGCAGTTCTTAAATTTTAACAAAGGGTAACTAATAAGACAAACAGATAAGAACAGTCCTTAAAATGACGCCCTTGTGCTCAAGGGACATCATTTTAAGGACTGTTCTTATCGTATGATAATCCTTAAATTTTTAAAGATTAGCTTCTCCCAAGCAGATATGAAATACCATATTATCACCTACGGTTGTCAAATGAATAAATCA
The DNA here is from genome assembly GCA_964413015.1 of uncultured Candidatus Saccharibacteria bacterium. Taxonomy (GTDB): domain Bacteria; phylum Patescibacteriota; class Minisyncoccia; order Portnoybacterales; family UBA2143; genus JABMPX01. Next base: position 27,998 of record CAYPQZ010000014.1, on the reverse strand, counting down.
GATTCGGAAAAGATTGCCGCCCAATTAGAGAAAAAAAACTACCAATCAGTCGACCAAATTAAATCGGCTAATTTAGTTGTTATTAACGTTTGCTCGATCAGACAGTCAGCTGTCAACAGGGTTTACAGCCAAGTAAAGAAAATCCGTCTTCAAAACCCAGAAAGCAAATTGGTTTTAACTGGTTGTCTTTTATTCAAGGACAAAAAACAGCTTCGGGAACAAGTTGATGAAATCTGGCCAATTATTAATCTGGAATTGGAGCCCAAACGTCAATCAGCCAAAAATGCCTGGCTTCCCATTATGACCGGTTGCAATAATTTTTGTTCCTATTGCGTAGTCCCCTATACCCGCGGCCGTGAATACTCGCGACCGGCTAATGAAATTATTAAGGAAGCGAAAACTTTAATTAAAAAAGGATATAGAGAAATAACTCTTTTAGGACAAAATGTGAATAGCTATCAAGGCCGTCAAGGACAGTCCTTAAATTTACGTCCTTATTCTAAGGACGTAAATTTAAGGACTGTCCTTGGCTTCTCCGTATTGCTTAAATTAATCAACAATCTACCCGGAAACTTCCAGATAAAATTCCTTACTTCTCACCCTAAGGATATGTCAAACGAACTGATAAAAACAATCGGCCAAGGCGATAAAATTTCCAAAGAAATTCATCTGCCGGTTCAGTCAGGCGATAACCAAATCCTCAAAAAGATGAATCGTGGCTATACGGTCGGGCATTATAAAAATTTGATAAAAAAAATCCGTCGGGCCATACCCGAGGCGAAAATATCCACTGATATTATTGTTGGCTTTCCGGGCGAGACTAAAAAGCAGTTCCGAAAAACGGTTGATTTATTCAGGGAAATCGGCTTTAGCCAGGCTTACGTAGCCGCTTATTCTCCAAGAAAAGGCACAGCCGCCGCCCGGTTAAAAGATGACGTTCCTTCCGACGAGAAGAAAAGGAGGAAAAAGGTTATTCTGGCCTTAAAAAACGCAAGTTAAGGTTAAAGTACAGTTTAAAAATTTAAGGAATGTCCCTTACACTTCTCGAAACTATGCATAACAAACTCATTGTCATTCTCGGACCAACCGCTTCAGGCAAATCTGACTTAGCTATTAAATTGGCTGAGAAATTTAAGGGTGAAATAGTTAATGCTGATTCGCGGCAAATTTACCAAGAAATGGACATTGGCACTGCTAAAACTAAAAAAATAGCTCTGGTTGACATTGTCAAACCAAACCAAGAATTTACCCTAGCTCAATACAAAAAGCTGGCTGTTAAAACTATTCAAGATATCCAGAAAAGAAATCGGCTGCCTTTTTTAGTCGGCGGAACTGGCTTGTACATCCAGGCAGTTGTTGATAACTTAAAAATTCCTCGGGTTAAACCGGATAAAAAACTAAGGATTAAGCTGGAAAAATTATCTAATCGGGAATTATTTCAACGACTCAAAAAATTAGATTCTTTAGCGGCTTCGGCTATTGATTCTCGCAACAAAAGGCGGCTAATTCGCGCTTTAGAAGTCTGCTTGCTGACTAAAAAGCCATTCTCCAAACAGAAACAAAAAGGCCAACCTCTTTTTGAAATTTTAGAGATTGGTTTGAAGCTAAACAAAGGAACGCTTAATAAAAAAATAGAGCAGCGAGTCAAAAAAATGCTCCGGACTGGCCTAATTGAAGAAGTTAAAAAATTGTCCAAAAAATATTCTTTTAATCAGCCGGCCTTGTCGAGCATCGGCTATCAGGAAATTCATCAATGCCTCCAAGGTAAAATTTCTTTAAAAAAAGCCGAGGAATTAATTATCAATCACACCCGCCAGTACGCCCGCCGCCAAATGACCTGGTTTAAAAGAGACAAAAGGATCAATTGGGTTAAAACTTACTCTGATGCAAAAAGAATAATTACTGACTTTATCTAAACAGCTAATCTTGCGTCTTATTTTTCCTGGCGATCTAATTCTTGCCTTGCGATAACATCCTCCTGTTTCTTTACTATATCTTCTTCACTTAATCCTTTATCTTTCATTTCCGCTGTTTCTTTTTCAGAAAATTTAAAACTTTTACCTTTTAAAAGATTCTGCCTATACTCTGGATTGATTTCGTATTTTTCTGTATTGACCATATTATTTCTCAATTAAAATTATTTCTCGACCTTTAATCTATTTTTTAGAATTTCCCTGACTATTTCAGGATTGGCCTGGCCATGACTGGCCGCCATCACTTTGCCAACTAAAAACTGTAAAACGTTTTCCTTGCCTGATCGATAGTCCTTAACTGGCTTGGGATTCTCCTGAATAATCTGTTTGACTACCTTAAGCAGGACGTCTTCATTATTAACCTGTTTCAAATTCTTTTCTTCAATAATATTGGAAGGGTCGGCTCCGGTCTCAAACATTTCTTTCAGAACGGTTTGAGCCGCTGAACTTGAAATTTCCTTTTGTTGAATCAAGGTAATAAACTCAGCTAAATTTTCCGGGCTGATTTTACATTCAGTAATTTCTTTTTTATCAGCCAAAAGTAATTTTTGAAGTTCAGTTAATAAATAGTTAGCGGTAAGTTTAATCATTGGCTGTTTGTCATCAATAGATTTTATCTTCAGCCAAGTTTTTAACTCAGAAACAATCTGCTCAAAATAGTCAGCCAGCTTTTTATTAACAATCAGCGTATTAATATTAGACGGAGCAATCTGATACTCTTCAAAAAATCTGGTTCGCCGGGCTTGAGGCAGTTCCGGCAATTTAGCTTTAATCTCTGCGACATTAACTATCGAGTGTTTCGACTCGCCAGACGACGCTTCTATCAATAAAGGAGGCAAATCAGGCTCGGGGAAATAACGGTAATCTTGAGATTCTTCTTTTATCCTCTGGGAGAAAGTAATCTGCTTGCCTTCGTTCCAGCCTCTGGTTTCCTGAATAACTTTTTGCCCTGCTTCCAACAAATCGGCTTGTCTTTTAATTTCGTAGTCAATTGACTTTTCAACTGCCCGGAAAGAGTTAAGGTTTTTAATTTCCACCTTGGTTCCCAACTTGCCGTTCTTGCCAGAAAGTGAAATGTTAACCTCACAGCGCATCTGGCCTTTTTCCATATTCGCTTCAGAGACCTCTAAATAGCGCAGGATTAACTGCAATTCTTCGCAAAACTGTCGGGCCTCCCGACCGGATTCAATATCCGGTTCAGTGACTAATTCCATAAGCGGCCGACCGGCCCGATTAAAATCAATCAGTGAATAGCCGGCTTCCTGCAAATGTATCAATCGACCGGTATCTTCTTCTAAATGAATCCGGGTAATCTGGATTTTTTTCCCTTCGATTTCCAAAAAACCTTTTAAGGACAAAGGCTGGTCATATTGAGAGATTTGATAACCTTTGGGCAAGTCGGGATAGAAATAGTTTTTTCGGTCAAATTTAGCTCTTCCCGGAATTTGACAATTCAAAGACAAGGCGGTTTTAACAACTTTTTTCACCGCTTCCTGGTTGATTACCGGCAATGAACCTGGATACCCCAAACAAACCGGACAGATATTCAAATTCGGTTTCTGCTCTTCCGGATCGTTAAGACAGCTGCAAAACATCTTGCTGGCTGTCTTTAATTCCGCGTGTATTTCTAAACCGATGACTGGTTGGTAAGCCATACTAAATTTTTCATTAAAAAGGCCACTGTCAACGGACCTAATCCGCCCGGTACCGGCGTTAGCCAGCTGGCTTTTTCTTGAACGCTTTCCCGGTCAACATCCCCAACTATTTTATTATCCGCCTTTGAAATTCCCCCGTCAATCAAGACAGCGTCTGGTTTAATCGTTGAGCCCTTAATATATTGGGGGCGACCTAAAGCGCTAATGACAATATCGGCTTTTTTAGTATCTTTAATAAATTTTAATCTATTTAAATGCAATTTCAAGGATTGAATTAAAACCTTGGAATTAGCTAGAATAACCGTTCGTCGCCCTGACTGATCCTGGCCGCTTTCTGCCAATGCACGGCTAATAGCCAAAACAAAAGGAGAATTGCAAAGACTGTCTTTGACAAATCCATCAACATCTTTGACTGGTTTAATGGCTTGAACAATTTTATCAACTGCCAGATGTTTTGGCAAAGGCAGCTGGACTAAAATCCCATTAATTTGTTTGTCTTTATTCAAAGAGTCAATTATTCCCAAAACTTCTTTTTCGGAGATTTGCTCATCTAAAAAATGCTTTTTTACCTCAACTCCAATTTCCTCAGCCGCTGCTTCTTTTTTTTGAATATACAAACGAGAAGCCGGATTATCGCTAATCAAAATAACCGCCAAGCATGGTTTAAGCTTTTTTATTTCAATTTCCTTTCTAAGCTCTTCTAAAATTTCATCGGCTATCTTTTTGCCGTCAATAATTTTCATGGTGGTAAGGACAGTCCTTAAAATGATGTCCCTTGAGCACAAGGGCGTCATTTTAAAACTGTTCTTATCAGTTTCCCCTTGTCAAAATTTAAAAATCGGCCTTCAGTTGCTACAAAACTGGAAATTGCTTAGCCATTCTAATCACTTTTCCCTTAATCCGGCGTTGTAATGATTGGTTGTTAATGTCTTTAAGAATTTGGCTAATCCAAAGAGCAACTTGTTTAACTTCTCTGCCTTTTAATCCTTTAGTAGTTATCGCCGGCGTGCCAATTCGAATACCCGAGGTTTCCCATTTAGAGCGTTTCTCATAAGGGACAACGTTGCGATTTACGTAAAGATTAGCTGATTCCAAGGATTCCTGAGCCTGTTTTCCGGAGAATCCCAGCTTGGTTAAATCAATTAGGATAAGATGGTTGTCGGTGCCGCCGGAAACTAAATCAAATCCTTGTTCTAAAAGCATTTCAGCCAAAACTTGGGCGTTCTTAATCACCTGTTTTTGATAAACAACGAATTGCTTCTGGCTAGCTTCTTTTAAAGCAACCGCTTTGCCAACAATCTCATTCTGCAAGGGGCCGCCTTGAAGCCCAGGGAAAACCGCCTTGTCTATTTTGTCAGCTATCTCTTTGTTGTTAGATAAAATCAGGCCGCCCCGAGCACCCCGGAGCGTCTTATGAGTAGTCGCGGTAACCACATCGCAATAAGGGAAGGGATGCGGGTGCAAGCCAGTCGCCACCAGACCAGCCGTGTGGGCAATATCCCCCATTAAGTAAACACCCATTGATTTGGCTATTCGGCCGAACTTAGCAAAATCAATCTGGCGAGGATAGCTGGAAGCGCCGGCCACGATTAATCTTGGCTTTTCTTTCCAAACGATTTTTTCAATCTGATTGTAATCAATCTGCTGAGTTTTCTTGTCTAAGCCATAAAAAACGAAATTATAAAAGCGGCCGGAAAAATTAATTTTCGCCCCGTGAGATAAATGTCCGCCTTGGTCAATGCGCATGGCCAAAACCTTGTCGCCTGGGTTTAATAGAGCAAAATAGGCGGCTTGATTGGCATTAGAGCCGGAGTGCGCCTGAACATTGGCATAATTCGCTTTAAAAAGTTTTTTAGCCCGAGCAATGGCTATTTTTTCAATCTGGTCAATGTAGCGCTGGCCCGAATAATATCTTTTTTCAGGATAGCCCTCGGCATAACGGGCGCTCAAAATGCTCCCGACTGCCTGACGAACCGCCGGACTAGCATAATTATCCGAGGCAATCAAATTAAGTCCCTCTTGATGACGGGTATATTCCTGTTTAATTAAATTAAAAATCCTGGCATCGGACATATTTTTATCCTACTCTAAAAAAAGGGAAAAATAAAGCCCCGCAACGAATTTTTCCTGGTGCGAGGTTAATCTTTCCACAGCTATCATCTCCTTTCTTAATTTTAAATGAACTTAAAAGGACAGATTATTTTCTGTCCCTCCTATAAACTTTATTTTACTTCAATCCCTATTTTACCTCAATCCCCATAGAGCGCGCCGTGCCCTCTATGATTTTTTCCGCTTCTTCTAAATTGTAGGCATTCAGATCAGGCATTTTCTTCTCGGCAATTTGACGAATCTGCTCTTTAGTCACTTTGCCCACTTTGTTTTTTAATGGATCCCCGGAGCCCTTTTCTAAACCGGCCGCTTTTTTTAACAAATCAGAAGCCGGCGGCGTTTTCAATTTAAAGCTAAAAGTCCGGTCTTCGTAAACCGTAATTTCCACCGGAATCACATCGCCGGGCATCTCTTTGGTAGCTTCATTAAACTTAGTGCAGAAGTCCTGGATGTTCAAGCCGTGTTGGCCCAAAGCCGGACCAACCGGCGGCGCCGGATTAGCCTGCCCGGCCTGAATCTGAAGCTTTATAATTGTTTTAATTTCCTTAGCCATGTTTATATTTTCTTCACTTGTAAAAAATCTAATTCAACCGGCGTTTCCCGGCCGAACATTGAAACTAGCACTTTGATTTTACCGCGCTTCTCGTCAACTTCAGAAATTTTGCCGTCATAGTCCTTAAACGGCCCGTCAATAATCTTAACTGCATTGCCCACAACCACATCAATCTTGTACTTCGGTTCTTCCACACCCATTCGTTTCTGTAAAGATTTAATCTCATCTTTGGAAATGGGCGTTGGAATCGTCCCGGCGCCGATAAAACCGGTCACCCGAGGAGTGTTTCTGACAACATACCAAGAATCGTCAGTCACAATCATTTCCACTAAAACATAGCCGGGATAGATTTTTTCTTCAACCACGTAGCGCTTGCCTGACTTAATCTTAATTTTCTTCTCGGTCGGGATTAAAACATTAAAAATCTTGTCTTCCATGCCCATTGACTCAATCCGCTGTTTCAGATTCCTGGCCACAGCTTCTTCGTAATTAGAATAGGTATGAAGGACGTACCAATTTTTTCCCTGTTGTATCTGTTTAGGCATGATTTATATAATAAACTCGTCTAACAGCCAATTGAACAAAAAGTCCAGACCGCCTAGAAAAGCGGCTACTGCCAGAGAAAAGCCAATCACTACTAAAGTATGCTTAACCGTTTCCCGACGCGTAAGCCAAGTTACCCGTTTTAATTCAATCCGGACTTCTTTTAGAAAAGTTATTCCTTTTTGAGGCAATTGACTAATTTTCATTACTTAAAAACCCCCTTAGGGGTATTAATTACCCCATAGTATATCTTAATTAAATATATGTCAATCCGAATAACAATTTTAATTTCTAATTTTTGATTTTACCTGCCCGCAATGCAAAACATAGCTTTAGCAAACGGGTAAATAAATCTTAATTTTTAAACATTAAGACATTAAAAATTATTTAAAAATTACAAAATTTTTTGCTAGATATCCAAGTTCCTAACTTTTTTAGCATGCGTCTGGATAAATTTCTTCCGAGGATCAACTTCATCGCCCATTAGGATATCAAAAAGCTTGTCAGCTTCCTTAGCATCTTCAATAGATATCTGTTTCATTAAACGGTTCTCGGGATCCATAGTTGTTTCCCAGAGCTCCATGGGATTCATTTCGCCAAGTCCTTTGTATCGTTGGATATCGACCCCTTCTTTGCCTAATGATTTAACGATTTTTTCCTTGTCTGTTTCAGTATAGCCATATTTTATCTGCTTGCCCTTTTTAATCTTGTACAACGGCGGCTGGGCAATATATAGGAATCCGGACTCAATAACCGGACGGAAATACCTGAAGAAAAGTGTTAATAAAAGCGTGGCAATATGATTCCCGTCAGAATCAGCGTCGCAGGCAATAATAATTTTCTGGTAACGGATTTTTTCTAAATCAAATTCTTCGGCAATCGCCGTGCCTAAAGCAATCACAATTGCTTTAATTTCTTTGGAGGTTAGAGCCCGGTCTAGCCTAACTTTTTCTACGTTAAGAATTTTACCCCGAAGAGGCAGAATTGCTTGAAATCTCCGGTCGCGCCCCTGCTTGCTTGAACCAGCCGCGGAATCGCCCTCAACAATGAAGAGTTCTGATTCAGCCGGGTCACGGCTGGAGCAATCGGCCAACTTGCCCGGCAAAGCCAGCCCTTCCAAGGCGCCCTTGCGAATAACGGTTTCCCGAGCCACCCTAGCCGCCTGACGGGCTTTGGCCGCCAAAATAACTTTTTCCATAATTGCCTTGGCGTCCTGAGGATTTTTTTCCAAAAACTCCTCCAGACCGTCAGCCATAACCGATTCTACGGCAGTCCTAGCTTCAGGATTGCCTAAACGAGCTTTGGTCTGGCCTTCAAACTGTGGGTCTTTCAACTTAACGCTGATTATCGCGGTAATTCCTTCCCGAGCATCATCACCGTTTAATTTTCCGTTATCACCATTCTTTCCATTCTTAAGAAAGCCGTTCTTTTGAGCGTAATTATTCAAAGTTCTGGTTAAAGCAGTCCGGAATCCGGTCAAATGCATGCCGCCTTCGCCAGTATAGATATTATTGGCAAAACCTTCTTCGTATCCCTGAAGATCGTTGGTGTACTGAAAAGCAATTTCAACTAACATTTCCTGATGCTCCCTTGAAATATAGAAAATATTATCGTGCTTGGTTTCCTGGTCGCGATTGAGATATTTAATGTACGAAACAATGCCGCCTTCAAAATAGAAAGAATAAACTCTGGGTCTTTTCAAACGTTCATCCCGAATATTTATTTTAACACCCTTAGTCAAATAGGCCTGCTGGCGTAAATGATTTAATATCTTATGCCATTTGAATTCAACGTTTTTAAAAACTTCCGGGTCAGGTTCAAAGATAATGGCGGTGCCGGTTTGCTGGCATTTGCCTTTTTTCCTCATGGTGGTCTTGGCCTTGCCCCGGGAATATTCTTGAACATAAAGATTATTGTTCCGACAGACTTCAGCTTTAAGCTGCTTGGAAAGAGCGTTAACCACGGATACCCCGACACCGTGTAGCCCACCGGCTATCTTATACGACTGGCCTCCAAATTTACCCCCGGCATGAAGGGTACACATTACGGTTTCTAGAGCAGATTTTTTAGTTTGAGGATGCTTGTCAATCGGAATCCCCCGTCCATTGTCAACTATTTTGACTTGATTCCCGGGTAAAAGAGCAATCTCAATAGTATCGCAGTAGCCGGCATTGGCTTCGTCAAGCGAGTTATCACAGACCTCCCAGATAAGGTGGTGGAGGCCGTCAATACCGGTTGAGCCAATGTACATGCCCGGCCGGCGCCGGACCGGTTCAAGACCTTCCAGAACATAGATATCTTTTGCTTGGTAATTTGAATTATCTTTTTTAGTCATAATTATTTCCGGACTTCCCAGTTTTTTTCATTCTCCAGGGTCTGAATAACTTTTTCCTGAATTTGATTAACTTCTTTATCGGTCAGGGTGTAGTCGTCAGATTGATAAACGATATGAAAAGCCAAACTCTTCCTGCCTTGGGAAATTTTCTCTCCTTCGTACATGTCAAACAAGTCAATGTCGCGGATTAATCGGCCGCCGGCCGAGTGAATCAGATTAAGCACTTCAACCACTTTGGTTCCCGGCTCCACCAGCAAAGAAATATCACGGACTACGGCCGGGTACTTGGAAGGGACCGTGTAAATTATTTCTTCAATGGCCAGCTTAACTATCTTCTCAAAATCCAGTTCAAAAAAATTATCGTTTAGCCAGCCTAGGAATTCATTATCAACCTTTATTTTCGCTCTGATTCCTTTCTGGGAAGACTCATCGTAGCAAACATTGACAATCCCAAGCTTGTTAAAAAGGCTTTCAATAACTCCTTTGAGATAATAGAAATTAGCCGGGGACAAAGCTGCTCCCAATTTCTTTCTTTCAAGAATTTTGTTCTTATCTTTTAAGAAAACCCGTCCAATTTCAAACAGTCTGATTTCCTTAAAATACCTTTTATTCTTTTCCAAATTTTCAAGCAGGCCATCGGCTAAATTGCACCTTAAATATTTTTGGTCTTGATTAATTGGATTAAGCATTTCTATTTTTCCTTTATTGCTGGTAAAAGAATAATTGTAGACCTCGCTAAAGCCCAAATTGACCAAAATTTCCCTAATTTTATTCTGATAAACCAGGCCATCATTCCGGACCGGCGGTATCAGAGCCGCTTCCGGCAAACGGCTGGGGATTTTTTCAAATCCGTAAATTCGGCCGACCTCTTCAATTAAATCCTCGGGGAGAGTCACGTCCAAGCGCCGAGTTGGCACCCGGACTTGAAAATTCTGTCCGACTATTTTTATCCCAAAATCCAATTTTTCCAGAATCTTCTTTGATTCCTTAACCGGAATATCAACGCCTAATAAGCTTGATATCTGGCTGATTTTCAATTTAACATTTCTGGGCCTAATTTTGTCAGGATAAAAATCAAGAGTATCTTTCAGTACCCAGCCCCCGGCCATGTCCTGAATCAGGCAAGCGGCCATATCAACGGCTTCTTGAGTTAAATTAGGGTCCACTTGGCGCTCAAAACGCCATGAAGCGTCGGTTGCCAGCTTCAATTGCCGAGAGCCCTGCCTAATGATCTGTGGAGAAAAGTTGGCCGCTTCTAGAATTATCCGCTTGGTCCGCGGATTAATGCCCGGGCCTTGGCCGCCTTTAATTCCGGCTATGCAAACCGGGGATTGCTCATCGGCAATTACCAGAATGTTTTCATCTAAATCATACTTATCATTATCTAAAGTGATAATCTTTTCTCCTTTAACCGCTCGCCGGACAATTATTCTTTTAATTTCCCCTTTGGCCTCCATTCGGTCGGCATCAAAAGCGTGCAGGGGTTGGCCGGTTTCCAGCATAACGTAATTGGCAATGTCAACAATGTTGCTAATCGGCCGCAGTCCGCAGACTTTTAGCCGTTCCTGTATCCAGCGCGGCGATGAGCCCATCTTAATATTATCCAAAGCCCGAGCCGTATAGCGGGAACAAAGATTTTTGTCTTTAACTTCTACTCGAACCAAATCTTTAATTGACTGGTTGCCGACTGCTTCCTTAATTTTCTTGCTGTAATCGGTAAGCTGTAATTTGTAAGCATCCCCCAGCAGAACAGCCGCTTCCCGAGCCAAGCCCCAATAACTCAAACAGTCATGGGCTCGGTTGGGCAAAACATCCACGTCCAAAAGATAGTCATTCCCTCGTTTACCGACTGCTTCGGTCTCAAAAGAATGCCTGGTCAGCAAATCAGCCAGTTTTTCCGGAGCCGGCAATTTCTTTTCAAAAAGAGATTGAAGCCAGTTATAGGATATTTTCATATTTTTCTATTTTTCAAATCCGCCGGTTACCCAGTCAAATTCATTCTGCCAATTTCGTAAAGGGCAACTCCAGCCAGGGCTATTCGGATGCGGTCGGCCGCTGTTTTCCATATCGCGAATCCCCAAGACATAGAAAGGTCTCCGTGAAGCATCACAATCATAGCTACCGGCTCCATAACGATAATAATTGTATCCATAACAATTAGTGCCAGAACCACCTTTCGGGTCAATCGGAACTTTGTTTACTAAATTAGCTGTTTCTAAAGCGCCAATGAATGGGTCTGTGCCGCATGGCCCTTGGTCCCAACCGTTACAACAATCATCGCCGGAGATAGAAGGATAACGACCGTTAGCATCGTAATACATTTCTAGAGCAAGAATTATTTGATGGACGTCTGATAATCTTTTAGCGTCTCTTGCTTTTTCCCGAGCATTACTCAAACTGACCAAAACAATACTGGCCAAAAGACCGACAATAGCTATAACGACCAACAGCTCAATTAAAGTAAATCCTTCTTTGTTACTCATGCCATAGTCCCCTTAGATTAAAAAATTAAAACTGTTTTAAAAATCTTAAATCGCCTGAATAGAACAATCGAATATCGTCAATTTTGTATTTAAGCATGGCTAATCTATCTGGACACATGCCAAAAGCAAAACCCTGCCATTTCCTTAAAGGATAGCCGGCTTCTTTAAAAACATTCTGATGGACCATACCGGCCCCCATCAACTCCAGCCATTTCTGCCCCTTCCTTCTGGCATCAATCTCAAAGCTGGGTTCAGTAAACGGGAAATAGCCCGGCCTTAAACGCATCTCAATATCCGGATGAAAAAATCTTTTTAAAAATCCTTCAATGACTCCTTTAAAATGAACCACTGAAATATCCTGGCCGACCATCAGACCTTCTACTTGGTAGAACTGAACATCATGTGAAGCATCAGTTGCTTCATGACGGAAACAGCGGCCTGGGACAATAATTCGCAAAGGCGGTTGATGTTTCTCCATATAACGGGCCTGCATCGGCGAAGTATGAGTCCGTAACAGCAAATTAACGTCCTTGAGCCAAAAAGTGTCCCATAAATCCCGGGCTGGATGGTTTTTGGGAATATTTAAAGCGTCAAAGTTATAATATTCAGTCTCAACCTCTGGGCCTTCAATCACTGAAAACCCCATGGATTGGAAAATGTCTTCCACTTCTTTTTGAACCAAACTGATTGGATGGGAATGCCCTTCGGGCAAAGAAACGCCCGGAGCGCTCACGTCAAGCCAACCGTTCCGTATTTCGTGTTTCGCGTCTCGCCCGCCTGCAACACTATGCGTAGCATTGCGGGCAGGTATCTCGCATCTCTTTTGTTTTAAAATATCCCCTATTTCTTGTTTTAGCTGATTGGCCGTCCGGCCTTTTTGTTTGCGTTCTTTTTCGGGCAACCTTTTTAGAGAACGCAAAATATTGGTCAGCTCACCTTTACGACCAAGATACTTTTTGTAAATATTTTCAAGCGTTTCTAGATTATTGGCTTTTTTTATTTCATTTACAAAATTTTCTTTTAGCTTATTAAGCATAATTATTAAAATTATCTTCGACCTAGCCAGTATTCAACTAGGCCTGACAAGCCGACTAAAATTACCAGACACCACCAAGTTAATGACCTTTGACTCTGTAAAATCAAAACTCCGGTCAAGATAACCGCCAAAAGCAGACCCTGGCGAAAAGAAGTTTCCAATTGGTGCGCCGCCCGGCTGGTTGAAGAGCGCGAGCGGAGAATTTTTTTTTGAGAAAACCACCTGCCCGCTAAGCCAAATAAGGTGAAAAATCCTGCCGAACTGATAAACAAACTTAAATAGAAAAGAATATAAACAAGCAAATTTGACATATTCGGATTGAAATAAATCAGAATCGCCCCTAAACAGGCTCCGGCTAAAAACGTAGTCAAAACCAACCCCGTTAAGTATATTGAGAGATTCATATTTTTATTTTACTCCATTTTAACAGACAAAGCAAGGACACAAAATGAGCAAAATGCTTGCCATTAATAAGATTATCAATTATAATACCACTGCGGGGTGGAGAAGTAGTATCTCATGAGGCCCATAACCTCAAGACCCGGGTGCAACTCCCGGCCCCGCAACATAAATTTTTGCTGACGCAAAAATTTGAGTATTTGGTAGTTAGTATTTAGTAGTTAGCGCGAGGAAGAAAGTATTAAAGTAAAAATTTATCCCTAATTACAAATTACTCACACAAATTACAAGATAATTGTGGCGGCGTAGCTCAGTTGGTTAGAGCACAGGACTCATAAGCCTGGGGTCGGGGGTTCGAATCCCTCCGCCGCTACTAAAAATAAGGGGGTGTAGCTCAATTGGTCAGAGCATCTGCCTGTCACGCAGAAGGTTGCCGGTTCGAGTCCGGTCGCTCCCGCCAACAAATTAGTTTAAAGCGCCCCGCACTATTTGCGGGGAGATTATCCCGATTAAAATCGAGATTGGCTCCGTCATACATAAATGTTCTCAAATATAAAAAGCTCGCTAAAGCGGTTTTACACTAAAGCAAGTATTTTATTATAAATATTTATTTCTTAAATTCAAAAGGATGCTTGGACATTCTTTTTGCTCCGGTCAGAAACTTAATTAAAAAAACAGCCTTGAAAGGTTGTTTTTTTGCTTCAGAAATTTACATTTGTTCTAAGTCCTGAAAGGCGCGCCGGTAGATTTCAACCGCTCTTCTGGCCTGAGATTGATTTAACTGAAAATCCGTTTCATGAGCAATCCGGTTGCGAACTTTATGCGCCTGCCAAAGTTCATCAAGATTAGGCAGTTTTTCAGAATTCGCCTGTTTCAGCCGCTCGCCCATATCTTCTCCATAATATCCCCTGTCTTTTAACAGACCGTCTAAAATTTTATCCGCCTCAATTACCGCTAATTTATAATCGCTTTCGTTATCGCTTTCCAGTTTTTCAAAAATTGTATGCCATTGGCTGTCCATTTTTTTCCCAGGCAAGCCGGCAGCCATGGTTCTCTCCGATACCGTTCCCATAAATCTATCCAAATCTTCTTTGATTCTGGCAATTAACAAAACGATGGCAACTAAAAGCAAACAGGAAAAAATTACTGAAATGATTTTCAGAGCTAAAATAATATTCTGCCAATCAACGGAACCAAAATAATCAGTTAAAAACTCTTGGATTTCATAAAACGCTGTTCTCATGCCTGGTAGCAAAACTTTGATTTCGGTAGAATGGTTTTACCAAAGAATCAAAATTGTCGCCAATATAAAATTATTTGATGCACAGTATCTTGTGATAATTTTCTTTGAAAATTATCTATTAAAGTTTTATTACTGGGCATATTCCCCGGCTATTTGGAGAATTTTTTCATCGTCAAACTGTTGACCAATAATTTGCAGGCCGACCGGCAATTTGCCGATTTCCCCGCAAGGAACCGAAACACTCGGCAAGCCGGATAGGCTAGCTGGAGCCGTATAGATATCCGAAAGATACATAGAAATCGGATCATCCGTTTTTTCTCCTAGTTTAAAAGCCGTAAAAGGAGAGGTTGGCGCCATTAAAACGTCAACTTTTTCAAAGACTTTATCAAAGTCATGTCTAATCAAGGTTCTTACTTTCTGGGCTTTCAGATAATAGGCGTCATAATAGCCAGCTGACAAAACATAAGTGCCAATCATAATTCGCCGCCTAACTTCATCGCCAAAACCCTGTTGGCGGGTTTTAAAATAACTTTCTAAAAGATTGTCTTTTTTAACTGAAAGGCCGTATTTAATACTGTCGTAACGGGACAAATTAGCCGAGGCTTCTGCCGGCATGATGATATAATAGCAGGGCAAGGCGTATTCGGTATGCGGCAAACTAACTTCAGTGACTTGAGCCCCCAGAGATTCATATTGAGCAATTGCCTTCCTAACTACTTTTTCCACTTCCGGATCAATTCCTTCAACAAAGTACTCTTTAGGCAGGCCAATCTTTAAATCTTTAACCAATGTTTTATCCGAAACGCTGTTATTTGGCGAATCCATGCTGGTTGAATCCATTTCGTCTTTGCCTTTGACCGTTTCAAAAATATCCCGGATATCTCCGGCAGTTTTGGCTATTAAACCAATTGTGTCCAGGGAAGAAGCAAAAGCTATTAATCCATATCGGGAAATCCGGCCATAGGTTGGTTTTAGTCCAGTCAGCCCGCAGAAAGAAGCCGGCAAGCGAACCGAGCCACCGGTATCGCTTCCTAAAGAAAAGAGACATTCTTCAGCGGCTATCGCCGCAGCTGAGCCGCTTGAACTTCCTCCAGCAACCCTTTCTAAATCAAAAGGGTTTTTGGTCGGCCCAAAAGCCGAATTTTCGCCTGATGAACCCATTCCAAACTCATCTTGATTGGTTTTGCCAACAATCACCGCCCCGCTCTTTTTTAGATGCTTAACCGCGGTGGCGTCATAAGGCGCGATATAGTTTTCCAAGATTTTGGAACCAGCGGTGCATTCAACGTCTTCAACCGAAATAATGTCTTTTACTGCCATAGGAATTCCGGCTAAAGGCCCGATTGGCTCTTTGTTTTGAATCTTTTTATCTATTTTCCGGGCTTGCCTTAAAGCCAGTCCTTCAGTCACCGTCAAAAAAGCGTGAATCTCTTTGTCTTTTTTTCTTATCTGATTTAAGGCCGCCTCTGTTAATTCTACCGCGGAAAATTTTTTACTCACAAGACCGTCATGAGCTTTAGCAATTGTTAATTCATTAAGAGACATATATCACAATATCGCTTTAACTTTTACATAACCGTCTTTGGTTTCCGGAGCTAACTTTAATAATTTTTGGGATTCTTGCTCGGTTCTTTTCTGACCTTTATCTTCCCGAACCACGTTTTTCAGACCGGTTACTTGGGCTGTTGGTTCAATTTTATCCGTCCTAATTTCATCTAATTTATTGACAAAATCTAAAATAGCTGAGAGTTCTTTTTTCAGCCTATTCTTTTCCTTGCCAGACAGGCCTAATCTGGCCAATTTGGCTATATGTTCAACATCAATCATGAATATAATTTCTTATTTTTGAAAATTAAAGAATTGATAATTTAATAAAAATTGAAAATTGATAATTGATAATTTTACTTGATTGTTTTCAAAAATTCCTTTTCTTTAATAATCTTCACGCCCAGTTTCTTGGCTTTTTCATATTTAGACCCCGGCTCTCTACCAACCACTACAAAATCTGTCTCTTGAGATATCGAACCGGAAGCTTTGCCCCCTAACTGCCTGATTCTTGTTTTAGCTTGTTCTCGAGTAATACTGCCTAATTCGCCAGTCAGAACAAAAGTTATGCCTTTTAACTTTTGCTTAAACGGTTTGACTTTTTTAATCTTCACTCCGGCCTTAAGAAGGTTGCTGAGAATTTCTTTATTCCTCTTATCATTAAACCACTCTCGAATGCTTTTGGCAATGACTTCTCCGACATCTTCAATTTCAGAAAGCTTTTTTGTTTCTGCCCGGCGCAACTTTTCTAAACTGCCAAAGCGCTTTGCCAGAACAACAGAAGTCTCTTCGCCAACATGGCGAATTCCCAAAGAGTAAATAAAATCAGCTAAAGTAATTTCCTTGCTCTGGTTAATCGCAGCTATTAAATTCTGGGCGGATTTATCAGCAAACCGCTCTAGAGGCGCTAAATCGCCCTGGGTCAAAGAGAAAAAATCAGCCGGTTCGGCAATAAGCCCTTCGTCCATAAGCTGTTCAATGATTTTTGGACCCAACCCCTCAATATTAAATCCTTTTTTAGAAACAAAATGAATCAGCCGCTTTCTTTGCTGAGCTCCGCATCGTTGGTTAGCACAACGATGGACGGCTTCACTTTTAGGACGGACAATTTTAAAGCCGCAAACCGGACAGCGTTCGGGCATTCGGAATTTCTTTTCTTTGCCAGAACGCAGTTTCTTGATTGTTCTAACCACATCCGGAATAACGTCGCCGGCCCGCTGGACAATTACCGTGTCGCCAATCCGAACATCCAGCCGCTTAATTTCATCTTCATTATGCAGGGTGGCCCGGGTAACTAGAGTGCCGCCAATCCGGATTGGCTTCAGTTTAGCTACTGGGGTCAAAGCCCCGGTCCGGCCGACTTGAATAATAATGTCTTCAATGATGGTAGTCGCTTCCTTAGCCGGGAACTTAAAAGCAATCGCCCCGCGAGGCGTCTTGCCAACTACGCCTAATTTTTTGAAAATCCGATTGCTATTAACACTAACCACTACACCATCGATTGAATAAGGAAGCTTGTCTCTGGTTTGCCCAATTTCTCGCCAAAAATCAATAGCCCTTTTCAAATCAGGGCAATACCGTCCTTGGCCAATCCGAAAGCCCAAAGCTTGTGCAATCCGATGTCCCTGCTGGTGAGTTGCCTGCCCCAGATTGGTAACAATGTCATAAACCAAAAAATCCAGCTGGCGAGAGGCAGCCATTTTAGGATTCAGTTGTCGAATACTACCGGCCGCGGTATTGCGCGGATTGGCGTAAAGAGGCAAGCTGTCCTTTTCCCGCTGACGATTGACTTTTTCAAAGGCCTGTTTGGTCATATAGACCTCGCCGCGCACCTCGAGTTCGCCTTGTTTAAGAAGCTGTTTGACCTTCTTCTCAATTGCCAAAGAAGGCAATTTTTGATGAATTTCCAATTTTAAAGGAATTGAGGGGATGGTTTTTAGATTTTGAGTAACATCTTCGCCGATTAGCCCGTCTCCCCGAGTGGCTCCTTGGACCAAAAACCCATTTTTATAAATCAAGGCAATGGCGAAGCCGTCTATTTTCAATTCGGCAAAATAGTCAAATTTTTGATGAGGAACCAATTTCTGAATCCGTTTTTGCCAGGCCTCAAATTCCTCTTGGTAAAAAACATCCTCCAAAGAAAGCATCTTCTTCTTGTGTTTGACTTTAGTAAACTTATCCAGAGCCTGGCCGCTGACCCGCTGGGTCGGCGAATCCGAAGTAATTAAATCCGGATATTCCTGTTCTAATTCATACAATTCATGCTTTAAAGAATCAAAAACGGCATCGGAAATTTCCGGCTTGTCCAGAACATGGTAACAATAATTGTGCTGGTTAATAACCGCTTTTAATTTAGTTGCTCTCTTTTTAGCTTCCGATTTATTCATGGCTTCATTATACCGCACAAAAACGCATTTTCAAGAAGAAATAAAAACCGTCAAACAAACAGGTTTAACGGTTGATTAACACTCTTTATTTTTAACACTAATCGCATTTAGGAAAATCATTCCAGGCGCCAATAATTTTTTGCAAATTGCCGGCAATTGTTTTAACCAAAGTGTCAACTAACAGCCAACTGCAGAAGATAATAACCAACCCAATAACCGTATTTTTGAAAATCGTTTTTGCTAAATTAATTTTTTCTTCATTATCGCCCGCAACTATAAAAATAATACCGGCAACAATAAATAGAACAGCCGCTACCGGTAAAGCCAAATTTAAGGTAATGAAATTAATAATATTGCTGATTAACTCCCATAAATGACAAAGAGTACAATTTTCCGGATTAGATTCAGTGCCGCAAGGAACTATGGGACCTTCAAACCCAATCGCGTAAGCCAAATTAGCCCCTAATAAAAAGAGGAAAAATATGCTGAATAGAACAGCGGCTTTCTGAAAACCAATCATAATTTAATTATAAATCAAATCTCCAATTAATCAAAGAGCCTATGTGGATAATTTGCCAAGAGGAGGGAAAGTGATATACTGAAACCATGAAATTTACTCATTTACACGTTCACTCGCACTATTCCCTGCTGGACGGACTGGCTAAAATAGACCAGCTTTTGGACGCCTGCCAGGAATTAAAAATGCCTTCAATTGCCCTAACCGACCACGGTAATATGTACGGAGTGGTTGAGTTTTATCAAAAGGCCAAAAAAAGAGGCCTTCGGCCGATTATTGGATGTGAGGCCTACGTGGCTTTTGAAAGCCGGCGCCAAAAAAGGCCGAACATTGATAATAAGCGCTACCATTTAGTTCTTTTAGTTAAAAACAAGGAAGGATATCGGAATTTAGTCAGACTGACCACTAAGGCTCATTTAGAAGGATTCTATTACAAACCGCGAATTGATAAAGAATTGCTGAGAGAGCATGCTAACGGATTGATTGGTTCATCGGCTTGTTTGGCCGGCGAAATTCCTCAAGCGATTATTAACGGGAAAACAAAAAAAGCTGAAGAATTAGCCTTGGAATACCAGGATATTTTCGGCAAAGGCAACTTTTATCTGGAAATACAGCATCATCCGGGGTTAACTCACCAAAAACAAGTTAATGATACCTTAATTAAAATTGCTCATAAGAATAAAATTCCCTTAATCGCCACCAATGATGTCCATTATGTCAAACCAGAAGATGCTGAAGCTCAAGACGTTTTAATGGGAATTCAAACCGACAAGCGGCTGGATGATCAGGACCGCTTAACCATGAGAGCGGACGATTTTTCGCTTAGGCCAATGGAACAAATGATTAAAGACTTTAAAGATGTTCCGGAAGCGATTGAGAATACCCAGAGAATTGTCAGCCAATGCGACTTTGAATTTGAACTAGGCAAAATTCAATTACCTTATTTCAAAGTCCCTAAAGAACAAACACCCGAAGGATACCTAAAAGAATTATGCGAAAAGGGCCTTGAGGAGAAAAAGTTTGAAGCGCCTTTAAACGAAGTCCTGGAACGCATAGATTACGAATTAGGAGTTATTAAAAAAACCGGTTTTGCTTCCTATTTTTTAATTGTCCAAGATTTTGTCAATTGGGCTAAATCTCAAAATATTGTTTGTGGACCAGGCCGCGGCAGCGCTGCCGGTTCAATTATCTCATATCTTATCGGAATAACCGCCGTTAACCCGCTCAAATACAATCTTCTTTTTGAACGATTTTTAAATCCCGAACGGATTTCTATGCCTGATATTGACCTGGATTTTGCCGATGACCGACGCGATGAAGTAATCGAATACGTAGCCAAAAAATATGGTCGGAGGCACGTTGCCCAAATCATTACTTTTGGGACTATGGCTGCTCGGGCCGCAGTCCGTGACGTTGGCCGAACGCTTGATTATTCCTATAACTTTTGCGACCAAATAGCCAAAATGATCCCCTTTGGTTCAAATTTGGAAAAAGCCATTTATGAATCTCAGGAACTGCATAGCAATTATGAATCAGACGAAAATACCAAGCGGCTAATTGATATGTCTATGAAATTGGAGGGAGTTGTCCGGCACGCTTCCACTCATGCCTGCGGAGTAGTGATTACTAAGGAACCCTTGAGCGAAATGGTTCCCTGCCAGTTTTCAACCCAAAATGACCAATCAATCGTCACTCAGTATGAAATGCATTCAATTGAAGATTTAGGGCTTTTGAAAATGGACTTTCTTGGGCTTAAGACTCTAACGGTTATTCAGAATACGCTTAATCAGGTAGAGGAACATAGTCAACAAAAGATTAATTTAGAGAATATTCCTTTAGATGACCAGGAAACATTTGATTTATTCAAAAAGGCTAATACTACCGGCGTCTTCCAGCTTGAATCATCAGGCATGAAAAGATACCTGAAACAGCTTGAGCCAAGCCAGTTTGCCGATATTATAGCCATGGTCGCTTTATACCGGCCTGGGCCAATGGAATTTATCCCCGAATTTATCGCTCGCAAACATGGCCATAAAAAAATCACTTATTCCCATCCCTTGCTTAAGCCAATTTTAGAAAACACCTACGGTATTTGTGTTTATCAGGAACAGCTGATGCGGATTGCTCAAGACCTAGCTGGATTTACCCTTTCAGAAGCCGATGTCCTTAGAAAAGCAGTTGGGAAAAAGATTAAAAAACTATTGGATGAACAAAAGGAAAAAATGATTCAAGGGATGATCAGTAACCAGATTGAAGCCAAAACCGCAAAAAGAATATGGAAAACTATTGAACCTTTTGCTCAATACGGCTTTAACGCCAGCCACGCCACTTGTTACGCCTTAATAGGATACCAGACCGCCTATCTTAAGGCGCGTTTTCCTACTGAATTCATGGCTGCCTTAATGACCTCGGAGCAGGACGATATTGAACGGATTGCTTTTCTGGTCAATGAGTGCCAGCAAATGGGAATGAAAGTCCTGCCTCCCGACATCAATGAAAGCAGCCAGGATTTCAGCCGGGCAAACGAGAAGGTAATCCGGTTCGGCCTTAATGCGATAAAAAACGTCGGGCATAACATTGTAGAAAACATTGTCCAGGAAAGAAAAACCAATGGCCATTTCAAATCAATGACCGATTTTATTGAAAGGGTTAACTCCAGAGACCTAAACAAGAAATCTTTAGAAAGCTTAACTAAATGCGGAGCATTAGATTCATTCGGAGAAAGAAATCAAATTCTATCCGTTATGGAACAAATTCTCAATTTATCCAGAGAGAGCCAACGAGCTAAAGAAAATGGGCAAGCCAGTCTGTTTGCCGGACAGCCAAACGTTAAAGTATCTTCTTTCAAGCTGCCGGAGGTCTTGCCGACTGGCAAGAAAGAAATGCTTAGCTGGGAAAAGGAATTGCTAGGCCTTTATGTTTCAGAACATCCTTTCAGAAACTACGAAAGACAATTAGCTAAAACAGTTACTTCTTGTAAAAATCTTTATAAGAATCAACCAAATCACCAAGTTAAAATAGGCGGATTTATCAACAAAATTAAAAAAATTAATACTCGAACCGGGAAGCCGATGCTTTTCGTTGAAATAGAAGATACCACCGGCCGGATAGAAGTGCTGGTTTTCCCAAATACTCTTGAACAAACTTCTATGGCCTGGCAGGAAGAAAAAGTTGTTTTAGTCAGCGGGAGAATCAGCGACCGCGACGACGACTTGAAAATAATCTGCGACGGTGTTAAAGTATTGGAATAATGAGCATAAATTCTGATAAAATTAGCATTGAAATTATTCGCCATTCAACTTCTCACGTTTTGGCGACTGTTATTCAACAACTTCATTCAGAAGCCAAGTTTGGCATTGGGCCAGTTATTGAAAACGGTTTCTATTACGATCTTGATTTAAAACGCTCATTGACTCTTGAAGACTTGCCTAAAATAGAGAAGAAGATGCGGGAACTGATTAAGCAGGGTCTGTCCTTTGAAAAAAAAGAATTAACTATTAAAGAAGCTCTAGATTTATTTAAAAAATTAAAACAGCCCTATAAAATTGAATTGATTAGGGATTTACAAAAAAATGAGAATGCTAAAAAAGTAACTATTTACCAAACTGGCGATTTCACTGATTTATGCCGCGGTCCGCATGTCCAATCAACCAAAGAAATTGATTCTGAAGCTTTTAAATTAACTAAAATTGCCGGCGCTTACTGGAAGGGCGATGAGAAGAATAAAATGCTCCAGCGGATTTACGGAGTCGCCTTTAAGAGCAAAAAAGAGCTAAATGAATATTTGAAACAGCAAACTGAAGCCGAAAAAAGAGACCATCGGAATTTAAACCGGATGATGAATCTTTACATGATTTCCGAAGAAGTTGGTCCAGGTCTGGTTATTCTCAAGCCAAAAGGAGCTACCATTAGAGAGGAAATTGAAAAATTCTGGAAAAAAGAACATCAAAAAAAGGGCTATCAATATGTTTCCAGCCCTCATATCGGTAAATTAGACCTCTGGAAAAAATCCGGCCATTGGCAGTTTTACAGAGAAAACCTTTATTCACCAATGGAAATCGAAGAAAACCAATATTTGCTAAAGCCAATGAATTGCCCTTTCCACGTTCAAATTTACCAATCGCAAATTCGTTCTTATAAAGAATTACCTATCCGGTATTGCGAATTAGGCACCGTTTACCGTTATGAAAAAGCCGGCGTGCTCCATGGACTTCTAAGAGTGCGTGGATTCACTCAAGACGACGCCCATATATTCTGCCGGCCTGACCAGGTAGGGCAAGAAGTCTTGGGAGTTCTTAATTTGGCTCTTTTTATGCTGAAAACCTTTGGCTTTAAAAAATATGAATTTGAATTAGCGGTTCGCGATCCTAAGGGCAAAAAAAAGGATTACCTGGGAAGCGACAAAATCTGGGAAAAAGCGGAACAAGCTTTGGTCTATGCTCTGGAAAAAAAGAAACTGAAATACCATCGGGCTGAAGGAGAAGCTGTGTTTTACGGGCCAAAGATTGATATTAAACTGATTGACGCCCTGGGACGTGGTTGGCAGGGACCAACCATCCAGGTTGATTTCAATTTCCCAGAGAAATTCAATTTAAGCTATATTGATAGCCAAAGTAAAAAACAACAGCCAATCATGATTCACCGGACTGTTTTGGGAGCTACCGATACTCGATTTTTAGGATGTTTGTTGGAACATCACGGCGGCGCTCTGCCGGTTTGGCTATCTCCGGTTCAAGCACAGATTATCCCGGTTAGCCAGAAATTCAACCGATACGCCCAACAAATTGAAAAACAGTTGAAAGATGAAGATATCCGGGTTGAATTAAGCGACCATAACGAAACTCTAAGCAAGAAAATTAGGGAGGGAGAGCTTCAAAAAATTCCCTATCTCTTGGTAGTCGGCGGGAAAGAACAAAAAGCTAAATCAGTTGCCGTTAGAGATAGAAAAAAGGGCGATTTAGGCCCCATGAAAATAAATAAGTTTGTTGAGAAAATTAAGGAAGAAATCGAGAAGAAGAAATAGAAAGATAAAAGGACAATTCTTAAATTTTCTAATTAAGACTGTTTTTATATTATTCCGTTAAAACTCTCGGTCCTTTATCAGTCACAGCCACCGTATGTTCAAAATGAGCTGACAAGCTGTTGTCAGCTGTCTGGTAGCAAGACCCGTCTGGGCCTTTTTTTATTCCCGGATGGCCCATAACCGCCATCGGTTCAATAGCGATTACCATGCCTGCTTTCAATTCCAGTCCCTTATGACGCTGTCCGAAATTAAGCACTTCCGGGTCTTCGTGAACTTGCTGGCCAATTCCATGTCCGCACAGTTCTTTAACTACCTGAAAACCCTGAGATTCAATATATGTTTGAATCGCTTGACCGATATCGCCCAGAGTCTTCCCCGGCTTAGCCCTATGGATGGCCCTTTTAAGCGATTTTTTGGTTACCCTAAGCAAACGGCCAACTTCTGGAGAAATCGCCCCTACCGGCACAGTCACGGCCATATCTGAGCAAAATCCTTTGTAAGTTACCCCTAAGTCTAAACTTAAAATATCGCCCTCTTTTAAGGTTCTCTGCGAGGGTACTCCATGGACAATTTGTTCGTTGATTGAAGCGCATAAAGCGGCTGGAAATCCTTTGTAATTCTTAAAAGCAGGCCGGGCGTTGGAATTTAAAATAAGCTCTTCAGCGAGCTTATCCAAGCTTTGAGTGGTTATTCCGGGTTCAACTCTATTTTTTAATTCCTTAATAACTCGAGACAGAATCTGGCCAGCTTGAGCCATAATCTCAATTTGCTCCGGAGTTTTTATTAACACCATTTCTTAATCTCCTTGTAAACATCGTCTATTGACTGTTCGCCGTCAATTTTCATCAGCCGCCCTTGTTTCTGGTAATAGTCAACTGCTGGCTGAACATCCTTATTGTAAAAATCTAGACGGGCCTTTATCGCTTTGGGTTTGTCGTCAAAACGAGTTTCCAGTTCGCCTCCGCATTTATCGCATTTTTTCAGTTTTTTAAACTCGCCCACCCAGGGAATTAACCGGCCGCATTTTTTACAAATCCGACGCTTAGTCAACCGGCCAAGGGCCTCTTCTTCTGAAATATCCAGCAAGAAAATTTTTACCTGACTCCATTCATACCATTTAAAAACGCTGTCCATTAATTTTGCCTCTCCCAGAGAGCGCGGGCTGCCATCAATAACTAGACCCTGTTTGTCAACTTTCTGCTTTAGTCCCTCTATCTTTTTCGCCCAGACGCTAAACATAATCGGCGTGGGAACTAAATCACCCCCATCCATTACTTTCTTTAGTTTTTCCCCGGTAAAATCTCCTTCTTGGGATCTTTCCCTAAGCAAATCCCCGCTGCTTAAATAGCTTAAATTAAAGCTTTCCAATAAAAGCTTAGCCTGAGTGCCTTTGCCGCAACCAGACCGGCCCAACAGAATAAATATTTGTGATTTTTTGCCAGGCATATTATAACTCATCGTAATCCCTCATAGTTAATTGAGAATTTATTTGACGAATAGTTTCCAAAACAACCGAAACGACAATTAGCAAGGCAGTGCCGCCAATGGCAAACCCAAAAGCAGTTATCCCGGTAGCTCCCTGGACAATGGAAGGCAAAACCGCGATTGTTCCCAAAAAGATAGCGCCGAAAAGGAGTACCCGGTTAAGAATAAAATAAAGGAAATCGGAAGTAGATTTGCCCGGCCGAATTCCGGGGACAAAACCGCCCATTTTTTGCAAATTATTAGCCACATTCTTAGGATCAAAAGTGACTGCAGTATAAAAATAGGTAAAGAGAACTACTAGAATAAAATAGCAGATTCCGTAGAACCAGGCATTCTGGAAAAGATTGCCAATTGTCTGAGCAAAACCAGCCAGCCAGCCAATACTTGAAGCACTTAAGAAATT
Source organism: uncultured Candidatus Saccharibacteria bacterium (assembly GCA_964413015.1). Classification (GTDB taxonomy): domain Bacteria; phylum Patescibacteriota; class Minisyncoccia; order Portnoybacterales; family UBA2143; genus JABMPX01. The sequence goes on along the minus strand of CAYPQZ010000014.1, from coordinate 2,309 downwards.
AGCGACCATGCCAGGGAAAAGCATAATTGACAGAGCAAAAATGATTGGAATTACTCCGGCTGGATTCACATTCAGAGGAAGATAAGTGGAAACGCCTCCGTAAACCCGATGCCCCCGGACCTGTTTAGCGTAAGACACCGGGATATTTCTCCGTCCCTCGGTAATTACTACCACGCCAGCCGTGATAATTAAGGCTAAAACAAAAAAGGCTATATACGAAGGGATTTTCGAAGCATCATAAGTAACTGCCAATTCTCTTATTGAAATCGGCACTCCGGAAACAATTCCGGCAAAAATCAGCAAGGAAACGCCGTTACCAATTCCTTTTTCAGAAATCAATTCACCCAGCCACATCAAAAACAACGCCCCAGCTGTAATAACTGAAATAGAGGTAATCCACTGCATTAAGGATAAAGAGGCCAGAACACCCTGCTGGCTTAAAAGTGTCAGCATGCCATAGGACTGAAGAATCGCTAAGGGAACAGTCAAAATGCGGCTGTACTGGTTAAATTTCTGACGGCCAGCCTCGCCTTCTTCTTTGTAAAGAGCTTCCAGTTGAGGGAAAATCATAGTTAGCAGCTGCATGATAATCGTGGCGGTAATGAACGGGCCCAGGCCTAACATAATGATTGACAGATTGCTCATAGCTCCGCCGGTAAAAATATTTAAAAGGCCAAACAGCTGGTTACTGGCAAAAAACTGCTTTAAACGTTCAATATCAATTCCCGGAACCGGAATATTAGCCGCTATTCGGAAAATAACCAGAATCATCAATACGAAGAAGATTTTCTTGCGTAGGTCCTTAATTTTAAAAATTTGAATTATTTTATCCAACCACATGTTTCGAATTTCGTGTTTCATATCTAGTATCTCGTATTTCATACGAAATATTAAATACAAAATACAAGCTACTAAACCGTTTTCTTAATTTTCTCCATAGCTTGCTTTGATACCTGACAACCCTTAATGATTAATTTTTTAGGCATATCCCCCCTGCCTAAAATCTTTACACGGGGGATTCTCCCTTTTATTTTACCAATCAATTTCTTGTCTAACAAACTTTTGGGAGAGACCACCTCGTCGTTCTTAAACTTTCGCTTAATATCTTCCAAATTAAGAATCACCGGCTTGCCTTGAAGTTTTAATCTGTTAAGACGCACTCCTTTCCTTGTTTTGGTAGTTTTGTGACGGCCAACAGCACCTCTTTTTTTAGGTAAACGCATACTTAAAGAAGTGTCTCCTCCGGCAAAGCCCGGTCGTGGTTTTTTCCCGGCACGAGATTTCTGCCCCTTAATGCCTTGGCCGGAATAGGTCCCTTTTTTACCGCCACGGCCAATACGTTTACGAGATTTCCTATAATGAGTTGGTCCCAATTGATGCAATTGCATAAATCTATTTCGTCTTTAAATTTTTCAGGGCCTTAATGGTTGCTTGCGCATTATTTAGTTTGTTCTTAGTCTTGCCTAAAGCCTTGCCTGAAACACTGCTTATCCCGGCTAAATCACAGACTATTCTAACTGAGCCTCCGGCAACAATTCCTTTACCTTTAACGCCCGGTTTAAGCAAAACCTTGGCACTGCCGAATTTTGCCTCTGATTCATGAGGGATTGTTCCTTCATTCAAATTGACCTGAATAATATTCTTTTCCGCATTCAGAACGGCCTTTTCAACAGCTAAGCTAATATCCTGTCCCTTGGACACGCCTAAACCAACTTTGCCTTTCCGGTTTCCAATAACCACCGTTGCCCTGAATCTAAAGCGCCGGCCGCCAGCCATAACCCTGACAACCCGAGCAACGTCAAGTAATTTCTGTTCGTATTCTTTTTTCTCTTGTTGTTTAACAAACATACCAATTTAAAATTTTAAGCCTTTTTTTCTGGCGCCTTCGGCCATGGCTTTGACACGACCATGATATTTATAGCCGCCGCGGTCAAAAACAACTTTCTTAATTTCTTTTTTCGACGCCTTTTGGGCAATTAATTCGCCTGTTTGATAAGCCAACTCAACTTTCGTAACCGGTTTTTCACCTTTTCTCTTGTCTATTTCTAAATCGCTGGCCGAAACTAAAGTCACTCTTTTATCATCATCAATTAATTGTCCGCTAATATGCTGACTACTCCGAAAAACTGAAAAACGCGGGCAATCTTTAGTTCCTTTGACCTTTGCCCTGATGCGTTTATGTCGATTATAACGTTTTTCTTTTTTTGGCTGCATACCCCGTAGTGAAATTTCGACTTAATAACAAGATGAAATTTCTTTAATTTATAATTTATTTAATCTTTTAATATTTCCTTTGGCCCCGTTTCTTT
>CAYPQZ010000013.1:0-6404 GCA_964413015.1 uncultured Candidatus Saccharibacteria bacterium | reverse complement strand
CTTTACTTACAGTGTAGACAATCTCTTCTCCTTCTTTGTCTACAAAAACATTATAAAAGACAGCATTTAACTTAATCACATTCTTAATCTTCATTTTTTTAGCTTCTTCTGATGCTGCTAATTCATTATCACCATGAATCAACTCTGCGATATAAGCATAAACTGCATCTTTTGCGCCCTGTTCATCATCGATCGTAATATATGTCTCATACAATATCGGCGATTCAGGACCCAGATCATTACACCAACAGGACTTCATCATACATGCAAACAAACCGCAAGCATCATCTTGGAATGACTGACATTCTGCTGGGATCACAGGAACCGAGATAGTTTCTTCTTCTTTATCGTCTAACAAAAAGTATACTACCCCTCCTATAATAACAACAACCGATGCAAGTATTATTAGAATCTTTGTTATTGCAAAACCGTTTTCATTTTTCATAATAAATTTATTAAAAAGTATTTTTATATTTATTTTTATAATTTATAGCTACAATAATTTTCTAATCCTACTACAATAAATAAAAAATTATCTCTATTGAAAATTAATCTTTGAATCCTTCTTAATTTTTCTGAACGCTATACAATAATATTCTTTGTCATATTACTATTCTACCAAAAAAATCGCCTTTTGGCGATTTTATATTTACTCTTACAATCAAATTGAAAACTGGATTTTAAAAAACAAAAATCGTTAAGGCTATTCCAGAATATTTTTTATTTAAAGCATTTATAGCAAAACTAAAATTTACTTATAACAAATTAACTAACAAATCTCTTTTAATAATTTATTAACATAATACATGGAAGAATCGTTTAAAATTAAAATATCAAAATTTCTTTTATATTGTTCTAAGTTTTCTTCTATGTTTTCGTTTAAAAATCCTATTCTGATTAAATTGTCATAATTGAATCCTGTAACCATGCCAATGTCTCCCAAACTGTCACCTAATAGCATAACATTTCTTTTGTCTTTTATTATATTAAAAATAGGAAAGTTTTGAATTGCCGTTTCGTCTTTGTTCATTATGTGAATAACTGGTTTCTTATATCCAATTGCATTTCCACTCTCGTCCCATTTATGTAAGTTGGAAATAATATGAATATTGTCGTATAATTTACCTTCTTTTGCGAGATACATTCTAATAAAATCACCACCTATGCTACTCGAAGACATAATAACTAATGGAATATTACGAATATGTAAAAAATTAATAAAACCTGATATGCCTTGTCTAAACTTAATTTTGCCAGATTCAACAATTTTTTCTAAATGTTTTTTGTTTAATCCTGACTTAATCCTCAAGTCAAAATGAATCGTCCACCATTCATGCATTGCTCTTTTCTTTTCTCTTAAAGAAATTTTCGGGTCTATCTCAATCGGATGGTATTTAGCATAAAGAGCATAGGCTTTTTCTGCATAATCGGGAGATAGATAATTTCCGTCCCGCAAAACTGAAACAACAGAAGGCCTGCTTTTTCCATCAACAAAAGCCATCGTTAACGTTCTATCAAAATCAGACAGGATATGAAGTTTCTCGCATCCTGCTTCAGAAATAGATTTTTTGAATTCTTCTATTTTTTTTGGGTGTGATATAACAATATTATTTGTCATATTCCTATCCTACCAAAAAAATCGCCTTTTGGCGATTGTAATTTTATGTAAAGAATAATCTTTTGATTAATATCCTTAATTCTTTAGACATCTTTAGGGCAAGTTTCAAAAACTAAACTTCTATCTTGGAAAAAAGAAAAGTGCCAATTGCTAATATTATGATTGTTACAATGCTTAAAATAAAAAAATCTAAAAATAATCCGAAATGAGAAACATTTACTAATGTTTCTCTTAGACCGTCAACCCCATAAGAAAGCGGATTAATCGCCGCAATAATGCTTAACGCTTTAGGCAAACCGTTTAAAGGAAAAAGAGCGCCGGAAAGAAAGAAAAGCGGCATTACTAAAAAATTCATAATCAATTGAAATCCCTGCATATCTTTTAGAACCGACGCAATCGCGGTTCCTAAAGCAGTAAAAAGAAGAGCGATTAGGAATATAAAGATAAGAGTCAGGGGTAGAATCATTATATTCTCAGGCCTAAATCCTATTAGAAAAGAGAGGAAAAGAATTAAAATACCCTGTAAAGAAGCAACCGTCGCTCCCCCTAAAGTTCTCCCGATCATAATTTCCAAACGAGAAGTTGGAGCCACTAATGTTTCTTTTAAAAAACCAAACTGTCTATCCCAAATAATTTCTATACCAGAAAAGAGCGCTGTGAAAATAATGCCCATTGCTATAATCCCTGGAGCAAGAAATTGAATATAATTACCTTGGCCAGCTTGTTGAAAAATAGGACCTAATCCAAAACCCAAAGCCACCAGAAGCAAAAGCGGCTGGCCAAGCGACCCTATAATTCTCGATTTAGAACGAAAATATCTTTTTAATTGTCTTAACCAAAGAATGTAAATTGTGCTCATATTTTTTTAATGCCTTATTCTCCTCTGCATTCTCATTCGATCTAAATTGTCAGCGCCTTGTTCGCGTAAAATAGTGCCCGTTAAAGCCAAGAACGCATCTTCGACAGAATTTGTTTTTGTGCTTGCTTTTAACCTTTCTGTTGTTCCGTTGAAAACAATTTTGCCGTGATCAATAATAGCCATTTTTGAAGCAATTCTTTCTGCTTCAGCCATATAATGAGTAGTCATAAAAACCGTCATCTTTTCTTCTCTATTTAATTTTTTAATATATGTCCAAATATGACTTCTGGTTTGAGGATCTAACCCAAGCGTCGGTTCATCTAAAAAAAGAATTTTAGGATGATGAATTAATCCACGCGCTACCTCAAGCCGCCGCTTCATCCCACCTGAAAAATTTTTAACAAAATGGTTTTTACGATCCCAAAGTTCAACGAAATTTAATAAATGTTCAATGCGAGCTCTTCTGATTTTCAGAGGCACTTTGTAAAGTACTCCATGAAATTCCATGTTCTCAAAAGCTGTTAATTCTTCGTCTAAGCTCGGATCTTGAAAAACAATACCAAACGACCTTCTGGCTTCAGATTGATCTTTAAGGGAATCATAGCCATTAATTTTTATTCTTCCGCTTGTCGGCTTTAGGAGAGTAGTTAACATTCTAATGGTTGTTGTTTTGCCTGCTCCATTTGGACCCAAAAAAGCAAAAATCTCTCCCTTTTGGACAGAAAAAGAAATAGCGTTAACCGCGTTTAAACCATTAAATTTTTTTGTTAAATTTTCGACTTCAATCATGCTTTCTATTATATCAAAAAATCGCCCTAAGGGCGATTTTTCTATCTGTCTGCCTTTTCAACTATATGCTTCTTTTAAAAAGAGTTTAAAAACATTGCATTTAGCAACAATTAAAAACTATCCCAAGACAACAAGCGAAATTTATTTACTCGCCCCTCTCAAGGCAAAACAAGAACAAATTTCTTTACCGCGTCTATTTATTTTTAAACAAAAATCCGCGCGTATTTAATTAATTCAAAATTTCACGGCTGGAAAATATCTTCAGGCAAAAAACGAACTTGTTCAACTTCTGGAAATTGTTTAGCAGTCTCTTCAATTTGGAACCAAAGAACGCCAACTCGGCATGAACCGCCAATTGTCTTATTGTTTAAGTCCGTAAATTCAAGAGTTAAAGTCCCGTCTTCCAAAGAAGCGCCTTTTAAAGAAAAACCTTCTAAGGGGTATTCAGTGCTTATTCCTTGATTTTTTTCTTGTTCACCAAGTTGGCCTGAAAGTAAAAGTTGTAACGTATCTTGAATTGGAGTTTTGCTTAGAGCTATTTCTCTCTCTACAGCCACTAAACCAGCGCGACTGCACATTAAGTTGCCTGATTCGTCTTTGTCTAATTCCGGATTGTAATAATAAAGATTTATCTTCTGCGTTTTTTCGGCAAATAAAATAGGTATCCTTAATTCATCCGCATTTTCCGCAAAACCAGAAGGATTATCTTTTTCCAAGACTAAAGTTCCGCTTTTTGTTTTAGGTTTTTCAAATTTTAGCTCTGCTGAAAAAGGCACAAAATCCTCGGTCATCCAATTACTTTGAGTTCGAGCAATAGTCGTGGCAACCAATTGTCCATTAGCGTCATACAATCTTATCGGAAAATCGGCTTCAAAAAACCAAAATCCGCGCGCTTTGCCCTTAATAAGCAAAGGACTAATAATCGTATCATTTGCTCGCAAGTTTTCGATTTGAATCAAATCTTCCTTTGGGCATAAAGCAAAATCGCACTCTGGCGGAATTCTGGAAACATAAGAACCGTCAGGACATAGTTTTGCTTCTAAGGTGCAAGCAAGCGGTTCTGTTTTGTTTTGATTAAGCTTCCAGATTGAATAATTAAGATAACTGGCAAAACTAACCCACAGCAAATACGGTATCAAAAGACAAGCCGCCCATTTGTTAATTTTCCCAAACTTAACTATTAAAACAATTATCAAAAGCCAAATAATGACGATATTCACAAAAGCTAAACCAGGATTTTGAAACCCAAAAAATATGATTGACCAAATAGCGTTAAAAAACAGATGAATCCAAAATAATCTCACCACGCTTTTAACTCTTTGCTGTTCTTCAATTTTCTGCCAGATTAAATAAACGCTCACGCCCATCAAGGCATAAAGCATAATCCAAACAGGACCAAATAGCCAATTCGGCGGATTCAAGCTTGGCTTTTGTAATGTAATATACCAAGTTGGTATAGCCGCTACAGTAAAAATAGAACCAATAAAACCAGCCAACTGCGGCAAAGCTAAAGAAATAATTAAACGTTTAAAATTCATGGATTTAAAATTTATTACATTCTTTCTGCCCACCCGCCGCGTTTAAAGATTAAATTTTGTTAAACGTAGCGAGCGGACATCCGAATCCAATTTGGCGTATTCTATTTTTTGGCTAATTTTCCCAAAATAGCCATAACATAAACCGCCGACAAGCCAACTAAGACATAAACAATTCGAGACAAAACAGACATCTCTCCAAACACTAACGCGACTAAATCAAAATCTAACAAACCAACCAAAGCCCAGTTCAATCCTCCGATTATAAGCAGAACCAAAGCGGTCCAGTCTAAAAAGTTTAACTTGTTCATAAATTTTATTTTTAAGTTTAATTTAATAATAAAACTCGACCTTTAGACCTTTTTTAACGCCTTAGTTTTTTCTGCCAACGCGTTATCAGATCAGAAAAATTTTAAAATATCCATAATTCTCTATATATATTTATTATACCAGAAAATACTTAACTAGCCATTAATAGAAACTTGTTTGTCTTTTAAAAAATTACGCCTCGCGCGCGATATTTCTTTCGAAATTTTCAAATGCGGAAACAACCTAAATTTTATTTTTTATTTACGTTTTACGAAAATCTATTCTTAGACCTTTGTGTTATTTTGGCGAGAAATTTTTGCGAAATAAAACTAACCTCCGAAATAAATTAAAAAACAATGAAAGAGGCCATTGCTTCTTTGAAGCAATGGCCTTTGGTTTAAGGTTTTTTAAAAAATTTTCGGCGACCTACTCCAGTCAATCCAATCAAACCGCTTCCTAAAAGGAGCATGGTAGCGGGCTCTGGCACGGGCGCGCTCCCCTGAATCACGTCATTGGCGCATGTGGATCCAGAGTAGATCACGTCAAAAGATGTAATGTCGCCCAAACTTGCCAAGGCAACCCGAACATCAATCCTATAATTAGGATCCGTTCCAGTGATATCATTCCAGGCAACCGAGCCAGTTGACAACAAACTTCCAGCAGTAATTGCGACTGGCGGAATAGGCGCTAAAGTCCAATCGTCTCCTGTTTGGCCATACCTACCGCCGTAAAGATAACCGCCTTTATCTTTGAAATAATCATACGAAGTTTTTATTGTCGGATTCCCATAAAAGCCACCAACTGCCATATTTTCGTTGCCTGTTAAAGCAACTCCGTATTCATAGGCGCTATTATCGCCATCAATTGAGAAAAACAGGTCTGCTGGAGTAATAGATAATCCGCTTAGTAAATCTCCTGTCTGCGGAAAATTAGTATAGATTTGAAACAGCAAATCAGTTTTGCTTATATTTATGTCTATACCTGAAATATTATAAACATCATGCTCTCCAATTATATCAACCCAACTACCCCAGCCGCCTGAACTATAAGGACTACCTTGACGATAAGCTTTGACCAACGTGGTATCGTTGATTAGATAAGCCGAACCATTTCCAGCCAAAAACAAAAAACAAACTACAAAAAATATCAAAAATAATCTTTTTATTTTTTACCTCCTTCTTTTTTTTAAATTTTCATAAATAAAAATTCAATCAAGCTTTTCTGCTTTTTTCTTCTCACCTCCTTCCGTTTTTAATTTTTAAAAGGACTAACCTAAAAATATCTCTAAGAACTT
>CAYPQZ010000012.1:0-2352 GCA_964413015.1 uncultured Candidatus Saccharibacteria bacterium | reverse complement strand
CTGGGTAATTGTAATAATTCACAATCCAAAGAGCACATCGTTTCAAGGGGGCTTCTAAAAGATAACCTATCGTTGGATAATTTTACAATGGTGTATGGTATTGGTAGTAACGAAACTAAAAAGATAGGGATATCTTCATTGACCTCAAAAATGCTTTGTTCTTATCACAATAGCGAACTATCTAATTTAGATTCAGAGGCAATAAAAACTTTCAATGGGCTAAAGCGTTTTTTGGAAATACCACGTGAATATAAGACCAGTAAGGTAACGAACTTCACCAATCTAAAATTTAACGGTTCGCTTCTGGAAAGATGGTTTCTGAAAACAACAATAAACATTTTATATTGTCCACCTTATAATCTCAAAATTCCTCCAAAAGAACTTGTTGAAATAGTTTTTGGTTTAAGGCAATATCCTAAAGGGGTTGGGCTATGTATGTCTGCTTATCCGGGTGGGCAATGGCTTAATAAGGATTACGATCTGAAGTTTGTGCCTGTTTTAAATAGTCAAAATCAGTATGAATTTGTTGCTTTTGAATTCGCTGGTTGGAGATTTGTTATACCCTTAATTGATTCGCCGATACCAAGTTCGCTATCTCTTGATACAGCAAATCCTTACGCTCCTTTTAATAAATTTTTTCAAGACCTGTCAAAGAGTGTACTCACTTATCACTTAAAAAAAATGGTATTAAAGATAGGAGATAATAATGTTATGGACATATCATTCCAGTGGTAGTTTCCAATAAATAGGTTCTAACAAAGTCCGTCCCTCGGAGCTTCGAAATTAAAACTGCCCTCCAATTGCTCTCCAATAGACGGGCAGTTTTAATGTCGGATTTATGTTAGGACGAGAAGTTTACCCTGAGCTTGTGAAACACCCGGTGGTTCACAACCCTGTCCCCGTCAAAGAGTCGCCAAGAGGCGGTTTTTTGTGTTAATATGAATAATGAAGAAAAATAATTAATCTTAAGCTATGAATGACTATAAGATATTGGCGCTGGATGAAACCGGGAAAGCCAGTTTTAATTATAAATCTAAAAATTTTATTTTGTCAGGATTAATTTTTTCAGAAAGTTTTAGAGATGAATTAGACGCTCAAATAAGAGATTTAAAAAGAGCATACTTTGATAACGAGAAATTAGTATTCCACTGCAGAGATATTATAAGAAAGAAGGGCAAATTCGCTTTTTTACGCAATAATCCGGAAAAAGAAAAAAGTTTTTGGTCCGAATTTATTTCGATATTGGAATCACAATATTTATCTTTGGCTTTTGTGGTGACCAACAAGGAAAAAGCTAAAAAATTAGGATGGAACGATATAGCTATTTTAAAACATGCTTATCGTAAAATGTTGGAAGAATTTGCTGCTAAGTATTTAATTAACCATAACGGGAAGATAATAGTAGAATCAGAACCGTATCAAGATAAATATTTGATAGGGTCTCATAATCGGCTACAATCCATAGGCGTTCCATCTGAGGGGATAACGGCCGCTCAATACAGATCACAATTAACTTGTTTGAGCTTAGTTAATAAGTTAAATTTGGACAATGAAGTTCAGATTGCCGATAGCTTAGCGATAATGGCAAATATATTCTATAAATTTAAGTTGGGTAAAGCCGAAAAAATAACAAACATAGAATGTAAAATGAAAAAATTCATAGATAAAAAAATATTGGACACAGACAACCCGAGTATTTTAGAAATTCTTGTATAAATATAAAAAAGCCGATCATGGCTAACCGCACATATACCGGCTTTTCTATCCTCATTATAGATTATCCTAAGATTATGTCAATAGTTTGTGTGGATAATTAGAACTTATCTTTTTTTAATAAATTATCTCACTGTAGGTTCTAACTTCGTCCAATGTACGGAGCAGATAAAGGGCCTTTTTTAAGAGGTTTTTCTTGACTTTTTAACTAATATATTGTAGATTTAATTCAGAAAAGGAGGTTGACAATGGCAAAAGATAAAGTAGAGAGGGCTCAAGATATCATTCGGAGAATGAGAGAGAATAATTCTTTGGATGATATTGCTGGGATTTTAATGACACAAGGCATTGACCTTGAATCTGCTCAGGAAGCGTTTCGCCTAGAGGGATTCCAGGTTAAATTGAGGGAAGGTTGGCTGAACGTAGCCTGTCTTGAAGACAATGTGTCTGCAAACATCCCATGGATAGTCGGCCAATAAAGTAACACCCGCTAGCAGAAAACCTGCCTAAGCGGGTTTTTTTTTATTAAAAAAGTTCTAAAGTCGTCCTATCCGCGGAGCACCCATGTGCTAATTCAAATGACCGAGAGGCGTTGAGAATCACCTTTTTAATAAAGGTGATTTTTGATTTTCAAAAATT
>CAYPQZ010000011.1:0-13623 GCA_964413015.1 uncultured Candidatus Saccharibacteria bacterium | reverse complement strand
AAAGAAACGGGGCCAAAGGAAATATTAAAAGATTAAATAAATTATAAATTAAAGAAATTTCATCTTGTTATTAAGTCGAAATTTCACTACGGGGTATGCCGACAATACATCAATTAGTAAAGAAGCCAAGAAAGATTTCGAAAAAGAAGCCCAAAACGCCTGCCTTGGGGAAAAGTTTTAATTTGCTGAAGAACAAGCCCAACAAGACCCATTCGCCTTTTAAGCGCGGCGTCTGCTTGAAGGTGCATACAGTTACTCCTAAAAAGCCTAATTCGGCTTTGCGTAAAGTTGCCCGAGTCCGTCTGACTAACGGTATGGAGGTAACTGCCTACATTCCCGGAGAGGGGCATAATTTGCAGGAACACTCAGTAGTTTTAATCCGGGGCGGCCGAGTTAAAGATCTGCCGGGCGTGCGTTATCATGTAGTTAGAGGCGTTTTGGATACTGAAGGCGTGGGAGGCCGGAAGCAGAAAAGAAGCCGTTATGGCACTAAAAAGGAAGGAGCTGCTAAGAAAAAGGAATCAGCTGAAGAAACAGCTGGAGGAGAAAACGGGGATAAAGAACAGTCCTAAAAATGACGCCCTTGTGCTCAAGGGACATCATTTTAAGGATTGTCCTCTAATCTTAAATTTATGCGTAGGAAAAGAAAAATAAAAAAGACAATTACTCCAGATCCTAAATACGACAACGCTTTAGTCGCTAAATTTATTAATTATTTAATGAAAAGCGGGAAAAAGTCGGTGGCTCAGAAGATTTTCTACAAAGCTCTGGGAATTGTCGGCAAATCTGTAAAAGGCAAGGATGTTTTAGAGGTTTTTGACCAGGCAATTAAGAATGTTTCCCCGTTAGTAGAGGTGAAGTCTAGAAGAATTGGCGGAGCCCATTACCAAATTCCTCGCGAAGTGCGTGGAGAAAGAAAAACTACTCTGGCGATCCGCTGGATTATTCAAATTGCCCGCGACAAGAAGGGGAAGCCTATGTCTCAGAAGATAGCTGAGGAATTACTGGATGCCTTTAAAAATACTGGAGCAGCCGTTAAAAAGAAGGAAGACACCCATCGAATGGCCGAAGCCAACAAGGCCTTTGCCCACTTTTCCTGGTAGGAAAATAATTTTTAATTCTTAATTTTTAATGTTTAAAATTTAGAATTTAGAATTTAAAAATTACAAAATTTTTTATGCGGGAGTATCCAATTGAAAAAATAAGAGACATCGGTATCATTGCTCATATTGATGCCGGCAAAACAACCGTGACTGAACGGGTCCTTTTTTATACCGGCATTTCCCACAAAATTGGCGAAGTTCATGAAGGCGAAGCTATTATGGACTGGATGGAGCAGGAGCGAGAAAGAGGAATTACGATTACTTCAGCGGCCACAACCTGTTTTTGGTCCCCTCGGAACTATATTTCAAAAGAGATTGATAAAAAGGATGAATACCGGATTAACATAATTGACACTCCGGGACACATTGATTTTACGGTTGAAGTCCAGCGTTCTTTAAGGGTGCTTGACGGAGCGGTGGTAGTCTTTGACGGAGTGGCCGGAGTTGAGCCGCAATCAGAAACAGTCTGGCATCAGGCGGATAAATTCAAGGTACCTCGCATCTGTATGATTAATAAATTAGACCGTACCGGAGCTAATTTCGAAATGAGTTTAAGGTCAATTTGGGAAAGATTGACTCCTAAAGCGGTAGCTATGCAGATTCCCATTGGGTTGGAAGATAAACACCAAGGAGTAGTTGATTTGATTACTATGAAGGCCTACAAGTTTGCTGGGGACTATGGCCAGGAGGTGATTGAAGAAAAGATTCCTGAAGATTTAAAAGAACAAAGTCGGGAATACCATGATAAATTATTGGAAAAAATTGTTGAGCAAGACGAAAAACTGACCGAAACGTATTTAAATGACGGGGAAATTAAAGAAGCGGACTTAAGAAGGGTTCTTCGCCAAGCGGTCATCGACTATAACTTAGTGCCTGTTTTTTGCGGTTCAGCTCTAAAGAATAAAGGGGTCCAGCTTATGATAGACGCGGTGATTGACTATTTGCCTTCCCCAGTTGACTTGCCGCCTGTGGAAGGCTTCGACCCTAAAGATGAGACGAAAAAAATAGTTAAAGAAAGCCATGACGACCAGGCATTGGCGGCTTTGGTTTTTAAAGTGGCTACCGATCCTTTTGTTGGGCAGTTAGCCTACTTGAGAGTCTATTCCGGTTCCCTAGCCGGCGGCTCATATATTTTGAATTCAAGCACTGGCAACAAGGAAAGAATCGGCCGGATTTTAAGGATGCATTCTAACAAAAGGGAGGAGGTTAAGGAAATTTATGCCGGTGATATTGCCGCAGTGGTTGGCTTAAAAGACACTACTACCGGCGATACTCTGACTGATCCAAACCATCCGGTAATTCTAGAGAAGATAATTTTCCCCGAACCAGTTATCTCTATTGCGATTGAGCCGAAGACCAAAGCTGACCAGGAAAAAATGGCTTTGGCCTTGAAGCGTCTGGCTGAAGAAGATCCTACTTTTAGAATCAAAGGTGATTTAGAGACCGGCCAAACAATCATTTCCGGCATGGGCGAATTACATTTAGAGGTTATTGTTGACCGGATGTTAAGAGAATTCAAGGTCGAAGCGAATATCGGTCAGCCTCAAGTGGCATATAAAGAAACAATTAAAAGCACTTCGGAAGCTGAAGGAAAATATATTCGTCAAAGCGGCGGTCGGGGCCAGTACGGCCATGTTTGGTTGCGGATTGAAGCTCGGGAACAGGGTCAGGGCTTTGAATTCGTTAATGCGATTAAGGGAGGAAACATCCCGCAGGAATATATTCCGGCTGTGGAAAAAGGAATTAAAGAAGCTATGAGTAAAGGAATTTTGGCCGGTTATCCGGTGGTCGATATTAAGACAATCCTTTATGACGGGTCTTTTCATGAGGTGGACTCTTCTGAATCGGCTTTTAAAATTGCCGGTTCAATTGCCTTACAAGAGGCCTTTAAAAAAGCCAGCCCGGTTCTTTTAGAGCCGATTATGAGGCTCCAGGTGATTACCCCGGAGCAGTTTATGGGCGATGTTATTGGAGATATCAGTTCTAAAAGAGGTAAAATTGAAGAAATGGAAGACCGAGGTGAGGAAATGAACAAAGTCAAAGTAATTAACGCCCAGGTGCCTTTAGCGGGAATGTTCGGCTACGCAACCAATTTGCGGTCTCTTACCCAGGGCCGGGCTAATTTTACCATGGAATTTGACCATTATGCCGAAGTGCCTAAAAACGTAGCCGAAGAGATTATCGGGGAGAAAAAGTAGAATTTTTAATTTTTAATTTTATAAATAAATCTTAAATCTTAATTGTTAAACATTAAAACATTAAAAATTATTTAAAAATTACAAAATTAAAAATTAAAAATTAATTCATATGTTGTGGAAAACTATTAAAAAAATATTGCAAAAACAAGGCGGAAAGTGTATTATAATAGAAGAGGGTCAGCCAACTTATCTAGTTATCAAAATAGAGGATTTTGAGGAGAATTTGGATGAAGATAAGTCTTCTGAAATAGACAGAGTCAATCAGGACATTAATGAGTGGAAGGGGCAGGAAAGCGAAGAGAGCATTCAGGACACTAAAGACGTAAAAATAGAAGACTTGCCCTTTTAAACAAGAAGATTAGATGGTTATTCATTGACAGAAAGGTATTTTATTGATAAATTAAAAATACTAATAAATTTATTCTGCAGTTAATGGTTGCGGCCTACTGAATTAGCAGTAGTCGGCAAGCATTAGTCTGTAAACAATTTTTATGGCTGAGAAATTTGAAAGAAGTAAGCCACATCTTAACATAGGGACCATTGGTCATGTTGACCATGGCAAAACTACTTTAACGGCAGCTATTTTAAAATGCTTAAAATCAGCTGGTTTTAAGTCTCAGGACAAAGGAATTGACGACATCGACAATGCGCCGGAAGAAAAGGCGCGTGGCTTGACGATTGCCGTTGCTCATGTTGAATACGAGACAGATAAGCGGCATTATGCCCATATTGATTGCCCGGGTCATGCCGACTACATTAAAAACATGATTACCGGGGCGGCTCAAATGGATGGAGCTATCCTGGTTGTTTCCGCTTCAGACGGACCGATGCCTCAGACCCGAGAACATATCCTCTTGGCTCGCCAGGTTGGCTTGCCGGCCTTAGTCGTTTTCCTGAATAAAACAGACCAAGTTGACGACCCTGAATTAGTTGATTTAGTTGAGCAGGAAATCAGGGAGCTCTTAAGCAAGTATGAATTCGACGGAGAAAAAACCTCGATTATTCGCGGCTCGGCTTTGCAGGCTGGAGAATGTGGTTGCGGCAAGGAAGATTGTCCAAAATGCGGTCCGATTTTGCAGTTAATGAAATCGGTTGACGAGAACATCCCCGAGCCGAAAAGAGCAGTTGACGAACCGTTTTTAATGCCGATCGAAGACATTTTTTCTATTGAAGGACGAGGAACTGTTGCTACCGGGAGGATTGAAAGGGGTAAAGTCAAACTAAATGACGAAGTTGAGATTATCGGAATTAAAGATACTCAGAAAACCGTGGTTACTGGAATCGAAATGTTTAACAAATCGCTTGAAGAAGGCCAGGCCGGAGACAACGCGGGAATCCTTCTAAGAGGCATTAAAAGAGAAGACATTGAACGCGGTCAGGTTTTAACCAAGCCGGGAAGCGTTACTCCTCACCAAGAATTTGAAGGCGAGGTTTACGTTTTAAGCAAAGAGGAAGGTGGACGCCATACTCCTTTCTTTAGCGGATACAAGCCTCAGTTTTTCATTAGGACTAGCGATGTTACCGGAGACGTTGTCTTGCCAGAAGGGACTGAAATGGTTATGCCGGGTGATACGGTTAATTTAAAGATTAAATTAGTAACTCCAGTCGCCTTAGAAAACAAACAGCGTTTTGCTCTTAGAGAGGGCGGCAAAACAGTAGGCGCCGGCGTGGTAACTAAAATAATAAAGTAATGGCACCTAAAAAAGAGAAAGAGAAAGAAGTTAAACAAAAAGTTCGTATTAAAATTCAGGCATACGATCACAAGCTTATTGACCAATCAGTCAAACAAATCGTGGAATCTGTTAATCGTTACGGAGTTGAAATCTGCGGTCCGGTCCCCTTGCCAACAGAAATGCATAAATATACGATTAACCGGTCCAGCTTTGTGCATAAAGATTCGCGAGAGCAGTATGAGATGAGGGTCCATAAGCGTTTAATTGATATTATTAATCCCAGCGCCAAGATTATAGATGCTTTGATGAATTTGACTCTGCCGGCCGGCATTGACATTGAAATAAAAACAATTTAATTTCTAAAATAGTTTAGAAGTATGTTTTTTTCGCAAAATAATTATTTTTAATTAAGCGGTTGGCAATTGGCAGTATTCCTTGTTAATACCGGGTTTAATGCCCGGTATTTTATTAGCAGCTGACTTTTATGAAATTTATTCTAGGGAAAAAAGTAGGCATGACTCAAGTTTTTGGGCAGGAGAATCAAGTTATCCCGGTAACTTTAATTGAGGCCGGACCCTGTTTTGTAGTCCAGATAAAGACCAAGGATAAAGATGGTTATTCAGCAGTTCAGGTTGGCTTTGAGGAAACCAAAGAAAAAAAAATTAACCGACCGCAAAAAGGCCATTTTAAAAAGGCCTTAAATTCCGGCTTGAAATTCCTCAGAGAGTTTAAAATAGAAAGGCCGGAATTTAAATTAGGTGATAAAGTAGACATTACTACGTTCAACCCCGGCGAAATAGTCAGAATTACCAGCATTTCCAAGGGAAAAGGATTCCAGGGGGTAGTTAAACGCCATGGCTTTTCCGGCATGCCGGCTTCCCACGGGACCAAACATACCCAGCGGGCGCCTGGCTCAATTGGTTCGGCTTTCCCTGAAAGGGTGCTTAAAGGGAAAAAAATGGCTGGTCGGCTCGGCGGCGATAAAATAACTATTCAGGGGTTGGAAGTAACTCAGGTGGATAAGGAGAATAATCTATTAGCGGTCAAAGGAGCTGTTCCTGGGAGTAAGGGAGCTCTTTTGAAAATAGAGGTTACTAAAGAGATTGCGGAAGTTAAAGAAGAGAAAGAAGAAAAGCTGATTGCTGATTTGGAAAAACAGGAATCAGAAGCCAAGAAAAAAAAGGCAGTGAATAGAAGACCGCGCTTTAAAATGCCGAACTTCGATGTATCGGCCTTATCCCAGAAGTGAATTTTTAAATCTTTTCCCCTTCACCACGCCCAAACCCCACGATTTAAAAATTTACTTCCGGGATAAGCCTAAGCGTTGAGCTTTTCAGAACATATGAAAGAGACAGTTTACAATCAAAAAGGAGAAGCGGTTGGCCAGTTAGATTTACCAGCCGGCATTTTTGAAGTTCCCGTAAATAAAGATTTGCTCCATCAGGCAGTAACAGCCCAGATGGCTAACTCACGGAAGGTTTTAGCTCATACCAAAGACCGGAGCGAAAAACGGGGCGGTGGTCGTAAGCCTTGGCGTCAAAAAGGCACTGGCCGGGCCCGGCATGGATCTATCCGTTCTCCAATTTGGCGAGGCGGAGGAGTGACTTTCGGACCGACCAAAGACAGAAATTTCAGTAAAAAAATTAATAAGAAAATGAAGCAAAAAGCTTTGTTAATGGCTCTTTCTTCCAAAGCAAGCGACCAGGAAATAGTTTTATTGGATAAAATAGAATTGAAAAAGAAAAAAACTAAACTGGCTTTTGAAGTGATTGAAGTTTTAGCCAAAAAGCTGAGAAAGGATTTAAACAGTCTTCTAATCGTCTTGCCTAAAACAGATTTGAAAATCAACCAGTCGTTTAAGAATATTCCTAAGAAAAAAACAGTCCGAGCCGACAATTTGAATGTTTTAGATGTCCTGACTTACAAGAATCTGTTAATTCTTCAGGACTCAATCAAGGTAATTGAAAAAACCTATAAAGCTACGAAATACGAATGATTTACGAATGTACGAAAAGGCCTCAAAAAAGGTTTCGTATATTCGTAGTAGATTCGTAATTCGTAGACAAAAAGTGTCTTTATTTGATAAATTTAAAAAAAAGAAAATAGAAAAAAAACCTGATAAGAAAATTGGGGAGGTTTCGGCTGACCAGCCGAAACCTTTACCTCGCGCCGAGAAGGAATCGATGCAAAAAAAGGAAGAGCTAACTTCCAAACAGGAATTTGCTTCCAAGAAGTCGATTGCCAAGAAGGGTATCCAGATATACCAATTTATTAAAGAGCCGCAAATTACTGAAAAATCAACTTTTTTGACGGAACAGGATAAATATGTTTTTAAGGTTTCTCCAGAAACCAATAAAGTTGAGGCCAAGAAGGCTATTGAAGCGCTTTATGGAGTGAGAGTTAAGAAAGTAAACATTATCCATTTGCCTTCAAAGCAAAGGCGTTTAGGAAGAACTCAGGGATGGCGCCATGGATTGAAAAAAGGATTTAAAAAGGTGATTGCCACTTTAGAAAAAGGCGAGAAAATAGAATTATTGCCAAGGTAATAATATGAAATACTATAAACCAACCACGTCCGGCAGAAGAGGCATGACTTCAGTTGATTATTCCGCCTTAACTGTCAAAAAACCGACTAAGAAGTTGACCAAAAAATTAATTAAAAAGTCTGGAAGGGGTTACCGTGGCCGAATTACTGTTAGGCACAAAGGCGGCGGGCACAAACGTAAATATCGTTTGATAGACTTTAATCGTTGTGATAAGCTAGGTATTCCGGCTAAGGTGGCCTCATTGGAATATGATCCCAACCGAAGCTGTTTTATTGCCCTGTTAAATTATTCAGATGGAGAGAAAAGATACATTTTAGCTCCTAAGGGAATCAAAGTGGGCAACGAAGTTATTTGCCAGGAAAAAGCAGAAATGAAAGTTGGAAACCGAATGCAGCTGAAAAATATTCTGTCTGGCAGTTTTGTCTATAACATTGAATTACTGCCTGGGCAGGGCGGAAGAATGGTCAGAGCGGCCGGCAACACCGCCCAAATAATAGCTCATGAGAATGGCTATGCTCATCTAAAGCTGCCTTCCGGAGAAGTGAGAATGGTTCGGGAAAATTGTCTAGCCAGTTTTGGTCAATTGAGCAATTTGGAGCATAGCGTGACGGTTATCGGCAAGGCCGGTCGAAGTCGCTGGCTTGGCCGGCGTCCGACGGTTCGCGGTTCAGCCATGAATGCCTCTGACCATCCGCATGGAGGCGGAGAAAACCGTCAGTCAATCGGTTTAAGGAAAGGGCCGAAAACTCCTTGGGGCAAACTAGCTTATGGAGTTAAAACAAGGAAAAGCAAAAAAGCCAGCAACAGATTAATTTTAAAAAGAAGAACTAAAAAGAAAAAATCATGAGCAGAAGCTTAAAAAAAGGACCCTACGTTGATCCCAGGCTGTTAAAAAAAATAGCTAATTTGAAATTGGGAGACAAGGCAGTGATCAAAACATGGGCGCGAGCTTGCACTATAACTCCTGAAATGGTGGGTTTTACTTTTGGAGTTCATAACGGCAAAGAACATATTCCGGTTTTTATCACTGAAGATATGGTTGGTCATAAATTGGGCGAATTTGCCCTCACCCGAAAATTTATTAGGCATGGCGGCCGGATGCAGAAAGAACAAGAAGCAGCTACTAGACAGAAAGGCAAATAAGAAGCATGATTAAAGCGAAATTAAAACATTTAAGAATATCTCCTCGGAAAGTCAGGCTAGCCGCTGATTTAATAAGAGGATTGAGCGTGAGAGAGGCCGAACAACAGCTGATCTTTTTAAACAAGAGATCGGCTAGCCAAATTTTAAGGCTTTTACGTTCGGCTGTAGCCAATGCTCAGCATAATGCCAGTTTGCCTAAAGAAAATCTTTATATTTCGGAAATTCTAGTTGACGCTGGGCCGACTTTAAAAAGATGGCGTCCTCGAGCCATGGGTCGGGCTTCAAATATAATGAAGCGGACTAGCCATGTGACGATAGTTTTAAATCAGAAGGGTAGAGCTAGGCAGCCGGCTGAAGAGAAATTAATTAAAGAAAAAGCTGAGCCAATCGTTAAGAAAGAGGTCAAAAAGGAAAAGCCAGAAGACACTCTCGATTTGCTGAATGAAATCAGCCAGCCGGTTGAGAAGGAGGAAGACAACAAGAAGAATGTCTTAAAACCAAAGAAAATTTCACCACCTAAGCCGTATCGGACAACTTCTCAGTCAAAGAAAAAATTCTTCAGCCGACAGACTTTTGGCAATGCTAAAAAAATTTTTAGAAGAAAGAGTATCTAACAAAATAAATTATGGGGCACAAGGTTCATCCATACATTTTTCGATTAGGC
The DNA here is from genome assembly GCA_964413015.1 of uncultured Candidatus Saccharibacteria bacterium. Lineage (GTDB taxonomy): Bacteria > Patescibacteriota > Minisyncoccia > Portnoybacterales > UBA2143 > JABMPX01. The sequence continues at coordinate 4,296 of CAYPQZ010000011.1, read as the reverse complement.
ATAGTCAACGATTGGAAATCAAAATGGTTTAATCGAAGCAAATACAAAGATTTTCTAAAGCAAGATGTTGAATTGCGAAGTTTTATCGAGAAAAAATTAGATAAAGCTGGAGTCAATTCGATAAATATAGAACGGTCAGTTAATGCCATCAATATTATTGTTGGGGCTTCTCGCCCGGGTCTGATTATCGGCCGAGGCGGCAGCGGAGCGGAAGATCTTAAAAAAGAGCTGAAAGCGATTATTGAAAAAGACAGAATTGAGCCGACTAAGCTAGAAATCCGTTTGGAAATAGAAGAAGTCGGCCAACCGACTGCACATGCTTCAATTATGGCTATGGAAATGGTTGGCCAGCTTGAAAAAAGAATGCCATATCGCAGAGTTTTAAAACAGGCTTTAGACAAGATTGTGCAAAATCAAGAAGTCAAAGGGGCTAAGGTCATGGTTAGCGGAAGGTTAAATGGCGCTGAGATTGCACGAAAAGAATGGTTAAAAAAAGGGAAAACCCCTTTACAAACTTTGCGTTCGGATATTGACTATGCTCAGTCAACTGCTTACACTAATTACGGAACGGTCGGTATAAAAGTCTGGATTTACAAAGGAGAAATCTTCGACTAATTTTCAATTTTTAAGCATAATCAGATCATGTTAACGCCTAAGAAAGTAAAACATAGAAAATGGCAAAAAGGCCGCCGGCGCGGCAAGGGCAAAGAAACGCGCGGGGTCAAATTATCCTTTGGCTCTTTTGGGTTGAAGATTATGGAAGAATGTTGGCTGACTGCCCGGCAAATTGAAGCTGCTCGACGCGCGATGACTAGGTATGTCCAGCGCGGAGGTAAAATATGGATCAAAGTTTTTCCGGACAAACCGATAACTAAGAAAGGAGTGGAAGTCCCGATGGGAGGAGGCAAAGGTAGCGTTGACCATTACGTTATGCCAATCAAGCCAGGCCGGATTATTTTCGAAATGGACGGCATTCCCCAGGAAATGGCTGAAGAAGCTATGCGTCGAGCCGGACATAAACTGCCGGTTAAAACAAAGTTTGTTATTCGCTAAAGGGTTTGATCCATTCGTCTAAGGAGGCTGTAAGATTTTGTAGCTAAATTTATTTCGCTACGTTAATAAATTAAGATAAAATTAGCATGAAAGCAAAAGAATTACGTCAAAAAACAGAAAAAGAATTAAAGGATTTATTGCAGGAGAATAGACATAAGGTAGGTGAACTTAAGTTTGATTTAGCTTCTAAGAAGCTTAAAAATGTCAAACAGATTACCGGGTTAAAAAGGGACATTGCTAGAATTTTAACCTTATTAAACCAATCTAAACATGAAAAAGAGAATTAACCAGTCAAAAAAGGATGTCATATCTTCTGAAAAGAAAGGCCGTTTTTTCAGAGGAACGGTGGTTAGCGATAAAGCGGATAAAACCGTGGTAGTTTTAGTTGACCGGTATCAAAAGCATTCTAAGTATGGAAAGCGTTACAAGATCAGCAAAAAGTACAAAGCTCATGACGAACAGAATAAGTTCAAAAAAGGGAATAAAGTGATTATTCAAGAATGCCAGCCAATTAGTAAAGATAAGAAGTGGACTATAGCTACAAAATACGAATGATTTACGAATATACGAAAAATTTCCAGAAGCGATTTAGTATATTCGTAGTAAATTCGTAATTCGTAGAGAATATCATGATACAAGCAGGAACAAAATTGAAAGTGGCTGATAACTGTGGAGCTAAGTTAATCCAGTGTTTTAAAGTTTTAGGAGGCAGTCGAAGACGATATGCCCAAATTGGCGATATTATTGTCGCTTCGGTAAAACTGGCTGAGCCTAGAAAGGCAGTTAAAAAAAAGGATATAGTTAAAGCGGTAATTGTCAGGCAAAAAAAAGCTTTTCGAAGAAAAGACGGCTCCTATATCCGTTTTGACGAAAACGCAGCCGTTATTGTTGAAGGGCATAATCCTAAGGGCGGTCGGATTTTTGGACCAGTTACCAGAGAATTAAAAGAAAGCGGCTTTGACAAGATAGTTTCTTTAGCCCCAGAAGTATTATGAAGATTAAAAAGGGAGACAATGTTTTAGTAACTACCGGCAAAGACAAGGGTAAAAAAGGCAAGGTTTTGTCAGCTTTGCCGCGGTCTAACCGGATTGTAGTTGAGAAAGTAAACATTGCTAAAAAACATCGCCGTCCCAGGCAGGAAAGGGAAAAAGGCCAAGTTATTGAATTGGCTAAACCGATTGACGCTTCTAACGTTAAACTGATTTGTCCTAAATGCGGCAAACCGACGAGAATTGAATACAAGCTGGTTGGAAAAAAGAAATACCGGATTTGTAAGAAATGCCAACAGGAAATATGAATATAATTTCTAATTTTCTAATTTTTAATGTTTAAAAATTAAGATTTATTTACAAAATTAAAAATTAAAAATTAAAAATTCTTATGCAAAGTATCAAGGAAAAATATCAGAAAAAGGTTATTCCGGCTATGAAGGAAAAATTTGGCTATCGGAACGATTTGGCCGTACCTAAGATAACTAAGGTAGTCGTTAATACTGGATTTAATCCATCAGATAAGGATGAGAAATTTCAAAAAGAGATAGCTCATGATTTAGCTTTAATAACTGGTCAAAAGCCAAAATCCTGCCAGGCCAAAAAATCCGAGTCTGGTTTTAAAATAAGAGAAGGGATGGTTGTCGGTTTGGCGGTTACTTTAAGAAAACAGCTGATGTACGATTTTTTAGACAGGTTAATAAATGTAGCTTTGCCCCGAAGTCGTGATTTTCGTGGCTTACCGGAAAAGAATATTGACCAAAAAGGCAATTTAAATATCGGTATTAAAGAACATATTATTTTCCCGGAAATTTCAGCAGAAAGCGCCAAAAGTATTTTTGGACTGGAAATCGCTGTAGTAACTACAGCCGAAACTTATGAAGAGGGCAAAGAGATGTTTAAATTATTAGGATTCCCGATACGCTCATAAATTAAGACAAAATTAGCATTAACATGCCAAAGAAATCAGTTATTGCCAGAGCAAAAAAGAAGCCAAAGTTTTCTACGCGGATTGTCAGACGCTGTTTTCGCTGTGGCAGGAAAAGAGGTTATCTAAGAAATTTTGGTCTTTGCCGAATTTGCTTCAGAGAATTGGCCAATAAAGGAGAAATACCAGGAGTCAAGAAAAGTAGCTGGTAGCCGGCATTTGGTATTTCTATACGAAATACGAGCTACGAGATACGAAATACAAACCATGGATCCAATCGCAGATATGTTAACTAGAATAAGAAATGCCCAAGCTGTTTTGCACAGAACAGTAATGATTCCTTTTTCCCAAATCAAATTTAATTTAGCGAAAATCCTGGAAAAGGAAAAATTGGTTGACAAAGTTGACACTCAGGGGAAGAAATCTAAGAAAGTAATTAAGCTTGAACTGAAATACAAAAATAATCTTCCGGTTATTAACAGTCTCAAACGGATTAGCCGGCCCGGTTTGCGCGTCTATATTAAAAAAGACGAATTAAAGCCAATTAGGCAAGGTTTCGGCTTAATTATTATCTCCACTTCTGAGGGCCTGATGACTAACCGGGAAGCTAAAGAGAAAAAATTAGGGGGAGAGGTGCTTTGTGAAATATGGTAAATCGCATATTATTATGTCAAGAATAGGCAAACAACCAATTATAATTCCCAAAGGCGTCGAAGTTAAGATAGCTGACGCCCAAATTTTAGTAAAAGGTCCTAGAGGCGAACTAATCCAGCCAATTCATCCACAGATTAAATTAGATTTAAAAGATTTATCCGAAGGGCAAAAAGAATTATTGGTTAGCCCCAAAGGGAAATCAAAAAACATTGTTGCTCTCTGGGGTCTGTTTAGAGCGTTGATTTTCAATATGGTTAAAGGGGTGATTGAAGGATTTGAAAAAAAACTGGAAATTCAAGGAGTTGGTTATCGGGCTTCGTTACAGGGGAACAATCTGGTTTTAGCCATTGGCTTTTCTCATCCAGTTGAAATCGAGGCCCCGGAAAGCATAGAATTTAAAGTGGAAAAGAACATTATTACCGTTTCAGGCATGGACAAACAGCTGGTTGGCCAGATTGCCGCCAAAATCAGAAGCCAGCGTAAGCCCGAGCCTTATAAAGGCAAGGGGATTAGATATTTAGATGAGGTCGTTAAGATAAAAGCGGGCAAGAAAGCCGCAAGCTCAGAATAAATTATGCCCCGTAGTAGAATTTCGACCAGCGCCTCCGGCGCTAAAAGAAACGGGGCCAAAGGAAATATTAAAAGATTAAATAAATTATAAATTAAAGAAAT
>CAYPQZ010000010.1:0-30508 GCA_964413015.1 uncultured Candidatus Saccharibacteria bacterium | reverse complement strand
CAATCTCTTTTTCAGCGCAATTATTGGATTAGCCCGATTTTCATTGCCTCTTTATCCCTTCTATATTATTTTATTTTCTTTAGGATTATTAACTTTTTTAGCAAAAAAGAATGGTCAAATTGATTAAAATCTCCAGAGAGCATATTCTTTTAGGCCTAAGTTTTCTTTTGTCTCCTTTTTTGTATCTTCGTAAAAAAAAAATCCAGGATGGCCAGCCGCTAAGAATCTTAGTCATTCAAACAGCTAGGATAGGCGATATGGTTTGCAGTACGCCGGTTTTCAGGGAAATCAAAAAACGTTATCCTAAAAGCTTTTTAAGCGTTCTGGTTATCCCTTTGGTTAAAGATGTTCTGGCTAACAACCCGCATCTTGATGAAGTTATTCTTTTAGACAGAGAGAAACACCCCGGCCTTAAAGGGGTTTTTGAATTAATCAGCCAGATAAGAGAAAGAGAATTTGATTGGAGCTTCAGCTTGCTTCCGGGCATGCTGAACAATCTGGTTCCTTTTTGGGCGGGAATTCCCAATCGGATGGGAACAACTTCAAAATGGTCAACCAAAGGAGTGAAAGTCTCAAGAATTTTCAGTAATCATTACTTAGAATACCAAAGAGATACTTTGGCCTTAAGGCATTATCTAAAGTTGCTGGAAATTATTGGAATTAACCAAGCTAGCGAGAAAAAGGAAATTTTTGTTGGGCCGAAGCAGAGAAAAAAAGCGGCTGCCTTTTTGAGAAAAAACCATTTAGGGGAAGAAACCGTTTTGGTTGGTATCACGGTGACCGCTGGCAAAAAAATTAAAGAGTGGGCGCCCGAAAAGTTTTCTAAATTGTCAGACAGGCTTATAGAAGAGCTGGGAGCTAAGGTTGTTTTTATAGGGAGCAAAAATGATGAGGCGGTTATAAGAAGAATTCAATCCTCAATGAATAGCCAGTCTTTTAAAGCCACTGAGTTTAATTTAAAAGAGCTGGCCGGATTATTGAAACAGCTCTCTCTTTTTATTAGCGTTGATACAGGACCTTTGTATATGGCTGACGCTTTAGGAACTCCGGTTATAGATATTGTCGGGCCGCATGATGTAAAAAGCCAATCTCCGAGCGGAAATTTCGTTATTGTCCAAAAAATGCCGCCTTGCGGCCCCTGCTCTTTTATCTCGTCAGCTCCCAGTTATTGCCGGGAAGGCCATCTGAAATGCCTTAAAGACATCCAGGTTGAGGATGTTTTCCAAGCCGTAGAAAAAATCTTAGAGAAAAAGTAATATGCTTCAAAAATGTCCAATTTGCGGAAATGTTAATCAAAAAGCCCTTGATTTCGGGGGATATCAATACCAAGGACAATTTTATAATCTGGTCAAATGCCTTGAATGCGGCTTTATGTTCTTGAATCCCAAGCCCAGTCAGGAATTATTAAAGAACTCATATAACAACCCGGAGTATTTTGCAAAAGATTACGGTGGAGGTGCAGAAGTTGCCTATCAAGACAGTTTTGAAAGTAACCGGCAGAGATATCGGGAGATAATCAAGCGGATTAAGAAGTATAAGAAAGAAGGTATTTTGCTGGAAATCGGTTGCGCCGGAGGACATTTTTTAAAATTTGCCGAAGCGGCCGGTTATCAAGTTAAAGGGGTTGAAATTTCCAGCGCTATGGCCAAGTTTGCTAGAGAAGAATTAAGTTTGGATGTTTTAGCAGGAACTCTTGAAGACCTTGATTTGCCCAGTCAGAGTTTTGACATTGTTTATTTAGGAGACCTTTTAGAACATGTTTATAATTTGAAATTATTTTTAGAGGAAGTATTTAGGATTTTAAAGCCGTCGGGGTTGGTTTATATAGACATTCCCGGCACTTACAATTATACTCTATTGGGTATGGCTCTTTATCCTTGGGTTGCTTTGAAATCTATTTTAAAAGGGAAATCGCCTTTTTCAAAAAGGAACTTTTTATTAAAACAGCATCGGGAAAAACATAGGAAGTCCTGTCCTTATCATCTTTACGAATTTACCCCAAAGTCAATTCAAAGATTGCTGGCCAGATACAATTTTTTACCGGTTAAAGTTATTAGTTTTGACGGCCCGCCTAAAAGAAAAGGCTGTCAGACAATCAAAAGCAAACTCTTTTATTGGCTGAAAAAAATAAGCCATGGGGTGACTTATGTGTTGAATTTCATTAAAATAGGTGATAGAATAACTATATTAACTATAAAGAAAGGTATTTAATTAATGTAAATTAGTTATATTTTTTTAATAAGGAGAAGGGATAGTGCAGCAGAACATATTCTGGTGCTTAAAATACCTATAACAGCTCCCCAGATTCCATATAAAGGAATTAATATAATAAATAATATTGTTCTAGTCAATGAAATAATAATTTGTATTTGATAAATTTCTTTAGTCATCATTTTTGCTCTTAGAACGCTACCTATAGAAAAACTTAAAGGAATTATAGACAGAGCATATAATTGAGAATAAGAAACAGAATCTAAATATTTAGGAAAGAAAATTTGATATATAAATGGAGCAATGATTATATAGATAAATACTAAACAGGTAATTAATAGACAAAGCGATAAAATTTTTCTAAGAATTGTTTTCCTAATTTCCTTTCGAGAACGAACAGAAAATTTAGGCATAGCTAAATTTCCAATATGCTTTAATAGATATTTAATTTGATGAGGTATTAAGATGGCAAAAGAATAGACGGCTAATTCGATAGCTCCTAAATAATGGAAAAGAAGTATTTTGTCTAAATTATTAGACATAACATCGACTATGTTTGATAAACTTAAATGCTTGCCGAATATAATAGTTTTAGGATCCTCTCTTTTGTTTGGTTGAAATTTTATTTTTGTTTTAATAAAGAAAAAAAGACGCAGAATAGTTCTTGGTAGAAAATAAATACTTATAACTAAAAGAAGAATAATATAATTAGAAGAATTAAATAAGAATTTATTAATAGAAAATAGAGTTAAAATCATTACAGATACGGCGATAATTTGAGTAATGGAATCGTATTTTACCTGAATATTAAATAGCTTTTTTCCCATTAAAAAGCTAAAATAGATTATTGATGCATTAAATAATGGCAAAAATATAGCAACGATGAAAAAAGATAAGGAAAGATTTTTATTGCCTTGTAGCCAATAATAACTTGCTATTCCTATAGCGGATAAACTCCCCAATATTCCCCATTTTAATTGAGTTTTAAATCCGTGAATAAAAGAACCTTCAAATTTTCGGGCCACTGCTTGAGTTACAGCCGTTCCTATTCCTGGAAGGGAAAATACGGAGATAATACCTATTAAAGAAAGAACATATTGATAATTTCCATAGATTTCTTTGCTAATCCAGTTAGCCCAAGCTAAAGAAAGCAAAAAGGCAAGCGTCATACTAATTATCCTGCCCAACATCAACCAAAATTCACCTTTAATAAGATAAAAAAAGTCAATTTTGAAATATTTCTGTAATTTATCAATAAATTGATATATTTTATTTTTTAATAAGTTCAACAGAGTCATTTTATTATATTGTAATGGCAAACATATTATTTAGCAATCTTCTGGAATAAAATTTAGAAAAAAGAAAAATAAGAATAATTATCATGTATATTTTAGGCATTACGTATTCTTCACACGATTCGTCTGCTTGTTTGATTAAAGATGGCCAGCTTTTGGGATTCATAGAGGAAGAGAGATTAAATAGAGAGAAACATACTAATAAACCTCCTTTTAATTCTATTGATTATTTATTAAATCAAGAGAGTATTACCATAGATAAAATTTCATATATAAGTACTGGGGATAAAGGCGATGTCAAAACATTCGGAAGTATTTTTTTATATGCTTTAAATTTGAAATTTTTAGCTATGCCATTTATCCTCTGGCAAGGTCTTCTGAATTCCTTGAAATTTTTTCGCGCCAAAAGACAATTAAAAAAAAGATATAATTACAAAGGCAAAATTATTTCAATAGACCATCATTTAGCTCATCTGGCAAGCGCTTTTTTGGTCTTGCCATTTAAAAAGTCCGCTTTACTGTCTATCGATGGAAGCGGAGAATGTTTATCTTCTCGCTTTGCTTTAGGTGAAAAAAATCAAATAAAAACTTTTAAAGTGATTAGGCGTCCTGCTTCAATTGGCATTTTTTTATATGAAGGCAACAGAGTATTCGGGATTCCTTCATATAGGCGATGAAGGTAAAGTAATGGGTCTTTCTTCACACGGGAATTATAGAAAATACTTAGATATTTTTAGAAATATTGTTGTTTTAAAACCGGACGGTACCTATAAACTAAATAAAAAATATTTTACTTATAGCAAGATAACTATTTTACAGGGGAAATTTAGATTGTCTTCTTATTTCTATAAAAAATTAGGGCCAGCTCGTAAGAAAAATGAGCCATTAAATAAACGACATCAAGACATTGCTGCTGCTTTGCAAAAAATTACTGAAGAAACTGTATTCCATTTGATTAGTTATCTTAAAGATAAAACCAAAGAAGAAAATTTATATTTATCTGGCGGAGTAACATTAAATAGTGTAGCTAATGGCAAAATTCATTATAAAACAGGGTTTAAAAACATTTTTATCCAGCCAGTTGGGTAAGATACAGGCAATGCCTTGGGCGCCGCTTATTACGTTTATAATTGTTTGTTAGGTAAACCACGTTCTTTTGTTTGGAAACATTCTTATTGGGGACCAAGTTTTAATAATCAAGAAATAGAAAAGACGCTTAATCAGATAAAATTAAAATATGTTGTTTTAGATAATGCTTCTCAAAAAGCAGCTGAATTAATTTCAAAAGGCAGAATTGTTGGTTGGTTTCAAGGAAGAATGGAAGCCGGTGCTCGAGCATTGGGTAATAGAAGCATTTTAGCAGACCCCCGTTTTGCTTCAATGAAAGACATTTTAAACGCCCAAGTTAAACATCGGGAACTATTTCGTCCCTTTGCTCCGTCTATTTTAGAAGAAAAGGTGGGCGAGTATTTCGAACACGACGAACCAGCCTCTTTTATGGAAAGGGTTTATCTGGTCAAACCGGACAAGAGAAAACTAATCCCAGCAGTTGTTCATGTTGACGGAACTGGGCGTTTGCAGACAATTAATGAGAAAAGCAATCATAAATATTGGCAATTGATTAAGGAGTTCGAAAACATTACCGGATTACCGATTATTCTTAATACATCTTTTAATATTAATGGAGAGCCGATTGTTTGTAAGCCGATTGAAGCAATTAGGTGTTTTTATAGTACTGGGATGGATGATTTGATTTTAGATAATTTTTGGCTAACTAAAAAATAGATCATTTAACAAAATTTTAGAGAGAATATGAAGGTCTTATTAATTAATCCTTCTAAAGTACATCGACGTGGAGCTAAAGGAGTCAGGCTAGGCTTGCCTTTGGGGCTAATGTATATAGCTGCGGTATTGGAAAAAAATTCCGTGCCGGTAAAAATATTTGACAGCCTTATTTCTGATAATACTAGAATTACCGAATATCCGGAGTATACGCATCACGGAGTATCTAGTGATTATCTAAAACAAATTGTTGACAAGGAGAGTCCCGATATAGTCGGGATTACCAGTCCTTTTACCAGTCAAATTGAAAACACTATTCAAGTTGCTCGTTTAATCAAGGAAATCAGCCCTAATATTTTTGTCGTGGCCGGTGGGCCTCATTTTAGCGTTAGAGGCAGGCAGTTTTTGGAAGAAAATCCAGAAGTGGATGTGGTGGTGGCCGGAGAAGGCGAGATAGCCATGCTTGAATTGGTCAAGGCTTTGGAAAACAAAAGTCCTTACAATAATATTAAGGGACTGATTTTCCGTTCAAGGAGCTCCCAAAACGGAGTCGAAATAAAAAACAATCGACCGGAGCTAATTAAAGATTTGGATAGTTTGCCTTTGCCGGCTTATCATCTGGTTGACATGGAAAGATATTTTCATTTTTTGGGAAAAGGTTTATCGTCTCGTCCCGGCAAATATAGTCGTTCAATTTCAATGATAACCAGTCGGGGCTGTCCCTACAACTGCATTTTCTGCTCTATTCATCTTCATATGGGCCGGCTTTGGAGAGCTCATTCGGCCGATTACGTCTTTTCTCATATTAGCCAGGTTGTTCATAAATATGGCGTTAGGCATATTTCCTTTGAAGATGATAATTTTACTTTTAATCCCCAAAGATGCGAAGATATTATCAATCAAATTTTAGAAAGCAATCTTAATATTGGCTGGGATACACCAAATGGTGTCAGGGCCGATACCTTAAACGAAGGATTGCTAAAAAAGATGAAACAGTCAGGTTGTCAGAAGCTGATTGTGGCCGCTGAGTCAGGCGATCAAGAGACCTTGGATAAAATAATTCACAAAAGCCTTAAACTCGAAAATATTATTCGGGTAGCCCATTGGTGTAAGAAATTAAAAATAAAATTAGAGTCGTCTTTTGTCATCGGTTTTCCAGGAGAAACTAAGGCTAAAATTCAAAAGACGATCGATTTTGCCTTCAGGCTTTATAAAAAATTTGACGTTAAGCCGGACTTACTGTTTGCCACGCCGTTGATTGGTACTAAATTGTACGAAATTGTTGTCAAAAAGAAGTATTTGGCAGAAAAAGTTACCCCAAGTAATTTAGCAGTTGCCACCCAGGCGCGGGGCAAAGGAATGATTAGAACAAAAGAATTTTGTCCTAAGGATTTAAAGAATTTCAGCCAGCAACTGGAGAGTCGAATGGCCCGGCTGGATTTAGTTAAGAAAATGACTGATCCGCGAGAATTTTTTAAATCATTAAAGCTTTTTTTGTCTAAACCGAACAGGATTTTATTTTATTTTAAAAGATTAATCGGTAAAACATGAAGATTTTATTATTACAAGATAGGTTTCCTCCAGAAAGCTGGGGAGGAGATGGGGCAGTTGCTTTTAATTTAGCTTGTTCTATGCAAAAGTTAGGACACCAAGTTTTTGTAGTGACGACTACTCGCAAAAAAGAACAAGCCGGACAGTTTAAAGAATTCGGCTTAAAAATTTTTAGGATTCAGACCGATTACGATGAACGTTGGCGATCTTACTTAAGTCTTTACAATCTCCAAACAATCAGCCAGGTTAAACAGATTTTTAAACAGATTCAGCCGGATGTGACTCATATTCATATCGTTCATCATTATTTGTCATATTATTGTTTAAAAATAGCTAAAAAATACAGCCGAGCAGTTTTTTTAACTGCTCATGATGTAATGTTATTTCATTATGGTAAATTAGAAGAGTTTGTTGATAAAAATAATTTATCTATTCCTAAAAAATTTAATTATAAAATTACTCCATGGCAACAGATTAAGAGATTTAAAAAAAGATACAATCCTTTGCGTAATCTGATTGTTAAACATTATCTAAAATATGTTGATAGAATTTTTGCGGTTAGCCAGGCCCTGAAAGACGCTTTGGAGCAGAACGGGATAACTAATGTCCAGGTAATCCACAATGGAATAGACTTAAATCAATGGCGAGTTAGCCAGCTAGCGCTTGATGATTTCCAGAATAAATATAATCTGGTCAACAGAAAACCCGTATTTTTTATCGGCCGGTTAAGCGGGTTGAAAGGCGGAGAAAAAATTATCCAGGCCATGAGCTTGGTGAATCGAGAAATTCCGGAAGCTGTCTTGTTAGTAGCCGGGAAAAAAGACAGCTACGCTTCTCAGATGTCAAGGATAGCCGAAAAAGAAAAAGTGCCTTTAATTTTAACCGGCTGGATAGAAGAACAGGAACGAACCAGCGCCTATTTCAGCAGTAAAGTTGTAGTGACTCCTTCCATCTATTTAGACCCTTTTAACTTGATTAATCTTGAAGCCATGGCTTGTCGAAAACCAGTTGTTGGCACCTGCTTCGGCGGCATCCCGGAAATCGTAATTGATAACCAGACCGGCTATATTGTTAATCCTCTGGATATTAAAACTATGGCTGAAAAGATTCTTGATTTGTTGGAAAATCCTGAAAGAGCAAAAAAATTCGGCTTGGCCGGTTATCTGAGAGCCAAGCAGGAATTCAGTTTGGAAAAGCAAGTAAAAGAGTGTTTAAAATGGTATAAAAAGTATGTCTGAAAATGGAAAAAATATAAAAATAGATAATTGGCGTATTTATGATTTTCCGATTAAATATTCTGAAGCAGATTACCAAGAAGTAAGAAACGTATTGATTGATAAAGCAAAAAAAACTCCTGGTTTGATTGCTTTGTTTGAATATGGATGTATCCCGGTTCCAGGTATATCGGATATGGATTTTTGGGCAGTTTTTTCTGATGATGCTGAAACAATGCATATTCCCGCTAGTCCGGTTCTTTCCTTAAAGACGAGGCATTTAATGATGCATAAAGTAACAGTTATTTCAGAAAAACATTATCGTAAATTACTTTATTTTGATCCTTGGGCAACATATGCCTGGCCTAATGGGAATCGGCTTTTATACCAAAAAAAAGACATTAAAAGAGATTTGAATTTTGAGAAAATGAATTTTAATAAAGAACAAAGAAATATTTTAAGCGCAGCTCGTATAGAGGAATCATTGGGAGCAATTTATTCTGTTATACCTTTTTATGCTAAGAAAGAACTGCCCGTAAGAAAAATTTTTGAAGTAATAAAAGATTGCGTATATATCATGGAAGAAATCAATATTATTACTAGTAATAATATTAGCAATTCGTTTTCAGAAAAATTTAAAGAATTACGGAAAAATTGGTTTAAGCTTGAACAAAAAAAAGCTATAAGGGAATTGATTGATATTTTACATCAAGGTCTTTTAATTAGTTACGAAGCAGCTTTTTCTTTATCTGATTGGATGAATAAAAAATGTCAATTTATTCATATTAAGGATTTAGGTATTCATAAAACAAATTTTTTTAACAATTCCTTTTTAGATAAAAAGTATAAAAATATATATTTAAACACTTTTAAAGATAGGCGGATTTTTACTAATTTTGTAAAAAGCCCAAAACAATCGCTTGAACTATCTATTAAATCTTATAAAAAAATTAAAATAAATTTTGGCGCAAAAAGCAAATTAATCGATTTTTATATTATTTTTCAGCCATTAGGAATGGCTAATTTCCTTCTATCTTTTATTAGCGAATATGGACTTTTAAGTAATAATTTAAGGAAAGATATTTTTTCTAATAAAGAAAACTTACCGGTTTTTAAACCAAAAATATTTCAAGAAAAAATTAAAATGATTAATGAAATCACCGAAATCTATAATAAAAAACAAAGGAAAAATTCTGATGGCAAAGGATTCCTTTTTGGGAATAATCGTTTTGGCTATCTTTTTGAAAAAGAAAAATTAAGAAGGAAATTTTTAACTTTATATATAAAACGTAAATTTTGGCAAACAATTAATCAATTGAATTAAAATAAAAAATATGAATCCAAATAAAGTTATTATTTTGGCAGGTGGTTTAAGTAGTAGATTGTATCCCATTACTAATAATATGCCTAAGTGCATGTTAAGTATTAATGACAAAACTATTATCCAGAGACAGTTAGATGTTTTTGCTGAATTCAGTATTAATGATATAGTCGTAGTAACTGGGTATTGCAAAGAAATAATTGTAAATAATCATACTGATTTAAAATTTATTGATGATAGCGAGTATAAAGTTCCGGGGATAGTCAGGGGACTTTTTTGTGCTGAAAAAGAAATGGATGGAGGATTTATCTTTTCCTATTCTGATATAGTTTTTAGTAGAGATATTTTAGAAAAACTATTAGAAATTGAAGGAGATATTGTTTTAACCGTTGATACGGACTGGGAAAAGCATTATGAAGGGAGAATTAAACATCCTTTACCTGAAGCGGAATTGGTTAAAGCTAAAAACAGAAAAGTTGTTAAGATAGGCAAAGATGTAGTAAAAATAAATGAAGCCCAAGGAGAGTTTATAGGTTTGGCAAAATTTACGGACAAAGGAACTAAAATAATTAAAGAAGTTTATCATGATTTACTTAGTAAATATAAAAAAGAAGATCCTTTTCAAAATGCTAAAGAATTTCAAAGAGCATATCTAACCGATTTTATTCAGGAATTAGTTAATCGTAATATAGAAATAAAAACAGCTAATATTAACAGCGTCTGGACAGAAATAGATACAGATGAAGATTTAGAAAGAGCTAAAAAAATTTGGAAATAATTTATGAATAAAGAAATAAAAAGATTAAGCCATTGGAAAAAAAGGATAATTGTAACAGCATGGGTAACCTATGCTAGTTTCTATTTAATCAGAGTTAATTTTTCAGTTGCCATCCCTGGCATAATCGAGGAATTTGGAATTACCAAGACAGAGATTGGTTTTATATTAAGCGCTTTATTTTTTGCTTATGCTTTTGGCCAATTTGTTAATGGTCAATTAAGCGATAAATTTGGCTCTAGAAAAATAGTTTTTATCGGACTTTTAGTTTCTTCTGTTATCAATATAATTTTTGGCTTTACTTCTGGCTGGTTGGCGGGAATGATTCTGCTTTGGGCATTAAATGGATATTTTCAATCAATGGGCTGGTCGCCAGTTGTCAAAACAATAGCTGGCTGGTTCCCCCCCCAAACAAGAGGCAAAGCTTCAGGGATTTTGGGCTCATCATATATCTTCGGCTCTGCTGCTTCATGGGTTTTGGCTGGTTTTATCGTTGGCGCCCTGGGATGGCGTTGGGCTTTTCTTCTACCTGCTTGTGTTGCTTTAGTCTCAGCCTTCCATTGGTTCTTTAAAATTAGGGAAAACTGCGAAGAAGAAGGTTTTGAGCCTACGGAAAAAGAAATTATTAAACATCAAGGCATAAAACATAGTTTAAATTTGCTTATTAGAAACAAGGGTATTTGGTTGGCTTCATTTGCTCTTTTTGGTCTTAATATTGTTCGTTACGGTTTCTTAGATTGGGCACCAACATATTTTTTTGAAGTTCAAAAAGCCAATATTTCTTTAGCTGCTTATAAGGCATTAATTTTCCCATTAGCCGGAATAATTGGCGCTCTTTTTGCTGGCTGGGCTTCGGATAAGATATACAAAAGCCAAAGGGCACCCATGGCTATAATAATGTTAATTGGTTTAGCTATTTTTAGCTTTCTGTTTCCTTCTTTGCCAGAAGAAGCTTGGGTTTTGAGCTTAATCGTTTTGGCTATTATTGGATTTTTAACTTTTGGACCTCACATGTTAATAGTTACAGCTATTCCAATGGATTTAGGCACCAAAGAGAGAGCTGCTTCAGCTACTGGTTTTATTGATGGTTGGGGGTATATTGGTGCTGCCTTAACCGGAGTTGGCACTGGTTTTCTTATAGATAATTTTAGCTGGGATTCAGCTCTTTATTTTTGGATTTCAGGAGCTTTGATTGCTGCAATTATGATGATTTGTCTTTTAGTTTTTCAAAAAAATAATAAGATAAAACAATAAAAATATTATGTCGTTAATAAGTCAAAAAAATCAAGCTAAACATTTTTTATTTATTAGCATATTTTTGATGGCTGTATTTATTTTAGCTATAGCTGTTTGGTATTCTCCTATTTTATTTAAAGGATATTCGCCTAATGCAGCAGGCATTAACATTAATATAGCCAGAAATTTTAATGAAACGGGGATTTTTTCTTTAGAAAACGAACTTAATGTGGTTTTACCTTCCTCTTTAGTGAGCGAAGAAGGGGAAATATCTGATCTTGGCAATAAGCTTGCCGTTTTTTTATATGCCGGAGTTTTGAAAGTTTTTGACTCTCCGTCTTTAAATCAATTGGCTTTGATATCTGTAATTATAAATGCTCTGGCTTTAATAATTTTTACTATCTTAGTTTCTAATTTGTTTAATTGGAAAACAGGATTATTGTTTGCCTTAGTCTATATATTCCTGCCTTTTAATTGGAGAATGTCTTATTCCGTGGGTTCTTATGAATTTGCTTTAATTTTTATAGCGCTCTTTTTCTTTTTTTATTTGCAAGCGGAGAAAAAAGGGTCCCAGAAATATGCAAGAATCTTTTGGATTTTAGCCGGTATTTTCTTGGCCGGAGCAGTTTTTTGTAAAGAATGTTTTATTCTTCTGCCTATTTTTTTAGTTTTGTTTCTTCTTTGGAAAAAAAGAAAAGAAGCTTTAATATTTATATTGATTCCTTACATTCTACTAATGGGTGTTTTTTGGCTACCTAATTTTGTTCAAGAATCAATTTATTTTGACCTTCTCTTAGGTGATTCTCTGGATAGAAAGGCAAGTACAGATTTCAGTTTTTACGGGCATCTTTATCCTGATCCCTATACTTATCATTTTAACAAAGATGATTTTTTATCAAAAGAGTTGGAAGAATACAACCAAGGAGGTTTCTCGGTAGATAAAATAGAAAAGGCAAAATTGATGAAAAACATTGGGGCTAAAGGAGTTTCTATTTTGGAAAGATTAAAGGTCAGCTTGATTATCGGCGCTCGGCATGTTTTCAGATTTTTTTCCTTAGAAGATATTGGTGGCCCTTTCATTTTCCTGTTGCTTCTTTTTGGACTGGGTTATCTAAAAAAGGAAAATAAATATTTATATCAGTTTTTCGTTTTCTGGATTCTTTCGGCTATATTTTTAATGTCCTTTGTTGTTTTGGTTAGCCGAAACCATTTGGTGGATTTTGGCTGGGCGATTGCTTTAGGAGTAACCTTGGGTATCCTCACAATCGTCCAGGTGATTTCCAATCATTTTAATCTGGAAAGGAATAAAATAATCTGGATGCAAATACTGATTTTCGGGGCGGCCATCTATAACTTTATTTTGGCCAACCACGTGTTTTTAGGAAGGTCCTATGATAACCTAAGCGTACTTCAAATGGAGGCCTATGGTCAATTAATTGAGCCCTTAAATATTAATGATAAAGACGTTATTGCTTTAAACGTGCACGGCAGTTGTCTGTATCATCTAAATTATCTTACTGACAAATCCATGATTATTTTTCGAACTAAAACTCTTGAAAGCTTGGTGGAGGAGAATAAACTGGAATCTGCTTTTGAGAAATTCAAGGTGAAATATATTATTGGCTACCCTGATGATTTAAGCAAGGAAATTGTTAAGCAGGCAAGTGTTGTCAATCTCGGGTCCAGCCCCATAGAACCGGTTGAGCCAAGCTTGTCCCGGAACAAAGGCTGGCTGATGAATTTGGTTAAATAGGCTTGATTAGCCAGCAAACAAATCCAATAAAAGTATGGAACAAATATATTAAAAGGATTAAGGAAGAAAAGACAATTATTTGTTCTTTGGGAATTAAGAACGGAGTCAGAAAAAGTATTAAAGCCGCGTCACGAGTCCCAATCCCCGAAATAGAGATTGGAATTAAGGTAATTAGACCAACCATGACAACAATTACTGAAAGATGCAAAAAAGGAACCGTAGTGATATTAACGCTTTGAGCTATAATGTATATTTCAACGCAATAAAAAATCCAAGAAATTGCGGTAATCAGAAAAACGAATACATAATCTCTGATTTTGTAGACCTTAATATCGCTGATAAAGTCCTGGAAATTTAGTTTCCAGGATTTTTGATGTCGGTTAGGAATAAAGATTGAGAATATTTTCTTAATTCCGGATTTAATTAAGCGCGCTTTCAGGGATAAAACGATTATAAAAATTGAAAATAAAACAATAGCCAGGCAGATTAAAATTTGTTGCCGGAAAATTTTAAGCAGGAATAATGAGCCAATAAATATGAAAGTTAATAGAATAGTAAAGTCGGCCAATCGTTCTAATATTATACTAACTAAAGATTTTCCAAAAGAATGCCCGTCTTTTTTTAAGTAAAAAGCTCGACTTACTTCTCCTATTCTGCCTGGGGTGACGCCGCCTATATATAATCCGGCTCCATACATTAAAAAAGAATCTTTAAAAGAATAATGAATGTTCTGTTTCTTTTTAAGGTAATTCCAACAAAAGCTTTTTATTATCAGAATAGGCATGCCAAACAAAGCGCCAATAACTAAATAAAAAGGCCTAACATCCTTGATATTTTGTAGAATTGTTCCGAGGTCGGCTCTAAACAGAATTATAATAAACAAAAATATTCCAAATAGATAGGAATATTTTTTTAAGTAAAGAAATATCGATTTTCGCATTTTTATTTCTAGAATTAAATTTTTAAAACGCCCAAAGCTGTTTTAGCTTTATCTAATAATTCTTTGGCTGATTTTAACTGAAGAATTTTTTTCAAAATGTAGCTGGGCCGGAGATAAAATGAATGGTAGGCCTTTTTAAATAATAAAAATAATTCCTTGCGGGACAATTTTTCTTCCCAGACAAAAGGGACGAAATTCGACTGGGGATTTTTAGCAAATTCTTTCCAGTAATCATAAGGCAGTATTTTTTCATTTAATCCTTGCGAGTAAAGTTCTGTTAGCGGATAGGGCGTAGTGATGGAAAAACAAACAAAATCGGGATTAATTTTTTTGGCGAATTTAATTGTTTGGAAAATGTCTTTTCTGGTTTCTCTAGGAGAGCCGATCATGAAATAAGCCAGGGTTTGAATTCCTGCCTTTTGTGTTAATTTAAAGGCTTTTTCAACCTGTTCCAAAGTAATTCCTTTTTTCATGACATCAAGGACTTTTTGAGTGCCGGCTTCCACGCCATAATGGATTCTTTGACAGCCAGTTTTTTTCATAGCTTCTAAAATTTCTTGATCAACTGTGTCTACTCGAGCTCGAACGTCCCAAGAAATTTTTAATTTCCTTTTTTCTATTTCCGAACAAATGTCTAAAACCCTTTGCCGATTTATAGTAAAAGTATCATCATAAATAAATATTTCTCCAATGCCCATTCTTTTGCATTCTTCCATTTCATCAACCACATTTTTAGCTGAACGAGCCCGGAAAATTTTTCCCAAATGTGCTCGATTGCAAAAGGTGCATCGGAAAGGACATCCGCGACTGCTAAACATAGTTGTTACCGGATTGTTTTCTGACAGAACAGATGAATATTTTTCATTAGGAACAAGGTCTCTGGCGGGGAAAGGCAATTCATCTAAATTTTCAATTAACTCTCTTGGACCCGGATTAATAATTTTATGATTATCCTTAAAGGCGATTCCTTTAAAATTATACAGGTTTTTAGTCTGGCCTAAATTGTCTATCAAATCTTTAACTGGTTTTTCTCCTTCTCCTAAAATTAAGTAATCTATTTCTGGAAAATTAAGCGTTTCTTCGGGGTAAATATTAACGTGAGGGCCGCCCAAAACGACTTTAATGTCCGAGTTTACCTGTTTAGCAATTTTGGCTGTCTTAAGGACATCAATTAAAGTGAAAGTCAGAGATGTTATGCCAATTACGTCCGGTCGCTCTTGCTCAATTCTTGTTTCCAGCTGCTGGCGATTAATTTTTTCTATCAAGCAATCCAGTATTTTGATTTCGTGGTTTGTGTGTTTTTTTAAATAAGCGGCTACATACATTAATCCCAAAGGAGGCATCGGGTCTTCTTGGGCCAATACTTTAGGCAGGTTAGTCAGAATTAAATCTGAAGTTGGAGGATTGATTAATAGGATTTTCATATTTGATGCGATTTTTCTAATTTGACTTTTAGCAGAATCAAAAATCCTTGCAGGTATTTTTTAAAGGTTGCCCATGAGTTGACGCTTTTGATAAATCTGAAAAATACTTTTGGCCTGAGGTAAAAACTCATAACAGCCTTTTTTTGCAGAGACTTTAATTCTTTTAAAGTCCTGTTTTTAAACAAGTAAACCATTTCGCTTTCTTTCCAGCCTGTCCAGGTGTTATAGTGCTCCCAATTAAAAGTTTTGATTTCTCCTTTGGCTTTCAGCGTCTCAAACATAGATGTGCCGGGATAGGGAGTGGTAATTGTGAATTGAGCCCAAAACGGGTCTAAACTTTTAGCAAATTCTATGGTTTGCAAGCTTTCCTGATAAGTTTCGGTAGGCAAGCCGAGCATGAAAAAACCTCTGATGGTAATTCCAATTTCTTTAGTTATAGCAAAGGTTTTCTCCATATCTTCCAGAGTCTCTCCTTTATTAATCAAATCTAACAATCTTTGAACTCCGCTTTCTACGCCATAGCTTATCTGCCAGCAGCCGGCCTGATGCATAATTTTTAGCAGTTCTTTATCAACGGTATCCATTCTGCTTTCGCAGGTCCATCTGACATTCTGATTAAATTTCTTTTTGATTATCTCTTGACAAAGCAAGGTTAAAAAGTTTTTGTCAACTGTGAGATTATCGGCTTCCATATTAAATTCGGAAATATGGTATTCTTTTATCAAGCTTTCTATCTCCTGAATAACTCTTTCAACTGAATGGTGCCTGAAGGTTCTGCCAAACGGATGAGAACAATAGGAACAGTTAAAAGGGCATCCTCGGGCTACTATGATGGTGGGACAAAACGAGTTCTTTTGGGTTCTGGTGGCGGTCAGTTTATATTTTTTTATTGGCAGAAGGTGTCGGGCCGGCGAAGGGAAATTATCCAGATTTTTTTCAAGTTCTCTGGGTGGATTTAAAACAATCTGGCCATTTTCCCTAAAAGCCAGACCGGCTATCTGATCAAGATGCCTCTTTCCTTCCAGGGCTTGCGCAAGTTCGACGATAGTTTTTTCCCCTTCTCCAACGCAGATATAATCAAGCTCTTGTATCTCTTCCAAAGTTCTTTTGGGTAAAGCGGTCGGATGGGCTCCGCCAACGATTATTTTAGCTTTAGGACAGGTTTTTTTTATTATCTCGGCTGTTTGTTTAACTTTGGCAAACATTGGTGTTAGCATCGTCAATCCAATTAGGCCATAAGTATCTTTAATTAGCTCTTTAACAATATCTTCAGGATGAATGCCAAGAGCCGGGCAATCCAATATCTTGACCGGATAATTATGAGATTCTAAATTAGCAGCTAAATAAGCCAACCCTAAGGGTTCGCTTAATGCTCCAAAATGCTTCAATTTTTTACCGTACCTTTCTTCTAAAAAAAAAGGAGGATTAATTAGTAAAATTTTTACCTGACTCATTTTATATTTCTTCTTATAGCAGCTAATTGATCTGCTAAAAGTCCAAAAGAAAATACTAGTAGAGACGAGATAAAAAGTACAACAGTAATATCAGCAATATCTAATGGCGGGAAAATTATATCATATGCTCCAGAAAAGAATCCCCACAACAAAAAGAAAAAGCTGATTGGCAAGAAAACCTTTAAAGGAGAAAACAAAACAATAGTTCTTAATATCAACAAGAACATTTTAAAAGCGTCTTTGGGTTTAACTGTGCTTTTACCGGTTCTTTTATTTACTTCTATAGGCACGTATTTAACGTTTAGTCCTTCTTTTTGGAAAATTAAACTCATGGTAGTATACATTGAAAAAGAATTCGGGAAGAGATGCATAAAACGCAAAAGAAGCTCCTTTTTTATCAAGCGCATTCCACAGTTCAAATCAGGAATTTTTTGATCTGATAAATAATTGGCCAGAAAATGAAGTATTTTTTTGCCAGGCTGTCTGATAAATGGGCCTTTATAACCCTTGATTCTGGCTCCGGCGATTACCTCGTATTTGTCGGTGTATCTTAAAAATTTTTCAATGTATCTTGGTTGATGCTGGCCATCGGCGTCAAAAAAAAGAACATGATTATAGAAAGCATTCCTAATGCCCGTTTTGAGAGCCGCGCCATTGCCTTTGTTATAAGGATGGTTGATTAACTTGATATTTTTAGTTTTTTTGAGTATTTTATTGGTTGTATCGGTTGAACCGTCATTAACTACAATAATTTCAGCCTGGTAGTTTTTTTCGTTGAGATAAGTCTTTAATTCTTCTAAAACATTCTTGACAGCTTTTTCTTCGTTATAAACGGGGATAATAATAGAAAATTTGAAATTTTGGGAATTTGAATTTGACATTAGTTTTATTCTATCACCCTATCTTGATAAATCAAGCCTGACAGAGTAAAATATAGAAAATGAAAATTCTTTTAATCAATCCTCCAAGGCATAATGAAATTTTAGCCGATAATCCGGCTTTTATTGATGAAGAAAGAGGATATAATCCTCCTCTAGGCCTGCTTTATTTAGCGGGCTATTTAAAGGAAAACAGCCATCATCAAGTTTTTGGCTTGGATGCTCAGGTTGAACGGTTGGATTATAATGACGAATTTAAACGGAAGATATTAGAAATTAATCCAGAGGTCGTTGGAATTACCGCCATGACTTTTACCTTGATTGACGTTTTGGAAACGATTAATTTAGTCAGGCAGGCAGAAAAAGAATTGGGGAAAAAGATTATTATTGTTTTAGGCGGCCCGCATGTTCATTTATTCCCTAAAGAAACAATCAATTTACCGGGAGTGGATTATTTAGTCAAGGGCGAAGGCGAAGCCCCTTTTTTTAATCTGCTTGAGGCCTTGGAAAACAAAGGCGATTTGAGCCAAATCCAAGGCTTGGTTTTTAAAAAGGACGGACAAGTCTTTGATAATCCGACAAGCGGGTTAATAGAGAACTTGGACAGTTTGCCTTTTCCGGATAGAGAATTGTTGCCGATTGAGAAATATAGTTCTGTTTTAAGCGGGAGTCACATTGTTACCACTATGTTTACTTCACGAGGATGCCCTTTTCAATGCGCATTTTGTGACCGGCCTCATTTGGGAAAGAAATTCAGGGCCCGAAGCGCTAAAAATGTAGTTGATGAAATAGAAGAATGTTTAAAACTAGGGATTGATGAAATTTTAATTTATGATGACACCTTTACGGTTGATAAACAAAGAACAATTAAAATATGTGATGAAATTATAAACAGAGGCCTAAAATTTGTTTGGGACATTCGGGCTAGAGTTGATACGGTTGATCAAGAATCGCTGGCTAAATTAAAACAGGCCGGCTGTGCTAGAATTCATTTTGGGGTAGAGGCCGGTACTGATAAAATCCTTAAAGTTTTAAACAAAGGCATTATTTTAAAGCAAGCTGAAAATGCTTTTACTTGGGCTAAAAAAGAGGGCATTGAAACTCTGGGATATTTTATGATTGGCTCGCCGACAGAAACGCGGGAAGACATTGAGCAGACAATTAGATTTGCTAAAAGAATCAATCCGGATTATGTCAGCATTACAATTCTAACTCCTTATCCGGCTACCAAAATATACCAGATGGCTTTGGAGCAGGGAGTAATAGAAAGCGATTACTGGCGTGAATTCGCCGCTAATCCCGGGAAAGGGATAACGGTTAAATATTGGGAAAGGGAATTGACTAAGAAAGAATTGTTTGAATTATTGAATGAGTTTTACAAAGAATTTTACGGCCGTCCCGTATATTTTTTAAAAGAGCTTTTGAAAATTAAATCGTTTAAGGATTTAATAAAAAAAGCCAGGGCCGGCTTAAAAATTTTGTCTAATTAATTATGACCCCGTAGAGAAATTTTGATTCATTCGCTTTTAGCGAATAGTAAATATGGGGATATATAATTAAAAATAAATAAGAAAAATATAATTTAGTGGTTTTGATATTTTGTGATATTAATATCAAAATTCTTTTACGGGGTATGAAAGTTTTATTACTAAATCCACCATTTACAGATTACGGAGGATTAGAAGGGCACGGCGGCAAAGCCCTGCCTTTGAATTTGGCTTATTTGGCTGGCTACCTTCATCAAGAAAGGCCTGACATAGAGATTGAAGTTTTGGACTGTGAAGCCTTAGGATTGGTTTATACACAGATTGAAGAACAGATTGAGAGAATTAATCCTAATATAGTCGCTATAACAACGCCGACTCCGGCCTTTACCCAAGTTTTAGAAATTTGCCGGATTATTAAAGAAAAAATCTCAAAGGAGATTATAGTTGTTTTAGGCGGCCCTCATCCGACCGCCTTACCTAGAGAAACTGTGGCGGAAAAAAACATTGATATTTGCGTTACTTTTGAAGGAGAGATAACCTTTACCGAGTTAATTAACTCTTTAGACAAAAAGATTCCTTTGAATAATATTAGAGGCATCTTTTTTAAAGATGGACATAATAATGTTGTTGAGACAGAAAAAAGAGAGCCAATTAAAGATTTAGACAGTTTACCCTTCCCAGCCAGGGAATATTTTGATACTGATCTATATTTTCCACCGCCGACTAAAAGATTGAGCAATAAAAAAGCGGGAAATATGATAACCTCGCGCGGCTGTCCTTACCAGTGCACCTACTGTATGGCCAGCTTTATGTGGCAAAGGAAAGTAAGGTTTAGAAGTATTGAGAATGTAATGAGAGAGATTGAAGAATGCATTAACAAGTACAATATCCGGGAGTTTAATTTTCACGATGAGCTTTTTACGATGAATAAGCAAAGAACGATTGAATTTTGCCAAGAAGTAAAAAAAAGAAAATTAGATATTACCTGGGTCTGCATGATTAGGGTTGACTTTACTGACGAAGAAACTTTGCAAGAAATGAAAGAAGCAGGATGTAAGAAAATAATGTTTGGTTTTGAGTCCGGCTCTCAAATGATTTTGGATAAAATGAAAAAGCAAGTCGCTATGGAAAAAGCGGAAGAAGCGGTTAGATTGGTAAAAAAGTTAGGTATTAAAACAGCCGGCAATTTTATGCTCGGCAACATTGGAGAAACCAAGGAGACTATTAGACAAAGCATTAATTTGGCTAAAAAACTTAATACTGATACCATGGCCTTTTTTATAGCTAGTCCTTATCCGGGGACCGAATTCTATACTATTGCCAAGAAAAAAGGGTATTTTAGAAAAGATGTTACTTGGAAGGATTTTACCTTAGTCTCTAACAATCTGCCACCCTTGAATCTACCCGGCTTGCCGGCAGAGGAAATTCTGAAGTGGCAAAAAAGAGCTTATCGGGAATATTACATGCGGTTCAGATACATTTGGACAAAACTGACCTCAATCAGGAGTTTGGTTGATTTAAAAAATCTATATAACGGAGCCAAGTTATTTTTAAGACTAGAAAAATAAATGAATAAATATAAAAAATAAAAAACAATGTGGCAAAAAATTAAAGATTTTATATTATTTCCATTAAGGGTATTCTTTGAACATGATACAGTTGAAAAACTTGGTTTAACTTCATTAAGGCAGGAAAGAATGAATGTCTGTATTCCATATTTAGGCAAAAGAGTATTAGATATTGGTTGCGGTAAGGGGAATAAATTTATAAAGAAAATAGGATATGGCATAGGATTAGATCCAATATTTGATTGTGATTGCAAAATGAAAGTTGAAAACATAAATTTTAAAAATGAGAGTTTTGATACAATAACAATGATGGGGACTCTTAGATACATTAAAAATAAAGATAAAGCACTTAAACAAATCTACAGGGTATTAGATAAAAACGGAAAATTATTGATATTAGAGAATAATCCCAAAATGAATAAATTAAGACATTCTCTTATCTGGTGGAATCCTTATGATAAAATGGAAGAATCAGAAATGTCAAACAAGAATATTATTAATTTATTAGACAAACACGGTTTTAAACCATACAAAAAAGTGAGATATTTATATAAATTAAGTATAATGTATGTTTTCGTTAAGAATAATTGATAAAAACAAAAATGGTGTTTAAAAAAAATGTTAAAAAATTTTTTCAAATATTAGGCCCGATAATCTTTATTTATATTCTTTTCCAGATAGATTATCGGTTTTTATTTGAGGAGATTAAATTATTAAAATGGCATTTTTTAATTTTAGCCGTTTTTTTTATGCTTTTTGAGGTTGCCGTAAAATCATTCCGTTGGCAATGTATTTTATCTTCTTTGAGGATAATAATTTCAACAGGCGAGTGCCTAAGTCTCTTTTGGCTTGGCCTTTTTGTTGGCGTGATTACACCTGGCAGATTTGGTGAGTTAATCAAAGTTTATTTTCTCAAAAACAAGGGGTATAGCGCTTTTCGTTCTTTTTTCAGCGTTATTTTAGACAGGATAATTGATATTTTTGTTTTGCTGTTTTTTGGTTTTTTAATCTTTATTTTCTTTTTAAGAGACATCGGGGCTTATATGATAATTTTTGGCGCTGTTCTCTTATTAATAATTATTTTAATTTTCCTTTTATTTGACCAGAGGAGTTGGTTGAATAGGTTCTTTGGCAAAATAATTCAAAAAGTTTTTCCGGTGGATTTTAAAAAATACAGCCGTTTCAGTTTTAAAAAACTTTGGCAGGGGGTTAAAAATCTGGAGAAAAAAAGGATTGCCTATTTTGCAATCTATCTGTTCATTGGCTGGCTTCTCTATTTTTTATCCAGATATTTTATTGTTTTGTCTTTGGGGGTAGAATTGTCTTTTTTTGATGTTTCGATTATTTCTATCCTGGTGGCCATAGTCACAATGTTGCCCATTTCTGTTGCCGGATTAGGGACTCGGGAAGCGGCGGTAATTTATCTTTTCAGCTTGTTTAGCTTGAATAAAGAAATCGCTTTGCTTTTTTCTCTGCTGATTTTTACGGTTGATTTATTGGCCGTATCTTTCGGCTTAATTCCCTATATCAAAGAATCAAGCTTGATTAATAAAATAAGGAAAGCATAAATGAGTAAATTGACTGAAACGTTTTAATTCCTTATAGTTAAAATATATTATGAATGGAGAAAATAATAAAAAACAAGTAAGCGTGGTTGTCCCGGCGTATAATGAAGAAACGAATATTGGAGAAACCTTAGATGCCCTATTATCAATCAAAAAATCTTCGGAGGATAATTTTGAAATTATTGTAGTGGATGATGCCTCCTTAGACAAAACTGCTGAAATTGTCAAAAAATATGATGTTAAATTAATTCAGCATGAGGATAACAAAGGATACGGCGTTTCTTTAAAGACAGGCATACATTACGCACAGCATGGCATTATTGCCATTATTGACGCAGACGGCACTTATCCAGTTGATAAAATTCCTGAACTAATTAGTTTTATTGACGATTATGATATGGTAGTCGGGGCCAGGCAATTTATCCATCTGCCTTTAATCAGGCGGCCGGCCAAGTGGATTTTAAACAAATACGCCAATTATCTGGTCAAAAAGAAAATCCCGGACCTTAATTCCGGCCTGCGGGTTTTTAAAAAAGACATCTATGAAAAGTTCCGTGGCATTCTGCCGCCGGGCTTTTCTTTTACAACGACTATCACTTTAGCGTTCTTAAGCAATGATTATCGTGTGAAATACGCGCCGATAGATTATTTCAAAAGAGGCGGCAAGTCAAAAATTAAGCCAATCCGCGATACTGTCAATTTCTTTGCCTTAGTCACCCGGGCATCTCTCTATTTCCACCCACTTAGGATTTACGCGCCGATTTCTCTTATTTTGTTAAGTGTCGGGATGGTTTCATTTGTATACGATATCTATATGAGAGACGTTACGGACAAGACGATGATGGTTTTTCTATGGGGTATCCAGTTTGGAATTTTAGGATTTTTGGCTGACATGATCAGCCGACAAAAAAAGTAACATGGAGAATAAGATTTCAGCCGATGAGAAAATAGCAATTGTCGGCACCGGCGCCGCCGGGCTGGGAGTCTTGACTGCTTTGATTGATAAAAAAAAGGATTTTAAAATTGTTGTCTTTGACATCGGTGACAATATAGCGCCAAAAAATAAAGTGGACAGTTCCGACAATAATCAGATTCTCCAGTACTATAGTCAGGTCTATAGAGATATTCGAAGAAACAATAGTTTTGAATTCCCGCCTCCAAAAACTCATTTCGCCGAAAAGATTCCCAGACAGCCAGTCGGCAAAAAATTAAAGATATTTAAAAGTCGGGCTTTCGGCGGCCTGACAAATTATTGGGGAGCAACCATGCTTCCTTTAACTGACCGGGAAATGAAAGGATGGCCAATTAAAAAGGAAGACCTCTATCCTTATTATGAGAAAATATCCGAATTAGTCGGCCTATCTTCCGGAGACGATGATTTAAACAAATATTTCAAGCGTGATTTTTCAACCCGACCGGCTATCAGGCCGGTTGATATCTTAGAAAAGCTGGACAAGGTTGTTCATCAGAATAGCCATCAGAATAATTATCATTTTTTTTCCGGGTCTAATCGTTGTGGTCTTGAAACAAGAGAAGGCCGTTCCAACAGCTGTGTTTACTGTGGCCAATGTCTGGCCGGATGTTTTAACGATTCAATTTACAGTAGCCGGATGTCTATTAAGAAATACCTTAACGATCCGAGGGTCGAATATATCCAGGAAAAGGTTATTAAGATTTCTAATGATAATTTTTCCAGTGTTATAACGGAAACCGGTCGGGTCTATAAAGGATTTAACAAAGTTTTTTTAGGCGCCGGGTGTCCCCATACCACAGAAATAGTTATGCGTTCAATAAATTATCAGGGAACTCTATCAATGGCCGATAACGCGGTTTACGTTTTTCCCGTTTTCTATTGGGGCAAGGGAACTAAAGAAAAAAATAATCAAGAGTATATTTCCTTGTGTAATTTAATTGTTTGCTGTGTGCCAGACGAAAAAACCGAACCAATGCTTCAATTGCAAATTTATCCCAGCTTTGAATATTTATGGCGCTATAATATTCCTTCGTGGCTTTGGCCGGCAGTTAAACCTTTGGCTAATTATTCACGTGGCAGAATCGCTTTTGTCAGAATGTACGACCACAGCAAATATTCCCAGTCCTATTCACTCAGAATGGTTAATGACAAACTAGTTATGGACAGGGAAAAACAGTCCGCTGGCGGACAACGGGTTAGGAATTTATTTAAAACTATTAGAAAAACAATGAATCATGGAAAATTTTATGTGCCGCCTATCAAACCGATTCTGCAAAAAGTGAATTCGCATTATACGTCCACCTTGCCGTATAACGGGAATAAGATTAAAGTATCTTCTTTGGGGGAGATAATGAAGAATGTCTTTGTTTGCGATTCCTCTGTTTTCCTGGATTCGCCGGCGGTCAATCCCGGCTTTACGATTATGGCTAACGCTTATCGGGTCGCAGATAAAGTGGTTAACTATGAAAGATAGTTTAATTAGAATTAGGAATAGAATTATAGAGTTCCTTTATTGCAATATTCTCAAGCAGGTATTTTTTAAATTTGACGCGGAAAAAGTCCACAACGGCATGATTCAAATGGGGAGATTTTTAGGAAATAATTTTTTATTAAAAAAGATTGTTTCCTTCAGCTTTAATTTTTCGAGTCCGATGCTTAAGCAAAAAATTTGCGGGATAGAATTCAAAAATCCAATCGGCCTGGCAGGCGGATTTGATAAAGACGCTAAGATTATAGAGATTCTGCCCAGCGTCGGTTTCGGTTTTAACGAGATTGGCTCAATCACCGGCGAGCCCTATGCCGGCAATCCCAAGCCCCGGCTTTGGCGTCTGATAAAATCAAACGGGATTGTTATCAATTATGGGCTGAAAAGCGAGGGCTGCGAGGCCATTGCCAAAAAATTATCCCGGTATGAGCAAGGACAGGTTAGCAAAATTCCTCTCGGAGTGAATGTTGCCAAAACAAATTCTCCGGACACGATTGACCCGGAAAAAGGAATCCAAGATTATTTAAAAGTTTTGCGTTCTTTTCTTTATATTGGAGATTATTTTACAATCAACATTAGCTGTCCCAATTCCTATGACAGCCAACCATTTACTAATCCGCCTCTTTTAAATTTGCTCCTTCAGGAAATCAGCAAGCTGGGAATAAAAAAACCAATGTTTTTAAAATTGTCTCCGGATCTTCCTCACGAGCAGATTGACCGAATTATTGAATTAGCTGACCAATACAAGCTCTCGGGATTTATCTGTTCCAATCTGACCAAAGACAGGGATAATCCGAAAATTATTCCCGAAGAAATTAGTCCGGTTCCGGAAGATACCGGGAGTATTAGCGGGGAGCCGGTTGAAGAGATGACCAACGATCTAATTGCTTACATTTATCAAAAGACAGAAGGACGGAAAGTTATTATCGGCTGCGGCGGGGTCTTCAGCGCCGAAGACGCTTATAAAAAGATAAAACGGGGCGCTTCTTTGGTCCAGTTAATAACCGGAATGATTTTCAAGGGTCCACAGGTAATCTCGCAGATCAATTTAGGGCTTTGTGATTTGTTTAGGAAAGATGGATTTGGTAATATAGAAGAAGCAATTGGTTCTAAATTTAAATAACTATGTGCTTGTTTTCCGCGCCCCATTCGCGTTCCAGAATCTATACGGATTTTAACAGCTACTGGTCTTTTTTTAGAGACCTGATTTTAGGTCGGTTTAACAAAGGGAACGAGGTTGAAAAATTTGAACGGGCTTTAGCCGATAAGTTTGAGGTTTCAAACGCAATCTGTTTGCCGATGGCCCGAGTAGCTATCTATTTTACCCTTAAGCATTTGCTCAAGCCGGGCCAAGAAATTATCCTTTCGCCCTACACAGTGGCCGACGTGATTAATATGGTCATTTGCGCTAAAGCGGTTCCGGTTTTTGCCGATCTTGAACAAACATCTTGCAACATAGATCCTGACAAAATAGAGCCTTTGATTAATGAAAAAACGGGCGCGATTATGATAACTCATCTGCACGGCATCGGGACGCCGACGTATAAGGCCTTAGAGATCTGCCGGAAACATAACTTGCCGTTGATTGAAGATGCTTCTCAGGCATTCGGCGGATATGAAGACGGAAAGCGGTTTGGGACTATTGGGGATATTGGCATTTACAGCATTGGGATGTATAAGAATATAAATTCGTGGTATGGTGGGGCAATTGTTTCAGAAAACAGAGATTTAATTGATAGAATCAGGTTAGATATTAATCAGTATCCTTATCAAAGCCCCCTCTTTATTTTCAAACGCATGCTCAAGGGATTAATGACTGATTTGCTAACAAATCCGATTATCTTTAAGCCGTTAACTTATTGGATTTTCCGCTATGGCTTTCTCCATGATATCCGGTGGATTAATAAAAAGGTGGAGATAGAGCTGGATTTGAAGTTAAAAGATAAAGTTCCGGAAAATTATCTTGTCAGATATACCCCTTTTCAAGCTAGGTTGGCTCTTCCTCAATTAAAGAACATTGATTTAAATACTGAAAATCGAGTTGAAAAGGCAATCCTTTATCACGAAGGACTTAAGGATATTCCGGAATTAATCATGCCGCCATTAAAAAAAGACGGTTCTTACACCTATCCCGTTTTCCCGGTTCAGTACCGGGATAGAAAAAAATTGCTTAAGTGGCTGATGTCCCACAAAAGAGACGTTGCGGCTCAGCATTTAAAAAACTGCGCTGATTTGCCCAGTTTTTCCGCTTTTTATCGCGATTGCCCGGTTGCCCGAAAAACAGCCAACGAAGTTATTATTTTACCAACTTATCCCAGATATCCGATTTCCGAAGTTCAGAAGAATATTAGAGTTATCCGAGCCTACTTTGAAAGATGACTTTAACGGCCGCCTCCTTTTAAAATTATTTTAATTGTTTTCAACAGAATGCTGATGTCCAGAATAAAGGAACGGTGTTTGATGTAGTATAGCTCAAACTGTAATTTTTCAATGCTGTCCTGGATCGAAGCGCCGTAATGAAAATTGACCTGAGCCCAGCCGGTCAGTCCTGGTTTAACAATATGTCGGATCTGGTAATAAGGAACTTCTTTTTCCAATTGCTGGACGAATTCAATTCTTTCCGGTCTTGGTCCGATAAAACTCATCTGTCCGGTAAAAATATTCCAAAGCTGAGGCAGTTCGTCAATTCTGGTTTTTCTGATAAATCTGCCTATCTTAGTAATCCGGTGATCTTGCTGGTCAGCCCACTGGGCTCCGTTTTTTTCCGCTTCTTCAACCATCGAGCGAAATTTTATTACCTTGAAAATTTGGCCGTCCTCCCCGATTCTTCTTTGCTTGTAAAAAATCGGCCCCCGGCTATCCAGCTTTATCGCTAAAATAATAATTGGACAAAGGGCCAAACTGATTAAGCCGAAAACAAAAGCGCCCAGCATGTCTAAAACTCTTTTAGCAGTTTCGTAAAAATTCTTTTTACCTTCGGTCAAATTTTCCAGAAACCAGACTTCGCCAATGCTGGATATCGGCACCTTGCCTAATATTTTTTCATAAAAAGAAGGCAAGTCGCTAAAACTTATCTTCAAAGGCAGGCATTGGTACAAACTTTGTACTAAACGGGAATCCTGGTGCGGGTCAATCGCCGTAATAATTATTTTAATATTTTTCTGAGTGGCCATTTCCAGCAAGTCAAAAGGCGTTTGGATATCCTGCGGCTTGACCTGTTTAATAATCTTATACCCTAATTGAGGGTTTTCTCTGATGATTTTTGTCATCTGGTCAATTTCTTTATTTTTGCCAATTATCAGAACATTGCTGACTAAAGCCAAACTTTTAGCCGCGTAATTATAAAGCTGGCGCCATAAAGAAAATAATACGGCGAAAAGAAACAGATTTAAAAATAGATTTGTTTTAGGAGTAATGCCTAAGCTGGGAATTAGATAAAAGAAGGCGATGGCTAGTCCGGTATTAATTCCTAGGCCGCGTAAAAGAACCGAATAAAAACTAATATTGTTCCTGGCTAAAGTTAATTCATAGAGCCCGGCAATATAAAAAACAATCAAACAGATTAGATAAATAATAGTGAATGGCAGGAAATGTTTTTGCCAACAGGTGAAATTAAAATCATCTCCGTAACGGATAAACAGGGTTAACAGAAGGGACAGATATAAAACAATAACGTCGCCGATTAATAAAATGGCTCTTTTTAAATTAGGCATCCCCGTAGAAGAATTTTGACATTTATTTCAAATTGCCAAAGTCCTTGATATTTTTAATTTATTTTCTAATTCTATATCCCCGTAAATTATTTCCGAATTTTCCCAAAGGGAAAATTGAGTCAAAATTTCTCTACGGGGCATATAATTAAAGACTGTCCTTATTATACTTGATAAATAAGAGCAGGTAAAGTAAAATATAAATATGGTGCTACGAAGAATAACTAAAAAAGCTCCAATTTTTATATTCCTATTCATCGGAGGTTTTTTTGTTTTTGCTTTTAGCGCTCAGGCGGCCAGTTTAGGCGAGCAGGTTAGTTTTAATGTTGATTCCGACTATGACCTTTATTCCCGAAGCCAGGTAACGGCTACCTTAAAGGCCATCGGAGGCAACATCTATTTCTATGTGGAAAATGAGTACTGGGATGACTTGAATGGCGTTAATAAGAATGGCCTAAGGGAGGAACTGAAGATTTTGGCCAATGAGTTTGATACAGTCATTTATCCCAAAGAAAGAGCGGTTTTTGGTTCGGAGTGGAGTCCGGGAATTGATAACGACCGGAGAATTACTGTTCTGATTACCCAATTAGTTAACAGCGCCGGCGGCTATATTAACACTTTTGACGAATATCCTAAATCAGAAATTTATAGTTCTAATGAAAGGGAAATGATTTATCTCAACTCTGCCAATATTTTCAGTCCCTACAACAAATCCTTTTTGGCTCATGAGTTTCAGCATTTAATAAGTTTTTATCAAAAGAAAATTTTGTATGGTTTAGAGGAAGAAGTTTGGTTGAACGAGGCGCGTTCAGAATACGCCCCGACAGTTTGCGGGTACAGCGATGTTTATCGGAAAAGTTATTTGGCTAACCGGGTAGATACTTTTTTAGATGAATCGTCCGATTCTTTGACTGAGTGGAGGAATCATTCGGATGATTACGGAGTGGCTAGTTTGTTTATGCATTATTTAGTTGGTCGCTACGGAACTGAAATTTTGACTAGGATGGTAATGAACAGTTATGTAGGCATCTCGAGTATTAGTCAAGCCCTGGAAGAATTAGGGCATACTGAAGATTTCTATGATGTCTTTGCCGATTGGGCGATAGCCAGCTATTTGAATAATTGCCAGATTGACTCGGGTAAGTATTGTTACTTGGACGACAACTTAACTTACCAGCGGCTTCATGTTGATTATTCAGCCAGTTACAGCGGATTTCCTAATTTAATTGTTTCGCGAAGCAGTTCTCTTAAGGACTGGTCTCCATATTGGTACCGGTTTCGCCAAGGAACATCTCAGTTAACAGACAACGATAATCTGAAATTGGAATTTTACGGTTCAATTAACCGAGGCAATTTTAAAGTCCCCTATATTATTATTGACCAAGATGGCCAGACCGAGGTTGATTTCTTTAATTTGGAGAATCAGCAGGGAATTGCCTATATTCCAAACTTTACCAGTTTAAACAAAACGGTCGTTATGATTCCTATCAATGGTTACAAGAAAAAGGGCTTTCATAGCAATGAGCCGTCAACTTCTTTTTCTTTTATCGCTTCCAGCGTTTCAGAAATGCCTGAAATTGTTGAAGAAGAGGAAGAAGACAATAATGATTCAACAATCGATTTTCCCGACGGTAGCTTAATCAGAGCTAAGGACAGTTGCAAGGTCTATATCATCAAAGGGAATTACAAAAGGTGGATTCAGACCGCGGAAATATTTAACGCTTATGGACACTTGCGCTGGGAAGATATTATCGAGGTAGGTTCAGAGGCCTTGAATAATTACCAAGATTCCTGGCTGATTCGGGCCGACGGGGACCCTCGGGTTTACGAGGTTAACGCCGATGGCACCAAGCACTGGCTGAATATGACTGCTGAAGAATTTACT
>CAYPQZ010000009.1:0-51861 GCA_964413015.1 uncultured Candidatus Saccharibacteria bacterium | reverse complement strand
CTGGCTGATTCGGGCCGACGGGGACCCTCGGGTTTACGAGGTTAACGCCGATGGCACCAAGCACTGGCTGAATATGACTGCTGAAGAATTTACTATCAGCGGCCATCTCTGGAATATGGTCTATATTATCAATCCTCACGAAAGGGACGCCTATCAAACCGGAGCAGATGTTATGTTTAAATAGATGTCTGAGATTAAAATTCAGCAAAATATTCCTTTGTCTCGGCAGACGACTTTTAGAATCGGCGGGCCAGCTAAGTATTTTTTTGCCGCTAGGACAAAAAAGGATATTCTTAAGGCAGTTGGCTTTGCTAAAAAAAAACTGCCTTATTTTATTCTAGGGGGTGGCAGCAATTTACTGGTTAAAGATGAGGGATTCAAGGGATTAATTATAAAGACTCAAAATACAAAATACGAAATACAAAATACTAGAATTAATGCTGATGCAGGAGTAGGATTAAGTGATTTGGTTAATTTTTCTATTAATAACGGGTTAACTGGTCTAGAATGGGCGATTGGCATTCCGGGGACAATTGGCGGAGCGGTTAAAGTTGGGACTAGCGCTTTTGGCCAAAGTATTTCAGAGTCGGTTGTTGGAATAGAAAAGACCGAAGGTATTATTCTTTCAGTGGTTTTGAAACTGAAGAAAGGGGATAAGAAAATAAGCGAGGAATTAATTAAGAAATATATTCAAAAGAGAAAAAACAGCCAGCCCTTGGAATATGCTTCGGCAGGATGTATTTTTAAAAACCCCAAAGGTAAACTCGCCGGCCAATTAATTAATCAGGCCGGGCTTAAGGGGAAACAAATTGGCCAAGCCATGGTTTCTGAAAAACACGCTAACTTCATTATTAACCTAGGCGGTGCTAAATCCGAAGATGTTATTAAATTGATAAACTTAATAAAAAGACAAGTAAAGAGAAAATTTAATCTGGAGCTAAAAGAGGAAATTCAGTATTTGGGGTGCGGGGGATACAAGGACTGTCCTTGATTACATTAAGAAGGAATGTTAAAATATAATTATGAAGATTATTCTTAAAGCAACCAATCTGGATATTTCGCCAAGTATCAGTAAATATGTTGATGAAAAAATTGGCGGACTGGATAAATTTCTTGAAAAGTTTGATTCGGAAATAGTTGAAACGCGTGTAGAAGTGGGTAAAATTACCCGTGGCCAGCGTCAAGGCGATATTTTTAGAGCCGAGGTTAATTTGAGAATTGGCGGATATCTTATCCGAGTGGAGGAAACAGAGGAATCTTTGTCGGCAGCCATTGATTTAGTTAAAGACGAACTGCAGAGAAAAATCAGGGAATACAAAGATAAACAGGGGACTAAATTTATCAGAGGCGCTCGCTCTTGGAAAAAATTCTGGCAGCTTAATCCCTTAGCCCGTTTTCGCGCTTCCAAATCAAACAGAATTCTTAAGAAATAGAAATATGTCTTTTTTAGAAAGATTCTTGGGCGACGCCAACGAAAAAAAATTGAAGAATGCCAGATTATTGGTTGAAAAGATTAATCAGCTCGAGCCGCAGTTCG
This sequence comes from uncultured Candidatus Saccharibacteria bacterium, assembly GCA_964413015.1. Lineage (GTDB taxonomy): Bacteria > Patescibacteriota > Minisyncoccia > Portnoybacterales > UBA2143 > JABMPX01. Next base: position 50,324 of record CAYPQZ010000009.1, on the reverse strand, counting down.
AGTCTTTTTCTAATGAGCAATTAAAAGCTAAGACGGACGAGTTCAAAAAGAGATTGGAAAACAAGGAGACCTCTGATGATTTACTTGTTGAAGCGTTCGCTTTGGTTCGGGAATCAGCTAAACGGACCCTGGATCAGCGCCATTTTGATTCCCAACTGATTGGCGGTATTATCTTACACCAAGGCCAAATAGCTGAAATGAAAACTGGAGAGGGAAAAACTCTGGCGGCAGTTTTAGCAGTCTATTTGAACGCCTTAACTGGCAAAGGCGTTCATGTAGTAACCGTGAATGATTATTTATCCCGAAGAGATGTTAATTGGATGGGGCCGATTTATCATTTGTTAGGGTTGTCGGTTGCTTGCCTCAACCACGAGAAAGCTTATTTATTTGAACCGGAAACGGCTCCTGATAAAAATGAAATTACCGTAGAAATGGAAAACTTAAAAGAAATTCCCAGAAAAGAAGCTTATCAGGCAGATATTACCTACGGGACCAACAACGAATTCGGCTTTGATTATTTACGAGACAATATGGCCCCTTCATTGGAAATGATGGTTCAGCGTTCTCCTTATTTTGCCATTGTTGACGAGGTGGACAGTATTTTAATAGACGAAGCCAGGACACCTTTAATCATTTCTATGCCTGACGCTGAGTCCACTAAAATGTATGAACAATTCAGCCAGATTATACTTCAGCTAAAAGAAAATGCTGATTACAATATTGACGAGAAAATGCGAACCGCCACTTTGACCGAGGAAGGAATTGCTAAGGTTGAAAAGATATTAGGCATGGATAATATTTACGAGCAAGGAGGTATCCGCTATGTTCACCATTTAGAGCAAGCCTTACGGGCTCAAGTTTTATTTAAAAAAGACAGGAATTATGTGGTCAAGGACGGACAGGTGATTATTGTTGACGATTTTACCGGACGGCTGATGCCCGGCCGTCGTTATTCCGAAGGGCTTCACCAGGCCTTAGAAGCTAAAGAAAAAGTTCAAGTCCAGCAGGAAAGCCGGACTCTGGCTTCGATAACCTTCCAGAACTATTTCCGAATGTATGAAAAACTTTCCGGGATGACCGGTACTGCCGTGACTTCTGCCGAAGAATTCCATAAGGTTTATAAGTTAGAAGTGGCTGTTATCCCGACTAACCAGCCAATGATTAGGGAAGATTTCTCGGATAGTGTTTACAAGACGGAAAATGGGAAAATTCAGGCAATTGTCAAGGACGTGAAAGAGAGAAATCAAAAGGGTCAGCCGGTTCTAATAGGAACCGTTTCAATTGAAAAAAACGAAAAACTTTCCGCCTATTTAAAAAAAGCGGGTATTTCCCACCAACTGTTGAATGCTAAAAACCATGAGCAAGAGGCAAGAATTATTTCCCAGGCGGGCAAAAAAGGCGCTGTCACGGTGGCTACTAACATGGCTGGCCGAGGCGTAGATATTATTCTGGGTGGCCGTTTAGAAGAAGTAGAAAACAAACTAGGGCATGATGAGGTAGTTAAATTGGGGGGCCTTCACGTTATTGGCACCGAGCGTCATGAAGCCAGAAGGATAGATGATCAGCTGCGTGGACGGGCCGGCCGGCAAGGAGATCCCGGTTCCAGCCAATTCTTTGTTTCTCTGGAAGATGATTTAATGAGAATTTTTGGCGGGGACCGGATTAAATCAATGATGGAAATGCTGAAGGTTCCGGAAGACCAGCCGATTGAAAACAAACTTATTTCCAGGGCTATTGAATCCGCTCAGGCTAAAATTGAAGGTTATCATTTTGATGCCCGGAAACATGTTTTGGAATATGACGATGTTTTTAACAAACAGCGGGAGGCGATTTACAGCCGGAGAAGAAAAATTTTGAAAAAGAAAAATGTTAAGCCGGAAATTATGGATATGATTAAGGATGAAATTCATAAATTTGTAAAATTTCACACTCAAGGCCAAATAGACAACTGGAATTATAAAGAAATCGTTCAAATAGCCAAAAGCATTTTCCCGGCTGATAAAAGGTTTGACATTGAGAGTAGTGACATTACGCCGGAGGCGGAAGGTCACGCTCGAAAGGTCGAACCTTTGAACGAGCAAGTGTTAAAAGATTTAAAAACTCCAGAAAAAATAGAAGAACATTTGATTAAATTAGCTAAACAGGCCTATCAAAAGAAAGAAGAAGAAATAGGAAAAAAGAATATGCGCCAGGTGGAAAAGCACGTTTTTTTGCGCAGTATGGACACTCTTTGGATGGACCATCTGGACAATATGGACCATTTGCGGGACAGCGTCCGTTTGCGGGCTTACGGCCAGAAAGATCCTTTAGTTGAGTACAAAAATGAGGGGATGCGTTTATTCCAAAGATTATTGGCGTCTGTTCAGTCAACCGTAGTTAATATGATTTACAAAGTCGCTTTGGCGCCAACTAGTGAGAATGTTAGACCCTTAGCGTCTAACACTTCTCAAAACAAAAAGCCGGGACGCAACGACCCCTGCCCGTGCGGTAGCGGAAAGAAATATAAAAAGTGTCATGGGAAATGAGAATTGATAAAATAAATATATATGGACACGAATAACCGATATCTTCACGAGGTGGCAATTACGGCCATCATAGTAAAGGATGGCCCTTCAACAGGTTCAGGACAAGCTAAATATTTGATTACGAGGCGATCGCTGAATAAGAAACGATTCCCGGGAATGTGGACGGTGCCGGGCGGGAAAATGGAAACAAGCGATTATTTGAAATTGCCGAAAGATACGGAATTTTATTGGTATAACGTTCTTGAAAGAACATTGCGAAGAGAGATAAAAGAAGAAGTTGGAATTGAGATAAATAATATTGAATACATAACAAGTTTGGCAACGATTCATAAAGATGGCAGTCCGTCATTGGTCATTTCCTGTATGGCAGATTATATTTCAGGAGAAATTAAACTTCGAGTGGAAGAAAATGATCAATTCGCCTGGGTTAATTTAGAAGAAGCAAAAAATTACCAGCTTCTTGACGGAATTTATGATGAATTGGTGATGGTTGAAAATAAGCGAAAAGGTAAGAGAACCGAATGGCAAAGATTCAAATAACTCCCGCGGCAGGTTATTGAAGTTCAAGAAATGCTGTTATCTTAAATATGGCCGCTAACGGTCGGCTATGCTACGGTCGGCTATCGCATAGCCGACTTTAATAAATATGGCCGGTAAAAAGAAAAAAAAAGTAGTGGTGGCGGTGAGCGGGCCTTTTGACCCGCTTCATATAGGCCATGTCCGTTTATTCAAAGCGGCTAAGAAATTAGGCGATAAGTTAGTCGTGATTCTTAATAATGACAATTGGTTGAAATTAAAAAGAGGCCGCGGCTTTATGCCGGAAAAACAGCGAAAAGAAATTATTGAATCCTTATCCAACGTAGACGAAGTTATTATCAGCCGGCATCAGAAAAATACCAAAGATATAAGCGTTTGTCGGGAATTAGAAGAACTCAAGCCGGACATTTTCGCCAATGGCGGAGATAGGGTGAGAAAAAACGTTCCTGAAGTTGCCGTTTGTCAGAAAATTGGCTGTCGAGTGGTTTTTAACGTTGGCTGGGGCGGCAAAATCCAGTCAAGCTCGCAATTAATCGAAAGATATCAAGGGAAAGAAATTAAACGGTCAAAACTAAACGTCTTAATTTATCAAAATTATCTGGCGATGATTCAAGCCAGTCAGGGCAGTCAGATGTTTCGTCATATCTATATTAAAGAAAATAGTAAGGAAAAAGATATCCTTAAAAATGGCGAGTATTCCTGCGCTTATTACGTAAGTTCTATTTTGAAAATTTTTAATTTAATTTCTCCGTATATTTCTCCACATGCCACAGTTGACGGGACTCTAAGGAATATGATTGGCAACGGTTGGCGGACAACTAAAAAATTAAAACCGGGTAATGTCTTGGTTTGGGAAGAAAAAGAAAATCATTTACACCTTGGTTTTTATTTGGGTGGAGACAGAGCGATTAGTCATCGTTCCGAAAAAAAAAGACCGGTCATTCACCATTATACTTATGGTAACAAAAGAAAAATTATCCAAATTTGGGCGCACAAAGTCATAAAGGCCGTGCCTTAAAATGCACAACCTTTTTAACTCTCCTTACCGTCTGCCAAGACAGGAAGGTTGTATATTTTAAGGCACGGCCTTTGAAAAAAACATGTTTTTTAAAGAGCCGGAAAATACCAAAGAAATTTATTGGACGCGTCATATTAAAGAAAAAATGCGCTATTACGGATTGAGCGAAGGACTTTTGCGCAGAATCCTGAAAAGCTCGCAGCGTCAGGAATACGGGGTTGCTCCAAAAACGATTGCTCTGATGAAACCGGCCGGGACAAAGAAACCGAGCGAAATCTGGTTAATGTATCAGCCTTCTTCAGCAGATAAACAAAAAACAAAAAAGAAAATAATGATTTCGGCTTGGCGCTATCCCGGCATCAGTCCTAAGGGCAAGCCGGTTCCTATTCCCGAAGATATTTTGGAAGAATTGAAAACAGAGCATATTTTGACATTTGATAAGAACAGTCTTTAAAATGACGCCCTTGTGCTCAAGGGACATCATTTTAAGGACTGTCCTTTTATTAATTTAATGCTTGTTCATCTTTCTAGGATATGGTCTTTACTTACAAACAAAAATAAGTTAAATTAAAATTAATGAGCATTTTCAATAGAGGAACCGTTGAACAGAACAGGGCTAAAAGCAGAAAGGTCTGCTGGACTATTCTGCTTATTTTCATAATCGGTTTAGGCGCCGGTTTTTTGGATTATTCGGCTATTTGGGATAAGCCGGCCGATTGGATTAACCGAAAAACCGGAACCGAACTGTTGCCTCATTTCTATAAATTGCCTTTCAGATTGGGGCTTGATTTACAGGGGGGAACCCATTTAGTTTACGAAGCGGATTTATCAAATATTGATCCCGGCGATTACGCTGATTCAATTCAGGGGGTTCGTGATGTTATTGAAAGAAGAATTAACCTTTTTGGCGTATCCGAGCCAGTGGTCCAGGTTAATAAAGTCGGCTCTCACTATCGGCTAATTGTTGAATTAGCCGGAGTTAAAAATGTAAGTCAGGCAATCCAAATGATTGGACAGACTCCTTCATTGGATTTTCGCGAAGAGAAAAGCGAGGGTGAAACGGACAGCATTCTGATAAAACAGAACGAAATTAAAGATAAAATAAATCAAGGATTACCAATTACTTCTGAAGAAGAAATCGAGCTTCTTGAAGACCCTTTTTTCACTCCGACTTCTTTGACCGGTCGTTATCTGAAAGGCGCCGAATTGCAGTTTGACCAACAGACTTACCAGTCGCAGGTAAGTTTGGAATTTGACGACGAGGGCAGTAAGATTTTTGAAGATTTAACCAAAAAGAATGTCAATAAAAGAATCGCCATTTATTTGGATGGCATGGCTATTAGCGCGCCGGTGGTCCAGGAAGCGATTACCGGAGGCAAGGCTCAAATCACCGGAGACTTTAGTGTGGAAGAAGCCAGGGAATTAGTTCAGCGCCTTAATGCCGGAGCCTTGCCGGTGCCGATAAATCTGATTAACCAGCAGACAATCGGAGCCAGTTTGGGACAGGATTCTCTGAATAAGTCATTGAAAGCCGGTTTTTGGGGACTAATTGCCGTTTTACTATTCATAATTGTTTATTACCGATTACCGGGACTGTTGGCCAGCTTGGCCTTAATTATTTATATTGCCTTAGTTTTAGCCATTTTTAAACTAATTCCGGTTACCTTAACTTTATCAGGAATCGCTGGGTTCATTCTGTCAATCGGCATGGCGATTGACGCCAACGTGCTTATTTTTGAAAGGTTTAAAGAAGAATTTAAATCAGGCAAGAGTTTGGGGGGAAGCGTTGAGGAGGGCTTTCAAAGAGCCTGGCCGGCCATTCGCGACGGCAACATTTCAACCATTGTTACTTGTCTGATTTTATTTATCTTTGCTACCGGGCTAGTAAAAGGATTCGCTTTAACTTTGGGAATTGGCGTGTTAATTAGCATGTTCAGCGCCATTATTATCACCAGAAGCTTTTTGAGGTGGTTCGTTAATGGCCGGACAGAAAACTGGAAAAGATTATGGTACTAAAATGCAGATTATAAAATACCGTAAAATTTATTTTTCTATTTCAATTATTCTGTTTTTAGGAAGCTTGTTTAGCTTGCTATTTTATGGATTGCCGTTGGGGATTGATTTCACCGGCGGAACTTTAATGGAAATAGAATTCTTGGAAGAACGGCTTAGTAACCAGGAAATACAAGACCGGCTGGCTGAACTAGAATTAGGTCAGATTAGTCTTCAGTCGACCGGCGAGCGGGGAATGATTCTGCGATTAAAGGATATCGGCGAAGAAACTCACCAGATGATTTTAGAGAAAATCGGTTTGGATAAAATTACCGAAAACAGATTTGAATCAATCGGTCCTTTAATTGGCAAAGAATTGAAAGCCAAAGCTCTTTGGGCAATTCTACTGGCTTTAGCAGCTATTATTCTATATATTGCCTGGACCTTTCGAAAAATTTCCCGTCCGGTAGCTTCTTGGCAGTATGGTTTAGTTGCTATTATTGCCTTATTCCATGACATTTTCATCACCTTGGGATTCTTTTCTTTTTTCTGCCACTTTAGACAAATAGAAATCGGTCTACCTTTTGTGGCCGCTTTCCTAACTATTTTAGGCTATTCGGTTAACAACAGCATCGTTATTTTTGACCGGGTCCGCGAGAATATTTTGAAAACGAGCTGGACTGATTTCAAAGAAGTTATCGACTTAAGCGTCAGACAAAGCATTACCCGTTGTTTAAATACCGCCTTGACAACTTTGTTTGTTCTTTCGGCGATATTTTTTATGGGAGGCCAAAGCATTAAGTATTTTTCTCTGGCTTTGGGGGTCGGTATAATTATCGGGACATATTCTTCTATATTTCTTACTGTTTCTTTAGTGACTATTTGGCGGGGAAAAGGTTAATCCGTAGGGAAAATTTTTACGGGGTTGACGTTTATAAAATAATATGTTAAATTCTTAATATGAAATTGGATTATGCCAAATTAGCTTCGGAGATTCTTAAAAAAGTCTCTAATCAAAGAACTAAGGATATTATTAGTTCTCGTTTTGGATTAGCAGACGGCCAGCGTCAAACTTTAGAAGCGATTGGCCAGAAATACGGAATTACCAGAGAGCGGGTTCGTCAGATAGAGGAGGCCGCTTTTTCTGATTTCAGAAGTCCTGAATCTTTTAAACTGTTCAAACCGGCTTTTTGCTTAGTTGATAATTTTTTAAATTCCGAAGGGCGGTTAGTTAGAGAAAACAGGATGCTTTCCGTTTTGACGGGGTTCGAAGATTCTCATCCGTCTCGGGGGGCGCTTTTTTTAATCTTAACTTTGGGCAAGCCCTACCAGCATTTTGTTGAATCGGATAAATTTTATTCACTCTGGACCAATTCGCTGGACGCTTTAAAACAAGCTGACCAGGCAATTAACCGTTTGGTTAATTTGTTGGAAGGTGAAGAATCTTTGGTTCCTTTTAAATGTCTTTCCGATTTGCTTAAAAAAGAAAATATTAATTTATCTAGAAAAGCTCTGTTTTCTTATTTAGACGTGACTAAGCAAGTTGACCGAAATTTTTCCGGATATTTCGGTCTAAGTAAATGGCCGGAAATAAATCCTCGGGGCGCTAGAGACAAGGCCTATATCATTCTTAAAGGACAAAATCGCCCTTTGCATTTCAGGGAAATTACCGATTTAATCAATCAGAGCAATTTGAGTTCTATTTTGGCTCAAGCACAGACAGTTCATAATGAACTTATTAAAGACGACCGTTTTGTTTTAGTCGGACGGGGCACTTACGCTTTAAAGGACTGGGGGTATCAGGCAGGTACGGTTCGCCAAGTTATCACCCAGCTGTTAAAAGAAAGCGGCCCCTTAACCAAAGAAGATATCCTAGAGAAGGTTTTGAAGGACCGTTTAGTCAAAAAAAGCACTATTTTAATAAATCTTCAAAATCGCAAATACTTTAACAGAGACAAACAAGGAAAATATATCTTAGCTGTTTAAATTAATTATCAGGTCAGATGTCTCTTTTTTTAGACATTATTTTTGTTATTCTGACTGGCCTTTATTACATAGGGGGGATTTTATTGTCTCTCTGGTGGATTTGGATTCCCTGGTTCCTTTATATTCTGGCCAGGGATTTATGGTTAAAATATGTTAGGAATAAAAACGTTCAAAAAGCCGAATGGATTCTTTTAGAAGTGATTCCGCCGCGCGATATCCAAAAAACTCCCAAAGCTATGGAACAGTTTTTTGCCAGTTTGCATGGCGTTCACGGATTACCTAACTGGTGGGATAACCATATAGAGGGGGTTACTCCGGAATTATTTAGCATGGAGACGATAAGTCAAAATGGAGTAATTCATTTCCTTATTAGAACGCCGTCGAAATATCGCGATTTGATTGAATCTAATATTTACGCTCAGTATCCAGAATCGGAAATTACCCAGGTAGACGACTATGTTGATTCTTTCCCTTTGGATATTCCTAATAAAGAATATGATGTTTTTGGCACAGAACTTATGCTAATGGAAGACGACGCTTATCCGATTCGGACTTATGTTGAATTTGAAAAAGACGCTGCTGTTGACGAACAGCGAATTGACCCGGTAGCTTCTTTGCTGGAAGTGATGAGCAAACTTCAACAAGGCGAGCAGGTCTGGATTCAAATATTAATTCGGCCGGTTTTTGACAGTTGGAAAAAAGAAGTCGAGGAATTAAAGAACAAACTGATTGGCCGGATAAAGGAAAGAAAAAAAGGATTGATAGAAAAAGAGGCTGTTGGCTGGAAAGACGCCGGTCAGGATGTGTTTCAAAGCGCGATTACCGGCAAGGTGTCTGGGATAGACACTGGTGAAGAGGGTAGAAAAACAGACCAACCTTTTTTATGGACCACCACTAAATCAGAGCAAGAGGCAGTTTACGCCATTGAAAGAAATGTTTCCAAGGTTGGCTATGAGACTATCATTCGATTTATCTACATAGCTAAAAAAGATATTTTTCGTTCTGGCTATGTCAAAAGAGCGGTTTACGGAGCTTATAAACAGTTGAATACTCAAGGACTGAATGGTTTTAAACGCAATGGTGATGTGGAACCGGGAATTGATTATCGGATTGAGTTTAAAGAATTAAGAGAACAGTATCGTAAGAAAAAGGTTTTTGCCAATTACCGGAAAAGAATTTTTACCCAGCATTCGAAAGCCAATGATTACCTCAAAAACCTTATTTACGAGCGTTTACCGGTTTTTAGATGGTTTTTTGCAAAGAGCAAACCTTTTATCTTTAATGTAGAAGAATTAGCCACGATTTATCACTTCCCGACTATTACCGTGAAATCTCCCTTGACGCCTAAAGTAGAAGCCAGAAAAGGCGAGCCTCCCGCCGACTTGCCTCTTAAATAAAAGGGCGTTCCTTAAATTTTGACAAGGATAGTCTTCAAAATTTTGTCCTTGTCCCAAGGAGCATGATTTTAAGGAACGTCATTGTGATACTAAATACTAAATACTAAATACTAGTTCATGGACATTACTATTTTTGCGAAAACTAATTTCAGAGGCCAGGAAAAAACTTTTGGCATTAAGCGGCTTGACCGACGCCAACACACTTATGTTATTGGAAAAAGCGGAACCGGTAAGACTGTCCTTTTGAAAAACATGGCTTTGCAGGACATCAACAATGGCCAAGGGGTATGTATTGTTGACCCACATGGCGAATTTGTTGAGGAAGTAGTTGATAAAATTCCTTCAAGTCGAGTTAACGACGTGGTCTATTTTAATCCGGCTGATACCGAATATCCGATTGGTTTTAATGTCCTGCAGGTTGCTGATGATAAATATAAGCATCTAGTTGCTTCAGATTTAATGGGTATTTTTACCAAAATGTGGGCCAATGTCTGGTCAGCGCGGATGGAGTATATTTTGAATAATTGTATTTTAGCCCTATTGGATACTCCCGGGACGACTCTTTTAGGAGTTAACCGGATTTTAGTTGATAAAGATTACCGGCAGAAGATTGTGGATAATGTTAAAGATCCGGTGATCAGGTCTTTTTGGATTAATGAATATGCTAGTTGGCGGGAACAGTTCAGGAACGAAGCCATCGCGCCGATTCAGAACAAAGTCGGCCAGTTCCTCTCAACTTCTTTAATCCGGAATATTGTTGGTCAGTCCAAAAGCACCATTAATATCTCGGAAATAATGAATACTAATAAGATTTTGCTGGTTAACGTATCTAAGGGTAGAGTGGGCGAGGATAACGCAAACCTTTTAGGGGCTATGTTAATTACTAAAATTCAGTTGGCAGCTATGGAAAGAGTCAGGATCCCGGAAAGCGAGCGAAGAGATTTCTATCTTTACGTTGACGAGTTCCAAAACTTTGCTACGGATTCTTTTGCTAGCGTTTTATCCGAAGCCAGAAAATACCGCCTCAACTTAATTATTGCCCATCAATATGTTGGCCAGTTAGTTACCGATGTCAGCACTGTGGTTAGAGACTCAGTCTTTGGCAATGTTGGCACTTTGATTTCTTTCAGAGTGGGCGCGGCTGATGCGGAGTTTTTAGAAAAAGAGTTCTTTCCGGAGTTTACGATTCGTGATCTGGTTAATTTGGACAATTACAATGTTTATTTAAAAATGATGATTGACGGAGTCAGTTCGCGTCCTTTTTCAGCCGTTACTTTACCTCCCATGGATATTGGGTCCACTGACCAAAGAGAGAAAATTATTAATGTTTCTAGAGAAAGATATGCCAGTTCGCGGGAACAGGTTGAAGAGAGAATATCTAAATGGAGCGGAGTAGGCTTGAACGAAAATGAAGAGAAAGCAAACATTCAAAGAAGTGACCAGATATCCTTGAAAAAGAACAAAACGATTTGCTGGAGCTGCGGCAAAGAAACCGAGGTTAGTTTTGAGCCGGACGGCCGCCGTCCGGTTTATTGCAAGGAATGTTTTGAAAAAGCTAGAAAGGGCGAAAGCTTGTCTTTGGATTTTAAACCAAAAACTGAGCAGTTTTTAGAACAGCCAAAAGAAAAACCAGAACAGCAAGCTGAATTAGGGGCTTTGGGAATAGAGTTTGATTCAAATAAAGGGAGGCCAAGGAAAGTTGTTAAAACTAAAAAAGCTGTCCCTCAGTCTTCGGTCTCTTTGAAAGATGCTGTAAAAAAAGAACCTGTCCCATTTAGAAGACAAAGAAAAGAAGTTGATCTTAAGGGTTTAAGAAAAACCCTAGACGAAGCGATTGGTAAAAATTAATTTAAGAACTGTCCTTGTCGAATTATGCCCGAATCAAATACTAAAGTTTGTCAAAATTGTAAAAGCAAGTTCATCATAGAACCAAAAGACCTTGAGTTCTATAAAAAAGTAGGAGTTCCGGCTCCTACTTTTTGTCCTGTCTGCCGTGCACAAAGGAGATTAACGTTTCGGGTTGGCCGCGTTCTATACAAAAGAAAAGTAGAAGGGATTAAAGGCGAAGTTTTTTCTTCAATTAGACCTGACTCGCCGTTTAGAGTTTACAAAGCTGAAGGGCGGAGAAATTCTGAAATTGACGCGATAAAGCATGGAAAAGATTATGATTTTAAAAAACCATTTTTTAAACAGTTTGAGGAGCTTATGCATCAAGTTGGGCTGGGTCATATTGCGGTTCTGAATGCGGTGAATAGTCCTTATTCAAATAATGCGTCTTATATAAGTAACTGTTACCTTATGTTTAACACAGGATTTTCTGAGGATTGCGCTTATGGACTAGATGTTAATAAATGCCGGGATAGTTATGATTTGATCGCAGTAAACGATTCAGAACTTTGTTACGACCTTATCTCTTGCGGGGAATGCTATCAAACGTTTTTTTCGTCTGAATGCAGAGAATGTTCCAATGTTTGGTTTTCTAAAAATTTGGTTAATTGCCAGAATTGTTTTGCCTGTGTTAATCTTCGTCACAAAAAGTACCATATTTTCAATCAGCCATACACCAAAGAAGGATATGAAAAGAGATTAAAAGAATTTGATGTTGGTTCTTATCGAAAAGTTGTTGCTTTGAAGAAAAAGTTAAATAAGTTCTATTTGAAATTCCCGAATAAATATATCCATGGCAGCAAAAATGTTAATGTATCTGGCGATTATCTCAGAAATTGCAAGAATATCAAAAATTGCTTTATTTGTAGAAATTTAGAAGATTCGTCTTATTGTCAAAAGATTCTCTTTTTTCCAAGCAAGGAGTGTTATGATATTACTGTGGCCGGAGGAGAACTGTGTTATGAAATTGAAGAAAGCGGAGGTTATAAAAGTAATTTTTGCTGGTTCAATTTGCCTAAAGATTTGAAAAATCTCGATGCTGGTCTCTATGATGTGGAATACAGCGCAGTTTCGTTTAACTCGCATAACCTTTTTGGTTGCGTTGGCCTAAGGAACAAATCCTATTGCATTCTTAACAAGCAATACGCTAAAGAAGAATATGAAGCCCTGATTCCTAAAATCAAGAAGCATATGAATGAGATGCCTTATACAGACAAAAAAGGCAGGGTGTATAAATATGGTGAATTCTTCCCGGTTGAATTATCTCCCTTTGCCTACAATGAGACCGTCGCTAACGAATACTTTCCCTTAACCAAGGAACAAGCCCTTGAGCAAGGATATCAATGGTATGACAGACCTAAACCAGAGTATCAACCCACTCTTAAAGCCAAAGAGCTCCCAGATAACATAGAAGATGTAAACGAATCTATCTTAGAGGAAGTAATAGAATGCGCCAATGTTAATCCCCCAGGGTCTAACACTTGTGCTGGTTCGGGTGTTTTCAGAATAATCCCTCAAGAATATGAATTCTATAAAAAGATGAACTTGCCCTTACCCCGACTCTGCCCTGATTGCCGTCATAGAGAAAGAATTAAACAAAGAAACCCCATGGAGCTCTATACCAGAGAATGTATGCATAAAGGATGTACCAATACCTTTCAAACAACCTATGCTCCAGACAGACCAGAGATAGTTTATTGTGAGAAGTGTTACAATAAGGTGGTGGGATAACAGTAGAAAGTACAGTCCTTAAAATGATGTCCCTTGAGCACAAGGGCGTCATTTTAAAGACTGTTCTTATCATGGAAGCTTGTTAAAATTTAAGGAGTCGTCCTTTTCCTCCAGAGGCGGACAGGCGGACACGCCCCTTGCTTTCGGCAAAGGAACGTGATCCTCAATGACAATCCTTAAATTTCCTTAAGGACTGTCATTATCATAAAATTTTTCTGGAATTACCCTCCATCTTAAGGTATAATTAAAATAGCATGTCTAGAGATAAAATTCGTAAAATTAAATACGCGCCGCCGCCGCCGGAATTACCGGTTTATGGTAAATTGGATTCAAAAAAATGCTCTTTTTTTGGCCGGACAAATTATGAAGCGGCTTTGGAAGAAAAAAAGTTTATTTTCGGCATCAAAAGAGGAGACAGAAGAAGGCACATCTACGTGGTTGGCAAAAGCGGCGTGGGGAAAAGCAAGTTTTTGGAACTTTTAATTCGGCAGGATATTGCCTATGGGTATGGAGTTTGTTTAATCGATCCTCATGGTGATTTGATTGAGGCAATTTTGGATTTTATCCCTCAGGAAAGAGTTGATGATGTGGTTTTAATTGATCCATCAGATACTGATTTCCCGGTTTCTTTTAATCCGCTTTTGAATGTCGGGCCGGAGCTAAAGCATCAAGTGACCCAAGGCCTTTTAGAAGTTTTGGAAAAACAGTTTGGCTCCAACTGGACGCCCCGTTTAGAGCATGTTTTTAGATTTACCTGTTTGGCATTGCTAGATTATCCGGAAGCAACTATGCGAGGCATGATTTCTATGTTGACTGACCGAAATTACCGCCAAAAAGTGGTTGATTATATTGAAGACGATATGGTTAAAAGGTTCTGGGCGGTTGAATTTGCCGATTGGTCGGAAAAGTTTGATACTGAAGCGATAATTCCTCTGGTTAATAAGCTAAGCCAATTTCTTTCCAATCCTTTACTACGTAATATTTTTGGGCAGAAAGAGAACAAGGTTAATCTGGAGGAAATTATGAACAGCAAGAAGATCCTGTTGATAAATTTAGCCAAGGGAAAATTAGGCGAGGAAAACAGCAGTTTTTTCGGTTCAATGTTTATTACTAAACTCTATCAGGCCGGTATGGCTCGGGCGTCTATGAAAGAAGAAGAGCGGAATGATTTTTATCTTTACGTGGACGAGTTCCATAACTTGGTTACAACAACTTTTGAAAATTTGTTTACCGAGTCGAGAAAATACGGGCTTTGTATAACCGTAGCTCATCAGTATATGGCTCAGTTACTAGAAAAGGTTTTGGCCACAGTTTTGGGAAATATTGGAACGATTGCGGTTTTCCGTGTCGGTGGAGATGACGCGTCAAAATTAGCTGCAGAAATGAAACCGGTTTTCGAAACGGAGGATATGATTAATTTAGGTATCCGGGAGTTTTACATTAAAATGACTATTGATGGCGAAACCTTTGATCCTTTTTCCGCGGAGACGCTTAAGGTCTTATCAGCGGCTCATAGTTCCTTTCGGGAGAAGATAATAGAACAAAGCAGAAATAAATATGCTCTCTCTTTAGAGGAAGTAAGAAGTAAATTGGAAAAAGAGGAAAGAATAAAGGAGGAAACTGAAACAACAGAAGCTATCGGCCGTTCTAAACAAGACAGGGAAGATAACAAAGAACCAGAACCATTAGTCTAAAAATTATGACTGCTCAAGAATTAAGAAATAAATATTTGGACTTTTTTAAATCCAAGAGCCACGCTGTTATTCCCAGCGCTTCTTTAATTCCGGAGAATGATCCGACCACCCTTTTTATTTCCGCCGGTATGCATCCTCTGGTTCCGTATTTAATGGGCGAGCCGCATCCTCAAGGCAGAAAACTAGTAAGTGTTCAGAAATGCATCCGAACCATAGATATTAATGAAATTGGCGATGCTTACCATCACACCTTTTTTGAAATGTTAGGTAATTGGTCTTTGGGCGACTATTTTAAAAAAGAAGCGATTGCCTTGAGTCTTGAATTTTTGACCCAGCATTTAAAGATTCCAATTGAACGTTTGGCGGTTTCTGTTTTTCAGGGCGACGAAAATGCGCCTTTGGATAAGGAGTCCATGGATATCTGGAAATCATTAGGAATTTCGGAGCAGCGGATTGTAAAATTGGGGGAAGACGACAACTGGTGGGGTCCAGCCGGGCAGACCGGCCCTTGCGGCCCAGATACCGAAATGTTTTACTGGAATGATAATAATCAGCCGGCTCCGCAGGATTTTAACCCTCAAGATACCCGCTGGGTAGAAATCTGGAATGATGTTTTTATGGAATATAATAAGACGGGCGAAGGCAAATTTGAACCGCTAAAGCAGAAGAATGTAGATACTGGCATGGGATTAGAAAGGACTTTAGCGGTTTTAAACGGACTGGACGACGATTATCAAACAGAATTGTTTATTAACCAAGTTAAAAAAATAGAAGATTTGTCAGATAAGAGATGTGGAGAATCAGATGAAATAACTAGAGTAATCAGGATTATCGCTGACCATATTAAAGCGGCTGTCTTCATTATGGGCGACGATAAAGGAATTACCCCCTCAAATCTTGATCAGGGGTATGTGGTCCGGCGGCTTATCAGACGGGCGGTTCGTTACGGACGCCAGCTTGAGATTAAGGATGACCTATGGACCAAGGAGCTATCCAAAGTGACTATTGAAGATTATCATGAAATTTATCCGGAATTGGAGAAAAACAAAGAATTTATCTTGAATAATTTGGGTGAAGAAGAAACTAAATTCAAACGGACTTTGGAAAAAGGTGAAAGAGAATTTAATAAGCTTAGAGAAATTAACGGTAAAAACGCGTTTAACCTTTATCAGACCTATGGTTTTCCTATAGAGATGATTAAGGAATTAGCCAAAGAAAGGAAAATGGAAGTTAATGAAGCAGAGTTTAAAGAAGAGCTTAAAAAACACCAGGAACTTTCCCGGACAGCCGCCGCCGGCAAGTTCAAAAGCGGCTTAGCTGACAGTAGTGAGGAAACCAAGAAACTGCATACCGCGGCCCATTTGCTCTTAGCGGCTTTGCGCAAAGTTTTAGGCGGGCACGTTACTCAGAAAGGGAGCAACATTACTCCGGAACGATTGCGTTTTGATTTTTCCCATCCGGAGAAACTGGCCAATGAGCAAAAACAAGAAATTGAAAAGTTGGTTAATGAAGCGATTGCCAAAGATTTGCCGGTCAAATGCGAGGAAATGAGCTTGGACGAAGCCAAAAAACAAGGCGCCATGGGTGTTTTTGAGTCTAAGTACGGCCAGCGTGTTAAAGTCTATTCTGTAGAAGGGGTTTCTAAAGAAATTTGCGCCGGGCCGCATGTTGAACGAACCGGCCAACTGGGCCATTTCAAAATTACTAAAGAACAATCCAGTTCGGCAGGGGTGCGCCGGATTAAAGCGGTTTTGAAATAGTTATTATTCACAGTTTCGGTTGTTGTTAATCCAGATTTGTTGTAAAATATCAATATGGGATTGTTTTTTAGAAAAAGGTCTCGGCCAAAAAAAGAGCATTTATTAGTATTAGACATTGGTACTGAGTTCATCAAGGCGCTGATTCTGGAAATAGACAAGAATTTCGTTGAGGATGATAAAATAAAGGAACAGGGCTTGGTAATTGGCGTTGGTCGTGAAAGGCAGTCGGTTAACAATATGCGGGCCGGAGCGGTTGCTAATATTGACGGAGTTTCTTTTATCTGCAAAAAGGCCTTTGAGAAAGCTGCTAGAATGTCACGGACAAAACCTGATAAAGCGGTCATTGGTATTGCCGGGGAATTTATTAAAGGAGCGACTACTAACTTTGTCTACCAAAGGGGTAATCCGGAAGAAAGGATTGATTTGGCCGAAATGAAGAATATCATTCAGAAAATTCAGTGGCGTGCCTTTGATAAAATTCGTTCCCAGTTATCTTTAGAAACCGGTCAGCCGGAAATTGAAATTAGATTGGTTAATGCTCTGATTCCGGAAATCCGCATTGATAATTACGAAGTGACCAATCCGTTGGATTTTCAGGGCAAAGAGGTTTTTTTGAGCATATTTAATATTTACGCGCCATTAGTCCATTTAAGCGCTCTGGAAAATATCGCTGAGAAATTAGGAATAAAATTGATTTCTATTGCCGCTGAGCCGTATGCCTTAACAAAAACATCAAGCTTTAATCCCGGAAGCGGAGCCGTCTTTATTGATATTGGCGGAGGGACAACTGATATTGCTCTGGTTCGTCAGGGTAGGGTGGAAGGAATCAAAAGCTTTGCCCTAGCAGGTCGGACTTTTACTAAACGGCTTTGCCGTGAATTCGGCCTTGGAGTAAACGAGGCCGAGGAAATGAAAATAAAATATTCTAATCGTCAATTTAGCACAAGCGTTCATCGCAAGATTGGAGATATTCTTAGAAAAGATATTGCCATTTGGCTGGACGGAGTTGATTTAGTTTTAGAAGAATTTAATCAAATCCAGCCCGACAAAGAATCTCAAGAGGAATATGTTCATTTCTTCCCTTCCACAATTTTGCTTTGCGGCGGAGGAAGCCTGTTACCCGGAATTAAAAATATTTTAAAGAAAGAAATTGTTCAGCAGGAATGGATGAAAAAATTTCCGTTTGTTAATCCTTTGCAAATAAAGTTTATCCGTTCCAATCAGATAGGGAATATCCTTGACCGGACCGGCCTACTAAAAGGTCCGGAGAATATTACTCCTTTGGCGCTGGCCAACTTAGCTTTAGAGCTGGCCGTTGAAAAAGAAGGCGTTATGTCTCCTATCTTGCGTCGAGTAATTAGGATGATGAGATAGCATGGAAAACATATATATTGAACCTAACGAAGAAATAGTCTCTCTTATTGATCGGCTGATTAGCGCTGAAGAGAAAGAGATTAATTTAATTATTCCTGCCAATGCCCAGATTTGGCAGAGTTCGATTAATTTGCGACTGCTTAAAAGAGAAGCAGATAATTTGAATAAAAAAATAACTTTGGTTGTCCCGAATGGCTTGGATGTTGAAATAGCTGAGAAAATAGGATTTGAAGTTAAAAAAGAAAAGGATATTCCAGTAGAAACAATCCGTGAAGAACAAAATCCTGAATTTGAAGAGGAAGTTGAGATTGAAGAAGAATTTAGGGAAGCTAAAAAGAGCAAGAGAGATATGATTGAATATTTGGTTAAAGAATTGAAGCCTGGAGAAAAATTAAGCCGGCCGTTTTCTTTCTTTAAGTCAAAAAAGAAAAAACAGGAATCTTCAATGCCCGATTTTACGTCTCGAATTAAGAAAAGAAAAATGGTTGACATTGTTAATCCGTCTAAGCGAGTTAAAATTAGTTCTCCTTATCGAGAGCCAGTTGAAAAAGAAATTCCGGTTGAAAAAATGCCTTTGGGAGGCAAAACAGAAATTTTAAATGAATCCTTGTCTTCGGAAGATGAAAATCTTTTAGCCAGGCAAACTTCGACTCATTCGAAATGGCCTAAATTTTTAGCTGCTTTTATTATCATAACTTTTCTAATTGCTGGTTTAGTAAGCTATTTGATTTTGCCGACTACTGAGATAGTTATTTCTCCAAAAACGGAAGAGGTAAATTTGGATTTGTCAATTGTTGGTTCTCGGGAAATTTCTCAGATTAATGAAAGCTTAAATAAGATTCCGTTGCAGGAAATAGAGGTGGAAAAAATAAAGGAAAGAGAATTTCAAACTACTGGCGAAAAACAAATTAGCGAAAAGGCAAAAGGATATATCACTATCTATAACGAGTACAGTTCTGATCCTCAGCCTTTGTTAGTTGGAACTCGTTTTGAGTCGCCGGAAGGGAAGATTTTCAGAACAATCAAAGCGATTACGGTCCCGGGAGCCAAAATTCAGGAAGGTAAAATTGTTTCCAGCAGTATAAAAGTAGAAGTTGTTGCCGATCAGCCGGGAGATAGTTATAATATCGGACCGACTGATTTTACCATTCCGGGTTTTAAGGGGTCTCCTAAATTTGCCAGTTTCTACGGCAAATCGGAAAATAGTATGGAAGGCGGTTACGTAGGCAAGATTAAAGTGGTCTCTGCTGAAGATCTTGAAGAAGCAGAAAAGAGATTAACTCAAGAAGCTAAAAATGAGGCCAAGCAGGCCTTTCAAGAACAAATCCCGACTGATTTAAAAGTAATTGAAGAGGATCTAAAAGAAAAAGCGGAAAAAAGTTCTGCCAGCAAGAACGAAGGAGATGAGGCAGAAAGCTTCACCTTAGAAATAAAGGTAACCATTAGCGCTTTTCTTTACAAAGAAGAAGATTTGAAAAATTTAGTCGATCTGAATATTGCTTCACAAATTCCCGATGATAAAGTTGTTATTTCAGAAACACAGCAGATAGAAATAGACGATTTGACTATTGATTGGGACAAACAAGAAGCATTTTTCTCTTTGTCTATTAAAGAGAAGGTCTCTTGGAAAATAGATGTTCAGTCGTTAAAGAAAGATTTGGCTGGATTGAATGAGCTAGATGTAAGAGGTTATTTGGGCAGCTTGGATAAAATTCAAGAAGCTAAAGTTAGTTTTTGGCCATTCTGGGTAAAGCGGGTGCCGTTTCAGGAAGAGAAGATTAAAATAATTATTGACTCCGCGCCTTTCCCAGAATAAAATGCTTGATTCGTCTTTTGCCACTTAGAAAGACGTAGTGTTGACTAATTTTTTTCTATAGTTTAAGATATAAAAGTGCCTCAATCGAAAAAAACAATCAGTCAAGAAGGAGTTGTAATTGAAAGTTTGCCTAATCTTAATTTTAAGGTCAGATTGAACGATGGGAATGAGATTTTAGCTCATCTTTCAGGGAAGATGCGTTTGTATCGTATCAGAGTGATTGTAGGCGATAAAGTAAAAATGGAAATGAGTCCTTACGACGAAACTAAAGGAAGGATTGTTTACCGAGAGAAGTAAATTATGAAAGTGCGCGCTTCGGTTAAAAAAATTTGCGCTAATTGTAAAATTGTCCGACGGAAAGGTCGGGTTTATGTTATATGTAAGAAAAACCCTAAGCATAAACAAAGACAAGGCTGAATAAAATTTTTAATTCTTATGCCAAGAATAGCCGGGGTTAATATTCCCGAAAACAAAAGAATAGAAATTGCTTTAACTTATGTTTACGGCATAGGGCATTCTTTGAGTAAAAAAATCTTATCCCAAGCCAAAATAAATGCTGATACCAAGACAAACAAATTAACGGAAAAAGAGATTAATTTATTGCGTGAAATTATAGAAAAGAACTATAAAGCAGAAGGAGAATTAAGACGGGAAAAAATGCTTGGCATTAAACGTTTAAAGGACATTGGCTGTTATCGAGGGATAAGACATAGCAAGGGTTTGCCAGTCAGAGGGCAGCGAACTAAAACAAACACCAGGACGGTCCGCGGCAATGTTAGAAAGACTATTGGCAGCGGGCGCAAGAAAGCCGCTGAAAAAACTTAAAGGGCTTTGTCTGAATTTTGAAAGCCGTAATTTAAATAAATTTTACATGGGGAAAAAAAGAATTATCAAAAAAACCGAAGATGAGATTTTGAAAGAGACCGAAGCGACTGAGAAAAAAATTGCTCAGTCTGTTAAACCTGGGGAGCTAAAAAACAAGAATAAGCTTGGTCAGATCCAGGGCTCTAAGGCCTATATCCAGTCAACCTATAACAATACAATTGTCACCTTGACTGACGTACAGGGACAAGTTATTGCCTGGTCCAGTTCAGGGGCGGTTGGTTTTAAGGGTCCTAAAAAAGCCACTCCTTTTGCTGCTTCTAAAGTAGTTGAATCCTTGCTGGAAAAAGTTAAAGGCGCGAATATTAGAGAAATTTCAATTTTTGTTAAAGGAGTCGGCAGTGGCCGAGACCCGGCAATTCGTGCTTTTGTCAATCACGGCATAGAAATTAGCCGAATTAAAGATATTACTCCCGTGCCTCATAATGGCTGCCGCCCGCGTAAACCAAGAAGAGTGTAGATTTAATTTCTAATTTTATAATTTTATAATTTTTAAATAATTTCTAATGTCTTAATGTTTAAAAATTAAAAATTAAGATTTATTTATAAAATTAAAAATTGGAAATTAAAAATTTTAATTCATGTTGCTTGATTCTAAATGTAAAAAATGCAGAAGGGCCGGACAAAAGCTTTTCCTTAAAGGAGAACGTTGTTTTAGTCAGAAATGTGCTTTAACGCGTCGACCTTACGCGCCTGGCGCTCACGGGAAATCTTTTAAAAAAAGAATATCGGAATATGGACATCAATTGGCTGAGAAGCAAAAAGTCCGTTATACTTATGGAGTTTCCGATCACCAATTTAAGAAGTATTTCAA
Source organism: uncultured Candidatus Saccharibacteria bacterium (assembly GCA_964413015.1). Classification (GTDB taxonomy): domain Bacteria; phylum Patescibacteriota; class Minisyncoccia; order Portnoybacterales; family UBA2143; genus JABMPX01. The sequence goes on along the minus strand of CAYPQZ010000009.1, from coordinate 28,911 downwards.
AGAAATAATTAGGCAGAGAGGAGATAAAGAGGAGTTGTTTATTAAAAAATTGGAAGCCCGTTTAGACAATGTTGTTTTCCGTTTAGGCTGGGCTAAATCAAGAAGATTAGCCAGGCAGATGGTCAGTCACGGACATCTTCTAGTTAATCAACGCAAAGTGAATATTCCTTCTTACCAGGTCAAAAAAGGCGACCTCATTGGAATTAAAAAAGGAAACGAAAAACTTTCTCTTTTTAAAGATATCGAAGCGCAGCTTAAAAAGCATAAAGTTCCGGTATGGCTTGCTTTAGACAAAAAGAAATTCCAGGGCGAGGTAAAAAATGAGCCTCAAGTAGAAAACTTAAGAGAAGTCGGTGAAATAAGTATGATTATTGAATATTATTCAAGATAAAATTTCTAATGTTTCGATATTTAAAAATTAAAAATTAAGATTTATTTACCCATCTGTCAAAGCTACGCTTTGCATTGCGGGCAGGTAAAATTAAAAATTAAAAATTACATTCTATGCTTACTTTACCAAATAAACCAAAAATAATTGAGCAAAAAGGAAACGAGGCGGTTTTTGAAATTGAAGCTTGTTATCCAGGATACGGAACAACTTTGGGCAATGCTTTTCGTCGGGTTCTTCTGTCATCTCTGCCCGGAACAGCGGTGACCGGCGTTAAGATAAAAGGCGTTCAACATGAGTTCTCAACTATCCCTTATGTTATTGAAGATGTTGTTCAGATTATCCTAAATCTTAAGCAAATAAGGTTTAAGATGCATGCTACTGATAAGCCAGTTAGGTTGACTCTTAAAGCAAAAGGCGAAAAAGAAGTTAAATCCAAAGATATTAAAGAAGTCTCGGGTGTAGAGATAGTTAATAAAGATATTCACATTGCTACTTTGACTAACAATAAGGCGGAACTAGAAATGGAAATTGAAGTGGAGTCTGGTCTGGGCTATTTGCCTACTGAACAGCAAAAAAAAGGGAAATTGGAAGTAAGTAAAATCGCCGTTGACGCTATTTTCAGTCCAGTTCGTAAAGTTAATTCTTCTATAGAAAATATGCGAGTAGGAGAAAAAACCAACTATGACCGCTTGAAGATAAACATAGAGACTGACGGGACAATTACTCCTAAAGAAGCGTTTCTCAAAGCGGCTCAAATCTTAGTTAACACATTTAACGTTTTTACTCTTTTAAAAAGCAAGCCAGATGTTAATAAGAAGAAAACCGTAGTCAGCAAGAAAAAAGAAAAAAAAGAGCCGGCTACCAAAAAAGCCGAGGTCATCAAGACGAAAATAGAAAGTCTCAAAATTTCCTCCCGGATTATCAGCGTTTTAAGCAATGCCGGGATAAAAACGGTAGCCGGTTTGGTCAGAAAAAAAAGAGAAGATTTAGAGAAAATTGAAGGGATTGGATCAAAAGGCATTATTGAGATAAAAAGAGCTTTAGGCAAGACAGGTTTAACCTTAAAATTATGAAGCATGGTAGCAGAAATAGAAAATTAGGCCGTAAATTAGGGCAAAGGAAAGCGCTTTTAAAAATATTGGCCGCTAATTTAATTTTGGCCGAGAAAATTAAAACCACCGAAGCTAAAGCAAAAGAACTTAGACCTTTTATTGAAAGACTAATCACCAAAAGCAAGAGTAATAATTTATCATCTGTTAGATATTTATCCAGATATCTTTCTGAAAAAGCGAGAAAAAAGATAGTTGATAAAATCGGTCCGCGCTACAAAGAAAGGCCCGGTGGATATACTAGAATCGTTAAATTGTTTCCTCGCAAAACAGATAATGCTAAGATGGCAATAATAGAATTAGTAGAACACAAAGACGTGTCTCATAAGGACAGTCCTTAAAATTACGTCCTTTGCAAAGAACGTAATTTTAAGGACTGTCCTTATGCAATTAGTTATATGACACACACAATTGACGCAAAAAACAAAATACTGGGGCGTTTAGCCGTTGAAGCGGCTAATTTATTGCGTGGGAAAAACAAGCCGGATTTTGTGCCTTATTTAAACAAGGGAGACCAGGTTGTTATAATCAACACAGACAAGTTTAAAACAACCGGTCAGAAATTAAAACAAAAGATTTATTACAGCCATTCCGGTTATCCGGGAGGGATTAAAACAGTTGAGCTGGAAAGGGCCTTAAAAAAAGACTCGCGTGAAGTAGTCAGAAAAGCTGTCTATGGGATGTTGCCTAAGAATAAATTAAGGGATAATTTTATTAATAAATTAAAATTGTATAAAGGGAACAAGGAATAATATGGTTGCCGAAAAAAAGAAAAAAACTTTAAAGAAAAAAACTCCAGTTAAAAAGCCTTCAGCGAAAGAAGAGATAAAAACGGAGAAGAAATATTTTGAAGCGGTGGGCAGGCGCAAAAAGGCAATTGCTCGTGTTAGGCTTTTTACTTGTCAGCCTTTTGAGGAAAGCAAAGGCAGGGTTGTAATCAACAAGAAATCATATGATGATTTTTTTACAACCTTTGATTTACAAGAAAAAGTTCTTAGTCCGCTTAAAAAAATGAAGTCGCTTAATCGGTTTGAGGCGACTGTTAAAGTTACCGGCGGCGGTATTCTTGGACAAGCTGAAGCAATTCGCCATGGATTATCCAGGACTTTGGTTAAGTTTAATCCGGATTTTTCAAAAAAGCTCAAAAAAGCCGGTTTTCTCCGCCGCGATCCTAGAAAAAAAGAACGGAAAAAGCCAGGATTAAAAAAAGCCCGTCGCGGGCCGCAATGGAGCAAAAGGTAGACTTGCTAGAGGGATATCCTCCAGAGTTCTGGAGATTGCCCTTTTATTTTTTTGATAAAATAGAGTTTTTTGTCTTTCAGCGAATAGGCGATTTTTTCGATATTTGTTTTTATTACATCAATCGTATTTCGCTCGTTGCGTCCGTCTAATTCAACAAACTTGATATTTTGGCCGACTGTGAAGATAATGTGTTCATTGGTTTGGCCATACCAGACAGCCTGTTTTATTTCCTGACTTAGCCGGGTGATTAATTCTTGGTTGCCGGCTTTTTTATTTGGTTGAGAGAAAATGTCTTCTAGATAATAAACCCAAATTTCAGAAGGGGTGAAATATAGCAATTTTCGATTATCATTGGAGAATTGAAGCCCTTTAACATTTTGGCCGATTAATTCAAACGTCTTCGTGTCGGGGTTGAGTAAATAAAGATCCTGCTTGCTGTTCAAAACAGCAACTTTTTTATTTGTTGAACTAAAGATTTCATAGTTATCGTCAGCTGGCAAAGGAGCCAAACTCATTTGTTTTTTCTCCATATTAAAGAGGTCATTTTCATAGAGAATATAGCTTGGTTTTTGGATGTAAAAAGCATCGTTGAATTCTTCGAGTCCAAGATATTTTTTTAGAGAAAAATTATTTTCTAGTTTTTTTTGGATAATTTCAACCTTAGGAACTAGGGGAATCAAAATAATATTTTTGGCTTCGGTTACTAATTTTGATTCTATTTTCAATGTTTTTTTCCAAAAATGGTATCCTTGCTTGGAGATTTTAATTTCATATTCTCGGGGAATTAGGCGTTTAATAAAGGCTGGGGTAGCGCTTTTCTTTTTCCCATCGATGTAAATTTCTGCTTTTTTAGGAATTGATTGCAGATAAAATCCGCCAGTCAAGACTGGCTTTTTGTTTTGCCAATCAAAACTGTATCCCCAAGCGTAAAAAAGAGCTGCTGGAGCGGCTATAATAAAAAAAAAGGTGATTGAATAAAGAAAAGTTCTACGCATCCGTCTAGTCATACTATCAGGATACATAGTTAAGAATTATTGGTCAAGAAACGGGCTTGTCTATTTTTAGATAATAGAGTAGCATTAAGGCATGATGGAAAGGTTTGTAATTAAAGGCGGTAAGCCGTTAAAAGGAGAAATCAGAGTGAACGGAGCTAAGAACGCTGCTTTAAAACTTTTAGCGGCCTCTCTTCTGACTGATAAAGAATGGACTATTTCCAACGTGCCGCAAATTGAAGACATTTTCCGTTTACTGGAGTTACTTAAGAGCGTTGGCGCGGAAGTCCAGAATAATCGCAAAGGCGTTTATCGGATAAAATCCGAAAAGATAAAAGCAGACAGCCTGGATCTGGATGTTGCTAAAAAATTAAAAGGTTCAATTTTAATGTCCGGGCCTTTGCTAGCTCGTTGCGGTCGAGCGGTTTTTTCCCAGCCAGGCGGATGTGTTATCGGCCAGCGGCCACGCGATATATTTTTAGATGGCTTTAAGGCGTTTGGCGTCAAAGTTAAAGAAAGCCCAAAAGGATATTTTCTGTCAGTCAATAATTTAAAAGGAGCTAAGTTTGTTTTTCCAGTTGTCAGCGTGACGGCTACCGAAACGATGATGCTGGCCGCTGTCTTAGCTAAAGGAAAAACTTTCTTAAAAAATTCTGCCTGCGAACCGGAAATTGCTGCCTTAGCTGATTTTTTAAATAGCTGTGGTGCTAAGATTAAAGGAGCCGGAACTCCTTTGATAGAAATTGAAGGAGTTAATTCTTTAAAAGGAGGGGAAGCTCAAGTTATTCCTGATAGAATTGAGGCCGGTAGTTTTATCCTTTTAGGAGCAGCTTCCAACAGCCCGATTAAGATAACTAATTTAATTCCCGAACATTTGGATGTTCTTTGGTTTCTTTTAAGGAAAGCTGGGGTGAATCTGGAAATAGGGAAAGATTCTGTTATTATTAAGCCGGGCAGAAGATTAAAGTCGGTTAATTTAAAAACTCATGAATATCCCGGTTTTGCCACCGATTTACAGGCTCCGTTCACTGTTTTAATGACTCAAGCTAAGGGAATCTCTTTGATACACGAGACAATTTTTGAAGGCCGGTTATTCTATACGGACATTCTTAACCAGATGGGAGCAAAAATTATTATGTGCGATCCTCACCGAGTTGTTGTTCAGGGACCGACTAAACTTTATGGTCGAAACTTACTTAGCCCTGATCTTCGGGCTGGCATCGCTTTAGTTATAGCCTCTTTAATCGCCAAAGGAGAATCAATTATTGAGAATATTTACCAAATAGATCGGGGATACGAGCGTGTAGAAGAGAGATTATCAGGCATAGGAGCGGATATCAGAAGATTAAATAATTAATTTTTTGAATTTGCCGAATTTTTAATTTTTGAATAATGTTTTAATTTATTAATTCTAAAATTTAATCATTGAAAATTGTTTAGAAATTAAAAATTAGAAATTTTATTCATGTTTATAAAAAAGATAGGCATTGATTTAGGAACGGCCAATACTCTTATTTATCTTCCTAAGAAAGGCGTGGTAATTAATGAACCGACTGTGGTAGCAGTTTCTATTGAAGACAATCGTATTTTGGCCGTGGGCAATGAGGCAAAGGAAATGCTGGGGCGGGCGCCAGAAATAATTGCTGTTTCCCGTCCAATGAAAGACGGAGTGATTGCTGACTATCGAATTACCGAAGCGATGCTTCGATATTTTATCGGGAAAGTTTTGAAAAAAATGCATTTTTTCCGACCTAATGTAATGGTAGCTGTCCCGGCCGGGATTACCTCTACTGAACGCCGTGCGGTCATCGAAGCCTCTATCAAGGCGGGTGCTAAAAATGCCTACATTGTTAAAGAGCCGGTACTAGCGGCTATTGGAGCCGGTATTACAATTAATGAGCCGGTTGGACAGATGATAATTGATATTGGAGGCGGCACTTCTGAAATGGCGGTAATATCCTTAGGCGGAATTGTTTCTTGCGCTTCAGTCAGGGTTGGCGGGGATAAAATTGATCAGGCCATTAGCGAATATATAAGGAAAAATCACAATTTGGCTGTTGGCGAAAGGACTGCTGAAATGATTAAGATAAAAATAGGAAATGCTCTTCTCCAAAAAGAAGAGACCTCTTTAAAAATACGCGGACGTGATTTAGTTAATGGACTTCCTAAGACAATTGAAATTAAGGATAACGAAATAACGAATGCGATTTCCGAACAGCTTAGAGAAATAATTAAAACAGTCAAAGACGTTCTTCGGGATACGCCTCCCGAACTGATTGCTGATATTATGGACAGCGGTATGGTTTTGAGCGGAGGTGGCGCTCTGCTTCGTAATTTAGACAAACTAATAGCTGAAACGACCGGGGTTGCCTGTCGCTTAGCTAAAGAACCGATGCTTTGCGTGGCCAAGGGGGCCGGTTTGGCCTTGGGAAGTTTGGATATTTACAAAAGAAGTATAATGAGTAAGAAATAGTATGGAGATTGGGATTCACGCTGTGGCCGTTTTTAAACAGCCGCGGACCGGCGTAGAAGAATATGCCTATCATTTGATTAAGCACTTAACGATGCTGGATGAGAACAAGAGGCATCGCTTTGTTTTATACAGCTATCGGATTCCGCCTGCCAACGATTTGGAATTGCCGGATAATTTTAAAGTCAGACATTTACGATGGCCTTTGCCGATGTGGACGCAGCTACGACTGTCTGCTGAAATGTCTTTTAACCAACCGGAAGTTCTTTTTATTCCGGTTCACGTCCTGCCGTTAATCCATCCGAAAAATTCAATTGTTGCTATTCACGGACTGGAATATGAGTATTATCCTGGAATGTATCCATGGAGGCACCTTAAATATCTACGTTGGAGCACGCAATCTGCCCTAAAAAAAGCCCGTAAAATTATTGCCGTTTCCGAAAACACCAAGAAAGATTTGGTAAAATTGTACGGCGGCCAGCCGGATAAGATAAAAGTTATCCACCACGGTTTTACCAAACAAGGACAGTCCTTTAAGGACAGTCCTGAGAACAGGACTGTCCTTAAAGGATTGTCCTTGAACTCGCCCTTCATCCTGTTCATTGGCCGAATAGAAACGAAAAAGAATTTAATAGGAATTTTGGAAGCATATAAAATTTTAAAGGAAAAATATCAGATTCCACATAAACTCGTTTTAGCCGGTTCGCCTGGCTTTGGTTATGATGTTTTGAAATTAAAGATTAAAAATTATTTAAAAATTAAAAATTTAAAATCAGAAATTATTGAGACCAATTATGTTTCGGAGCAAAAAAAGCAAGAATTGTTTAAAAACGCTGAAACGTTTATTTTCCCCTCTTTCTATGAAGGCTTTGGCATCCCCATTCTAGAAGCTCAGGCCGCGGGTTGTTCGGTAATTACTTCCAATGTTTCGTCAATGCCTGAAGTGGCCGGTTCAGGGGCTTTACTGGTTAATCCAAAAAATATTGAAGAAATTGCCCAAGCGATGTATAAAATAATTAGCAACCGGGAGGTTAAAAGAGATTTAATCAATAAAGGTTACGAAAATGTTAAAAGATTTTCCTGGGATAAATGTGCCCGGGAAACGCTGAATGTTTTAACAGAATAATGAAATTAGCTTTGGTTCACGATTATTTAATTCGTTTTGGAGGGGCCGAGAAGGTCTTTTTAAATTTGTGGAAGATTTTCCCACAGGCGGAAATTTTTACTCTGCTTTACGATGAGAAAAAAATGGGGCAGTATTTTCCAAGCGCTAAAATCCACACTTCTTTTTTACAGGGCCTGCCTTTTTCCAAAAAACACTATCGTCTTTTGGCTCCTTTAATGCCTTCGGCGGCAGAATCACTTGATTTGAGGGATTTTGATTTAGTCATTTCTTCCTCCAGCGCTTTTATCAAAGGGCTAGTCCTTCGTCCTAAGGCAATTCATATCTGTTATTGTCATAATCCGGCTCGGTTTATCTGGGATTACAAGTCGCATTATGACGGGAACGCTTCTTTTTTAAGAAAGCTGCTTTGCCATTATTTCCGAATTTGGGACCGGTTAGCCGCTAACCGGGTTGATTATTTTGTTGCCAATTCTAAAATTACCGCTAGTCGGATTAAAAAATTCTACGGTCGAGAGTCAAAAGTTATTTATCCGCCAGTAGTTATGGGGCCTGTTCCTAAAATTTCAGAAACAGTCTCCATGTCGGAATATTTTTTAATAGTTTCTCAGCTTACTCCTTACAAGCGGATTGATTTGGCGGTTGAAGCTTTTAACAAATTAGAAATGTCTCTGATAGTTATCGGTCAGGGCCGGGACAGAAAAAGGCTGGAAAAGATGGCTTATCCGAATGTAAAATTCCTTGGCTGGCAGCCGGATGAGTTAGTTGAAGAATATCTTCGGAAGTGTACCGCCTTTATTTTCCCGGGTGAGGACGATTTTGGTATTGCTCCGGTTGAGGCGATGAGTTTTGGCAAACCGGTACTAGCCTACCGCCGTGGTGGAGCGTTGGAAACGATTCTGGAGGGAATAACCGGCGAATTTTTTGATGATTTGGCTGTTGAGTCGCTGGCTGACGGGGTTCGCCGTTTGCTGATTAATCTTAAGAATTACAGCCCTTTGGTTATCAGAAAAAGGGCGGAAAAGTTTTCCCATGAGAGGTTTGAAAGAGAGATTAAAGAGTTTATTGTCGAATCAGTTGAGCAGAACCGGGAGATGTGATAAAATTAAATTAAGATCAATTAAATTATCCGTGTATTCGTAAGAAATTCGTAATTCGTAGAGAAATCATGATTATCGGGCATCAAAGGATTTTAAATTTATTGAAGAAAAGCGTTGAGAAGAATCATTTGGCTCACGCTTATCTGTTTAGCGGGCCAAGCCATTTAGGCAAAAAAAGGGTTGCTTTGAAATTCGTGGAAATTTTAAACGGCTTGGCGCCAGCTAAAAACTTTAATCCGGATATTTTGATTATTGAGCCGGAGGCCGTTGAAAAAAACGGGACTAAAAAAGAATTGGAAATCGGTATTGACCAAGCCAGAAAAATCCAACGTCAGATAAGCTTATCGCCTTATCAGTCCTCTTATAAGATAATCATTATTGACCAGGCTGAAAAGATGACTTTTCAGGCAAGCAATTGTCTTTTAAAAACTTTGGAAGAACCAGCTGGTAATTCTGTTTTAATCTTAATTACCGCCCGGCCGCAAATGCTTTTACCAACCATTGTTTCCCGCTGTCAGATAATCAAGTTTCTTCCAGTAGCGCAGGGGGAAATAGAGAAAAGCGTTAAAAATCCCAAACTGGCTCGTTTAGCTAATGGCCGACCGGGGCTGGCAATTAATTATTCAGAAAACCCGGAGTTGTTGGAGAACCATAACAGGATTATCAGCCAGTTGGAAGAATTATTAAGATCAGATTTAAATAAGCGGTATCAATATGTTGAGGAAATGTCTAAAGATGTTTCTCAAGCGCGCCAAACTCTTAATGATTGGCTGTTCTGGTTCAGAGACCTTCTTTTGCTTTCTGTCAACTGTCCTAAGTTGACTCTTTATCAAAATACGCAGGAATATCACAATTGTTATTCTTTGCCCAAACTAAGAAGTATTCTAAAGGCCATTCGGGAAACGGACTGGCTTTTGTCGAATCCAAGCATTAACGCCCGTCTATCTTTAGAAGTTTTAATGTTAGAGTTTTAATAATTTTATTATGGGGAAATCTCTATTAGTCATTATTCCGGTATTCACCTTTTTAGCTTTTTCGCCGATGACCTGCCATAAATCGGATGAAGACGGCGGTCTTTACAAGTCTGCTGATATGGGCGAATCTTGGGAACAATTAACTTCACAGAGTGAAGAGAATTCAATAACCCATTTAGATATTTTAAGCATGGTCGTTGACCCGAATGATTCGGAAATACTTTATTTAGGAACCGGAGCCAATGGAATCCACCGAAGCTGTTCTCGGGGCGAGCATTGGTATAAACTAGAAGATAAGAATAGGATTTTGGATAGCCGGGCCAACGTCCATGATATTGCCATTGACCCGAAAGATCCCAAACGCATCTATATCGGCACTTACCAAAATAAAAAAGGAAGAGTTTTCCGGAGTCAAGATGCCGGTCAATCTTGGGAAGAAGTTTATCTGGTTTCCAAAGAAGGATATGCTGTTTTTGCAGTGGCGGTTGATATTTATGACCCTTCAATTGTTTATGCGGGAACTGCCCAGGGCGGGTTTTTGAAAAGCGTTGATTATGGAAAATCCTGGCAGATAATGAAATGGTTTGACGATGTTATCTCTGATATTGTAATTAATCCACAAGATACCCGCCAGATTTATGTAAGCACTTTTAAGAAGGGCGTTTACAAAACTTCAAACAAAGGGCTTACCTGGCAGTCTTTTGAAGAATCCCTGAAGGATTTTAGACAGTCGGAGAAAGTAGAAAAATTAGTAATTGATCCTCGTAATCCAAGCATCATTTATTCGGGTTCCGAATACGGACTTTTGAGATCTGAAAATGGCGGGCAGACTTGGAATGAAATCAAGATAATTATGCCATCCAAATCGATGCCGATTTTAAGCCTGGCGGTTAATCCACAAAATCCCGAACATTTATACTACGGCTCCGGTTCTGTTTTGTATCGTAGTTTAGACAGGGGTTTGAATTGGACTGTTTATGATTTTTCAAGCGATAAAAATATTAAAACCATTGTTGTTGACCCGAGGAACTCTAATCTGGTCTATGTTGGAATGCATGAGTAGCTCTAAGAATAATTTAACATGTATAAGGAAATTATAAACAAAATTAAACCCGGTTTAGATAAAACCGTTGATTATTTGAAACAAGAATTGGCTGGTTTGCAGACCGGCCGGGCAACGCCCAGCTTGCTGGAAAATTTGGAAGTGGAATGCTATAATCAAAAAATGCCTTTAAAACAATTGGCCGCTATTCAGATGCCGGAACCGCGCTTAATAATTGTTCGGCCTTGGGACAAAAGCATTCTTCCGGACATTGAAAAGGCGATTAGCCGGTCAAAATTAGGGATAAACCCGGTAGCTGAAGAAGACTTTATCCGTTTAAATGTTCCTCCTTTAAACGAGGAGCGGCGTAAAGAAATAGTCAAGATTCTTCAGGAAAAAGTTGAGGAGTGCCGTATTAGTGTCCGTCGGTATCGAGAGGATGTTTGGAAAGATATTCAGGATATGGAGCAAAGTAAGGGAATCAGCGAGGATGACAAATTTAAGGCCAAGGACGAGCTTCAGAAATTGATTGATGAGTATAACAAAAAGATTGAAGAAATCAGCGACAAGAAAAAAGGAGAAATAATGAAAGTATAGAAATAATGCTTTTAACCATCATTGTTTTTGCTATAATTCTCGGCCTGCTTATTTTAGTACATGAAATAGGTCATTTTGTTACGGCTAAGCGAGCCGGCGTTAAAGTGGAGGAATTCGGTCTCGGCTATCCGCCGAGGATTTTTGGTATTAAAAAAGGAGAAACAATTTATTCGCTGAATCTTTTCCCGATTGGCGGTTTTGTCAAAATAGCCGGAGAAAACGGTCCCGAATCAGACAAGCGGAAAACCGAAAACAAAAGAGTTTTCTATAACCAGTCGGTCGGTAAACGGGCGATAATTTTAACGGCCGGAGTAGCTATGAATTTCCTACTAGCCTGTCTACTTTTAGGGATTGGCCATTGGATTGGTCTGCCCAGCATTGTTGACGACGAGATGGGCGCTAATTTAAAAGACGCTAAAGTCCAGTTTGTCCAGGTGGCTTCTGATTCACCAGCTAGCCGGGCGGGGATTAGCATAGGGGACAGTATTAAAGAATTTAGAATTTCGAATTCAGAATTTCGAATTGATACAGTTAGTCAGATGCAGGGGTTAATTAGTGAACACAAGGGGGAGGAAATTACTTTAGTTATTGAAAGAGGGGATGAAATTTTGGAAAAAACTTTAATTCCCAGAATCAATCCGCCGGCTAACCAAGGTCCATTAGGCGTGGCTTTAGCCAAGACGGCCATTGTTTCTTATCCCTGGCATCAGGCCTTAATAAAAGGCATCGTGAGTACGGTTAGTTTAACTTGGATGATTACAATCGCTTTCGGCAATTTGTTATGGCAATTAATTACAACCGGCCATTTAACCGCCGAAATAGCCGGTCCAGTAGGCATTTTTGATTTTACCGCCCAGGCGACCCAGCTTGGCTTTATTTATCTTTTACAGTTAACCGCTTTATTGAGCATTAACCTGGCTATTATTAATATCCTGCCTTTTCCAGCTTTGGATGGCGGCCGTTTATTGTTTCTGGCTATCGAGAAAATTAAGGGTTCGCCGGTCAGTCAAAGAATAGAAGGGTTTACTCATACGGTTGGATTTGTACTTTTGATTCTCTTAATGCTTGCCGTAACTTGGCGGGATATAATCAGATTATTTTAAACATATGCGTCAATCACAACTTTTTAGTAAAACTAAAAAACAAGCGCCCAAAGGCGCTGAAACAATCAGCCATAAGTATTTAGTCAGAGGCGATTTTATTGACCAGTTGGCGTCTGGAATTTACAGTTTTTTGCCTTTGGGTTGGCGGGTTCACGAGAAAATAAGAAGGATTATTCAGGAAGAAATGGATGCTTTAAATGGCCAGGAATTAAATTTGCCGAGTTTAATTCCTAAGAATTTATGGCGGGAAACCGGCCGTTGGCAAACGATTGACCCGCCTCTTTTCAAAATTAAAGACCGTCATCAAAAACAGTTCGGCTTAGGCCCGACTCATGAAGAGGTAATTACTGATTTAGTCAGGAAAAGAGTTGAATCTTATCAGGATTTGCCAGTATATCTTTACCAGATTCAGAACAAATTCCGCAATGAGATGCGGTCTGTCAACGGACTTTTGCGGGTACGCGAATTTATAATGAAAGACCTTTATAGTTTCAATGCCTTTGGAAAAGAGGCTCTGGATTTTTACCAGAAAGCTAAAGATGCTTACAGCAGGATATTTAGGCGCTGTGGGTTAAAGGCAATCGTCGTAGAGGCCGATTCGGGGACTATTGGCGGTAGCTTGTCTCATGAATTTATGTTAATTTCTGAAACTGGAGAAGATAAAATAGTTATCTGTCCGAAGTGTGATTACGGGGCTAATTTAGAAAAGGCCGGCAACATTAAAGAGTGTCCGCAATGCCGGGCAAAGCTTGAAGAAAAAAGCGGTATTGAAATCGGCCATGCTTTCTATTTAGGAACAAAATATAGCCAAGCCATGAAAGCTGAATTTACCGACCAGAACGGAAAGAAAAAGCCAATTATTATGGGATGTTACGGTATTGGATTAGGAAGGTTGATGGCGGCAATTGTTGAAACATCTCATGACGAACAGGGAATCATTTGGCCGGAGGGGGTCGCCCCTTACCAGGCCCATTTGTTGGATTTAAACGAGAAGAAAAAGTCGGAGCAGCTTTACAAAGAGTTACGAAAGAATAATCTTGAAGTGCTTTATGACGACCGCGAGAAAAATCCCGGAGAAAAGTTCGCTGAAGCTGATTTAATCGGCATTCCTTGGCGGATAGTTACTAGCGAGAAAACCTTAGCTAAGAATTCAGTTGAAATTAAAAAACGCGATAGCCAAAAGACAGAATCAGTAAAAATAAAAGATTTGATAAAATTTTTAAAAATTAAAAATTAAAAATTCTTTTCTATGTTAAACAAATTTTTTGGCGCTTTTTCTAAAGATATTGGCATTGATTTGGGGACAGCTAATACCCTAGTCTATGTAAAAGGAAAGGGGATTGTTATTAATGAACCTTCGGTAGTGGCAGTTAATCAGAAAACAGGCCAGATTTTATCCATCGGCCAGGAAGCCAAAAAAATGGTTGGCCGGACTCCAGCTCATATCATTGCCTCCCGTCCTTTAGTAGCCGGGGTGGTTTCTGATTTTGAAGTGACTGAGCAAATGCTCAAGTTTTTTATTGACAAAGTCCATCGGGAGAGTTTTTATCTTTTGCCCCGTCCCCGGGTGGTGGTCGGAGTTCCTTCAGGAGTTACCGAGGTTGAAAAAAAAGCGGTTGAGGACGCCACTCGAAGCGCCGGCGCCAGAGAAGTTTATCTAATAGAGGAACCGATGTCGGCAGCTATCGGTATCCGCCTGCCTGTTCAGGAAGCGGCCGGCAATATGATTGTAGATATTGGCGGAGGAACTACTGAAGTAGCAGTCATTTCTTTAGGCGGGATTGTTGTGAGCAAAAGCTTGCGAGTAGCCGGAGATAAACTTAACGAAGACATTATCCAATACGCCCGCGAGGAATTCAATTTGCTTTTGGGAGAAAAAACAGCCGAAGACATCAAACTGTCGGTTGGCTCGGCTTATCCTTTGAATGGAAAAATGGAAACGACTATGCGTGGTCGGGATATTGTTACCGGCTTGCCCAAGGAAGTCGCTATTGACGATTCTCAAATCCGAAAGGCCTTAAGCCGTTCGGTTAGGGTTCTGACTAATGCCATTAAGGGAACCATTGAAGAAACTCCTCCAGAATTAGTGGCTGACATTATGCATCGGGGAATTTTTCTGGTCGGCGGCGGCGGCCTGTTGCGCGGCCTGGAACAATTGGTGGCTGAACGGACGGAGATGCCAGTGAAATTAGTGGAAGACCCCTTAACAGCGGTTGCCCGGGGCGCTGGCATGGTTCTGGAAGATATTGATTCCTTAAAAGAAGTTTTAGTTAACACACAATATAAGGAATCTCCAAAATGAACTTGCTTACAGACTACAGACTACGGGTTGTAGCTGGCGATAGTCAGTAGTCGGTAAGTAAGCTTTTAATTATGCCGGAGTTACCTGAAGTAGAAACAATTAAACGGCAGTTAAGCACCAGAATCAAAAACAGGACAATTGAAGGCGTTAAGGTAAATTTGTCTAAAATAATTAAGTATCCGATTAGGGGTTTTAAGAGAACGGTTATTAACAGCCGAATTGAACAAGTTAAGCGACGAGCTAAATTGCTGATTATTAAGTTATCAAACAATTACAATTTGCTAATTCATCTTAAAATGACCGGCCAATTGATTTTTAACGGCCAGCCCAATAAGTACACCCATTTAATTTTTTATTTCAAAGATAAAACATGGCTTTCGTATAATGATTTAAGGCAGTTTGGTTTTGTTAAATTGATTAAAGGCAAGGATTTAAGCGCTTATCTTAGCAAAGAATCCTATGGTCCCGAACCATTAAGCAAGGAATTTACTTTGGAGGTTTTTAAGAGCTTGTTGAAGAAAAGGAAAAAATTAAGGATCAAGCCCTTTTTAATGAATCAGCAGATTATTGCCGGAATTGGCAACCTTTATGCCGATGAAATTTTGTTTTATGCAGGAGTCCGTCCGGCTCGCCGGGCGCAAAGCTTAAAGTTAGAAGAAATTAAAAAAGTTTTTAAACAGATTAAAAGAGTTTTAAAACTGGGGATAAAGAAAAAGGGCAGTTCTGCTGAGGACTATCTGGATGCGGATGGCCGAGAAGGAAATTTTGTGCCTTTAATTCAAGTTTACCAACGGACTGGTCAGCCCTGTAAAAAATGCGGAGCAAAAATTGAAAAAATTAAAATTGGCCAACGTTCAGCGCATTTTTGCCCTAAATGCCAGATTTGAGAAACTGAATTTCTCAAATTTTATAGAGGAGTTCGTATATGTTGAAAAAAGATCTTAATTTCCCAAAAGGGTTTTATTGGGGAACGAGTACTTCAGCCCACCAGGTAGAAGGCGGGAATTTTAATGATTGGACCGAGTGGGAAAAGGAAAACGCTGCCCGTTTAGCCGAAGAAGCTAAAAAGCATTGGGAAAGCTGGCAACAGAAAAAATTCCCCGAAATGTTTAAATCGGAGAACTATATTTCGGGCCTGGCTTGCGATCACTATCATCGCTTTAAGGAAGATTTTGAAATTGCCAAATCATTAAATCACAACGCCCATCGCTTTTCTATTGAATGGTCGCAAATAGAGCCAAAAGAAGGCAAAATTAAACCAAAAGAAATTGAACATTACCGACAAGTGCTTTTGGCTTTAAAAAAACGGGGATTGGAACCGTTCGTCACCTTTTACCATTGGACTTTGCCTGTCTGGCTGTCCAAAAAAGGCGGCTGGCTTAATCCAAAAGCTCCTTATTACTTTGACCGTTATGTAAAAATAATCAGCCAGAATTTATTTGATGAAGTAAATTTTTGGATTACTATTAACGAACCAATGGTTTATACCGGCGATGCTTATTTAAGGGGACTTTTCCCTCCTCAAAAAAAGAGCGTCTTTAAATATCTCAAAGTACTTAATAATTTAGCTAAAGCTCATCGATTAGCGTATAAGTCGCTTCATTTGATTGATTTAGATTGCCAGGTAGGGATTTCTAAGAATAACTGGTATTTTAAAAATGTTCCTTTGGTTAAATATTTTCGAAATAATTGGTTCATGAATAAAATAAAAAACCAGCAGGATTTCATTGGTTTAAATTATTATAAACATTGTCAATTTCCCAAAAAGAAAAAACTATTAGTTTCTGATTTAGGTTGGGATTTTTATCCTCAAGGAATTTATTATTTGCTTAAAGATTTGAAAAAATACAAAAAGCCAATATACATAACTGAAAACGGTTTAGCTGATATTAAAGATGCTAAAAGAATTAGATTTATTAAAGATCATCTTAAATATGTCCATCAGGCGATTCAAAATGGCGTGGATGTTCGTGGGTATTTTTATTGGTCCCTGCTTGATAATTTTGAATGGGACAAGGGATTTTGGCCGCGCTTTGGTTTAGTTGAAGTAGACTATAAAACAATGGAGCGTAGAATTAGGCCGAGCGCTTTTGAATACGCTCAGATTTGCAAAAAGAATGGAATGCCTAACCATAAGGCTGATTTTTAAGGAAATTTAAGGATTGTCATTAAGAGTAGCGACTTTCCGCCTTCGGAGGGAAAGGACAACTCCTTAAATTTTGACAAGGGGAAACTGATAAGAACAGTCTTTAAAATGACGCCCTTGTGCTCAAGGGACATCATTTAAAGGACTGTCCTTATTGTAAAAGTTTTACGCGTATGAACTGGCTTTTAATTGCTATTTTTGCCCATTTTATTACCGCTTTGGTTTTTGTTACTGATAAGTTTCTTCTTTCTCGGACGGCTCTCCGTTCCAGCCCGTATGCTTTTTACGTTGGAATTTTGAGCGGATTGTTAAGCTTATTCTTAATCCCTTTCGGTTTTTCAAGCATTCCCTTTGGTCAGATTCTTTTTAGTTTTGTCGCCGGAATTTCTTTTGTTTTGGCGATTCTATTCTTTTACGAATCGGTCCGAATGGGCGAAGTTTCTAGGATTGTACCAATTGTAGGCGGAGCGATGCCTATTTTTACTTTTGCCTTAACCTATTTTTTTCTGGGCGAACGTTTAAACTTCAATCAGTTAATTGCTTTCTCTCTGCTTATTTTAGGAGGAATAATTATTACTTGGCCAAGAAAATATATCAAACTTTTGCCTGGAGAGAGAAAGCCGTCTTTAGCAAAAAGGCTTCCCAAAGCTTTATTAGCCGCTTTTTTGTTTGCCGCCTCTTATGTTTTAACCAAATTTGTTTTTACGGAACAGTCCTTTATTAATGGATTTATCTGGATTCGTTTAGGAGGAATTTTGGGGGCTTTTTTACTGTTGATTGTTCCCAGCGTCAGGCAAGCGATTTTTAAAACCTCTAGGTCAATCAAACTGAAAACAGGCGGCTTGATTGTTTTTAACAAACTTTTATCGGCTTCGGCTTTTTTAATTCTGAATTACGCAATTTACTTAGGCAGCGTTACCTTGGTTAATTCTTTACAAGGAGTCCAATATTTATTTCTTTTAGTAATTGCTTTGGTATTATCCAAAAAATTTCCTTATATCCTTAGAGAGCAAATTGGTCAGGGGATTATTCTTAAAAGGGCCGTTGCCATTTTATTCATCTGTTTCGGTTTAGGAATTTTAGCTTTTTAGTTATGAAATTTATTATCCGGACTATTTTGATAATTATTATTTTAGCGATTCTTTGTTTGGCCGTTTCTCTTGTTTATATGTTCACTGGCCAAGCAGAGCCGGCTGACCGAATTGATTTTGGCGTTAGTTTTAGCCAATATTTTGCCGAGAAAATGGAGATTGACTGGCAGAAAATGTATTTAGCCATTCTCGACGATTTAAAAGTTGAGAAAATTCGGCTAGTAGCTTACTGGCCGAATATTGAGCCGGAATTAGGCGAATATTCTTTTGAAGATTTAGATTGGCAGATCTTAGAGGCCGGGAAAAGGAATGTTCAGGTGATTCTAGTTGTCGGGCAAAAAGTTCCTCGTTGGCCCGAATGTCATATTCCTAAATGGGCAACAGAATTAAGCCAAGAAAAAAAGCAACAGGAAATTCTATTAATGCTTTCCGAAGTAATCAACCGTTACCAAGGCAACGAAACGATTTGGGCCTGGCAGGTTGAAAATGAGCCGTTTTTAAAAAGTTTTGGCGAGTGTCCGAAACTAAATAAAGATTTTTTAGATGAAGAAATTGCTTTAGTCAGAGAATCTGATTTAGGCAAACGCCCGATTATTTTGACTGCCAGCGGAGAATTAAGCAGCTGGGTCCAGCCAGCTTCCCGGGCGAATATTTTAGGGACTACCCTTTACCGGATTGTCTGGAGTGATTTATTGGAGAAGCATTTTCGATATCCGATTCCTCCGGTTTTTTATTACAAAAGAGCTCAGCTAACCAAGTTGCTGACTGGAATTGATAGGGTGATTATTATTGAGCTTCAAGCAGAGCCTTGGAGCCATCGGATGATTTACGAAACAAGCCCTGAAGAACAATCTAAATCTATGGATTTGGAGAAATTCAAGAGGATTATTGAATATACCCGGCAAACTGGATTTGATGAGGCCTATTTATGGGGAGCCGAATGGTGGTACTGGCTAAAGGAAAAACATAATGACAACTCCCTTTGGCAAGAGGCCAAAAAACTGTGGTTAGTAGAAACGATAGAAGGCGAGATTTAAAAATTTAAGGATTGTCATAAACAGATAAGGACGGTCTTTAAAATGACGCCCTTGTGCTCAAGGGACATTATTTTAAGGACCGTCCTTATTATCGCTGTCCTTATGGGTATCTACAATCTAGCTGTTGACTTAAAAATTAAAATATGGTATTATGCAATATATTGAATTAGTTTTTTAACATTTTTTAACTCTTAAAATGGAGGGTTAAGATGGCCATATACGAAGAAATAGAAGCCTTTAGGAAGATTATTAATGATTTAATTAATATAGAAATTGACGAAGATGTGCCTCTTAAATTATTAGCGCCTAGGGCACTTTGTGCCAATGCCATTCATATGTTAAAAAGGGGTTCATACTTAACGAATGGAGATATCTTTTTGCTAAACAGGGAATTTTTATCTGTTTTAGACGAAAGAGAAATTTCTATTTCTCGGAAAGCCAGGGATTATTTTTCAGGGAAGGGCATATTGAAAAAGGACAGAAGTGGCTGGATAACCGATAAACTTAGAAGAGGTGCTTGGGGGCATGAGAAACGTCAGCCTCCAGATGCATATCAATAGAATTAGGCTGTTAGTCAGAAATAACGACTAACAGCCTTTTTTTTGTTGATAAATTAGTCAAAGGACAGTCCTTAAAATGATGTCCCTTGAGCACAAGAGCGTCATTTTAAAGACTGTCCTTATCAAGTTATGACAATCCTTAAATTTTTAAAGACTGTTCTTTTCGTGTTAAAAAAAGGCCCAGTTGGTTAATCCAACTGGGTCTTATAGATGGTTCTGCTTTATAGTTTATACGGGACAATTATTTTTTGTCCCCTTTTTATATTTTCGTGATTTAGATTATTTATCTTGGCTATTTTAGGCCATTTATGCCCGAACAGCCTCCATAGTGTCTCTCCCTTTTTAATTCGATAAAAATAGAATTCACTATCTGTCATAATTTCTATTTTTACCATCTCGATGCCCTTTTCAACTATACCAAGCTTTTTAGCCGCGGCATACGAAAGATCAAAATGCCGACCAGGGATATATGGACCTCTGTCCTTAACTACTAGAAAAGTGATTTTGCCATTAAGAGGATTTGTCATCTTTACTAAAGTTTTAAAAGGTAAAGTTTTATGAGCAACCACCAATGGATTATACATGTTATATATTTCTCCATTGGCCATTTTTCTTCCATGGAACTTTTTCCCATACCAACTTACGCTGGCGTAGTAAACAATACGGTTTTGAGTTTTTTCTTTTCTACTGAACAATTTATTGGCGAAAGGAACAGTTGCTATTGCTCCAAAAGTCGTTATCGCCATAAAAAATATTATCATTACTATTCCTATCAATATCTTTTTCATACTTATTCCTTTCTTTTGAATTAGAGTTTTAAAGAACCATTGTCTTTGACTATAACATATAATAGTAAATTAGTCAATATTGAAAAGGGAAAGGACAATCTTTAAAAATTTAAGGAGTCGTCCTTGTTGTGTTATACTAAAGTATGCCTTTTTATGTGGTTTGTGACAATATCCGAAGCTTGGAAAATATCGGCTCTATTTTCCGGACCGCCGACGCTTTAGCGGTAGATAAAATTTTTTTAGGCGGCATTTGCGGTCAACCGCCTGAGTCTAAAATATCCAAGACCGCTTTAGGCGCCGAAAAAAATATTCCTTGGAAGTATTCTTGGCAAACTTGGCGGATAATAGATAAATTAAAAAAGCAGAATGTTTTTATTGTCGCTTTAGAGCAGGCGAAAAATAGTTTGGCATATAATAAATTTAAACCGAAATTCCCTTTAGCTTTAGTAGTTGGCAATGAAATTAAGGGAATTTCTCCGTCTGTTTTAAAAAGGGCCGATCAGATTATTCATCTACCAATGCTGGGCAAAAAGGAGTCTTTAAATGTTTCAGTCGCTTTCGGTGTGGCGGGTTATTACATTCAAGAACGTCAAGTAGAGAGAAGCTATTTAAAGGACAATCCTTAAAATGATGTCCCTTGAGCACAAGGGCGTCATTTTAAAGACTGTTCTTATCATGGAAGCTTATTAAAATTTAAGGAGTCGTCCTTTCCCTCCAGAGGCGGACAAGCGGACACGCCCTTTGCCTTCAGCAAAGGGACGTGATCCTCAATGACAATCCTTAAATTTTTAAGGGTTATCCTTGAAGAATAAATATGTCTTTCTTCAAAATTCTCAAAAAAAGTAAACAGTCAAAAGCACGTTTGGGGCTTATTCAGACGCCGCATGGAGTAATCCATACGCCGGCTTTTTATCCAGTAGCTACCCGGGCAACCGTCAAATGTTTGTCGCCGGAAGAAATTAAGGAAATCGGCTTTGAAGCTGTTTTAAGCAATACTTACCATCTTTACTTAAGGCCCGGACATCAGGTTATTGAAAAAATGGGCGGACTGCACAAATTTATGAATTGGTCCGGCCCTATAGCTACTGATAGCGGCGGTTTCCAAGTTTTTAGTTTAGGATATGGCTTAGAGCATGGAGTCGGCAAATTATCAGGTTTTTTCCCGGGGAATAGCAATAAGCCGGATAAACCGGTCAGAACCAAGTTGTTTAAGGTTAATCAGAAAGGCGTAGAATTTGTCTCGCATTTAGATGGTTCCAAACATTATTTAACTCCCCAAAAATCAATCCAAATTCAAGAAGCTTTAGGAGCGGATATTATTTTCACTTTTGATGAATGCACCTCTCCTTTGTCAGGGTATAACTACACCAAAGAATCAATGGAGCGGACTCATAATTGGGCGGAAATTTGCTTAGAAGAACATAGTAAAAAAAGGCCGTCTTCGCTAAAGCTTCGGCGACCGGAGCAGGCGCTTTTTGGCATTATTCAGGGCGGGCAATGGAAAGATTTGCGTTTAGAGAGCACTCGGTTCATCAGCCAACTGCCTTTTGAAGGCCTAGCTATCGGCGGTTCTTTAGGTAAAACTAAAAAAGATATGTATCAGATTCTGGATTGGGTTATTCCAGAAATGCCTGAGCAAAAGCCGCGCCATCTTTTAGGCATCGGCCATCCTGACGATTTAGTTAAATCAGTTGCCAAAGGAGTGGATCTTTTCGACTGCGTTTATCCAACCCGGTTGGCGCGCCATGGCATTTTTCTAACTCCTAAAAAAGAACTGAACATTTTAAACGCTTGTTATCAGAAAGACAAACGGCCAATTATGAAAAATTGTTCTTGCTCTGTCTGTCAGAATTTCAGCCGGGCTTATTTGCATCATCTTTTCAGAACTAAGGAAATTTTAGGTTTGCGTTTGGCCACTTTTCATAATCTTCGGTTTATGAATCAATTAATGGGGAAAATCAGACAGGGAATTAGAATTGAAAAACCCTTAAAAAGCTGATATGATAAAAATATGCTTAAAGTCTTTAATACTTTAACCAGAAAAGTTCAAACGTTTAAGCCTATTAAAAAAGGACAAGTTGGCCTGTATACTTGCGGGCCGACAGTTTATAATTTTGCCCATATTGGCAATTTCAGATCATATATTTTTGCTGATTTATTAAAGCGCTATTTAAAATACAGCGGGTTTAAAGTTAAGCACGTCATGAATATTACCGACGTTGATGATAAAACAATCAGGGATAGCCAGCAGGCTAAACAGACACTGAAAGAATTCACTAATTATTATTTAAAGGCCTTTATTGAAGATATTAATTCGTTGAATATCCAGATGCCGGATATTTTGCCTAAAGCAACCGAACACATTTCTGAAATAGTCGCTCTTGTTAAAAAAATAGACAAAAATGGATATTGCTATACTTCTGACCAATCAGTATATTTTGATATTTCAAAATTTACTGGTTATGGAAAATTGGCTCAATTAGATAAACAGGACCTTAAACATAACGCCGACGGGCGTTTAAATATTTCGGATGAGTATGAGAAAGAGCAAATTAACGATTTCGCTTTATGGAAAGCTTGGCGTCCGGAACACGGTAAAGTTTTTTGGGACACGGAAATTGGCAAAGGACATCCTGGCTGGCACATAGAATGTTCGGCTATGTCAATGAAATATTTGGGTGAAAATTTTGATATCCATACTGGCGGAGTTGATTTAATTTTTCCCCACCACACCAATGAAATTGCCCAATCAGAGGCGGCCACCAAAAAGAAATTCGTTAATTACTGGATGCATAACGAACATCTTTTGGTTCAGGGTAAAAAAATGAGCAAGTCGCTGGGCAATTTTTATACCTTAAGGGATCTTGCAGACAAAGGATACAATCTTTTGTTAATGAGATTTATTTTGTTGAAGACTCATTATCGTAAGATTCTTAATTTTTCTCCGGAGGATTTTAAAGAAGCGGAATCAGCGGCGGTAAAACTGCTTGACTTTTTAATCAATCTTGAAGCAATTAAAAACAAAAGTAAAAACAAGTTTGATATTAAGGGAGAAATATTAAAAAGCCGGAACGATTTTAAAAAATCAATGGATGACGATTTGAATATAAGTTTGGGGTTGGCTTCGCTTTTCAATTTTGTTAATCAAATTAACAAAGTAATGCCTCAGCTTAATCTTAAACAGGCGCAGGAAATTAAGAAATATCTTCTGGAAGTTGATTCTGTTTTGGGATTTATTGAGGCGCTTTACAAAAGTTATCAAAAGGAACTGTCTGGATTGGTTAGCCGTCCAGCCATAAAAAAAATGCTTAGCCAACGGGCTGAAGCAAGAAATAATCAGGATTACCAAAAAGCGGACCAGCTAAGAAAGGAATTAGCTGAAAAGGGAATTGTGATTGATGACACTCAACAGGGCGGCCAAGCCAAGCTATTAAAGATGGTTTAGCAGTTTTTCCAGATGTAAATAAAGAATGATTTAATCAGGTTGTAAATAATTTTGTCTTCAATGGAGATGCCGATGGACTGTTCGGCTAAAATAACCACCTTATTGTAAATAATAACGTTTCCTGAAAATTCAAACAAATTTTGTTTGAATATTTTTTTCTCTAAATAATCGTCAGCTTTAACAGAGGAATATTTTTTTGAACAAATTTCCTTGATTTCTATTTTCCCCAGCCGGCTTTTAATTTTACGATAGGCCTCTAATCTTTTTTTATGGGGCCAGATTTTTTCATTACTGATTAAAACGTGGATTTTTTTATTCTGGGTTGTCAGAAAATCATCCATTAAAATTTCCAGGCCTTTTTTATCTTTATAAAACTTTATTTTCCTTTTGTCGCCTAAATGGTATTTATTCCGCAAGGCGGCGACAATTCGGATAAATTCTCTTTCTTTCTCGTCCAGTTCCTTTTTTTGCCTTTTTAAAATTCCCAAAAGCGCGTCTGGCGACTGGGCGGTGAAATATCGGCGGTTTTCCCCCTTGGATTCAATAATCAAGTCCTTTTTGCTCAAGGACTTTATTATTTCATAAGCGGTTGGCCGGCTTATTTTGGCGTCCTGGGCAATTTTCTGAACCGAAGAATAGCCCAATTTCAAGGCAGATAAATAGACCTGAACTTCTTTTTCAGTCAGGCCTAATTTCCTTAATTCTAAAGGCAAAATATCTATTTCTTTCATACGCTTAATAAATATAACTTATTCTTCCCTAAAAATCAATATTAATCCTAAAACAAAAAAGTAAATAATTCCCTAGATATCGTGGAAGAGAACAAAACCGGACAAGATTAAAACACCGGGAAGCCCGACGGCATTTAAAGCCCTAAAGCATTTTTAATGTCAACTGTTGTTTTACAACTCATAACCCAGAAACACCGTTTTAGTAAAACGACGTTTTTAAGGTTTCTTTGACAAAATTATAATTTTGTATTAATATATAAATAAAGAAGTCGAAGGCAATAATGAAGCGATAATTTATGCAGGAAAAAAGATTTCAGAAACGTGTAGAAGATTTTATCTGTGAAAAGTGTGGCAATGAAGTAAAGGGAAATGGTTATACTGACCATTGCCCTGAATGTCTATGGTCTAAACACGTTGATATAAATCCGGGCGATAGAAAGTCTAGATGCGGTGGTTTGATGGAGCCAATCGGCGCTGAATTCAAGAGCAACGGCTATACTGTTTATTACCGTTGCGCCAAGTGTGGCTTTAAGCACCGGGTTAAGTCTGCTCCCAAAGATAATTTTGAAGAAATTATTAAACTTACTAGCCGGCCTTTTAACAAGCTTGTCTAATATAATGAAAAGTAGAAAAATGATAGATTTTAGAAACCGTGATAAACTAAATGGCAAATGTATGAATTGTAAAGATAAAATGGTATGCAGAGGATGTCGTGCTTATGTTTATGCCATGGCAGGTGTTTCTAGAAAACCGTTATATATTTATGTACATTGCCTGCCACTATTGACAAAATCTATTAAATAGTTATTATGAAAATATAAATGAAATTTAGGGGGGTTTTAGACTAAATCCTAAACTGCTCTTTGAAATATAAATAGCGAAATAAATTCTGAAAGGAAGGAGGTGTGAAGGAAATGGCAAAAAAAACTTTTTTAGCGACTTCCGTTGCTCGTCAGAAAATTCTTAAGAATATCCCTGCCCAACAGTCATGGCAGTGTAAATGCGGTCCTTGTGCTGATAGCTGTTCTAGTGGCTCGCGGTGTAAATAGGGAAATCGTCCAGATCTTTGGGGAGGATAAAATATTCTCCCCATATTTTTTTGACAAGGAGGATAAAACAATGAAAGCATGGCATAGATTTAAAAGAAATGGCGTGTTTGCATGGTATAGTGTTTTAGACCACAAAGTAATTTTTACTAACGATTTGACTTATCAACCAGACGAGACAGAAGATAGCATTAAGCTTCAAAAAATGAGGGACCGATTAAATGCAACAGAAATTATTAATATTCTTTATTTGATTTTGACAGAGGGATGTAATATGTCTTGTAGCTATTGTTTTTTTGAAGGCGGGTTTGACAAAAGACCTTTAGTTAATCCAATGTCTTTACAAACAGCTAAAATGGCAATTGATTTATTTGTACGTTGTATAGAAAAGTATAATCCGAATTGGGATAAAATTAAAATGGTTAATTTCTATGGCGGTGAACCGTTATTGAATTCTGATGTTTTGATTCAGTCGTTAGACTATCTTAACGCCTTGAAGGCAAGTGGCAAACTCCCTGAAACTTTACGAACTTCATTAGTTACTAACGGGACTCTAATGACTTCTAAAATAGCCAGAGTTTTAGTTGACAATGAAGTAGAAGTTGGCGTGTCAATAGATGGTCCTCGTGAATTACACAATAAATATAGAAAAACTTGTTCTGGCGAGGGAACTTTTGATAAAGCTGTTAAAGCTCTAAAAATGCTTCAGGATTATGGCGTAAATGTAGGAGTTTCTTGCACTATTACAGAAGAAACAGCCAATAAAATGCCTGAAATATTTCAATGGTTTATTGATAATCTTGATATAACCATAATGGGCTTCAACCCTTTATTAGACAGTAAGAAATTTAGTGTTAATAATTCTGATTATTATTCTAAGGTGGCGAAAGGAATGATTGAATGTTTCAAAATTGGTAGAGAAAAAGGAATAATGGAAGACCGTATTATGCGAAAGGTTAATGCGTTTACTCAACAGTATTTCTATGACCGTGATTGTTCTGCTTGTGGCAGACAAATAACCGTTGGTCCAAATGGTAAAATCGGAATTTGTCACAGTTTCTATGGAACGGGGAATTACTTTGTTGAGATGACTTCAGATTTTGATCCATTTCGACATCCATTTTGGAAAGAATGGAATAAAAGGATTCCTTTAAATATGGAAAAATGCCAACAGTGTCCAGCCATTGGAATTTGTGGAGGTGGTTGTGGATTCAATGCTTTTGTAAGAAATGGCAGTATCCGCGAAATCGATGACACATTTTGTTTTCATTCTCTTTATACTTTAGAATGGCTGATATGGGATTTGTATGAAAAAACTTATAAAAAATGAGTGGCCTGTTATTTAAAACGGGCCACTTAACATTTTTAATCAAATGGTATATACTGATAGATGAAATTAGGTAAATATGGCTAAAGTTAGTTTTAATTACAATTTAGAAAAAGATGCAAAAAGCTGGGTTGAAATCGCTCAAGACAGAAACGATTTTTATGGAGTTAGCTATAATAAGCAGGTTGATTTTATACCTGATGATCTTTTAAAATTGATACAAAAAAATTCTAAAGAAAAAGCGATTAATTTGATTATTAAACATTTGAAAAATCATTCAAAGAAAAAACTGCGGAAAGATTTAATAAATAAAACAATAAACAGTATTAATGATCTCTGGGGAAATATTGAATTAAAATATTTTCAAAAATTGGAAAAAATCACCCAAAAACCAATATATGTTAGTAATTTTAGATGTTATATAACCACTGGTTTTATGTGTCCTTATAGTGAAAAAGATAATTCTTTCTTTATTTCAATATGGCATTCGCTTTCAAGCAGTATTGCTACAATTGCTCATGAAATACTACATTTGCAATTTTTATATTATTATAAAAAAACTTGCTTAGCATATTTAAACGAAAAAGAAACAGATATGCTGAAAGAAGCTTTAACGTTTTTACTAAATGTAGAATTTGGGAAGTTGTTATTAACAGAGGACCAAGGTTATCCTACGCATGAAAAAATACGAAGCAAATTAGAAAAATTATGGAATAAAGATAAAAACTTTGAAAAATTTTTGAAGGAAATTATTACTAATAAACAAAATTATTTTAAGTAATTGACTTAAGAAATTATAAAATGAAAATCGATAAAGATCCCGAAAAAATAAAAAGATTATTGACCCGCGGCATATTTGAAATTATTGATTTGAATCATTTAAAAAAGAAATTATTGTCAGGCAAGAAATTGCGAATTAAGCTTGGTATTGATCCGACTAGTCCTCATTTGCACATCGGGCGTTCAATACCCATTTTGAAATTAAAAGATTTTCAAGAATTAGGCCATCAAATAGTTTTTATTGTAGGTGATTTCACTGGCACCATTGGCGATACTAGCGATAAGCATTCAGAAAGACCGGCTTTGTCAGATAAACAAGTTAAGGCGAATATGAAAACCTACATTGATCAAGTAGGCAAAATATTGGATATTGACAAGACCGAAGTAAGATATAATTCAGAGTGGCTGGAAAAACTTGATTATAAAGAAATTTGCCGCCAGGCCGATCTTTTCTCTTTAGCTGAGTTTATTGCTAGAAAGAATATTAAGCAGAGATTAAAGGAAGAAAACAGGATATCATTAAGGGAATTAATGTATCCGTTGATGCAGGGATATGATTCTGTAGCTGTTAGAGCAGATGTTGAATTGGGCGGCACTGATCAGCGTTTTAATCTTCTGGCTGGACGCGAAATGCAGGTTTTTTATAACCAAGAACCACAAGATATAATGACTAACATATTAATTGACGGATTGGATGGCAGAAAAATGAGTTCTAGCTGGGGTAATGTGATTAATTTTTCAGATGCGCCGGAGGAAATGTTTGGTAAGGTAATGAGTATGACGGATCAAATGATTATTCCTTATTTTGAACATTGCACTCGAGTTCCCATAGCAATAATTGAAGAATTCAAAAAAGAATTATCTGGAAAAAAAGTTAATCCACGCGATATAAAGATAGAATTGGCTTATGAGGTTACAAAGATTTATTGGGGGAATAAAGGGGCCGAAAAAGGGAAGGATCATTTTGTGTCTGTTATCCAGGAGAAAAATGTTCCTGATGACATGCAAAACGTAAAAATGTCTTCCAATATCATCGTTGATTTTTTGGTTAAAGGCAATTTAGCAAAAAGCAAAAGCGATGCGCGTCGATTAATCCAACACAAAGGAGTGCGAGTTAACGGAGAAATTATTGAAACGTTTGATAAAATTATTAAGAAAGGGGATATTATTCAAAAAGGTAAAAGGCATTTTGTCAAAGCTGTTTGAACAATGGCATCTCAAATAAAACATAAAATGTTCATATCTTCTTCTTATCCATATCTGTCAGCTATAATTTTACAACCCATAAATCAGAAACACCGCTTTAATAGGGCGGTGTTTTTGGTTTTGGCGAATTATCCACATATTTTTGTCGGAAAAAGCTTGATAAAGTTCCAAAGAGGGAATACAATAACTTATGTTATGTGAAGATTGTAATTAAAAACATGGATAGCAAAATTGTTTTAATTATTGTTATCGTAGCTATACCAGTTTTGCTGACTTTGTTGATCTGGGCGCTTGGCCGGCATTACAAAA
>CAYPQZ010000008.1:0-214689 GCA_964413015.1 uncultured Candidatus Saccharibacteria bacterium | reverse complement strand
ACAACATCAGTCGCTAAAGCGGCCATCGGAGCTAACATCGCAACTCCGGAAAGCCAAGTGGCTGTGGTAACTGAAGTTGTAATAGAGATTGCTTTTTTTAGTTTTTTATTCATCTTTATTTTATATCTCTGAGATTGGCTAATTCACATGCTATTAGACAACCTCATTCGACTTTGTTCTTTTTTCAGCCGCATCGACCTTATCTTTTTAAGATTACGACCGACCTATATTTTTAACTTAAACCAGCCCAAAAGTCAAGATTAATCGACCAATCCTTAACTTAATTGGACCTCCCAATATTATATTTTAACAAAACAACATCTGGCAACCTGTTTCTGTGGATAAGATCCCGTCACTCAATTATTTCTTCTGTTGTCGTCCCTCCTTCTTCAAGCCAAATAAGGGTTTCCTTATCAGTGCTGGTAGCTGATTCTTCAATGTTCTCCTCTCTATCACCGGTTAAAATGCTTAAAATCTTGCAATCAATCTCGGCAATCGCTTTTTCTGCTTCAATCAGGTTAATTTTAGTTTCTTCAGAGACTTCCTGCTTGGTTTTGTCCAACTCATCTTTTATTTCCTTCGTCTTTTTAGCCACCGCTACCGCTTCTTTTTTAGAAATAGCGTTTACATACTGGTTTATCCCTGCCAGATTATTCCTAAAATCGCCTAATACCTGCTTGGATTTATTAGATTTTTCCTCTAAGGACAGAAAATTTTCCGTTATTTTATCCAATTCTTCTAATCGTTTAGTGGCAAATTCTGCCTGAAGATAAGCCCTGTTCTGATCTGAGGTAATTCTGTTCTTGAACCCTTCATCTATTTTCTTGACTGAATAAAGCAATTCGCCGGGCAGACTTGACTGCGAGGCTTTAACCGTCAGCCAGGGCCCGCCAACAAAAATGAGCAGGAGACAGGCAATTAAAGCCATTGATTGGGCGTGCAATAACCAATTAAAAAAGCCGTTCGTACCAAATGGCTGTTTTTGGGGGCTTATTTCAGAAATCAGTTCGTAACGAGTCAAATTCAGCCATTTTGTGGTTGGCTGAATTTCGCCTAATTTCTTAATATTTCTAATTAATTCTTTATCAGTCATCCTACTAATTATGACGAAAAACCCTCCATTTTATTACAAATTTATTACAAAAAAAAGGACTGCCCCTTAAATTTTTTGGACAGGCGTGGCCTTAAAGAGCAACATTCTTCGCAGTACTCTGCGAAGGTTGTGCGAAAAAGGCCGCGCCTCAGACAAAAAATTTTAAGAATTGTCCCTTAAATTACATCCTTTTCTTCAATTCCTTCAAACACCGATGGATTTTAACCCGAATGGTCCCTTCTGGTTTTTCTAAAATTTGGGCAATCTCTTTAGCGGAAAAATCGTCTAAATAATGCCAAATAATGATATTCTGATACTCTCCTTTAAGCCGATGAATGGCTTTTTTAACTCGGATTATGTCAAAATCCCGGCTTAATTTCTCATTTAAATCAGTTTTATCCTTAATTTCCGTTAAAACGCTGTCTTCCGGGTCTAAAACTAGATCAGTTCGAGATTTTTTACGGTAAAAATCAATCACCAGGTTATTGGCTATTTTGTAAAGCAAAGCCCGCGGATTGTCAATTTTACTATTATTTTCAGATAAATTCCGCCAGAACTTAAAAAAAACCTCTGATGTTAAATCTTCAGAATCTTGGGGCGAATTTACTTTTAAGTATACGAAACGGTAAATCCGCGGCACGTATTTGTCATAAAACCTTACAAACTGCCTCTTTTTCATTTTAAAAGGTTGTCCATTTCAAGGCCGTGCCTTAAAACATACAACCTTAAGGTTGTACATTTTAAGGCACGGCCTTAGAAAATACATCCTTAAAAAACAATTCTTCTTTTATTTTCTCGGTTGACTCTTTATAGTCTTCGGAAGTTTCATTTGAAAGAATCAGATCTTTGTCACAAAGCGTCCCCTGTCTAACTCCTATATAATCAGGATAACTTGACCACTGGTAATTATCTAATTTTCCCACTTCTTCCACTAAACCGTCTTTAACTGGATTAAAATGGATATATGAAGTCAACTTTAAAAGATATTCTTCTTTGTCAATCTCTTTTTGCTTATACCTTCCTTGAAACATCCGTCCAACTTTATCATGAGTCTGATTAAAATACATAGAATAGCTGGTATGTAAAGCCTGCATGAATCTATAAATAGGCGTATCTGAATTCTGCCTCAGCAATAAATGGAAATGGTTGGGCATTAAACAATAGCAAACAACTGAAATATTGTACTTGTCTTTATACCTTCTTAATCTTTCCAAATAATTAAGATAATCGGCATCTTTCAGAAAAACGTTCTGTTTACGATTGCCCCGGTTGTAAATATGATAATACCCTCCTTTGTAAGAAATTTTTTGTATTGGTTCTCTCATAAGGTTGTATGTTTTAAGGCACGGCCTTAAAATAGCATACCATGGCTAGGGGCTGAAGACAATATTTGAACCCTGAATAACGGTTGCGCTGGGGTCAATATCTAAAACCGGCGGAGTGCCGTAATTAAAATGAAGATAATCTAAATTTCCCCTGCTGCCAGCCGTAAATTCAATGTTTTTCCAATCGCCGTTTGCCGGAACCGTTGCATCGTTGTCATTATTAGTATCTCCGAAATAGGCATCATCTTTTAAAGAGGTAAATATAATCGGAGTGCTGGTCGCCCCTAAAGCGACTAATTCGCCCTCAATCAATAAAGCAGTAAATTCTCTTGTTGGCTTAACAATCACTCCCGGTTCTAAAGTAAGCGCCGTTCCGGTGGCCACGGTTGGAGAATGCCCTACATTCGGACTAAGCAAATAAGGCAAATCGGCCGACCAAACAGCGTCCTGGCTAAAAATGCTTTTCTGGTCAATAACCGTGCCATTCAAATCATTATTATCCGCCCGATTACCGTTTAAAACCGGATAAGCGCTTTTCAAGCTTATTGGCCAATGGTTGCTCCTAAAAGTATTATTACTAATAATCGGCGATGATTCAAGAATGACCTCTATCCCTATATTATTATTCTCAAATTCACAATTGCTAATGACGGGAGAATTAGCGCCTTTAACAATAATACCCTTAGAATCAATCTCGCTAAAGACAGAGTTATTAATTGCAGAATTAGAATTACTTAAATAAATTCCGTGATATTGGCTATGCCGAAAAACAGAGTTGCTGATAACTACCCGGCTAGAATAGATTCTAATCATTTCCCACATCCAATCTCTGCCATAACTGCCTTCGTCGCCGCCATATTCAAAAATAACATTGTCTAAAATTGAATCGTCTCCAACAGCATTGTCAAAAACAATGCCCAGCCATTCGCCGGCTTGAGGGGTCGTAGTAGCCGCGGTAAAAGTAATTGGCTCAACAACTGTACCTTCAGCTTTTAAAGTTCCTTTTATTAACAAACTGGGATAATTTTTGTCGCTTTTTAGAATAACCCCCGGTTCGATAGTCAAAGTAACATTATTCTCCACAGTCGGATAAGCGCTAGAATTTGACTCTAAGATATACGGGCTTTTGGACAGATGCCAGACCGTATTTCGGTCAATTACAATACCGTCAGCAACAATTGTAGCTCCTTGTCCTTGAGAATTCTCAGCAAAAGGCAAGTTGTCTTCAATAAAATCGCTATTGTTATCGTTCTCGTCCCAGCCCTTAATCCGGCGCTTTAAGCTTCTGTAAATATCAGGGTAATCTGGCGGAGTTCCTTCGTAAACATGGTCAACATCACCCCAGCCCAAAGCGTCAAAACGACCGTCTTTGGCTTCAGCTGCGGTCTTTGTCGTTGGATCCCAAGGGAAAATAGCCACTGAACCTTTCTTATCATGAAGTAAAGATGAATTATAGACCTGCCAGTCTGAATTAAAACAGGCGCCATGGTCCGGAAATCCGGCTAGACCGATTAAATAAGAGCCGTGAGCAGGAATAATTGCGCCAACCGGAAATTCTTTGTTCCGATAAGGGTTATTCCAGTCGCGATTGGACGAGTAATACGACCAGTACCAGCCAGTCATATCTATATCTTTATCCGTTGGATTATACAGCTCCACAAATTCATGCTTCCTTAACTGAACCTCATTAATAACTATACTGTCAGACAAGCTGCTGGCCAAAGCGCTAACTGAATTAGAAATGTCTGAAAGATTATCAACTTCATCTTTTGATTGAATGACAAAATGATAGGCCTGGCCGGCAATTAGGCCATTGACTGAAAAGTTTTCGGTGGTGCTGGCTGAATTAGGCACCGGCTCGTCAAGAATATCCGTTGAAGAAGCCCAATTAGCCGAAGTGATTGCCGAAGAAGTGGCATACTTAAGAATATATTCGGAGGCGGTCCCTGATGATTCATCATCGCCCGGAGCAGTCCAGGATAAATTAATAGTTCCCCGAATATTGCCAGACTCTGCTAATAAATCAATAATCCGCGAAGGAGGAGTCGTGTCCGGAGCTGGCGGCGGAGGCAGCGGAGGCGTAGAGGTCGGGGTTGAAGTCGGAGTTGGGGTTGGCGGCAGCGGAGGCAAAGGCGGAGTGGAAGTTGGGGTTGGAATCGGGATAGAAGTTGAATCTGGCGCGGAAGCCAGGACTGGAGGCAGAGACGGCAAAGATACTGGCTCCGGCTCAAAGTTTCCACAACCGCCGGCAATAAAATTAGGCGGAGCGATAGGCGATTCAGGTTGAATAACCGGCTGCTCCTCCGGTTCTTTTTGCAGCTCCGGATCTGTTTTCCCGTTTGCATCCAAGAATTGCGGCCGTGGCTCTTTTACAATAACTGGTTTATTTTTAACAACTGGTTCTGGCTCCGGTTCTAAATTCAATCCAGAGGTTTCTTGAGAAGCCTCTTCAACTGGTTCTGGCTCAGGCTGAATAAAATCTTTAAATGAACCGCCCAGGTCCACTTTTTGGTCATCTTTTTTAAAAATACTGCCAATTTTAGCGGTTAAATTACTGAAAAATACGGCTATTTTATCTTTGCCCTGTTCTATTTTTTCCATAGCGTAAGACCAAGAATAAGGCCTGATTTCATCGGGTTCATAATAACTTAATTGAGCCCAGGCATGGGTCGGCGGACTGCCGCCAATAGGCAAATAAAATTCTTTCCCTTCAATTTTTAAAAAGTCAAAAATGTTTACCCCTAATTCTGAAGATTCTTCCAAAGTAGTTATTCCCTTAAATTCCTTAATAAAATTAAGGGTTATTTGTTTCAGCTGATAATCATTATGCCTAATTTTTAATCCTTCTTTACTCCACTCTTCTAATCTTCTCCATTTTGAAAAATCACAATAACCATCTTCACTATCATCTATACAATTAGCGTGAGAGCCGTTCCCAATATATGACCAGATATGGTTAGTTTGAGGATTTAAAATTTCAGTATCAAAAATTTTCCTTTGATGGGCCGTGCCAATTGTTTTAATTGCCCGTCCTGATTCTTTATCCACAAAAACATAAACCGCTTCCCAATCACCATAATGCTCATTCCTGATGCCACCTAAAGAATCATTAAAAACATAAAAGAACCAATATTGGTAAACCCATTGAGAGCCATAATCTTGAATATGATAAAGAACAGTCAAATTGCTTACTTTTTGTTCTAACGACAAACGATTATACTTATCAACCGCTTTTTGACCGCTTATTTCGGTTCCGTTTTCATAATAAAATTTTAGGGGATTAGCTGGATAATATTGTTCTCCTGAATCAAACCACAAATTAGGCGCGTAATTAATGGCCGGAAGAGCGCTGGCTTCAGCCCTAAAAACAAAACCAAAAAGACCAGCTAAAAATATTAAGGTAAATAAAAATAGAATTGGTTTTCTAAACAACATAGTTCCAAAGGCCGTGCCTTAAAAAGCACAGCCTTTGCAAAGGCTGTATTTTTTAAGGCACGGCCTTTAATTGACAGACCTTTGCCTATAAACTCCCCGTCCTAAAAACAATCCTAAAATTATGCCCATTAAACAAAAAGTAGCTAAATAGCTAATTAAAAGAGAATTTAAAACATTCCCAATTAAATTGCCTATAACTGGCCCAACTAAAGAAGCCAAGGCCAAACCAAGGCCTGCTCGCCATATTAAAGGCCATATTTTTAATTTTAAAAATAAGGCGTAAAAAAATCCAACTAAAACTCCTATTAACAAAAATATTAACCAATAAGCAGATATATAAATATTTGGTTCTAAAACAGTAAATTCTTTTTCTAGAAGTGAGCAAGGGATAACGCCTAAAATAAGTCCACCGATAGCAGACAATGGATAGACCAAAATGCCTCCCGAAATAAACCCGACGCCCCAGCCTAACAATCCAATTAAAACGCTTTTGGAAATTGTCCGAATGTTCTTATCAAACCAAACTAAAGAAATTCCTCCGAATAGGCCCATGATCAGAATGGCCATAAAGTGAAAAGGGTATTCCAAATCAGGCAGTTCAGAATACAAAACCCCGCCCCAAATTAAACCGCCCAGGCCAAAACCCAGCGCGCAAACTAATAAATATTTTGATAATTTCATGTAAAATTCCTCCTAATTTTATTTTACTATAGAAGGAATAAAAACGAAAGGTGATCAGATCAGGAAATCAGGACAGCCCTGTTGTCCTTGGCAAATTAAAAAAGGGAGAATCTTTCCATTCTCCCTTTTATATGCGTCGCCTACTTAGCTCATCTTATCCCTCTCAACAAAGTCAACAAAACTTGTCCACAATTAAGAAGAATTTGAAATTACCCAGAATAACAACAAAAGGAATATT
Organism: uncultured Candidatus Saccharibacteria bacterium; assembly: GCA_964413015.1. Classification (GTDB taxonomy): domain Bacteria; phylum Patescibacteriota; class Minisyncoccia; order Portnoybacterales; family UBA2143; genus JABMPX01. The sequence goes on along the minus strand of CAYPQZ010000008.1, from coordinate 207,917 downwards.
GTAATCCCGAAACCAAACGATATTAAAACTGTTCTTAATTTCATCTTCTTACCTCCTGTTGAAATTAACTTTATTCCCGCAATCAGGACAGAACTTTTCGTTTCCTTTAAGAAGACTCCCGCAATGAGGACAATGGTACATTTCAACCTTTGCCTTCATGCGTTTTGAGTTGATTGATCTACCATAGTTTTCATCTTCTATTTTTTCTGCCTGTAAATCTTCCATCATCATACTCCTTCCCATTTGATTAAAGTTAAGGTACTACATATTAAGGTACGGCCTTAGTTTGTTTAGCTTCTTGTTTAGCTATGAAAATATTTGCTTCTAATAAAGAATCGAAAGTGCCGGCGTCAATCCAACGACCCTTAAGCTTATGAAAACTCATAGTCCCCTCTCTAATGTAAAAATTATTAACGTCGGTAATCTCGTACTCGCCCCGAGCCGAAGGCTTTAAAGACCTGATTATGTCAAAAACCCGGTGGTCGTACAAGTAGAAACCCGAGACTATCCAATTGGTTGGAGGATTTTTGGGCTTTTCAACAATTCCCGCTATTTTATCGCCTTTTTTATTAAATCTGACCACGCCGAACCTTTTCGGATCGAGGACTTGCTTAATAAGCAACTTGGCGCCCTCATCTTGTCTTCTAAAATTATCAACTGCCGGTTTAATATTGTCGGTAAAAATATTATCTCCTAAAATCAGAACGATTCTGCCATTGTCAGCAAAGTCTTCAGCAATTGCTAAGCCATGAGCAATCCCTTTGGGATCTTCTTGGATATCATAAGTTAAATTGACTTTCAACCCCTTGCCTGAACCCAATAAATCCAACAACTGGCCGGCATGTCCCGGGCCGGAAATAATCAGAATTTCTTTAATGCCCGCATCGCGCAAAGTTAAAATAGGGTAATAAATAAGCGGCTTGTTATAAACCGGCAGAATTTGCTTATTGACAACTTTGGTCAAGGGCATCAAACGGGTTCCATAGCCCCCAGCCAAAACAACGCCTTTCATAAAATTTATTTTATCTCAAAGATTCATCATAATCAATACCCTGTTGTAATCACAACAGGGTATTATTTATGCTTTGAGTTATATCGCTGAATGTACCCCACAACGCTCAAAATTCCACAAATAGAAGCCGCAAAGAGCAAAATGATCAGTCCCCAATAAAGCAAAGAATCGAATTTGCGACCGGACAAATTTCCTAACCAGTCAAGAAAGAACCACCAAGCGATAGCGATAAAATAGAAAGCCATTTTAACTTTGCCAGCCAGATGGGAAGCGGTATTAAAATTTCTAACTATGCCTACTATCCAGATAATGACTAAAAATAATTCTGTGCCTAAGATTAAAATGATCAGGGATTTAATAAAAATCAGCAAGACTTCGTTAGCCCAGAACCAAAGCTCAATTAAAAAATAGACAAAAACAAAAGAAGCAAAAATCTTATCCCTAAACTTGTCCAAAAATCCGCCTAAGGGAGTAACTATTTTGTATCGACGAGCCAACCAGCCATCTAATAAATCGGAAACGGCAACTCCTATAGCAAACAGAAAAATCAAGAAACGATATTCGGAATCTCTGTTCCACCAAAGCATACCGATAATCCATACGGTCAGAATAATGCCAATGCTGGTAATAACATTTGCCAGATTACAAAAAATAACCTTCTTCATTCTTTCAAAGATGTCCACTTTGGGCCTCCTTTCTTTCAATTTTTAAAGGTCTGCTCTTTTGGAGGCAGTCCCCAGCGCGTTGGAGACTATCCCCAAGATTACAAATCAAGAAATTCTTTTATTTGATTAACCGAGATTATTTTAGCTAATCCCCGTTGATCAACTAAATTCAAACCCAGCACTTCTCCTTTAACATTAATCAACGGGCCACCATTGGCCAGCTCATCTTTTTCGTCCAGGTTAACCTTTAAAATGTTTGTGCTAATGCTGCGAATAATTCCCAGATTGACAAACTGTTTCAGTGCTTCTTCATCTAATTCCGAACCAATCAAAATAACCCGTTCGCCTAATTTTAAATCTTTTAATTCGGTTAAAGAGACTACCGGCAAATTCGTTTCTTCAATCTTAAGCAGAGCCAAATTATTTTCCAAATCCTTTTTGACGACTTGAGCGATTATTGAATGATTACTCCGAAAAACAAGGCACTGGTCAGATTTAGAAGAAATTAAATCGGCCGCCGTAATGATTAAACCGTCGCTGGCAACAATAAAACCAGTCCCCTGACTGGTTATTCTTTGATTATGCCTTGATTGAACAGCAACTAGGCATGGGCTGATTTTACTAATCGCCTGTTCAACGGCTGTATTTTCAGTAATCGTAACTCTTTCTGTCGGATTAATAATTGTGGTCCCATTGCTGGCCTGCTTAATAAATCCTATTTTAGAAAAAGGCGAAACCGTAGACAAATAAGGCAGAAGAAACTGGTCAGCTAAAACACCTCCCAAACCTCCAATTATTAAAATAAGAAGCACATACAGGATTTTTTTCATATTAGAAGCTAAACTCTCAATAAGGACAATCCTTAAAGGACAGTCCTTACCAGCTTAATTCTACTTTCCGACTGGCGTCCATAAATTGGCCGATAGAGGTAATCGTGTCAGTCCCGTTGTAATTAGTAATGTATTCGGCTCCATTACTTAGAGTATCATTGTAAGAGCAATTGGCCGCTCCGTTTTTTCTAACTTGATACAGGCATTTTTCCGCGCCGGCGTCAGCTGCGTAGAACGCTACCACTGATTGACCACTTTGTCCAGACATTTTTATCTGTTGGATAATTAAAACGGAAATTCCAATACTAATAACTGAAATCATGCTTAAGATTAAAACAGCCAAAAGTATTGAGACAGCTCCTTTTTGAAATTTTTTTGACATCTTAATAAATCCTTGGGGCAATGGTATTTTGTAAATAAATTTCCGCTTGTTCTTCGGCTTTAACGCCTTGATACTCTAATTTCATAGCAATAGTCACTATTGCTCTAACCGGAAAAACGCCTTTAATAATATAAAAACTGCCGTTTAGATGGAATTTGTCGGCTGAATTCAAGTCCTGCCAGACTCCTCCGTCTACCCGACGCTGCAGCTTATTAGACGTAAAACGATAATCAACATTTTCTCCATCCGGATTAGTTATATTAATAGAACTTAATCCAGACCCAGAATCGGAATTAATTAGGCTCATTCTTATCTCTTTCCCCATCGTTTCTATGATGTAACGGCTGTCTTCCTGAATATTCTGAAGGGCGAATGCTTGACGCTGGGTTTTAATAACTGAAATAACTGTCATCGTCATAACTAAAGAAATCACGCTAAAAGCGAAAAAAGCGACAAGTAGTTCAATTAGGGTAAATCCCTTGTGGTGGTTTACCGCCACACCAAAAATTTTGGTATGACGGTTTACTTCCAATTCCATAGTCTATCTTCAACAGTTAAAATACGCTGGTCTCCTTTTAAGAGCCATTTTAATTCAACAACCACTTTTATCTCGTAGTCAGAAATTTTGGTTAAAGTGATTTTCCGATAGAAAATGCTATTTTCTCCGGAATCATACTGATAAAGCCCGCTGGCTGGGTCAAGCTTTAAAGGCGTTTCGGAAAAAGCCATCAAGGCAGAACTGTCATACTGAACCCGATAGTCGCCATTGACAATACTGTTGTACCAATCATCCCATTCCGTATTTAACTTCCTAATATTCCTAATCACTTCTATGCCTTCTTGAGCCAGCCCGGAAGCAATTAACCGATTCTTGCTCAAAGAAGCCCCTTTTAAAGAAGAGCTGGATAATCCTAAAATACCCATTAAACCGACTGAGACAACGAAGATTGTAACAATTATCCCTATTAAACTAAAAGCTTTATTGCTTTTAAAAATTTTGAACATTTTAATTTCTGTTGATTAAACCGGCCGTAGTTACAGTTATTGTTTTGTTTAAAGAAGAATCGCTCAATCCCAAAGTGACTGTTCCGGAAACACCGGCTGTTGAATTGGCGTTGATATAAGTGGTTGGGTCAGGCGGGCCGAAAAAAATATCAATTTTATCAGACAAAGGAGAAACATTTTCAATTCCCACTTTATCTGACAAATTAACAGTTTCCAGGACATCATCACTCGGCTGAAAACTGGAATTATTGTCTTTGTCCGCGTAAATTAAATAATAAGCATTACCCTTCTCGGCATAAACTCCGTAACCGTAATAATTACCTGAAATATTAATGCCTTCCATGGCCATGTTTTGAGCCTTCCTTAAGCTTGACATTAACCGCTGGCTGTCCTGAGAAAGGGTGTATCTCTTCTGTCCATTATGATAACCCGCAAAAGTCAAGGTAGCCAACAGGCCAATAATAAACATTACTACCAGTAATTCAAATGTGGTAAACCCTCCCTTTATTTTTTTATTCCTTAACATTTTTTAATTATACCATTAGACATCAAAAAAAGAAATCCACAGAGTGGATTTTAATTTCGCCATCAAAGGACAGCCCTTAAAATTATATCCTTTGTAAAGGACGCAATTTTAATGGCTGTCCTTTTGTTAAAATCGTCCATTTACCACGGCAGAATTTCCCGCCAGTCAGGCAAAGTGAATTGGACATTAACTGAACTCGGGCCGGTGCCAGTACAGAAATATCCATCTGAATCGGTAACTTTCAAGGTTACTGTTTTTGAGCCATTATCAGTAAATTGAATGGTCGGATGCTGCTGGACAGAGTTGGCCGGATTGCCGTCTTTAAAAGTCCACAGCCAAGATGATTTAGTTGCTCCGCCATACACGGTTGACCCATCAGTAAAGGCAACATCCTCTTCTTCGCTTGGATTTTCAGGAGACCAGCTGAAGTTTATAGTGGGATAGCGATGCTTTTCGGTAGTAATGGAAGAGCCGCTGATCCAACCGGAATCATCTCCGATGGAATCCCAGACCTTAACCCGCCAGTAATAAGTAGTGTTATAACCAATTTGATCGCCGCTCGGAGAGACAGCTACTATAACTGTCTGATTATTAGTTGTTGGACTGGGATTAGAAAGTCCGTCTTGAGTTCGGTTTATTTCCGGAGAACTGAAATTGCTGTTGTTGTCCATCTGGAACTGGAATTTACTTTGAGTATGACCGTCGGAATCAGAATAGGTCCAGGAGAAAAAATGAGACGGACTGCTGCAGTAATCGCCTTTAACAACGCTTAAATTATCAGCCTTGGGAGGATTGTTGCATGAAGTAACCGTGGTAAAAGAACTATCAGCTACTGCCCAACCAGTCCAACTAAGAAAACCATCTCTAACTGTAACCCGCCAATAATAAGGCGTATTAAAGGATAATCCAGCTTCATTAACCTGATGAAAAAAGTTTTCAGAGATAACTACTCCGCTGTCAATTTCTGGAGAAGAAAAATTACTGTTATTATCAATTTGGACCCTATAACGCTCCTGACTGGACCCTGGCCACATGCCGCCAGGGTCAGACATAACTGTCCAACGCAATTTCGGCGTAGGGAAAGCGCCTGCATAGCAGGCTGGCTGTTCAACATTACTCGTACAAACCTTAATATTACTCCCAGAATTTTGCGCCCAAACAAAACCGAAAAAGCCTAACATTAAAAGCAATGATACTATCAAAAATAATCTTTTTCTGGAAAGATTTTTTATTTTATCCATATATATATTATACCTTCCCTGGAAAGAAATTGCCAAAGAAATTATCCACAAGCGTTACTTTATTAGATTAAAAAATGAATCTAAAAAAGGATGCAGGAAAGAACTTTTTAAAATCAAAGTGATAATCACTCCGAAAAACATCCAACCCACAAATGGGAACGGTTGGTAAATACTAATTTTTTTTAGCTTATTTCTTCCCCATTTTTTTACTATCTGCACCTGTTGGTTAGTCAGACCGCAAGAATAAATGAAACCGATGTGTTTATCGTAATAATCTTTGTCTTCTTTTAGCTTATTTAACGTTTCTTCAGCCAAATTCATATTCGGCTTAAGGTCTTCTATGTTTATCTCTTTAAGACCGGTCTGGTTAACATAAAAATCAATTAACTTTCTGAATAGAGTCAGGGCGGCTATAAAAATAATCATCATTTTAACTATTTGGGAAAAAATTTGCCAAGTGGATTCAGGAGAAGAAATAAATCCATAACTAAGGACAATAATTAAAACAAGAAGAATTATTTTTAAAGTAAGCGGTTTTTGGAAAAGTTTAGACAGCGGTCCGCTAAAAATAATTAAACCGACAAAAATAAACATCAACAAAGGGAAAATATCAATAGAGGTACAATCTTTAATCGGTTGCTGGAACAACCCAAAAACCATAAAAATAGTGATAAAGCCAAGCATCATAACGCCCATATTTTTTACGCTTTCCCAAAATTTATTTCTCCTTTCTGTTTTTTTCTTCGAGCTAGGCTTTTTCTTTAATAGATCAAATTTAGTCGGTTTGAATAAACGGAAATAAATGAATTTAGCGTAATGGAAACAAGCCCTGAATAATAAATATAAAAAGATGGGAATGAAGATATTAATCAGCAAAGCAAAAGAAGGAAAGACAGGCAAATACGCTTTCCAATAATATTTCAAAGGGATAAGCAGGGAATAAACAAAAAAAAGCTTGGCATCTCCGGCCGCCCAGGTATTAAACCGCCACATTAAAAAAGCGATTACCAAAGCAATCACCGCGTTTAAAACAACTTTGCTCAGATAGATAGGCGACACAGTAAAAACCGGAAATGTTTCTGAAAAAAAACGGGTCACCGGAGAAGCAATCAAATCCCACAGTAAAGATAAAATGATTACCGCCAATCCCCAGCCCAACCCTAAGAGAATCCATTTGTTTTTAACTTTGCCAAATCTAATGTCCTCATAACTAGTAATTAGTCCGATAAAAAAAACCAAAGGTAAAAATAAAATATCAAAAATCATTATTTTTTACTTACGCTTAAAATGGGCTGATAAATATTTTTTCTTTCTTGAATTTTAAGATTTTTTTTAATTGGTTTAAATTCCTTAATGCCTAAATGTTCTGAATATTTTTTGGGAATCCCCAGGCAATATTTTTTATAAGCGCACTCCTGACAAGCATTACTAAACACAACATCGTCTTTATCTAGAGTTCGCCAAAGATAGGGCCAAAATTTTTCTGAAACAACACATAAAGGAAAATGATATAATCTAATTTCTTTAAAATCATTTAATAAAGGATATATTTTTTCTAAATAAGGGCTAACTTGGCAATAAGTCGCTTTAACTGCTTTGATGTTCTTAACTGCCTGATTTTCTACTTCCCAGAAAATAAGCATAATTCTATCAACTTTCGGGAACTTACTTTTCATCATTTTTAAAAATTCCCCTAAGGATTTATAGGAAAATTTAGTAATCACAAATCTGACATTTACTAATTGGCCTTCTTTTTTGTAGTCAAGCAAATTGGCTAAACCCTGAATTGTTTGTTCAAAACTGCCTGAGGCTCGGGTAACTGCTTGATGATTCTTTTCGTTTGACCCGTAAATAGACAGCTCAATATCTAAATTATCAGTTATATCTAAAGTTCTTTGAGCGAAATCCTTATATAGAAATTTTCTCCCATTAGTCAGTAATTTAATTCTCTGCTCCGGGAAAAGTTTGCCAATAAATTCAAGCAATTCTAAAAAACGGGGATGCAAAGTCGGTTCTCCGCCGGATAAATAAATTGAATCATATTTTTTTTTGATTTCTTTCTCTGATTTTTTAATTCTTTTAACCAGGCTCTGGTAATCATATTTAAAACTGCCGTCCCAAGCCGGCCAAGGCCAGTCTGGATTGGTGCACATCAAACATTTATTATTACATTTATCCCAGAGACAAATATCCATTTTATTTTATTGGTTTGAGCTCGTTATCTCCATAACGCTTATAATATTCCTGCCAAATTCCCTCGCAAATATTAAACAATTTGCATCCTTGGCATTTTTCTGTCTTTATCCGTCCGATAGCCTGCCTGGAATTTTCCACATCAAAATTTTCAAAATCCGGAGCTAGGTGCTCGGTATGAAAAACTTCCACTTCTCTTAATTCGCTAACCTGGTCTAAATAATCCTGAAAATAGCATAAGGGGACATACCGAATAGCCCAATGCGGAATATTGTTTTTTTTGCCAATATCTAAACATTTCTTGACATAAGGAGCAATCTGAGAAATCCGAGGAACTAATTTGTCAAAATTGTCGTAAGCTCCTCCATAATTAGGGTCAACAAAAATAAACTCGGAGTTTCTAATCCCCTGCTGATAAATAAATTGACCGATTTGAGTTAAATATTTGTAATTCTGTTTGACAATAGTGGTATTAGAGCCAATGTTATTAAAGCCCAATTTTTTGAAATTATTCAGTCCCTTGAGCAATTCTTCAAAACTGCCTGGCGATTGAGTCAAGTAATCGTGAATTTTAGAATTATGGCCGTGAATGGAAAAAATAATATCGGTTAAGCCGGCTTCAATTATTTGCTTGGTGAATTTCAGATAAGAAAACATTCGGCCGTTGGTGGCTATATTAATCGTCTTAAACCCCAGCTCCTTAGCAAATTTAATTAACTCTAAAATATCCGGCCTAATAGTTGTCTCTCCGCCAATTAATTCCAAATAGGTAGTTCCTCTTTTCTGGGCTTCAATCATTTCTTTCTTAATCTGAGTGGTGGATTTGTTAATCAAATCCCTTTTATCGGCGTCATTACAAAAACGACAGCGGTTATTACATTTATACCCGACAATTATGACCGTTTTTTTAATTTTATTATCCATTATTATTTATTGGGTTTAACTAGGACCGGTTCGTACTGATTATTTTTCTTAATTCTGGCAATCTTTTTCTTGCCTTTATATATTTCAAAATAAGCCGGGGTCATTATTAATTTATTCCCCTGCTGGATTTTTCGCTTAATCTTTTTTAAATTGTTTAAAAAACGAAGATCGTTACTCTGGTAGAAATTTTCAGAGTCAAGTTTAGAAACTAGTCTATTGTATTTTATTTCGGAATTTTTGAAATCGCCTTTGAAATCGCCATATAGCAATATTCTATCAACACAGGTCCAGTATAAAGAAGCCGGCTCTTTTAAATTATTAACAGCCATCTCCGCCCGCTTGGGATCAGCTATTTCTAACAAGCTAATTATTTTATTAACAAAAGAGATTGAAGGCGCGCAGGTTAAACTGCACGGATAATAAGAAAGCAGTGAGTAAGAAAACACATTTAGCTGCCAGGCAAAATCTTTAGATCTTTTTAAAGATTCTACGGCCGGATTGGCAAAACCAAAATTATTCGGGTCGTCATTATCATTACAAAGGTAATCACCAAAATCCAGACAACATTCAGGATAGCCCATCACTTGTCCAAATTCCCGGCCTTTTTGGCTAGAAAATATTTTTTCATAATACAAATCAACCCCTCTTAAAGCCCTTTCTTTGTCTTTTGATATACCCATAGCTATTTTCCCTTTTTGCGGACTATCCAAATCCACCACTTTAAATATCCCTCTGGGACTGTTTATAATAAATTTATATTTGGAAACAACGAAATAAAGAGACAATTTCTTGCATAATTCATTTATTTTATCCAATTTTTTTATAAAAGATTCATCAAATTCTCTGAAATTCACCATTTCAGCCATAGCCGGCTTAAGGTCATAAACTACAGCAATTAATTCCAAAGAAGAAAGACTCCATCCCGAAAGACGGGAAATGCGTTCAATAATTTTATAATTTTCTAGATCAGAGTTTGAATTCTTGAGAGCCATAAAGATTTAGATAGGCTTTGCTTATGCCAACGCAACTGCTTTTGTAATGGCACTTTCGGCATAGCTCAATTCTGACTTTTTGAGGATTTTCTTCTAAACAAGGAAAAGCCAGATGGCGATATTTTTCAGGGAAAACACAAGCTGGGTATTCAACGAATAAAAATTTAATCTTATCTTTATATTTATCATGACATTTAATTAAAAAAGGAGTTACTTTCCCCATAGGAGCGATTATTTTCTTAGAATGGACTATTTTTTTGTTAAGAGGCATAACATGTCCGATATTCATTTCTCTAATGCCTAAATCCGCATAAAAATCAACCATGGATAATAATTTTCTAAAATTTCTTTGAGTAACCATAATATTTATAATAAAACTTAAATGATGAGTTTCGGATGATAATATATTTTTAATCCCGGTCAGAGCTTGCTTAAAACTGCCTTTGGTCAAGGTGTGGCCATCATGCATTTGAGGAGTGCTTCCAGCTACCGTTAAGACAATTTGGCTTAGGCCGCTTTTTAGAATATTTTTAGTAAAATCCGGATAAGCAAACATCCGGCCATTAGTAGTAATACCTACTTCATCAAAATCCAAATTCTTAGCATATCCAACTAACTTAATAATATCCTTTCTTAATGTTGGCTCCTGCCCCATAAAATTAATAAAATTAAATTTATTTCTGACAATTTTAATTTCTCTTTTTAATTGATTGGTGGTTTTATGAGAAAATTTTCTATCTGCTTCAAAACAGAAAATACACCGGTTGTTACAGTTATAACCAGCGTAAATAAAAGGACTTTTCCCAACCCGATAGTAAATATCTTGTTGATTATTCTTGGTCATTAATAAAATTATGCTCCCTAGCCAATTTTCTTATCTCCTTATCCCCATACCGCTCAAAATAAGGTCTGGCCAGACCGCTACATTGATAAAAATAGGGACATTTTTGACAAAATCTTGGCTTAACTTTATATTTATCCTGATAAATTATTTTGCCACCTCGATTAATTTTTTTTACTCTAAAAACCGAATCATGGGCTTCTTGTTTTATATCTTCATATCTGTTTTCCGGAGTAAAAAAATTAATGTCTTTATTATTTAAAATTTTTTTATTAAAAAGGCAAAAAGGGAAATCAAAAAAATCAATCCTTTCAATATTATGAATAGCTGACTGGCCTATTTTTTTAAGGTAAGGAGAAAGCTCTTTATAAGGAACTGACAAATTATCATAATTTTTAATCGCTCGCCCATCAGGCAATAATTCCAGCAAATGCCATTCTTTGGGATTTAATTTATAAACAAATTGGCTAATTTTATCTAAAAATTTATAATTAATTTTTGAAACAACGGTGTTAATAATCAGATACATCCCTTTCGTTTTAGCAATATTCTTTATTCCCTGAACGCATTGTTCAAACGAACCCGGAGTTCTAGTAGCTGCTTCATGCAGCTCTCTATTATGCCCATAGAGAGAAACAACGACAACCTTTAATCCAGATTGGTGAGCTTTTTGAGCAAATTCTGGATAAGAGAATAACCTGCCATTGGAAGTAAGACGGATATCCTCAAAGCCAGTTTCCTTAGCATAAGAAATTAGCTCAAAGAAATCAGACCTAATAGTAATCTCTCCGCCAATAAATTCTAAAATTCTGAATCCATCTTTGTAGCCTTTATCAATTTTCTTTAATAATTCTTCTTTAGAACTATTAAAATTACGGTCAGCTTTATTAGAACAAAAAACACAATTATTATTACAAGAAAAACCGGCTAATAATAAAAGAACGTTGGGTCTTTTCTTTTGTTCTTTTTCTCCTAGAACCGGTTTAAGCTCATTAAGCCCATAAAGTTCAACGTAAGTCCGCCAAATACCGCCGCATTCATTATTATAGATACAATCTCGACACCAAGGTGCTTTCAACTTTGTTTTTTGATGGAACTCTTTAGTCGCCAATTGATAGCGAACATCTTGATTGGTATCAATTAGACCTACTTTTTCTGGCTGGTCTAATTCTTGTTGCTTTAACAAAATATTTTCATACCCTTTTAAAAAACAAAGCGGAATCGTTCCGCAAGTGCTAATAGAAAAATCTATTTTATACTTCTTAGACAAGGTTAAGGCTTTTTGGAAATACGGCTCTACTTTAGAAAGTTGAGGAAAAATATGCTTATTTTTAAGAGCTGACCCGGTTGGATAAATAAAAGAAAAAGTAATATTTCTTATTGAGGGAAATTTTTTATTAATAAAATCAACAAAGGATGGTAAGTCCTGATAATTATATTTAGTAATAATATGATAGATAGAAATATCCCGGCAATTATTCTTAATAAGATTGCCTATGCCTTTAATGGTTTTATTAAAAGTATTCCGGCGGTTAACTAGCTTTTCGGAAATATTTTTTTTATGAGAGTGCAGAGAAACAGAAAAAGACAAAGTAAAATTGGAAGTATCCTTAACTAATAATAAATTCTTGACTATTTTTTCATCCGAAAGTAAAAGAGCATTAGTTAAAATATTAACTGATTTAAACTTTTTATCTTTAGCAAATTGGATTAGCTCAGCTAAGTCATTTCTTAGAGTCGGTTCACCGCCATCAAAGTAAATTTCTTGATATCCTTGTTTTCTTTTTTGCCAAAGAATTTCTTTTGCTTTTTCAATATCAATAAACTTAATAGGCAATTCATCTCCTCGTCGGGCACAAAATAAACAGTCCTCATTACAATCATTTAAACTGGCAAAATATAATCTTTTTCTCATTTTATTACCGGTTTAAATTCATCCCAGCCGAAAATTTCCGGGTATTCTTTCCAAGGACCTTCGCAAATCTGATTGTATTTGCATTTTGCACAATTCGGCCCTTTAGCTTTGCCTTGATTGCGACGGTATTCATGATAATCGTTTACCACAAAATCAGCGTCATAAACAATTGAAGGCGGAATAACATTTTCGGCGATGTATTCTTTATAGCCCTCCATCAGACAATAAGGAATTGCCTCGGTCATCACTCTTTTATTGTTCTTAATGCCAATATCCAATCCTTTCTTAATATATTTAATAATCTTGCTTTTTTGAGGAACAATCCAGTCCTTATTTTCAGCAGCCCGGCCGCTGATATGGATAAAAGCGAATTGATACTGATTAACGCCTAAATCAACTAAAAGTTTGGCTAATTTAGGCAGATAAGGAGCATTAGTCGAGGTAATCACCGTATTAGTCAAAACATACTGGTTCAACTTTTTTAAATTTTTAATTCCCTGAGTCGTTTGTTCAAAACTGCCTTTGGCAGAAGTTAGAAAATCGTGTATTTTAGCATTCGGCCCATGCAAAGCCGGCGAAAATTGGGTCGCCCCGGCATCAATAGTCCTAAGACAAAAATCATTATAGGCAAATAATCGGCCATTGCTTTGAATCTGGATTTCCTCAAAGCCTATTTTTTTAGCATACCTAACCAAATCCAAAAATCGGGGGTGTAAAGTTGGTTCGCCACCAGTAAAAACAACCTCTCTTTTGCCCTGCTCATAGGCCTGCTTAAGAGAGTTCTCCACTTCTTTCTTACTTTTAGCCGGCAATTTATCTCTTTTACTCCCCTGAACGCAAAACTTACAGCGATTATTACAGCGAAAACCTATTTTAATATCCACTCTTTCCATTTATTTTTTATTTTTCAGTTTAGCTTCATCAATCAGTTTATTAATCATCTCTTTAGTTCCGGCAAATTCAGCATAAGGAAATTTATTGACAAAAAGGAAAGTATCCATATCTTCGCCCGGTTTGCCTTTATCGTTAAAGACAGTAACCGTAATTAAAAAAGGGTCGTCTTTTTTTATCTCTTTTATCTTCTTTAACAAATTTTTATTCATCTTTTTGCTAAGGGATCAGGCGCCTGATAACGGCCAAAAATCATTTTGGCAGTCTGGCGACTGCCTCCCCGACATTTAAAAACAAAAGGACAATCCTGGCACTGCTCAGGAATATATTTTAAATTCCTCATCTTTTCCATAAAAGGATGGTGCCAAGCGCCTAAAATATCCAATGGATTACCGATATCCTTATCCATAAAATAATGAGGTTTAACGAATCCGCGCGGATCAATAACTAACCGGCTATGCCCATCGTCAAACATAGCCCCTTTGCTAACGCTATTAAGCTTGTTTAAATCTTTAATCGCGCAAAATGGCAAAGCGTTAGCAATAAATACTGCCTTATCTGTTGTTCTCCTCAAATCAATTAATTTTTCTACTAAATATTTAATTAACTTAGAGCTTAACTCTTCTTTTCCTAAAACAGAAATCGGCCGGTAAAATTCCCATTCGTCCAAAGGTAATTTATCAACAAGCCGAGATATTTTATCAAAATTTAAAATATTTTCTTGAGTAGCTACTGTGCCGGCTCTAATCACCGGAATTTTTTCTTTGCTTAATAATTTAATGGCGGCTATTTTCTTTTTTAAAGAATGCTGATAACCGGTAATTTTTGATTCCTCTTTATCGCTATAACTTTCAATAGGAATTAATACATTATCAAGAACGCCCTTAAACTTCTTAACTGCTTCTCGATTAATCAAAGAAGCGTTAGTATTTAATCTTACCTCTAATCCTTTGTTTTTGCCATACTTAATTAGCTCAAAAACATCTTTTCTTAATAAGGGTTCTCCGCCAGTAAACCTGATTATCTTTATTCCTTCTTTGGCTACCTTATCAATGATTTTCTTTAGATAATCTGTACTGAACTCTTTAATCTTTCTCCCTTTTTCAGCAAAAGAAATCTGGTTAAAGCAAAATTGGCAATGAAAATTGCAATAGGGGGTCACTTCAATCATCACTTCCCAAGGCAAATCAGGCATAGGGCAAATTTCTTGAAAACCATATTTATCTAAATAGCCCTTGGGAAAACCAGGGCAATGATTACGCCAAAAACAACTTTGGCATTTTCCTGTTTTTTCCCCCTTATAATCCTTATCTGATAAAATATGGTCAACTGATTCTTGATTAAGAACGCAAAAAGGAATATTTTTCAGCCAAACCTGGAAATACTGTTCATAATCCAATAATTTATAAAGGAAAGAAGCCATTTCGGAAAATTTAGGCAAATCCTCTATATTCTCAGTCATTCTAATCTCTATTTTTTTTACCTTATTCTGACGCAAGACTTCGCCCAATTGAAGCAAGGTTTTATAATTAGACTGCTTAATTTCAAATTTCATTAAATTTATTATATTTTAAGTAATCTGCGCTGATCCGCCTCTGAATATAAATAGGAAAAACAGAAGATAAAATAATTGACGTGCTTGTTTCTGGTTTTAAAAGGCAGCATTTTTTCATAACCGGGCTTTAGAGAAAAAACGCCTTGGGAAAAATTTAAAAAATCTTTAATATTATCAATTATTCTGTTAAATAAACCTAGCGATTGAGGAAACTTTTCCTTAATAACCGATTGATAGACACCGTATCTGTTCAAGCTATGGATAATATGTTTTCTTAGCGACTCTTCTGGAGATAAACAAAAATATTTATATTGAGGATTACCTTTTTGGATATCCCGCTGATATGCCGCAAAATCATTTTTACTATTCCGGTTAAATTTCTCTATATATCTGCCTTCTCGCCAATAGTCGCCTTTGGAACCTAAGCCAATAGGCATAACATCTTTTAATAGACATCTTCTCAAAAAGAAATAACTGGAATCATCAACCGGTTGATTAGTAAGACTAAATTTCCTAACTCCTTTTTTACTAAAAGACTTATTTATGTAATGGCTTTTAACTTTGCCCAATTCAGATTTAATCACTTGATTAATTTCTCTTAAATTATCCGAAGGAAAATCGTAGACGGTTTGAGGAAATTTCCTGTAATTTTGCAAAGCGAAAACATCAATATTTTCCGGTTGCAATTCTAAAATATGTTTTAAATTATCATCTAAAAAATCATTGGCTAATTCACCTTCTTTTAAACCATAGATTAAATCGAAACTAATATTTTTTAATCCAAATTTTCTTAAATTTTTTACCGCTTTGTAAACATCAATATTTTTTTGAAAAAAACGATTGCTTAATTTAAGTTTCTCTTGATTGAAGCTTTGCACTCCTAAACAAACTCTATTAATTCCTCCCTCGGCAATAACCCGAGCCATTTTCAGATTAATATCATTGGGAGCCGCTTCTAAACACAATTGGGCATTATCAGCCAGCAGAAAGTTATTCTGGAGATAATCCATTAAGCTTTTTAAATCTTGAGGAGCTAATAAAGTAGGCGTGCCGCCGCCTATCAGAAGAGCTAAGATTTTTCTTTTCGGATTAATTTGCAAAGCATACTCCAATTCGGCTTTTAAGCAATCAACATAATCTTTAGAGCTTACTTTTTGAATATCGCAAAGACCACGCAATCCGCAGTAGTCACATTTATTGCGGCAAAAAGGAATATGGATATACATAACAAATTCTTCTGTTCTGCCTATCTGATGAATCAAATCGGGTTCGACTTTTTTTTGAAAAAATTTATTTAAAGACTGCGGCGGATATATCCGAAACCAAATTTCATTATTATAATAATTTATATTCTGAACAACTTTTAATAAATTTTTCTGCAAAAGCTTAATGTTATCTTTATGCATATATTCATTTTCTTAATCAATGTAATTTTACTTCGCGATTAAGTTTAGAAGACCGATAAATATTTAATACTACTTCTAATGAATTTCGCCCCTCCCTCCCGCCAATTAATGGTTTTTTGTTTTTCTGTATTGCCTGTGTAAAATTGCTTATCTGTTCAGCAAATAATTTTTCTTTATTAATTAGATTTAAACTGTCTTTAAAACTAAAATTTTTTTTAGCTCCATAGATTTCTAAGCTTGGGGGAGCGCTAACAGGGCTAGCAATCGTACCATAAATTATTGCCTCAATATCGTTTTTAAATCTTATAACAGCCCAGACAGTATCCTCAACTTGAATATTTTTAAACTTGCGATTTTTTATCTTACCAGTTACAGATACTGCTGGGCCAAAAAACCATAATAATAAATCTATATAATGGATAATATTCATTATTAAAAGTCCTCCGCCAGCCTGTTTTTTAGATTTTCGCCAAGGCGAAGACAAAAAATAATTATTATTTTTATACAGACACCAAGAAAATTTGACCAAAATAACTTTACCAAATTTGCCCTTACAAATATCCTCTTTTAATCTTTGATAAATATCAGCAAACCGATTCTGGAATACATTTGATAGTTTAACTTTATTCTTGAAACAAGCATTAATTAATTTATCAGCATCATTAAGATTGGTAGTTAACGGCTTCTCTACTAAAACATGTTTCTTATGATCAGCAGCTTTGATGCCTAATTTAGCGTGCATATCGTTACGAGAGACTATATCAATTGCCTCAACCTTGTCATCGTTTAAAACATCCAGATAATCTGTATAAACTTTGACATTATACTTATTAGCTATTTTTTTTGCTTTATTTAAATTACTCAGACTTAAAACACCAAGCAGATTAGCCTCTTTAACAGCATTGATAGCAACAATATGTTTTTCTGCTATACCCCCTGTCCCAATTAAGGCAAAATTAATAATTTTAGACATATCGATTATTACTTATCATCAATTAAAGTAGCCCCCCAGCAAGTTTCGCAGATTGGTAATAAATTATTATTTACTATTTTTTTTCTAAGATTCTTGTATATTTCAGAGTTCCATACTTCTTCAATGGATGACTTTTTGATATTGCCTAAATAATTCCTTAAGGCGAAACAATGAATAAAATTACCACTAGGGTCTATCCTTATTTTATTAAAATATTTACAAGTTAATCTATTCTTTTCCCTTATTTTTCTTTCGTAGATATCGAAAATTTTTTCTTTAAAATATGAAGGCAAAAAATCAACCTTAATATCATATTTATTTGCCTCATCTTCCATTTTACTAATACTATTTACCAATTCTTTAAAGCTATATGTTGGCTTAGCTTGTTTACTACGACGTAACATATAAAAAGCATCTTCATTCCCGATTATTCTTTGAGAATTTTTTATATCTTTATCAGTATATTTTCTCTCAAATTCAAAAGTAATTCTATTAAGACCAATACCTCTTATAACCTTTGGCATTTTCCAAAGTTCATTCACATTATCTTCACATATCACGCAAACAATCCTCAAATCACATCTATTTTTTAAGAGTTTAGCTGCCTGTACTACTAAATCAAATGAATTAACACCTCTAATTTTATTATGAATATTCTTATCACCGTCTATAGAAAGCATGACAGTATTTTTTTTAGAATAGGTTAATTTAGAAAAATTATCCTTATTAATAAGTGTTCCATTCGTTAATAAAAGCAAGAAAACACCTCTTTCTTTCAGATAATCTACTATGTTAAAAAAACTTTTTTTCATCAATGGCTCTACAGCAGGAAAATAGACAGCATTTAAATTTGAAATGGAGTCTAAAAATTTTATAAAATCTCTTACCTCTAACTCTTCTGGGTTACGATATCTTTTTTCATAAAAACAAATAGGACACGACAAATTACACCTATAAGTTGGTTCTATCGCAACAATACCACTAAATGGAATGTCCGCTTTCCCTTTGATTAATTCATATTGTTCAACAGTGTCCATACCTATTAAATATCTTTTGTCAAAATCTAAGTATTTTTTCTGGCTTGTAATAATTTATATCCTGAACAACTTTTAATAAATTTTCTGTAAAGGCTTAATATTTCTATTCATTTACGTAAAAATATTACTTTCCCCTTCTCAAATTTGACTACACTTGAGGGTCCCCTTGAAGGAAGCTTCCCGGCATCTAGAATCAAATCCGGAAGATTTCTTTTTTTAGCCAGTTGAGATAATAGATCTTTGATAGAGTAATTAACCGGCTGATTGGAAAGATTGGCGCTGGTGCCAATCAGTGGCGATTTAAATTTTTTAAGTAAAGTTAAAGAAAAATCATTTTTGGGCATTTGAATACCAACTGTCTCAAAATTAGGATTTAGAAAAGTAGGCACTGCTTTTTTTCTATCAACAACAAAGGTGAACATTTTATTAGGGTTTTTTCTGATTAATTTTCCAACTGCTGAATCCCAACAACCGCATTTTTTAAATTGAGAAATATCTTTAACAATAATGAAAAGAGGATTGTTAAAGCCTCTCCCTTTAAAATTATACACTTTATCAATCGCCCTTTTGTTATTA
The DNA here is from genome assembly GCA_964413015.1 of uncultured Candidatus Saccharibacteria bacterium. Classification (GTDB taxonomy): domain Bacteria; phylum Patescibacteriota; class Minisyncoccia; order Portnoybacterales; family UBA2143; genus JABMPX01. Next base: position 188,953 of record CAYPQZ010000008.1, on the reverse strand, counting down.
ATATCAGCCGCAATTCCATAACAAGTATCCGTCGGATGGACCACAATACCGCCTGATTTTAGAACATTAACAGATTTTAAAACGGCGGCCCTAATTTCATTTTTGTTTTTATAATTAAATTTAAAGATATTTAAATTCATATTCAACGAGTAATGCTTGGCTTAAAATTAATAAATTTAATATGGTATTTTTTTTGGTAATAAGCTAAAGCTCCAATCATAGCCGCGTTATCTAATCGATATTCTTTTTTAACAGGATAACGTAAAATGAATGGCAATTCTTTCTCTTTAATTTTCTCTTTTAATTTTCTTTCTAAATGTTTATTTTCAGAGATGCCGCCAGCTATATGTATCTCTCTAACCTTTTTAATTTCAGCTAATTTTATTATTTTATTGCTTATAATTTCATTGATTGATTCTTGAAAACTAGCCGCCACATCATCAACCTTAACATTCTTTCTTCTCGCAAATTTATCTATGGAATCCATAAAATCATAGAAATTCAAATCTAAAAGAGGTTTTTTATAATATTGAGTGAAATCAAATTTATAAGGGTTCCCTCGTCTAGCGGATTTCATTAAATCGTCTACTCCTGTATTACGGGAATTAAACTTATTTAATATTTTCCCCATTTGATAAAATATTTTACCAATGCCCAAAAATACTTTGACTTCTTTTTTGGCTTGTTGAGGAACTGTGTCATAAATAATCTCGCATTCGCGTTTATTTTTTAATAGAGAAAAATCGCTGTGGCTGCCCGAAGCAGAAAAAACTAAAATAGGAAATTTAAAATTATTAGGATCCCTTTCCAGCCAAGGAGAATAAAGATGAGCTAAAATATGGTCAACTTCAATTATTGGTTTTTTGTAACAATCGGCTAAAACTTTAGCCATAGACAGACCGACCAAAATACAGGTATATATCCCCGAATTGGCGCTAACCGCAATAGCGTCAATTTCCTTCCATCTTATATCTTTAAGATTTTTTAACAAAAATTTTTGATGATGGACTGGTAAAAGATAAGGGAAATCCCACCAGTTTCTATGAGGAATAAAACCAGAACTGATTTTGTTAAATAAAACCTGGCTGCCATTTTTAACTAAGGCAACAGAAGAACTAAAACCGGTTGTATCAATAGACAATATGTTCATAAACGATTTCTAATTAATTCATCAAAAACACTAATAATTTCCTCGTCTAAATATTTATTATAAAGAATATTAGCCCCTACCTGAAGAGTTAATAAATCTTCCGCTCGGCTGCCTGATTCTCTAGGATGCCATAAATGGTAAACTTTAATTTTATCATCCCAGATAAGCTTAAGCTTGGGGCCTCTACTTAAACGATATCCTAAATCAACGTCTTCAAATCCCCAAAAAACAAAATCATGGCTAAAACCGCATATTCTATCTAAATATTTTTTTCTGACCGATAAATTAGAAGTGATTACTCTATACCATCCTTCTTTCGATAAATTATACATTCGGCAGCAAAGTTTCTTCTCACGGCCAGATTTTTCTGGACAAGCTGTTTTCCTATCAATGAAATTCGCCCTTGGTAAAAACATTCTAAAACCTCTGACTATAACATTAAAGTATTTATTATGATAATCCTGATGTTTTTTTAAACAATTTTGATTAACTAAAATATCAGCGTCATTAAATAGAATAATTTTCCCTCGGGCATTTTTTAGGCCAATATTTCTGGCCAGACCGACTCGGTTATAAAATCTAGCCCATTGGCTGTATTCTTTTTTAACTTTTATTTTCTTTCTCGGCCAATAAAAATATTTAAAATTGCAGTTTGGCTTTATATTCTTTATTGATTCTAATGTTCTATCAGTACTACCATCATCGATAACTATAATTTCATAAGAAGTTTTAAGATAATCTTGCTTAAAAAAACTATTAAGAACAAGTTCTAAGCTTTTCTTCTTATTAAAGGTTGGAATAATAACACTAAATACCGGTTTATTTTTATATTTTTTAAAATCAATTTCTAATTTTGCCTTATTAACATTAAAAAAATCAGGGTCCTTAGGCAAATATGGATTATATTTCAAATCTTTAATAATCATTAGTTTGATAAGCCTTGTTATTGCTAAAAAATAACCGGCATTTATCACATCCGACTGGATTAGTTTTGTCTTTTAGAAAAATAATTTCTTCCAAATCGTTAACAAATATATTGCCAATTTTATTACGATAATTTGAACAGCAATAAAGAACATCACCCTGCGGTCCAATAACCATTCCTTTGGATGATTCATGGCATTTATAATTTTCATAAAATTTCTTACCGAATAATCCTTTTGAATAATTATTTATTTCTTCTTCAAAACTGGGCGATGGCCGCAATTCTTCAATTAGTTCACCTAAGGAATGGTTTACTAAATCCGTGAAAAGGGGCCTGAATTCAACTTTAATATTCTGATTAAGCGCTTTTTCTAACAACTTGGGATATATTTCAAAATATAATTCAGACAATTGGCTCTTGTCCAAGGCAATATTCTTATTATTTAGATATTCCTTTGCATCAACTAAACTAAACTGCATATCTTTTATATTATTTTGCGAAGCCAAATCAATTAATTCATCAATATTTTTATAATTGTAATTTAAAACCACTGAATTAGTTTTAATTTTTATTTGACTTTTATTTTCTTGTTTAATTTTGTTAATCGCTTTGATATTATTTAAAAGCTTTTTATATGAATATCTAACGCCGGTTATCTTATCATGAATACCTGGTTCAAAAGAATGTATAGAAATTTTGAAAAGATTTAAATCTCTTTTAACTAATTCTCGGATTAGATTTTTATTGAGACTGACGCCATTAGTATTAATAATCAACCGGCAGGTTGATTCTCTTTTTATATAATCAACTATTTCTAATAAATCTTTATGTAAAGTGACTTCTCCGCCAGTAAGGATTAAATATTTTAAATTACTGCCTTTTAACTTATCAACTATTTCAAAAACTTTTTCTTTGGGCATTAATTTTTTTCTGAAACTATTAGTTTCGCAAAACAGGCAATTAAGATTGCAATAAGACAATAAGTGAATTATGGCATAATTGGGCATTAACATTTTAATTATTTCTTAATAAACTTAAAATTTCTTGAGCCGCTTTGTCATTGCCTTGTTTCCAGTCAGAAAATTTTTTAAAATTATCTTTCATTCTTTTTAAATTGTCTCTGCAATAGAAAATTGAATCTAATAAATTTTCCGGCGAAATATTCTTACAAACTTTAGCTATTCCTTTTTCCTCTAAATAATCGGCTCTAGAAAATTGCTCTTTGTCACCTCTCATTAAAGGTGCTAAAACGGACGGTATTTTGGCCTGGATTATTTCATTGCAAGTATTATAACCAGCCGTAGAAATAACTAAATTTGAAATTTTAATTAATTCAGGAAGATATTTTTCAAATTTTTGCCCTTTTTTTTGCGAATAAGGCCCGGGAATAATAATTGTTTTTAAGTTAGGGATAAATTTAATTAAAGAAGAACGAATATCAAAAAAAGCGTTAATCACTTCATCGACCGACTCGCATTGACCGCCTTTTAATTTTCCGCCAGCGCCCAAAGTAACTAAAATAAGAAAATCTTTAGGAGAAATACTGTACTTTCGCCGGCAAAAAGATAATTTTTCTCTATCCATTTTTCTAAAAACGGGCCCGCTAATTATAAAACGTTTATCGTCTTTAATCTTTTTAAAAACTTCTTTAGATAATAAAGCGCTTATTTCTTCTTGGCTATGAGGTAAGATTATCTTCTGAAAATAATCTAATTTATTATTTTCTATATTTAAATCTTTGTTAAATTTTTCTTTATCGCCTATTCGCCAGACAAAAACACTTTTAGTAGGAATTTTATCTAAGGCATATTTGAAAGAAGACCAAGTAAAAGGAGAGCTAAGATAAAAATCAGCGATAATTAGGTCCGGTCTGAATTTTTTCAGGGTTTGAAAAAATTTTTGGTCATTAGACAGACGAGCTTCTTTTGTTTTCCCCGGCATCTTAAGCAATCTATCAGACAAAGAAGTCAATTTAACAAGATGATGGAAGAACTTGCCAAACATTTGAGGAGAGTTAGCCGGAGTAACTAAAATAATCTTTGTGTTTTTAGATTTTATTTTTTCAGCAATCAAAAAAGCTCTCTGTAAATGCCCTAATCCAACTCCATTGGCCGTGTAGAATAAAATACTTTTCATTTTTATCTCCGTAAATCAATCTCTTTAGCATAAACTCTAAATTTATCAAAACTACATTCATCATTACATTTTTTATTGACACCTTTTTTGTAATCATTCCTAAATTTTATGTATTTTTCGTTATTCCAAATATCCAAAAGATTGTCCTTAAAGGCATTCCCCATTACATATTCTCTACGATAATCTATGCAACAAGGGACAACCTCGCCATCCCAGGTAATATTAGGAGTGCCAGGGTCAATAAATGAACAGCTAGGAGAATTTTTATCTTGTTTCCTTAATCGTCGATAGATGCTTTTCTTTGGGATAAAATCATTATACTGAGAATTATTTTTACCAATACTAATGGTTTTTAGCTTTAATATATCAACGCCTATCTTCTGAGCCAACTTTTGAACTTTTGTAATCTCATGTTCATTAACTCTCATAACTAAAAATTGCCAATTAATTCTTAAATTAAACAAATTATACATTTTTTTTAACTTGACCAGGTAGGATAAATTACTCAAGGCTTTTTTTAAATTGCCACCGACACGGTAATATTCATAAGTTTTTTGACTTAAACCATCAATTGAAAAGGTAATGTTAACTCGATAGTTATTTTTAAATTGCTCCATCATTTTTTCAGTCAAAATATTAGCATTAGTATGGATGTTAATAAGTATATTGTTTCCCCCTAAATAATTTATCATTGGCATTATATCCGGTGCTAAAAAGGGTTCGCCATAACCCCATAAATTAACATCCGTTATAAAGTCTTTTGTCGAATCAACAATATCCTTAAACTGTTTAAACGGCATTGCCCCTTTAGCTTTGTCATCGAAATAACCAACGCCAGTTGGGCAAATTGGACAATGCAAATTGCAAAGATTAGTTGGTTCAATCATTAAGCTTTTAAAATATCTTTTATTCATAATTTCAATTTTCTATACATTTCTTCGTGTTGGTTGATATACTTATCCAAAGAAAAATTATCTTCAGACCATTCTCTCACTTTTTGACGGTCAATTTTATTGATATTATTAACAGCTTTAACCATCTTATTAATATCCCCATCTTTAACAAGAAAACCGCTAACTTCATTTTTAACTGATTCCGGCATAGCGGCCCGTTTAAAAGTTATTACTGGTGTGCCACAAGCCATTGATTCAATTGGCACGTTGCCAAATGGCTCGTCCCATTGGATAGGGAATAAAACGGCTAAAGCTTTTTGATACAATCTTATTTTAGTTCTGTAATCAATTTCCCCTAAATAAACAATATTTTTATTATCAATATACGGTTTAATAAATTTATGAAAATATTCCTGCGGTGGTTGCTCATCAATGCGCCCAGCAATAATCAGCTTTTTTCTAGTTCTTTGAGCGACCTGAATGGCTAAATAAGTGCCCTTATTAGAACAAATCCGTCCTATAAAAAGTAAGTAATCATCGGATTTTGAGCAAAACTTAAAATCGTTTAGATCAATTGCCGGATAAATTGGCTCTAAATAATTCAAATCCGGCATTATGGTTTTAATAAAATTTGAAATAGGCAAGTAATAGACATTTTTAAATTGCTTAAGATCTTTTTTGATATACGGATACATTAAATTATGAGGATAATTTACTCTAACAATTACTGGAATTTTAGAAAATTTAACAAAAGGTAAAATTTCATAAAAGATATAACTATTGAACTGAACAATATCAAAATTTTGAGAATCGTTTTTAAAAAAATCAGACAAAGCGGTTAAATCATAAAAACTGGAAATGCGTTCCTGGATATTAAGATGTTTCTGCCGAAGGCAGGTGGCAAAAGGAGAAATTTCTTTTATTTTAACGCCCGGCACTCTTGAGCCCCGAGCTGCGTACAAAGTAACCTGATGGCCTTTTTCAGCCAATCCCCGGGCTAAATAAAAAATTGGCTGTTCTGTTCCGCCTGTTTTAAAAGATGGAATTATATTTCTTGATGAGCAAATTAAAGCTACTTTCATAAATAATATAATTAGGGAGATTCTAGTCTTTGAGCGTCGAGATTAAAATCACGAATTTCCGGATTAACAAATACGCGCAATTTAAAATTATATCCTCTTTTTTTGATACAATTTTGGCAGGGCTCTGGAAAATTACCTTTTGCCAGACAAATCCTCAGATTATTATACTTTTTTGAAAACCAAATATTTTTAAATGATTCATTATTTAGATTCCCCATAAAAAACTTTCTATGCCCATTAAAACAATAATTAACATTACCCTCTTCATTGATAGTTGAAAAAAAATAACCCACATGACATGAATTAAGCTTTTTAATACCTAAAGAGGAGTAATTTAATTGATTAATAAAATCAATAATATTGGTACGGAGTAAGTAATTTTTTTTATTTCTAAATCTTTCGAGACTCTTAATAATTTTCTTTTTATCTGTTTGGCTTAAGGCAATTTTTCCAATATTATTTTTCCCTTTATAATCCATTAATTCTAAATGTAATCTCGTTTTAAACTTCTCGTTCATATGAATTATTTCAGGAATTTCTTGATAATTAACTTTATTGACTATGTAAACCAATCTTATCGGAACACCTTTATTTTTTAAAATTTTTATTTTAGACAATATTTTGTTAAATTGACTACACGCTTGGTTCGGATGCATTTTAGCATAAGTTTCTGTTGTAGCGGCAGATAAATGAACACCTACTAAATTCGCTGCCGTCCCCAGATATTTAGCTAGTTGATAAGCATCTTCGACTAATGATAAATTTGTCTGTAAATAAACTAACATTCCTTTTCTCCTTGATCTCTTGATAAAATCCATAATATGCGGATGAGTAAATGGTTCGCCAAATCCGGAGAAAAGAATTCTTAAGCAACGCATCTCTGCCAAATCATCTATTAGATTAAAAACTAAATTTTTATCTATTTTTAAGGCTTTTTCCTTTTCTGAAATTTTCTTTTTTAATAACGGAGAATAATTCCAACAAGTTAAACAGTTAAAATTACAGGATTTACTTATTCCTATCCTAAGAAACTCTGGGCCGATTCTTAGCTGTTTATTGCCAAATGAATTTAGCCTTATTTGGCTTGTTTCTAAAAATTCTTTTTTAAGTTTTAAGTTTTCTTGTTCCATTGTTTGATAATAAATATGCAAAACAGGGACCATAATGGATAAAATCAATGTCTGAATTATCGGTTTGGTATTGCTGCATTAATTGAGCAAAATAATTTTCTATTTCCTTTGGATTTTTAAAACTAATAAGTTTTTCCCTTTGCCAATTTGATAAGGGGAAACAGCGAAAAATGGATAAATCCGTATCTATATCGAAACGGCCGCTATTTCCATCACACCCCCAATTAAGATTAACAACATTGTATTTTTTTAAAATGTTAAGTTGCTCTTTATTAAACATATTTTTAGAAAAGCCACAGCCAAAACCAAATCTAACCCTATTTTTATTACTTTTTTCCATCTGCTGAATTAAATTTTTAGCTAAAATCGAATACTCCTTAAAAGAAACATATTTATTTTTCATTCCGACAACCGGATTGGCTATCCGCAACATAATCACTTTAACCGGATATTTCTTAGCTAAGTCTATTAAATAATCAATATTAAAATTTACCCGCCAAATAACAGCGCCTATTAGTAAGTTTTCAAATGGAGTAAGTATTTTTAAATTTCTTAATATTGTTTTCCATCTTTCAGAAGAATACATATCCGGCGAATTAATGTTAAAGCTGTATTTTATATTTCCCTCCTTTTGGGCTAAAAAAGAAGTGATTTTATTAGAAAATAATCCATTAGTAAAAAGATGCGGCTGAAAACCGTGGGAAAGAATATGGTCAATAATTTTTTTAAACTGAGAATGTAGGGTGGGTTCCCCGCCCATTAAACGGATAATTTTCTCGTCATTTTTCTTCAAAAAATCCAAAACAACTTTAAAATCCTTAAACGACATTTCTAACTTTTTCTGTTTCAATTGCCCAGCGGCAAAACAATAAGGACATTTCTGATTACAGGTATTAGTTAATAAAATATTAGCCATATTTTCCAGTTATAATCTATCTTATAGCGAAAAGCAACTTATTGCAAAATTTATCCAATAAAAAAGAGCCGAGAATAAATTTCTTCTCGGCTCCATACTGTATTGCCGGCTTAATAATTAATAAGTGTAAGTGCGGCTTGTTATTAACCAATTATCGCCATCACGGATTAAAGAAAACGTCGTATGAAGTACTACATTATACTGAGAGTATATCATGTCTATATCCGTTACTGCTTTTGTCCCATCTTGGCTAATTTTTATCTTCGGCGTTCCGCATTTAATCGTGCCTGAATTCTTAAGGCCTTTTTTTTCATCTCTTAATAGCTCATCGTATTTTTTCTTTGACAGTATCTGTTGCTCTTTCCCTTCCATTATCTTAGCATCTTCATGGTAAACGGCCAAAACCCTTTTAACGTCTTTATCATTCCAGGCCTTCTCCATGGAAACAAACAAATCCTTAACGCTTGTTTCATCTGGAGAGTTCGGCTTATAATCAGTCAACCCTGCTGCGCACCCAAAGAATGGAACCAACAATACTAATGTCATCAATATTTTAAAAGCCTGACTTTTCATAACACTCCTCCTTTGTAAATTTAAGGTTCTAAAAAATTTACTGGCAATATACCATTTAGAAAAATTTTTGTCAATCCTTTTTCACAAAATGCCGAAAAAGAATTCACTTTTTCTTATTAGCAATTATAAAAACATATTCCAATGGATATCTTTTGCCTATATTATTCATTTTAATAATTTCGAAACCTGTTTTTTGGAGCAGTATCCTTAGATTTTTTTGTAAAAAATAAAATAAGTGTTCTGCAGGCATGCTTGAAGACAAATTATTTTTATTCACGGTAACAATTGCTAAAATACCTTCTTTTCTCAAAATTTGATTAACTATCTTCAGGCATTTTTTAGGGTCCTTTAAATGCTCTAAAATATCCCACATGGTGACAAGGCTAAATTTTTCTTTTGTTCTTAAATTTTCTAGAGAGCCAAGAAAAATTTTATGACCCTTTTTCCGGGCGATAGAGCCAGCGTAATCCGATAATTCAATTCCATATGTTTTCCATCCTTGATTACAGGCTAAATCCAAAAAATAACCGGTGGCAGCACCAGCGTCAAAAATCTTCTTGTCGGGAACTATTTTCCCTATTTCCTCTAAACGATGATTAAAGAATTTTCTCGTTCTTCTTTTATCTTTTTCATAATTAAGATAACCAAAACCTTTATTTTTTTCTTCTTTTTTTAAAAAATATTCTTTGTTATAAATTCCGCTTAAATCAAGTGGCATCGGCCAAACAAAAATAAGTCTGCATTCAAGGCATTCATATAATTTATGATTATTTTTACAAAGATAAAATTTAATTTTTTTTGAACCACAAGTCGGACAAATTATTCCTTTTCCCATAATCTTAAAAATTTATAAAATACTCGTGTGAATATTCACAATTATCTGGACGAAATTTCCGTTTAAAACGGTCTATTGATGAGTTATAACTATTCCCCCAATTGTAATATTGGTAACCTTTTTTAGCCAAATTTTCAAAAAATAGAAGTTTCAAAACTTCGCTTGTCCCCGGGAAAAATCTATCAGCACAAGATATGCCTCCTGATAAAGCCCTTGTTTTTTTGATCTTAAATGCTATTTCAATCCCACAAGGAGAATTATCGTAATACAAAATTAGACCCTCATAAAGATTAGGTTTCTTTAATGCATTTTCAACCATCCTTTTATTTTTTCGAAAAACATGCCCTCTGTTAATAATGCCCTCTTTATTTTGTTTATCATTAGTATGCTCTTTCCATTTTTTTAAAATTTTCATCCCGTCTCGATAATTCTTAAATGATAGATTCTTATAAACAAGCTTATTCCCTCCATGTCTTTCTTCTAAAAAATCAAAAAATCTATTCCATCGATTTCTCAGTTTTTGCAAACCAGTTCTCTTGCTTAATAACTGTTTCAAATCTTTATAATCCACCAAATTCGAAATATATCTTTTTTTAATAAAGTGTTCCATAGGATGAAATCTTTTGTCTTTAATGTAATTATTAGGGAATGGCTCAGGAAGTTCCCAAAGCCAAATCTTCTTTATCCCTCTTCCGAATTTGTTTTCCGTTTCGAAAATCGAATTTAAAATTTTTTCATGCCAATCAATTCCTTTCGGACAACAAAAAAAACAGGTTTGTTTATCAAATCTTTTAAAGAAAAAGATTGTTTGACCATCATTATAGCAAAAAGCAGGTTCCCTGCCTCTGATATAGGAATCTATAAAAGCTTCACCATTGCTGAAAAAACAAGAGTCTTTGCTGCATAGTCGCTTAAATGTCAAAATATCTTCTTTTTCGATTAAATGAATAAAATTTGATCCAGTCATATTGACTAATTTGGTAAATAAATTCGATATGCTTTATTGTTCAAAGAAATTAATTCTTTCTCAACTTCAGCAATATATTCATAATCAACTTGACAAAAATTATCAATCCAATCTCTAGACAACTCATCCCTATTAAGGATATCTTTCCCAACGTATTTTGAACCAGTCTGTTCCTTTAACCAAGAGAAAGCGGCTGCGCCAGGGCGTGGATTTAAAAGGCCGGGCAAAATTGTAAACGGCACTTTTGGCTGCTCAAAAAGTTTTTTAATTTCTTTGGCAAAACTTAAAGTATTATCTAATGATTTCTTTGTTTCTCCCGGAGCTCCAAGGACAAAACAAGCATCAATAGCTATGCCTAAGCGACTCAAAGTTTTTATAGCCATTTTATTAGCACGGAGAGTAACTCCTTTATGCATTGCTCGTAACATTGTTTCATCTCCGCTTTCAATTCCCAAAATCACTTTCGAAACATTTAAATTTTTTAGAATCTGGCCACTGGAATCATTTATTCTATCAGCCCTTGCAAATATCTCTAAATTTACTTTATTAAAATAATTAAAGGAGAGTCTGGAAACTTTTTTTAGCCACTCGTCATCATCTAAAAAATCGTCTCTGCCATCAAATATTGAATCTAAATTATATTTCTGGGCTAAAAAACTAACCTCGTGCCAAAAATTATCTGGAGATTTCAAGTGCATTTTCCTTTCATCTCTAGCACAAAAAATGCAGCCTGAATTTGTCAGGTCTCTCCAGGTACAACCAATTTTAGAATAAACATTCAGAGAGCGTTGATTCTTAAAATAGAGATCTATTTCTACTAAATCTCTATTCGCGATAGGCAAACAATCAAAATTGACAGACTTAAGTTTATTAGCTTTAACAATACTTGGTTTAGATACGTAAACTACATTTGGTATTTCTTCCGGAGCAATCCCTAATATACTTTTATAAAACGCTTCTTCCCCATCCCCTCTGATAATATAATCAACACAATAATCCGACGAGCCGACTCCACGGTGCAAAAGTATTTCCCTGGCCAGAGGTGATGCATAGTGGCCACCAAGAATAACCTTAGATCCTGTTCTCTTTGACCATCTCGCGATTTCTAACGTATTATTATAGCTTGCTAAAAACGGACTGATGCCGACAATTTCAGGACGCTTTTCTCTTATGCACTCTTTTATCTCTCTCATATCAATTACTTGACCGTCAAGAATCTTAATTTCACTAACAACACCCTTTTCCTTTAAAAAAGTAGCCAAGGCCAAAAGTGCTAAGGGTGGAAGAGTTTTGTATTTAAACCACTCAAAAATATAAGGATCGTTAGGGGGATTCACTAAGACGATTCTTTTAATTTGTCCCTGAATTTTTAACGACATAAATTGGATAAAATTCTGAATCTTGATAATCAGATGATATCTTTACATCACGAATTATAAAATGCTTTGATAAAAGTTCGTCTATTTCTTGAATTGTTCTTTGTGTCCAAGTTCTTTGAGGAAAATTGCCCGGAGGAGTCCATTTTTCTAAAATATTATTCAAAATTAACTTCTCTTTTCGGCTCTTAGTTATTTTTTTATAATTCCTAATCTCATCTGCAAATTTTTTCTTATCAACTATTTTATTTTTAAAATCTGTACTTTTATCAAATAAACGGGAAGTTATTAAATCCTCGATTATTTTTTTTTCTACTCTTTTGTATCGATGCTCTTTAAAAATTGACTCGATTATTTTTTTTGAACTTAATTTAAAAATTTCCTTGTTTACATAATGTATTCGAGTAATTAAATAGCCGCCTTTTTTTAATAATTTTGAAATTTTTTTTAAACACTCATCTTGTAAGATAAAGTCAATATTCCGTAAAAATAAATCTCCTAGAATAATATCAAAATAATTATTTTTAAAAGATTTATCTAATTCCAGCCAATCTACTTTTACCCATTTTTCTTTAGATTTATCGATACGGCTAAAACGCATCATTCCAGAAATCATTTCCAAAGAAAAATCAGCTATTATGACATCTAAACCTAATTTAGACAAAATTTCTCTAATTTCCGGGCTAGAGCCCAAAAGCAATATCTTCTTTTTATTCTTCAAACGTTTAATAATAAACAAGTAATTTTTAATATCTTCTAGAGAAATGGTAAAAGGGAAAGAGTATTTATGCCAATTTGATAAAGCTCTTTCCCAATGAAGTTTTTTCTTATGATAAAATTGTTTTCCCCGAGTATCTGAAAACATGGTTAACCGCCATCTACATTATATACTCAAGAACCATAAAATGAAAATAAAAAAAGCTATAAATAGCTTTATCATCCAACAAGTATTTTTTGTTAAAAATCAATCAATCGGCAATTGGCAAATTAAATACTTTAGATTTTCAAAGACATCATTACACTCTTCAATCCTTATATTTTCTTTTTCTAGAAAATCAACCCATTCAAGACATTCTTCTCTTTTATTTGTTTTTATATTGTCACAAATTTTCACAGCTGAATTTTGGCCATCAAAACGATAAGCCATAGCACTCCTAAATCTATATTGTTTATCATATATTTCTTCAATCCACTCTTTATTATTAAGAATTATTTCTTCCAGTTTTTCTCTGTTGTCTGAATATTGGTTAATTAGATCACAGATATTCTCGCAGTCTTCGATATTATCTCTCATTTGCTCAACGTTAAAATTAGCAATTTCTTCTAAGCACAAACCGGGCAATACATTGGGACAGATTTCATCTAAATCGCCTAGGGCCAGCTGTATATTAAAAGAGTTTTCTACAGGAACAGAACGCGCTCTTTCCAGTTTGGACAAATAAATCTGTTTATTGTCTTCGTATTCTTCTTCAAAGCCTGATTCATCGATAAACTTTTTTGCTCTATTATAAACATCTTCATTATTAGAATTAATCCTCAATTTGCAAATTAGATATCGAGACATTTGATTTTGGGCCCAGGACATTCTATCTTTGGGAATGCCATCGCTGCCAACAATACCCGTTTCTCCATATGGATCTTTTAAATTCTTGACTTCGTTAATTAATTCTTGGTCGGTCATTTGAGCCACATCTTCTAAGCATTTTTCCTTATCTGTTTTCTGAGAAATATCTGATGGAATTTGCTCTTCAGGCAGATAAAAAAATGCTCCCACAAATATGGCAACTATAAAAATAATTATAATAATTGTTGAAAATAGTATTTTTTTATTCAAACTCATATTACAAATTTAATAAGAGCTATGGGAGCTATGGGAGCTATGGGAACCATGGGAGCCATGGGAACCATGGGAGCCATGGGAACTATGGGAACCATGGGAACCATGGGAACCATGGGAGCCATGGGAGCCATGGGAACCATGGGAACCATGGGAACCATGGGAGCCATGAGAGCCATGGGAACTATGAGAGCTATGAGAACTATGAGAGCCATGGGAGCCATGGGAACCATGGGAACCATGAGAGCCATGGGAGCCATGGGAACTATGGGAGCTGTGAGAGCCATGAGAAGCGTGAGAACAAGCAGCTGAACTTGGATCCGGCTTCATTGCTCCGGCCAAACCAATCCCCAAAGCTAAAACAGTCATAGCGATTTTAGCCACTTTCTTTTTATTAATCCTGCCTTCTTCGCTAGTTAAAAAGGCCTTAATGTCTTTTTTGACCTGAGGCAACTTATTCTTAATCATTTGTCTTTATTATAGCAATTTTTAACGATTAATTTAATCTTTATTTGTGGATAACTCAAATCTATTTCTTAGGCCAAGTTTCCAAGATTGTTCTGATTTTAGGATCTTCTAGTTTTTCAAATAAAAAATCCAAAATGGCCTTATTTATTTGACACCTTTGGTTATTAGGAGCTTGACCAAAAATATTTCCTTGGGAGAAATAATTGTAAATAGGACAAACTCCGCAATATGGTTTGTAAACGCAATCACTGCATCCAGGAACATCTTCCAAGCAAGAAGCGGTGGCCAGGGTCCGGACAATCGGATTGGCAACTATTTCCTGATAGCTGTTTTTTTTAATATTGCCCAAGCGGAAACTTTCATCTCCCATCATGCTTAACATTCTTCCTTCGTCGCAGGTATAAACATCTCCGTTGTAATTGTAAGCCAATTGGCCGATACCGGCTCCGCAAGGCGACCGGTAATCTAAATGATTAGGGTCAGTTTCAGTTAAAATCTTGGTTAAAAAAGTTAAAGCCATCCTTTCTTTGAATTTTTTGCCTTTAAGATTCAGCTGGATAACATAATTAAGGGCTTTTTTGTAGAAATTGATATATTCTTCAGCAGAATAGCCAATTTTTTTTTGGCTTTCCTTAGAAAAACCAAAAGGATTAAGATGATGCAAATAAAAGCTGTCAAAACCTAATTTAAGATACTGGTCAACAATTTCTTCAGCTTTAGGCAAAGAATAACGACTAATAGTTACTCGACCGGCAATTCTATAAATATAGCCTTTCTTCTTTAGCTGCGAATAAAGCTTATTAAATTTCCTAACCCACTTAGCTATATTCTTGTAATTACTATATCCTTTTATAGAGTCCCTAATCGGTCGATTTCTGTTGTGCAATTCTTCCGGACCATCTAGAGAAACACATAAACTCACCTTTTTATCAAGCAAATATTCAAACTTTTCCTCGGTCATAAAATCAAAATTGGAGACCAAACGAATCTGCAAATCTTTTTTAGCTTGTTTGTTTCTCTTCTGTGCCTGTTCAATAATTAACTTAACCACTGGCCAATTGATTAAGGGCTCGCCGCCCTGAAATTCGATGGCCACAAAAGGGCTGGGGGTTTGAAAAATTTTCTCAACTACCTGCTTGGCTATATCCTGCCCCATATCCAAATCCTTCCTATCCATATCCTGAGCGCTGGCATGGCAATAAACGCATCGATGATTGCATCTTAAAGTGACAACCACAATATGCAAACTGGGCCCGTCAAAAAGAAAAGCTTTTTTAGAACGATATTTTTCTATCATTCCAGTCAAATCTATTTCATCTTTCAGAAAGTTTTTTTCTTTTAAAGATAGATACGGCTCTTTGTCTTTTTCTAAATTGCCAGTTAAAAAATTATCAAATTCTTTTTCTTTCAAGAATATGTAATCACCAATATCGTTAGTTAAAAGATATTTATTCTTAAATTTCTTAAAACGGAAAAACCCAAGCTGATTGTATTTAACTTTGTTTAGATTTAAAGAGGACATAATTGCAAAATTCATCCTTGATTATTTCTACAACATCTTTGTCAATATCTTTTAATTCTACTATTATATAATTTCCTTTTTGTCTCAAACTAAAATTAGCCAAGTTTCGATATTCTTTTATGGCTAATTTTACTGCCCTGAGAGGATATATTTTTTTATTGAAATTAATCAGAATTTTTCTTTCCATATTTCTCTTCCCAAGGAACTGCAATACCTAAGGGGTCGTCCTGATACCCCAATTTATCTTCCTGTTTAATCTCTTCCTGTTTAACGGCTGAAAACAAAGCTTGATTAACAATGTATTCCCTTATCTTCCGGTTGCGCTTATTTAAATTAACTCTTAGAGTATAATTCAAAAGTTCGTTCAAAAACTCTCCTTTTAAATTCTCTAATTGTTTTTTGCTTTTTTGGGTTTTGCTTTTTAGGAATACTTCAATTTTTTTAGAAGAAGGATTATCTAAAAACAAATATGCCTTGTCAATAAAAACATAGGCCGCCCCGTAGATTGCCTCCAAAGGGTAGGCTTCGAGGTTTAAAGAGAATTTTATTCCATTATTATTCATTTTCTACAATTATTCGTTTAAGGGCTAAAGCTATTTTGTCTTCGGTCGTATCATCACTAGAGAAAAAGACCACAATTGGATTTCCTTCTTTAATAACGGACCGATCAATTTCTTTTTCCTCAATGACTTCCAGTTGGCTGGAAAAGATTACTTCTGAAAAAACAGTTTCTTCGGTTAATTTAATTTTTTCAGCATCCTCCTCGTCTTTTGGAATAACATAAGCAAAATTATCCTCCTGTTTTTGAAAAACGCCTTCTAAAAAATTACTGGCTGGTTCTTGGGCGTTTTCCTGCTCATCTATTATTCCTTCTTGATTATCCTGATTCTCTGAATCCTGATTAACTTCTGCTTTTTGGTAAATAAAATAATAGCAATAATTAGCCGCGGCTATTATTAAAATAAGCAATATTAAAAAAATTGGAATAGACAATTTTTTATTCATAAACTTAATCCTCCTTTCTTATTAATATTATATTTTATCTAAAAACATTGTCAAATAGTCTTTAAAAACCAGAACAAAGATTGCGCTAGCTGATAGAAACGGACCAAAGGGAATTTGCGATTTCAGGCCTTTTTTGCCAACCGCTATCAATCCTATGCCAACAATCGCTCCGCTCATAAAAGATAAAAACAGGGCGATTAAAATACTGGGCCAGCCCAGCGCTAAACCCATTAAGAAAGCCAGCTTAACATCACCCAAGCCCATACCTTTGCCTTTAGTAATAAGGACTATCAGGAAAAAAAACAGAGCAGTCAAAACGGCACCCAGAATAGTATCTCGTAACTCGTATTTCGTATTTCGTATAAGAATGCCAGATACTAAATACCAAATACCAGATACGACAATGGCTGGGTAAACAATCTTGTCAGGAATAATATAATGCTTTAAGTCATAAGCAAAAATAATTATCAAAACCGATGCAATAAACCAGAGATAAATTAAGTCTATAAAATTAAAAATTAAAAACTGTTTAAAAATTAAAAATTTAAAATTAAAAATTAGAAGAAATAACGAAGCAGTCGCTATTTCGACTATAGGGTACTGCCAGCTTATTTTCTGCCCGCAGAAACGACAGCGGCCGCGCAGAAAAATAAAACTTAATAACGGAATATTATCATACCACTTCAAAACAACGCCACATTCTAAACAATGAGAGCGGCCTTTAATGATTGACTCTTTGGTTTCTAAACGGTAAATAACTACATTCAGGAAACTGCCGATCATCAGGCCAAATAAAAAGATGAAAAGATAAATAAACATGTCATTAAAGGACAGTCCTTAAAATGATGTCCCTTGAGCACAAGGGCGTCATTTTAAAGACTGTTCTTATCATGGAAGCTTGTCAAAATTTAAGAATCGTCTTTTCCCTCCGGAGGCGGACAGGTGAGCGTAACTTTCCGCCTTCGGCGGAAGGTCACTACTCTCAATGACAATCCTTAAATTTTTAAAAATCGCCTTTTGGCTCTTTTACACAAATAACCTGATAATCTCAAGCTTAGCAGAAAACATCCGGTCCTGCTAAGCTTCCCGATTACCAGGTTATTTAACTAAAAATTAAGGCATTATACAGTAAAGCCCTGAATCGGAACAATCTAATCCATTAGCGGTACCGTCATAAGCATCATCAAGAGCTTTATTATCTGTATTCTCTAAAGTTGCTCCTAAGACATAATCAGTTGCACCATTGTCCGTTGTCCCACTCGGATGATAAACATAAGTATTACTGCCCGGGTCAGACGGAACTGAAGTCATGTAAACAGGAGACGCTTCCAGCTCTGTTTCTAAAACCGCCCAGTCATCATCGCTGGCAGTAGTATCAGACGGATAACCGCCATTATCATCATAATACATTTCCAAAGCTAAAGCGACCTGCCTTAAATCGCTGATGCGACGAGTATCACGGGCTTTTTGCCTGGCCGTGTTTAAGGAAACTAAAACAATGGTTGCCAAAATTCCAATAATGGCCATAACCACTAAAAGCTCAATTAAGGTAAAACCTTTTTCACCTTTTCTGGCGCTAAAAATCTTTAACATTTTTTTCACCCCCTTTCGCGCAATTTTTATTATTTTTATTCCCGACCTTTATGATTTCAAACAATAAGCAGGGTCGTTGTAGAAACATCCTAGTACAAAACCGTCAATCTACTGGCTCAAGAAGGTATTCTCCATCTATTAACACCTTGAACATCCCCCAGGAACAATCTCCTCATTGATTACTTATATCAGTTCCTGAATAACCAATCCCTATATTGTCATTGTAATATATTCCCAAAACCTATATTTTTATTATTTAAAAACTCCCGGTCAGATTATATATCGGCATAAAAACGGCCATAACCAAAATCCCAATGCCGACGCCCAAAACAACTATTAACAAGGGTTCAATTAACTGGCTCAAGCTATTAACTACATTATCCACTTCTTTGGTGTAAAAATTGCTTAATTTTTCCAAAAGAGCGTCCAACTTTCCGGTTTTTTCCCCAGTTTTAATCATTTGGCAAAACAAGGGAGGAAATTCTTTATGTTTTTCAAAAACTGAACTAATATTTTTACCTGTTTTTACCTTATCTCTGGCTTGAAAAAGAATTTTCTGAAAAACTGCATTATTGACTACATGTCCGGAAATACTCAAGCTTTGAATAATCGAAACCCCGCCTTTTGTCAAGGCGCTCAAATTGTTAGCCAGACGGGCTAAATACATTTTCTGAAGAAGTTCCCCGAAAACAGGGATTCTTAATTTAATCCTATCCCAATATTCCTTTCCACGTTCGGTTTTCTTATATCTAGAAAAGCAGAAAAAACCGATGATTAATAACAACAGAACGACCCACCAAAAACTGCTTATAAATCCGCTGACCGCAATAACCACTTTAGTCGTCCATGGTAAATCTTGACCGCTTTCAAGCAAAATGTCCGTTAAATTGGGAATAACCATAATCATAACTAGAACCCCTATTATCAAGAAAGCGCTTAGAATAAAAGCCGGATATGCCATCGCCCCTCTTATCTTTGAAATAAGTTCATATTCTTTTTCCAAATAATCGGCCAAATAATTTAGTGTTTCCTGAAGCCGCCCGCTGACTTCGCCTGACTTTATTAAGTTTATGGAAAAATTAGAAAATACTTTGGGGTATTTTGACATAGACTGGGACAGAGACATGCCTCCGTCTACATTATTGGCTATATCAAAAATAATTTCCTCAAAATAGGGGCTTTTTACCTGCTGACCCAAAGATTTTAAGGCATGAACTAAAGGAATGTTTGCCTCTACCAAAATAGACAGTTGCCGGAAAAAAACAAATATTTCTTTCCGCTTAATTCGATTAAAGATGCTGATATCCTTTGCCAAAAGAGAAATCTTATGATTTGGCTGAAGCTTAATAACTATCAAATCATTATTTTGCAGAGTTTTTATAGCTACTTCTTTATCAATCGCCTTAACTTCTCCACTCTGCAATTCTCCATCTTTGGTTCTGACTAAATAATTAAATTTCATATGTCAAATTTATTTCTTTAACAACATTCTCAATTCCGAAAGGTTGGTTGAATGCAGCTCGGCGTTTTCCAAAGAAATCATTCCCTGATTGACCAAATCAACTAGAGAACGATTCAAAGAAATCATTCCTTCTTCCGAGCTGGTTTCAATAATCATATCTATCTGATGGGTTTTCCCTTCTCTAATCAGGTTCCTAATAGCTGAATTGGCAATCATCAATTCAACCGCATTAATCATTCCTTCTTTAGGACTAGGGATTAATCGGCGTGAAAAAATTCCTAAAATTGTCGATGACAATTGCATTCTTATCTGGTTTTGTTGATGCGGCGGAAAGCTGTCAATGATTCGGTCAATTGTCTGCGAGACCGTATTGGTATGCAAGGTTGTCAAAACCAAATGTCCGGTTTCAGCCGCGGTCACTGCGCTGCTAATTGTTTCCTGGTCGCGCATTTCGCCAATCATAATTACATCCGGGTCCTGCCGGAAAACCTCGCGCAGGCCTCGGTGAAAATCTTGGACATCCTCGCCGACTTCCCGTTGATCAATAATACATTTGTCTTCCTTAAATAAATACTCTACTGGGTCTTCGATAGTAACAATGTGATCACAGCGAGTATGATTGATTTCATTAACTAAAGCCGCTAAAGCGGTAGATTTCCCTTGTCCGGAAGGTCCAACTACTAAAAAGAATCCTTGAGGAGCTCTAGCAATCTCATAGGAAATAGCGGGTAATTTTAGTTCTTCAATAGTCCTGATTTTACCATGAATCAAGCGTAAGGCAATACTGATTTTCCCTAACTGCATGTAAACATTGACCCTGAAACGTGCTTTTTTTTGAAAGGTGAAAGATAAATCAATATCCTTTTGGCTAAGAAACTTATCTTTTTTTTCTTCAGTAAGAATCGTGAAAGCCAATCCTTGAGTATCTTCTTTAGACAAAACCGCCTTTCCCTTAAAAGAGATTAATTCTCCATTAATTCTGAAAACAGGCGGCTTGCCAACTGATAAATGTACATCGCTAGCGTCCCTTTTTATGGCTAATTCTAAAATTTCTTCAAGCTGTTTTTGGTAATTTTCGTTATTCATTCTTAGTTATTTGCTTATTAATAATTTCTTTAGACCTTTCAACAACAGCGCTGGGAGTAAAATGAGCTTTAATAATATATTCTTCGGCGCCTAAAGACAGCCCTTTTTCAACCTCGCTTTTCTGACCAAGATTAGTTAAAAGGACAACTGGAATTTTCTTCAATTCTGAATCGTTTTTTATTTCTTTAAGAACTTCGAATCCGTCCATTTTAGGCAAAACAATGTCTAGAAGAATCAAATCAGGCCTGAATGATTTAACTTTATTCAGCCCTTCCTTGCCGTCAGCGGCAACTTCCGCTTGAAAATTGCTCTGATTAAATTTTGACAAATACATCTCGCTAAGGAACGAATCGTCTTCAATAATTAGAATTTTTTTCATGATTTCTCTACGAATTACGAATTTTATACTAATATACGAATTGTCGTTTTTCGTATTTTGGTAATTCTTCGTGTTTCGTAATCAAATTATGGAATAGAGGTATTTAATCCCTGTGATTTGCCTTCGATTGAATCTGTTTCTAAATGATATTCTATTAAATAATCGGAGCCATCAACAGATTGATAATAATACTGATAATCGCCTAGATTTACCGGATCAGTCGGAACCTGCCGAATTGCACCATTACTTATTAATTCATTTGACATATAGTCACTTCCCGTAATATAGCCATCGTAAATCGGATATAATTGGAAGTCGTTATGATACATAGCCAGCGCTTCCTGAATGGATTTTATGTCGCTCACCCGATGGACATCCTGTTTTCTAGTTTTAATTTTTGCCACACTGATTGTAGATATCGCCACTAAGAGACCAATTATAGCCACCACCACTAAAAGCTCTCTTAAAGTAAACCCCGCACTCTTCAAGAATTCTTTATTTTTTTGGCGCCCCGCGCCTATTCTTAAAAGGTGCGAGGTAAATCTTTTGTGCTTAATTTTCATTTTTACTCATTATTAATTCTCAACCGCCCTCAGCATTTCTTCAAAAGAAATAACTCCTTGAAGCACTTTATTAATTCCATCCTGCTTCATGGTAATCATTCCCTGCCGATCAGCTTCTTCTTTTATCTTCGCTTCACTCGGCCCTTCGTTTATAATCTTCTCTAATTGAGGGGTCATGGTCAGCATTTCAAAAAGAGCAATTCTGCCCTTGGTACCCTTTTTAGCGCAAAACTTACAGCCGGCTGATTTATAAATCTTATAGGGTTTTTCCCAAGGGAACGCCTTTCTGTGGATTGGATTCAAGGCAGTTAATTCTTTTCCAATCGCTTCGGTTATTTGAGGCGAAGCCGCAACTTCTTTACGGCAATGAGGGCAAAGCCGTCTAACTAATCTCTGCGCAATAGCCAAATTTAAGGAAGAAGGCAAAAGAAAAGGGCTAATTCCCATATCCGCCAGACGAGGGACAACTCCAATAGCGTTATTAGTATGCAAGGTAGAAAGAAAAACATGTCCGGTTAAAGCGGCATGAATAGATAAATTCGCGGTCTCTTCATCTCTAATCTCGCCAACCATAATTATGTCCGGATCCTGCCTTAAAATATGCCGTAGTCCCGAAGCAAAAGTATAGCCGATTTCCGGCCTAATTTGGGACTGATTTACATTGCCAATATGGTATTCAACCGGATCCTCCAAACTAATAACATTAACTTCTTCTCGGTCTAATTTCTGTAAAATACTGTAAAGAGTGGTTGATTTTCCAGAACCGGTCGGCCCGCTTATTAGAATCATGCCAAAAGGCTGCTGAATCGCTTTTTCTAAAGTTTTCAGATTGTAATCCTGCAGGCCTAATTCGCTAAAAGGCTTGAGTCCAGTAGTCGGATCAAGAACTCTTAAGGCGACTTTTTCTCCGTTAACATTAGGGAAAGAGGAAACCCGGAAATCAATCTTTTTGTTAAGGATAGTCGTCGAAAAACGACCATCTTGAGGTACTCTGGTTTCGTCAATTTTTAAACTGGTAAGTATTTTTATCCGAGAGACAATGGCTGACTGAATATCTTTTGGCAAAAAAATACTGGTATAAAGAATACCGTCGATCCTGAAACGGACTTTAACCCTGTCTTCCACCGGTTCTATGTGAATATCCGAAGCCTGGCCTTCCACCGCATGTCTTAAAATAACAGCCACTATTTTAGTTATCGGCGCGTCTGCAGTAATTTTTTTAGCGATATCTTTAATTTTCTCTTTGGACGATTCGGCCTTGGTTTCTGTTTCCAATTCTCCCTGCAGTTCTTTAAGCGCTTTTTTAACTTCTCCGTGAAGGGTCCGGTACTGCTTAATGACATTCCTTAATCCAACCATGTCAACGGCGAATATCTTTGGCTCCAATCCGCTACGCCTGGTAATAAACCTCATAGCTTCCTTAGCTTTAAGATCTTCCGGATCAACCATTCCCAACTCAAGAATATTGCCTTTCCTGTTTATCGGAACAAACTTGTAAAAAGTGGCTGCTTCTTCAGGAATTTCCTTTAAAATCTCTACTGGAATTTCTTTATTACTTAAGTCTATAAAAGGATATTTTGAGTTTTCGGGTTTTTTTTTGAGATTATTCTTCTCTGTTTTTTTTAAATTATTCATTGAACTTAATATGGCAAAAACGGATTCGCCCGGCCTTTCTGTCCAATCTTTAAAGGCCACTCCCCGTAGACTTTCAGTGACTGGAAAAATGATTTTTTTAAAAAACTAATGTCAAAATCTATTTCATCAACCAGGACTTCTTTTAAAAGCTGTTTCTGAGCAGCAGGAAAATAATTCTCTTCAGTTGTTACCTGTTGCTTAGACGCAAAAGGTTTGAAATAGAAAAATAAAATAACTATAATGGCCAAAATCATAACAGCTAAGACTAACATCAATTGACGCTGTTTTTTCTCCTGAGGCAAAACAAGATTTTGTTTTTTGTTCGAATTTTCAAACATAATTAATCAAGGTAGTATACATTCAATGATAAATTAAAATTAAAAATCCCTAAACCGGCAGAAAGGTTGCTTCGGTCGTAAATGGCAAAGCTGGCAGATTTAACATCCATCAACCGAGCGCTCTTTTCCAAAGCGGCTAAATAATTCTTAAAAGCCTCGTAAGAGCCGGTCATATTTAAATCCGCCGTAAAGCAGGGCAGATTAGAAAGGATATTCGCCGATTGAATTTTTGTCTGTTGCGCCGTCTGCTGTTCGTTTTTGCCAAGCTGCCCGAAATTTATTGACTCAAGCAACAACCCGTTGCTGGAAGCCAAGTTTTCAAAATGGACTAATAAATAGGGAATATCTCTTTTAGCCGGCAAGCTTAAGAATATCTTTTGCGCTTCATCGGATATATTTTGGTACTCCCCTTCAATTTGACTAATTTTTTCTAAAAGTTCATTAAGCTCGTTTAGGGTTTGTTTTTTTTGGGACAATTCCGTCCGGAGAGCTTCAACCGAAGACCAATGAGAGGGAATAAAAAAGTACCCCAGTGCCAAGCTGGCAGCTAAAATAATTAAACTGGCTATAATTTTTTTATTCATGTTTATACAAAAAATCAGGTTCTAATTTTATTCCTAAACTAGAGCCGACCGAGCCAGCTGAATCCATATTAACTCCGGAAGTATCCAATTCTTTTATACGAACGTCTTCCTCAAAAGTAACTATCTGCTTCGCTAAGGTTTCGTAATTAACCGAATCTATTCTCAAGCTTACGCTGTTTTCGGACAAATCTATGCTTAAACCTGAAATAGCTACTTGAGGCAGGGTTAATTCTTCAAACATGCGCAAAATATTAGAAAAATAGATGTGTTTGTTAATAAGCTTCTTAAAGTTTTCTATGCCCTTCTTTAGGTTCACAAGCTTGGATTCCAAATTTAAGTCCCTCTGGCTCTGTAATTGTTCTATCTCTTCCGCCAACTTCTCTTTTTCTTTAGACAAATTGTTTTGGTAACCCCAGATTCCAAAACAGACCAGCAGAACAGCTGTTAAAATAATTAAAGAAAAACCAAGACAAACGCCTGATTTAGAAGATAGTTTTTTATTAACAGTCGCCGTTGATTCTGTTTCAGAACCACCTTGCTCTCTGCTATATTTACTTGGCATCAATTTTATATCCATAATAAAATTTTAATTTTCCCTCATAGCCAATCCCGTAGCAACGGCCAGAGATGGACCTAATTCTTTTAATGCCGGTTTTAATAAAGAAGGATAAACTATCCGTGCAAAAGGATCGCCTAAAGAAACATCAACGTTCAATCTCTTGGACAAAAAATCAACAAATTCAAACAATCTAACGCCTCCTCCAACCAAAATGCATTTTTCTACCTTCCGGTCGTATTTTTCCTGATAAGAATCAATAATTTTCTTAATTTCTGCAACCACAACTTCTAGACTGGAATGAATGACGCCTCTGAGACGAGGATAATGCCCGTTGGCTAATTCGCTATCTGGTAATTTCTTTTTCAATGCCTCGGCTTTTTCCAAATCAATGTTCATTTGGCTAGCAATGATTTTGTTCAATTTTACGCCACCCATTTCCAGATTATGTATATTTTTTATATAGCCGTTATCAACAATACTGACATTCAGAGAGCGGGCGCCTGAATCAATCATAACCGCTACACTTTTATCGTTGCCGATTAAGGCGCGGCTCAAACTGAAAGCTTCTTCTTCTATGGCCTTAAGTTTTAAACCACTTAAACGAACTATTTGATTATACCCATTAACAAGGTCTTTAGGAACCGCCACTAACAGAATTTGCTGGACGGATTTACCGTCCGACGTTTTACCAACATTACCAACAATACTCCAGTCCAAAATTACTTCAGATACCGGAACCGGAATATATTTTTTAGCTTCAAAAGAAACTGCTGAAGCAATTTCTTTTTCGGGCATATCAGGAAAATCAATTACCGTAGAAAAACTGGAATAAACCGGGACAGATAAACAGAGAGAGTTGGAAACAATATTTGCTTTTTTAATCGTTCTTTTGATTATCTCGGCAATCTCTTGATTAGTAATCTTAAGAGAGCTTAATCCAACCTGATAGTTGCTTTTCTTCAAATATTCCTTTAGAGAATAAATCGCATAATTTTTCAATACGTGCCTTCCATCTTTTTTTTCCAACTCAACAAATTTAATTGCTGAAGCGCCGATATCAATACCTAAAGAATTCTTTGGTTTTTTTTTAAATAAAAACATTATCGTTCTTACTGTCTTAAAAAGTATATCACATTTAACAAACGATTCAAAAAAAAGATATCCACAACCAGCCTTTTATGATATCTTTATCTATATGATAAATCTCTTAATCAATTTACTTTTCCCTGTCTACTGCCTTGGCTGCGGCAAAGAAACTCACCGAGAGTTTATTTGCCCGACTTGCTTTAGCCAAATCCCGTTAAGTAAAAAACCGCCTTTAAAATTAAACTCCGGAAGCGGCTTAACCGGTCTAGTTGCGGCCAGCTATTACGCTCATCCGCTGATTAAAAAAGCTATTCATAATTACAAGTATGACTTTATTAAAGATTTAGCTGAACCGCTAGGATGTCTCCTAGTCCAAAGGATAAATGTCCTTTCTGATTTCATTATTCAAAGGAATTCTATTCTAATTCCGGTTCCCTTGCACAAAAAACGATTGCGTTGGCGGGGCTTTAATCAATCAGAATTGTTGGCTCTTGAAATTAGCCGGCAATTAAATATTCCAATTGTTAATAACTTGATTGTCCGGAAAAAATATAATTTGCCGCAGGCTCAAATCCAAAATGCTCGGCAAAGAAAGCAGAATATCAAAAACGCCTTTATGTTAAATAAAGGACAGTCCTTAAAATTACGTCCTTTTACGGCTATTCTTATTGACGACATTGCCACCACCGGAGCCACCTTGGGAGAATGCGCTCGAGTCCTAAAACCCCTCAAGCCCAAAGAAATCTGGGGATTAGTCATTGCCAGGAGATAAATTGACTGTTAAATAGCAAGATGTTAAAGTAAAAATACGGAGAGGTGCCAGAGCGGTCGAATGGGGCACCCTGCTAAGGTGTTGTACTTTCGGGTACCGAGGGTTCGAATCCCTCCCTCTCCGCCTTCGCCACGCTGAAGCGTGGCTACGGCGTGACGAAGTCCGCCAGTAGCTACGCTGAAGCGTGGTTACGGCGTGACGAAGTCCGCCAGTAGCTACGCAAAAGCGGGTACGTGTTTATGTATTACGTTTATAGCTTAAAATGCAAAGATGGCTATTATGTAGGCTGTACTGACGACTTGAATGATAGAATTCAACGACATCAAAAAGGACATGCAGCAGCAACAGTAAATCGTTTGCCAGCAAAGCTAAACTTTTATTTTGCGACTGAAGATAAATACAAAGCATACGAATTCGAAAAATATCTTAAATCCGGTTCAAGTAGAGCATTTATTAAAAAACATTTATTGTAATCCTCTTGGAGAGGTGCGAGAGCGGTTTAATCGGGCAGTCTTGAAAACTGCTGTCGCCTTAGGCGACCGTGGGTTCGAATCCCACCCTCTCCGCCTTCGCCACGCTGAAGCGTGGCTACGGCGTGACGAAATCCGCCAGTAGCTACGCTGAAGCGTGGCTACGGCGTGACGAAGTCCGCCAGTTAAAAATATGACTGAGAATGTTTTAAATTTAAAAGAAAAACAAATGAATCCGACTGAACGTGATACCAAAAACGTTGAGGGAAAAGCTGAAACGAAAAAGGAAACTGAAAGAAAAAAGGATCGCCTTGAATGGACGGCTCCGGAATTTGAATATTACAAAAAAAGCAAATCTTGGTTTATTACTATCGGAGTGATTGCCACCGGATTGTTCATCTGGGCCATTTTTAGCAAGAATTTCATTTTTGCCTTTCTAATTATCTTAAGCTGTTTTTCCGTAACCGCTTTTGCTTTTAAAAGACCGAATACCCTTAACTTAACAATCACTCCTAAAGGAATTAAAATTAACAAAACTTTCTACACTTTTGACAGCTTAAGGTCTTTCTGGGTTTTTTATGAACCGCCGTTAATCAGAGAATTAAGCATCCGCAGTCAGAAAACAATTATGCCCTACATTAAAATCCCTTTAGGCGAAGAAAACCCGGTTGAAGTAAGAAGGCTTTTACTTAAATACCTGCCTGAAAGAAAACATAAAGAATCCCTGATTGACAATTTAGCCCGCAGTTTGAAATTTTAAGTCCTCGTGGCTCAGTTGGATAGAGCGCTTCCTTGCGGAGGAAGAGGTCGCAGGTTCAAGTCCTGCCGAGGACGCATAATATTTATCCAAATTTTAATTTGGCTAACAAATATTATGCCCTGTCGGATAACGGGGTCAATATTTAATGTTATCCCTGCTAACTAAAATTGAACAAATTAAGAAAGTAGGTCCTGTTTATTTGAAAAAGCTTCATAAGCTTGGCATTAAGACAATTAAGGACCTTTTTTTTCATTTTCCCCACCGCTATGAAGACTTCAGCCAGATTCTACCAATTAGCCAGTTGAAAAAGGGCCAGCCGGCGACCATTCAGGGGAAAATTGCTGAAATAGAGAATGCCCGGATTTTCCGGAAAAGGATGGTTTTAACCGAGGCTCTGATTAAAGACGACAGCGGCGTTATTAAAGCTGTTTGGTTCAACCAGCCCTATTTAACCGAAACGCTCAAGAAAAATAGGTTAATTAATTTTTCAGGCAAATTAAGTTCTGCCAGAGGAACCTTGGTTCTTTCTAATCCGGCATATGAGATAGTAGGGACTGTCACTAAAAATGTGGACAGTTCTCAATTCACACATACTGGCCGGTTGACTCCAGTTTATCCGGAAACCACCGGTTTAAGCTCCCGGTATCTCCGCTATTTAATCAAGCCGCTTCTGCCTTTAAGCTCTCAATTCGTCGATTTTTTACCGGAGCAAATTAAAAAGAACTTTTCCTTAATGAACCTTGGCCAAGCAATCAAGCAAATTCATTTCCCCGATAATCTTTTATTAGCCAGAAAAGCCCGCCAAAGATTGTCTTTTGACGAGCTTTTTTTAATGCAGTTAATGTTTCTTCAACAAAAACAGAAACTAAGCCAGGAAAAGGCGCAACCAATTCCCTTCAATCAGAAGCTCATTAAATCTTTTGTTAAAAATCTTCCTTTTAAACTAACCAACAGCCAGAAATTAGCCGCCTGGGAAATTTTTCAGGATTTAGCCCAAGACAAACCAATGAACCGTCTGCTTAATGGTGATGTCGGCTCAGGCAAAACCGTTGTCGCTGTAATGGTTGCTTTGGAAACAGCTAAAGCCGGGCATCAAACCGCTCTGATGGCTCCTACAGAAATTCTGGCCAAGCAACACTTTCAGACCTTTAAGAACTTACTTAAAAAATCCGGCGTAAAAATCGCCCTACTAACTAGGACAGAGTCTACCCTTAGTGATTATTCTTCAAAAAGAAGAACAATCCCTAAAATCCAGCTGAAAAAACAAATTAGTCAAGGGAAAATAGATATCGCTATCGGAACCCATGCCTTGCTACAGGAAGATTTAAATTTTAAAAACCTCTGTCTAACCATTATTGACGAACAGCATCGTTTTGGAGTCCTTCAAAGAGCCGCTCTGCAAAAAAATATTCATCAGCCCCATTTTTTATCAATGACCGCCACTCCGATTCCTCGCACCTTGGCCTTAACTGTTTACGGAGACCTGGATATTTCCTTAATTAAGGAATTGCCTAAAGGCAGACAAAAAATCATTACTCAAATAGTCGCGCCAGACGACCGTCAAAAAGCATATAATTTCATTAAGAAACAAATCCAACAAAAAAAACAGGCCTTTGTGATTTGCCCCAGAATCGAAACTCAAAAGCCAAAAGCCAAAAGCCAAAATTACAACTCAAAATTAAAAACTAAAAAAGACGAATGGACGGATGTAAGGGCCGTAACAGAAGAATATGAGAAACTTTCAAAGAAGATTTTTCCGAAGTTTAAAATAGCTATGCTGCACGGAAAGCTTAAGCCGAAAGAGAAAGAAGAAATTATGAAAAAATTCAAGGATGGTAAAATAGATGTTTTAGTTTCCACCTCGGTAGTTGAGGTAGGGGTGGATATTCCTAATGCAACCATTATGCTTATTGAAGGAGCTGACCGTTTCGGACTAGCCCAGCTTCATCAATTTCGCGGTCGGATTGGCCGAGGGAAAGACCAGTCCCATTGTTTCCTTTTCACCGATTCGTCAGCTAAAAAGACCCATCAGCGGCTAAAAGCTATCCTTAAAGCCAAGGACGGATTTGAGTTAGCCGAAAAGGATTTAAAAATACGCGGACCGGGAAATTTTATCGGCGCTCAGCAATGGGGTCTACCGGACCTAATTATGGCTTCTTTGGATGACTTAGAGTTAATTCAAAAAAGCCGCCAGGCGGCTAAAAAGGTTCTGGGGGAAAACCTTTCTAATCCTCTCTTGAAGAATAAACTGGACAATTTCCAAAAGACAATTCATTTGGAGTAATTAAAGGACAGTCCTTTATGCATTGGAGCAAGTTTACTTGACAAAATACAATCCTCTAATTAAAATAACAACAAAAGGCAGGTATTTAACATTTAAATAGGGGGGACAAATGGAAAAGATTGATGAACAGACAAAAGCAAGAATAATAAAAATGTTAGAAGGCAAAAGAAATGAATTCTTCCTGGAATTCAACAAGACTCGAACTAATTTCAGAGAAGAAATCAGCTCAAACGCAAGAAGAACGAGCGCTAAAGATCGCATAGCTGATTCCGTTACTCCAAGTATTAACGGAAATAGGTTAGGCAATTTGACAAAATGCCTTGAGAGAATTGACGGAGCAATAGAGAAAGCCAAAAAAGGTACTTACGGAATTTGTGAAAATTGCGGCGGTCAAATTCCTTTGGGACGCCTGCAACTGGTCCCCTGGACCAGATACTGCGTAGAATGTAAAAACTCCTTGTCTAATGGTCGAGTGAGGCCCTTTTCTCGAGAGCTCGCTCATTAGGCAATGAGATAAAACAGAAAAAACTGTTGAGTCCTGCCATTAGCCGGGAATAAATAACGAAAAACTTTTATTCTCGGCTTTTTTCATTTCTTCTTCGTGATCCGCCCCGTAGAAAACTCACCTTTCTTCGGAGTAACCCAAAACCCCATATATTTGCCCAGCATCAGACGGGTTTGGGCTTCCAGACCGGGGAGGGCTCCGAAGGCAAGAATTGTAAAAGGCACTAGAATCCACTGGATAACCATGCCCAGATATTTTGAAGCCTTTTTAATCAAAGAATATTTTTTAGGGTGCTTGGGTAAAAGTAGAGTGCTGTAAATAGCTGAACCGACCAAGCCGACCATTGCCAAAGTCATCAAAATTCTAGTTATTCGAGGCAGGTTATATGACAAAAGGGTAACGTTGAATTTCTGGCCGCCTAAAAATAAAGGCAGCCAGCCCAGAAGAAAAATCAGCAAAGCGTTAGTTGCCCATGACCAAAAACCTTCCAGCTGAACCCATGTCCAGTGAAATTTTTTTCTCCAAGATATTTTTTTATCTTTGTAAAACCCAAAAAGTAAAAAGGGGATATTCTCAGCTCCCCAACCCCAGCGTCTTTGCTGTTTGTAAACATTAATAGCTGTCTTCATAAAATTAGGTGCCAGGTTGGCATCCATAGAAACCGGATAATATAAAGGGACTGCCTTATAATCTCCCTGGTAAAAAAGCAGATTTTGCCAGAATATCCGCGAATCTTCAGAAACCATATTTACCGGCCAGAAATCTACTCTAACCAAGGTTTTAAAGCTAAGCGCTTGGGAGGAAAAAGTGGAAAGGCGTTCCGGCCTTTGCTGTTGAATCATCTGCCAGAAAGTTCCGGAAGTGCCCACTACCCGAGAGATGCACGGCGTCTGCCAAATATTGTTGTTGTAAACCGGAACCGGCTGATAACTGGTTCTAGTCGGATTATCGGTTGTTAAATAATAATAAGTTAGGCAGGAAAAATATTTCGGGAAAATCTGGGTATCAATATCAAAGCAGGAAACAACAATATTCTGATAAGGAATTTTTAAAGGATCAATAACCTGTTTTTTGAACCGTCTGGCCGCCCAGGTAGAATTAGCCCCTTTGCCGGCTAATTCGCCGACAATGTCTTTAGGATGAACCGTGACAACAAACTTGTAGAACTTATCGCTGAATTCCTTTTTAATTTTTTGGGAGAGTTTTTTAGCCAGTTGGCCGGCCCGTTCCTCGGCAGCTAAAACAATCATGACCCTGTCTTTAGGATAATCAGAATTAACTATTGCCTGAAAGGTTGTCCTGATTGATTCAATGTCCTCTTTGTAAAAAGGAAGAATAACTAGATGGTAAATCTTACGCCAATCTTTATGTTTAAGGGATTTCAGCTTACTCAGCCAGTCGTCCTGAACTTGTTTTTTCATCCGGTTATAACTGAATCTTAAATGCAAAGAAAGATAAATTGTCTTAAGCAGCCAATAAACGTCAAAAGCAATAATAAAAAAAGCTACCCAAATTGGCTGAAGCCAGGATAGGAAAATAACGCTCAAAAGAGTCAACCAAGCTAAAAAGCCCGGTAGGATTTCAAAAGCCCGGTAGAGATATTTCTCTCTCGGGCTTTTCAAATCATCCGCCTTACTTACTTTTAAATAATATTTATCTTTTGGAAGCATGCCCCGTAGAAGAACTTTGACATTAATTTAAAAAATCAAAGTTCTTAATATTCTTAGTTTATTCTACAATTATATATCCCCGCATGATTATTATTCGCCCTTGGCGAATGGGTCAAAGTTTCTCTACGGGGCATAAAAAAATTACTGGACAACTTCACCTTTGCCTGAAGCCAAATCATCAAATTTCAAATTGGTAGTAATTTTATCTAGGCTCCCGCTAATTTTTTCTCCAGTATATCTACTTATTGCCTGATATTCAATATCTGTCAGCAAATCCATAGTCTTGCCAATATCGTTTCCTCTAGGAATCAGGCCTATCTCAAAACCAACTTTACAAGGACTCTTTAAGTCAATCTCGTTATTTAACCAGACCACCCGACGGCCAACTTCTCCAAAATGCAAACTTCCAGCAGTAACGGTTTTTTTGTTTGTCCAAACAACTTTATCCGGCAACTCGCCGGTTATCTCAATATCTCTAACTCCTTCAGCTGAATCTATTTCCCAGAAAACCCAGTAGTTTGTCTGAATATCAACTTCAGGAGGCAAAGGGCCAATTCCCAACTGGTCTCCCTGCGAACTGTAATAATATCCGCCTGATTTAATTTCTAAAACAGTCTTAGGCGCTTCTTCCGGTTGATTATTTTTTTGTTCTCCGTCGTCTTTATCGGTTGAGTCGTCTTCTTCCCCTTGAACAGCTTTCTCTCCATGATAAGCGACAATACTGCTGATGCTGCTGGAAAGCAAGTTAACTTCTTGATTTAGCTCCCAATGGCGAACTGAAATTAAGGCATTGGTAAAAGCCAAGGCCGTAACGGTTAGAATAACCAACCAGGCCTTATAATTTATTCTTTTATTTGTTTTTTTATCATCCATAATTAAAAATTAATTATTCCGGCTAAAATTTCGTCTTGGCCGTCCTTATCAAGATCGTCGGACATTACCCTGACTCCGCCTGTAAAATTACTGTCATAAGCCATAAATTCGCTTTCGAGCTGACCGTCTAAAGAGAATATCTTGATATGAGGACCGCCGCCCGGACCCGGACCGGTAATAATTTCCGGTTGGCCGTCCTGGTCAACGTCGCCGATAGCAAAAGAAATTCCGTTTCCGCCCCCTCGATAAGGCGTTAAATTTCTAGTTTTCTCGTCATTCTGATAAATCTCAATTCCCCCTGTTTCATTAACTAATACCACAGAATCGCCCTTTTCGTCAAATTTAGTTTTCAAGAGAAGCAACTGGCCGGGAAAATTATCATTAAAAGAAAAAAACCCGTTTTTAACCTGCTGACCACACTGATTAAAAACCCGAACAAAGCTGCCATTTAAAAAAGAATTGTTTCTGATCTGGTCAACTGTTTTTAACAAAACAATCCCGTCTTTTGATTCTAAGCTGATGCTATTAATCTTAATTCCGTTATTAACCCGCCTGTCTTGCTGGCCATTTATTTTGATAAATTCCTCCCGGCCGAAAAAATATTCTTGTTTCTGGTCAGTTGAATTAACCAAAACAATACCTTGCTCAAAATTGCGTCTCCACAATCCCGGCTTAATTTCTTGATTATCTTTATCAAGCAAATTATAGGCAGAAGAAACAGCCCGGCCCAGATAGGTCTCGTATTCGTCATAAAACCAAACTTGGCTGTGATTCTGATCTCCTGAATCAAAGGAATAATAGCCGTCACCTAAAAGGGCGCTGGCCAGGCCGAAGCGCATTTCCCGGTAGCTTCCCATTTTACCGGCATTGCCAGTATTTGAGTTAATGACGTAAATCTGCGGCTGTTGATTATTCAAAGGCAGAACATTCAAATACTGGTCAATTAAAACCGACCAACCGTTTTCTCCCAGCCATTCAGCCGGAAAGTTCTCCATCATTAAACCATTCAGTTCCTTTTGGTATTCGCCAGCTATATCAACATTGGCCACTAAAGGATATTCGTCAATTTTTAACTTGGTCTGGTCCAGTAAGTCAGTCATCCAAATTTGCCAATAATTATTAATCTCTTCAGAGCTATCCGTCTGACCGTCCCGGTTTATATCAATGTCTCCGTTATTCAACCAGCTTAAATTGGCAAAAAACATATCGTAGAAAATCCCATCCCAAACGCCGCGTTCAATAACATTCTCTTCTGCCAAAGATGATAAATAGTTGTTCCAGCCCCGGCCAGGGTCAACAAATTTAATATCCGGCCAAATATCCGAAAAGCTGATAAAATTTCCCTGGCTATCCCTGAGCCACCAGTCATTATCGCTCACCTTATCATAAACTAGATTCCGAAAACACGCCCAGGAACTTAAATCTTGGGTGTTGACGCTCTGGCTAGGGATATAGGCGAGAAATTGAACTCCGGGATTCCTTTCTTTTATTAAAGAAAATATATTCGGGTCAATTGTCTGAACATCAACGTCCAAAATTAACAAATCGTATTTAGACAGGTCGTCATAGATTGATTCCGGAACTAAAGGCTGTAAATAGTAGTCGGCGATTTTGGGGAAGGTATCCTTTGTTTGAAAAGCCTTTGTAGAAAATCCAAAACCGCCACCCAAACAAATAATCAAAATTGTCGCCAATAATCTGTTTTTCATATTTTCTCAAAACAAAATAGCACATCCGTGCTATTTTGTCAATTCATCATGCAGCCCCAAGGAGAATCGAACTCCTGTTGCCAGGATGAAAACCTGGTGTCCTAACCACTAGACGATGGGGCCAAAACCACCCACCTCATCGGTGGGCTGCCGAAGAGGCAGCTAGACGATGGGGCCATTCGTATGAATCTTAACAGGAAAATTGAAAAAAAACAATGTTTCTTGTAAGATAATTAAAGGACAGCAATTAAAGGACCGTCCTTTATAACCATGATTATTCTGGGAATTGAAACATCTTGCGATGATACAGGGATTGCTTTAATAGAAGGCAACCGGAAAGGCTGTTGGATTTTGTCGAACATAGTTTCTTCGCAAATAAAAATGCATGCTCCTTATGGCGGGATAGTCCCTAACTTAGCGGCCCGGGAACATTTGAAAAATATTCAGCCGGTTTTAAAAGAAGCGCTCGAAAAATCTCACTGCCGTAAGATTGATTTAATTGCCGTAACCGTTGGGCCCGGTTTGATACCTTCGCTTTTAGTCGGGGTTAATTTCGCCAAAGCCCTGGCTTATAAATGGCAAAAACCGATTATTGGAATCAACCACATTGAAGGACATATATACGCTAATTGGCTAAAGCCAATTAGCGAAATTTCTAATTTCCAATTTCTAATTTCTAAACCAAAATTTCCTATTCTCTGTTTAGTGGTCTCAGGCGGACATACCCAGTTAATTTTAATGAAAGGCCATGAGAAATATCAATTATTG
This sequence comes from uncultured Candidatus Saccharibacteria bacterium, assembly GCA_964413015.1. Classification (GTDB taxonomy): domain Bacteria; phylum Patescibacteriota; class Minisyncoccia; order Portnoybacterales; family UBA2143; genus JABMPX01. Next base: position 153,042 of record CAYPQZ010000008.1, on the reverse strand, counting down.
GGAGAGACTCGGGATGATGCGGCTGGCGAGGCCTTTGATAAGGTAGCCAAACTGTTAAATCTTGGCTATCCAGGCGGGCCCATTGTTTCTCAAAAAGCCCGAAAGGGCAATCCTCAATTTTTTGAACTGCCCCGGCCAATGCTCAAAACAAATGATTTTGATTTTTCTTTTTCCGGCCTGAAAACAGCGGTGCTTTACGAAGTCCGGAAACATAAAGAACAGTCCCCAAAAGATTTGGGGACTGTTCTTATCTCTGATATGTCGGCTTCATTCCAACAAGCGGTAATTGACGTTTTAGTTAGCAAAACCATTCAAGCGATTATAAAATATCAAGTCAAAACAGTTATGCTGGCCGGCGGAGTAGCCGCTAACCAAGAACTCCGCAAACAATTCGGCAGTAAGCTGTCTGCTATAGACAGTAAGCTAATTTTTTTGGTCCCGCCAAAAAATTTATGTACCGACAATGCCGCTATGATTGCCGCGGCCGCCTGGCATAAAAAAAGGCCAGCTTCTAAAAAAAACTGGCGTAAAATCCAGGCCGATGCTAACTTAAAACTAATTGCTTAAAACTAAAATTTCTGGTATAAAAAGATATAACGTATCTTAAGCTCCGAAAACAAATTTTTTTGAATCGCTTAGCCCTATTTTGCCTGCGGCAGAACAGCACGCCTACACCTAAGATTCAAAAAAATTGTTTTCTGCGCTTACAGAATGAAACAATCTTCTAAACCGTACAATCCTCAAGATAACGAAAAAAAGATTTACCGGCTTTGGGAAAAGTCGGGTTATTTTAACCCCGATAAACTGCCAGTCAAAAAAACAGCTAAGAAATATTCTATCGTAATTCCCCCGCCTAATATTACTGGCGAACTGCATATGGGACATGCCTTGAATGCCTTTACTCAAGACATCCTTATTCGATGGAAAAGAATGTCCGGATATAGGGCTCTTTGGCTGCCCGGGACTGACCACGCCGGCATTGCCACTCAAAACGTAGTGGAAAAAGATTTAAAAAAACAAGGGCTGACCCGCTATGACTTAGGAAGAGAAAAATTCCTGGGAAAAATCTGGAAATGGCGAAAAAAATACGGCGATTTAATCCTGCTACAATTAAAAAAACTGGGCTGTTCCTGTGACTGGTCGCGAACTGCTTTTACCATGAGTCCGAATTATCAAAAAGCGGTCAAACAGGCCTTTCTTCATTACCATAAAAAAGGCTGGATTTATCAGGGAAAAAGAATGATTAATTGGTGTCCCCGCTGCCAGACCAGTTTGTCTGATTTAGAGCTGGAATATAAAGAAGAAAAAAGCCATCTTTGGTATCTGAAATATCCTTTGCTTAAAGGGAAGGGATATATAACTGTAGCGACGACCCGACCGGAAACAATGCTAGGTGACACGGCCGTAGCGGTCCACCCAAATGACAAAAGATATAAAAAGCTAATCGGCCAAAAGGTAATTTTACCTCTGATTAATAGAGAAATCCCGATTATTGCCGACAAAGTGATTGACCCGAAATTTGGCACCGGAGCAGTTAAAGTTACTCCGGCACATTCTCCAGTTGATGCGGGAATGGCTCAACGCCACAAATTGCCCTTTATCCGGATAATCGGCGAAAAAGGGAAAATGACTGCTCAGTCCGGAAAAAAATTTGAAAACTTAACAATTTTGCAAGCGCGAGAAAAAGTCGTCCAGGAATTAGAAAAGCAAGGCCTTTTGAAAAAAACAGAAGACTACTTTCATCAAATCCCCTGTTGTTATCGCTGCAATAACGCCGTTGAACCGTTAATCAGCAAACAATGGTTTTTGAAAATGGACAAATTAGCCCAAAAAGCGCTCCAGGCGGTTAAGGACGGCAAAATTAAATTCCATCCCAAGCGATGGGAAAAAGTATATTTCGATTGGTTAAAGAATATCCAGGACTGGTGTATTTCCCGCCAGATATGGTGGGGACATAAGATTCCTATCAAAGGAGAAACTGATGTGCTGGATACTTGGTTTTCTTCCGCCTTATGGCCTTTCGCCACTCTGGGCTGGCCTGAAAAAACCAGGGATTTGAGAGAATTTTATCCAACCGACATTCTAAGCACCGCCCGGGACATTATTAATCTCTGGGTTGCCCGAATGATTTTCTCCGGCCTGGAATTGACTGAAAAAATACCTTTTACTGACATAATTATCCACGCGACAATTCTGACAAAAAGCGGCCAGCGGATGAGTAAATCGCTAGGAACGGGCCGTGACCCCTTAGAATTAGTCGATCAATACGGAGCCGATGCAACCAGATTCGGTCTTATCTACCAATCATTAGGCAGTCAGGATGTCCACTTTTCTGAAGAAAATATCCTGATGGGGAAAAAATTCGCTAATAAAATATGGAATGCTAGCCGATTTGTTTTAAACGCCGTTGATCATAAGGTTCGACCTTTCGAGCGCGACCTTGCCTCTGGCAATGTCGCTACTTTCAATGTCAAACTTTATAACAAATTGACGCCAGCGGATAAATTAATATTAAAGCAATTATCTACAGTCACCAAAAAAATAAATGCTGACTTGGAGAATTTCCGTTTCGGACAGGCGGCTCACATCCTTTATGATTTTTTCTGGCACGATTTCTGCGATAAATACATAGAAGCCTCAAAAAAACATAATAACGAACAGACCCAACGGATACTGACCCGAGTTCTTCTGGATTCGCTGAAATTGCTCCATCCGTTTATGCCTTTCGTTACTGAATCAATTTATCAACAATTAAACTTCAAAGAAAAAGAATTTTTAATGATTGAGGATTGGCCAGTCCTTAAAGTCCCTAAAGGATAGCCCTTAAAAAGCAGCTTTTTCATGCAATATCTTTTCTACATTTTGCTTGGTTTATTGCCTAGTTTAATCTGGCTGGTTTTTTATTTAAGAAAAGATAAACACCCAGAGCCTAACTCGATGATACTAAAAATCTTCGCCTATGGCATGCTACTGGCTCCGATAGCCGTTATCTTGGAATTATTTTTAATCTGGCTGCTTTACCCGGACTTTAAGATATCGTCTTTCCTATCCGGTATCCCCCAGAACGGCCTAATCAGAATTATCCTAGCCGCCACTTTAATTCCGGCCTTAGTTGAAGAATCTTTAAAATATTCGCTGGTTAAAATCAAAATCCTTAGAAACTCAGTATTTGACGAACCCACTGACGCCATGTTATACTGCATTATAACCGGCTTGGGATTTGCTGCCGTAGAGAATCTGTTAATTCTTTTTAGGTCTTCTTCAATGCTTATGTCAGAAGCTCTGGCAATAATCGGCTTCCGATTTATAGGGGCTACTTTCGTCCACGCTCTGGCAGCTGGCATTGTCGGTTACTATATCGCTTTAGGCCTTTTGAAACTCAAAAAAAAGAAACTGCTAATTCTTTCCGGATTAAGCATTGCTATTATTTTCCACGCCTGCTATAATTATTTTATAATCACTATCGCTGAAAGACAAAATGCTATTTTCTATTTCCTCATCATTCTCCTTATTCTCTCCGCCGCAATTTTCGTTTCTTTCTTTTTCAAAAAACTTAAAAAACAACAATCTGTTTGTATAAAATAAACCTTGGAACCTAAAGTATAAACCTGAAACAAGAATAAGTTTCAAGTTTCAAGCTTCAAGCTTCAAGATTAATATGGCTAAAAAACCATCGTTTTTAGAAAAACTAACCGGCGCCAACTGGTCGGACAACGACGCCGGGAAACAAAAAAAGGTCAAACCGGTTAAAACTGAATCCCCTGACAAAAAAGAAAAATCAAAATTGTCTTTTAATGAAGAAATGGAAAATTCTGCTAAAAAAGTCTCGGCTTCGCCAAAACCAGCTAAAAAAGAAAAACCGGCTGAATTTAAAGAATCAGAAGAATGGTTGACTGAATCAGAAGGCCAATTGACAATTGACGTCTATCAGACACCTAACGAAGTCGTTATTAAATCAACTATTGCCGGAGTTAAACCGGAAGATATTGATATAACTATGACGAATGACATGATTACTATTAAAGGCAATCGGGAAAAAGACGAAGAGGTAAAAGAGGAAGATTACTATTATCAGGAATGCTACTGGGGACCTTTCTCCCGTTCGGTTATTCTGCCAGTTGACGTTGAAGTAGACCAATCAGACGCCTCTATGAAAAACGGCATTCTGACAATCCGGCTTCCTAAAATTGAAAAAGTTAAAACTAAAAAGATAACCATAAAAACCGAATAAGCTCTTTGCAAAAAGAAAAAATCAGCCCTAGGGCTGATTTTTTTATTGCCAGTTATCCACAGCTATGGTAATATAAAATGAATGATAAAAATCACCAGTCAATTAACCAAAACGCTCCTAATTTTTTTAATTTGTCTGATATACTTAATTCTAGCTCTACAGATAGCCAACGGAGAAAGAATTGCTTGGGGAGTTAAATTGGCTGGTTTTAATTTTGGCGGCCAGAAAATATTCGCTGCCCAAAAAGCTTTAAGAGATAAAACGGAAAACCTATACCAGCAGGAAATAGTTTTTACCAGTCAAACAGAAATCCATGAATTAAAAGCTAGAATAAATGATTTGGGGCTGCAAGCTGATGAACCGACTACTCTTAAAAATCTTTACCAAATTGGTCGCGGGAATAATTTCTTCGTTAATACGAAAGAGCAATTGGCCGCATTGATCGGTCTTTATGACCTTAAGCCTATTTGCTCAGTCAACCAAGAGAAATTCCAAAAACAAACACAAGAACTTTTCAAAGATATTGAAACACCGGTTAAAAACGCCTCTTTATATTTTGATGAATCAAACAATGATTTTTTAGTCCAAGATTCAGCTAACGGCCTAGTGGTTGACCGGGAAAAGCTCTTAGCCGATTTAACGGAATTAATCAATACGCTATCCAATAAACAGATTAATCTAGAGATATCTTTTATTGAACCAACCGTTAAAAATGACGAAGTAGACGCAGCTAAAGAAGAAGCTCAAAGGATTTTATCCGGACGACCCTATCAATTGATACTAGAAACAAGGGCTTGGAATATCGACAAGAAAATTTTAGTTGATTGGCTCAAATTTGAACCGGTTCCGAAAGACGGAATCGATAATCAAATTCTAGGCGTTTCCCTGGACAAAAAAAGAATCAAAGAATATTTAGTAGAAATAACTTCAACTATTAACAGCTACCCAATTGACGCCCAATTAGAAACTAAGGGCAACCAGGCAACTGTTTTTGTCCCGGACCAAGAAGGTTACGGAATTGACATAGACAAAACTCTGGAACAGTTAATTCAGAATATTACAGCCAAACCGCCAGTTAAAAAAACTTACGTTACAGCTCAAAAGCTTTTGCCCAAGATTACCCTTGACCAAACTAACGGTCTGGGAATTAATGTTTTGCTTGGACAGGGCGCTTCTAATTTTTACGGTTCTCCTAAAAACCGAATTCACAATATTAAAATCGGAACAGCTAAATTTAATGGCCTGATTCTTAATCCGGGAGAAGAATTTTCTTTTAATAATCTTTTAGGCGGCAGTGGAGCCGAACAGGGATTTTTGCCCGAACTGGTCATCAAAAAAAACGAGACCCTGCCTGAATACGGAGGCGGTCTTTGTCAAGTCTCAACCACTTTTTTCAGAGCCGCGGTTAAGAGCGGCTTAAAGATTACTGAACGGTCGCCTCACGCTTTTCCTGTCCAATACTACAATCCGCAAGGATTTGATGCAACTATTTATGAACCTCATCCCGACCTCCGTTTTATCAACAACACTCCTAACCACTTATTGATTGAAACCAAGTTTCAGGGATATCAGCTGATTTTTAACTTTTACGGCACTGATGACGGCCGCGAGACGAAAGTTAAAGGACCCTACATTCTGGAAAGCAATAAAGACGGTTCTATGAAAACCATCTTGTATCAGGAAATTTATCAGGATGGCCAGTTAATTGACCAGCAGGAGTTCTATTCCAACTACAAATCCCCCGACTTGTATCCAACACAAACCGGCAACGGGGAACCCGAGTAAGATTTCAATCTTTAAAGGGCAGTCCTTTTGGATGCTGTGTTTGCGAAGAAGACAATTTTAAAAATTTAAATATTGTCATTGAGAATAGTGATCTTACGCCAAAGGTGGAAGGTCACGCTCGCCTGTCCGCCTCCGGAGGGAGAGGACGACTCCTTAAATTTTGACCGGCCTTTTTTTAATTTTATTTATTCTGTGCGGACGGAGAGATTTGAACTCTCACGGGTTTTACCCCACCAGGTCCTAAACCTGACGCGTCTGCCGTTCCGCCACGTCCGCCTTTCGTCCTGTCTCACGGCGTGATAAGGCGTGCACAGTTTGTTATTCGCAAAGGCAAGATTTTATTTCAACTATTCATAGTATAAATAAATCTAGGGCATAAATCAACTATTTGCCCTGAATTGAGTTTTGCTCTGGTTTGAGGTTGACATTTTTATTTTTATTGTATATAATATGTAAAGGAATTTAGGCAAAAAGGAACTTGGATTCCAGTTCCTTAAAAAAATAATAACTGAAAAGGAGGGAAAATCATGATAGCAGGAATTATCTTTGGAATGATGGGATTAGGATTTTTATGGTTATTAGCATGGAACGTCTGGGGCTGCATTCCATTAGGGTTAAGCATATTGGGACTAGCTATTTGTTTAAAAAAAATAAAAGCCGATCCGCCTCATCTTGGACTAATTACCATTCTAGGGCAAAGGAGGGATAAAACTAAAAAAGAAGGATGGAGATTTTTAATTCCTTTTTTTTACGACGTAATCCCTGTTGATGTAACAAAGAAAAATCAGGATTTACCGACAGAAACAGTTAGGACGCCTGATTTAGCCGTATTAGAAATTCCTATTAGTTTAACTTGGACGCCTCATGAAAAATATCTAATTAATTATCTCAATAGCGGTGGCGAGAATGGAGTAAAAAATATTCTGGCTGATATCGTTCGAGAAAGAGTTAGGGCTTGGGCAATGAATCATCAAGAAGGACCCCAAACTTTTGAAGAGGCGCTTGGCTCTCGGGAAGAAGCCGTAGAAATACTTATTAAAGCAGTAGCCGGTAAAGAATTAAACCCAATTCCATCGCGTGTCCCAACGACTATTCTTTTTAAGTATTTCAACGAACCACAAATATCACCAACCAAAAGTGAAGAGAGAACATGGGGGAAAAAATGGAAACGCGTTGACGAAATACTACAAAAAGAAGACAAGGCAAACATTGAAAAAGAGGTTGGGATAAGGATAAATCAAGTAAAAGAGATACAAAGAGGGAATGGAATTCAATCTATTCCACAATTAGGCATAACCTTAAATCGTCTCAATATTGGCGACATATCTATAAAAGAAGGGACTGAATTAGAAAAAGCCGCTGAAAAAGACGTAAAAGAAAAGAAAGAACGAGAAGCGGAAAAAACAGAACTTGAACATGTTCGGAAAAGAATTAAAGAACTTAAAGGTATAGGATATTCTCTTCAAGAAGCTCGCGATATAGTCCAGACGGAAAGGAAAAAGGTGAATAAACAAATTCATGATATTCAAGGGCTTGAAGGTTTTGGCAAGGGCATAGGCGAAGCGCTAAGAAGGAGGTAGAGAATGGAAAAAATGTCTAAAGGATGGAAATGTTTCCTAGTTTTAATCGGAGCATGTTTATTAATAGTGCCTTTATGGAAGTCAGAATTCCCTAAAAAACCGTCTATCAATCAAAATCTTGACGGATATTCGGAATTAATGATTCCAGCAAAATCGCTGAAATTTGATTCTGGAATATGGATGGAAAAAGGTCAAAAAATTTCGATTAAAGCTACTGGGAAAGTTAACAGTTGCAGAGATCAAAGTGATGGGGCCTACGGATGGACGGGGCCAGAAGGGAGGCCATGGTGTTGGGACGCTAGAAGAAAACGTCCTTTAGGCCCAAACTCTCCGTTTATGGCCCTCTGCGCTAAAATAGGCAGCGGCCCATGGTTCTTTGTGGGAAAGGGGAAAAGTTTCCTTGCTTCTCGGAGCGGAAAACTTTACTTCACTGTCAATGACGACATCCACGACGGCCAGAGATTTAGGTTGGACTGGATACAAGACAACTTTGGCAGTTTCGCTGTTAAGGTTAAAATAATTTAACTAACAAGAGGCGGAAGCTTTAGCTTCTCCGCCTCTTTTTTGTTATAATTTATACAACATTATGAGATTATCCGCTTTTTCAACAATAAAACAATCTAAGGCAATTCGCCTTTTTTTAGTTTTTCTCCTATTCTTTACGGCTTTTATTTTAATCCAATTCTCATCGCTGAACCTAACCGGAACAGATGCTTATTATCATATCAAATATGCTAATCTTTATCAGTCTCTGGGCATAGTAGAAACATTAAATAATTTTAGCATAGGAGAATATACTATATTAAATAAATTCCCAACCGACCTTTCTTTTTTCCATCATATTTTCCTAATACCCTTTACCTATGGAGACTTAATTGCTGGTAGTAAAATAGCGGCTGTTTTTTTAGCCGCTTTAATTTTTTCTTTGTTCTATTGGATTTTAAAAAAATCCAAAATAAAATATAGCCTTATATGGACCTTATTGCTTTTTGCCGCTTCAAGTGATTTTATTTTCCGAGTGACCCTTTCAAGAGCGTTCCTTTTGTCTATTATATTTCTAATCTTGGGATTTTATTTAATTATTAATAAAAAATATTTTTACCTTCTTTTGTTGTCATTAATCTATACTCTAACCTATACCGCTTCCCAGCTCATCCTGATAATTGGATTAATCTATGTTCTGATAGAATATTGGAAAACTAAAAAATTTGACTGGAGAATTCTAGCTTATCTTTTTGCAGGACTTCTTATAGGGTTAATCGTTCGTCCCGATTTTCCTCAAAACTTTTACACTATTTTCATCCAAAATTTTTATGTAATTTTTTATAAGCTCAAAGGCGTTCAATTAAATATCGGCGTTGAAATGCATCCGATCAGCGCTTCTGTAAAAGATAATTTGGTTCTGATTTATCTTTTCGGCATAGGAATAGCTTCTATGATTATAAATTTCATAGAAAAAAGAATTAAGAAAAATAAACTATCAATTATCTATATCTACGCTTTTTCTCTATCAGTCTTTTTCTGCATATTAACTTTTATGAGCCAACGTTTTTTCGAATATTGGATTCCATTTACCGTCCTTTTTGCCGCTTTTACCTTTAAATACCTTTCTCGAGACAATTACTGGAAAAGGATAATCGCTGAATTTATTAAGATATTCCAGAAAAAATACTACTTTTTGTCCTGGCTGAAATATTTTTTTCTCGTTGCGCTCGGTTCAATCATTATTTTCTTCAGTTATGCCAACATTACTAAAGCAATTAAATCTATGGAAGAGAACATTTATCCATTCGATAAATATAAAGGGGCAGGAGAATGGCTAAAACAAAACACCCTGCAGAACTCGATTGTTTTCAATGCTAATTGGGACAATTTCCCGCAATTGTTTTTCTATAATCACCACAATAGATATATTGTCGGTATGGACCCTACTTTTATGTATGTTTATGATAAAAAGCTTTACTGGCTTTGGCATAATATTACCAACCAAGGGATTATCTGCTCTCAAAACATAAAAAAATGCCCTAATTCAGTTTATACCGAAAAAATCTCTCAACGTGGAAAAAAAATACACCAAATTATTAAGGACGATTTTCAAAGCCGGTATATTTTTATAGACAATCGCAATAAAACGCACAAGATACTTAAAGGAATATTAGTAAATTCTCCTTTATTTAAAAAGGTTTACCAATCCCCGAAATATCCAGAAGTAATAATTTTTCAGACAGAAGAAAATTAAAAGCCAGGCAACGCAAAAAGCGTTCCTGGCTTTTTCATTTATAATTCTAAAGCCAACTTTAGGAAGGGAGATCAACGGTAAGTCCAAGAAAGCTAGCAACTGCATTAATTATTACGTAGACTCCGATAATAATAGCTATCCCGATTACCCCGTATAGTAAATTTCGGCGAGCAGTAGTAATTTTCTCTTCGTCTCCTCCGGCCATCATCCAGCCAACACCTCCCCAAATTATCAAAATTATTCCTATAGCTAAGGCGATACCAAAAATATATTGAACTATAACGATAAATTTTTCATACAGACTTTCAATCGAGCCTTCGCCTCTTGGAATCGACGGGGGTTGAGCGGCACTAACAAACGGCAGGGCCAACAAACTTGCTGATATAGAATATATGATTCCTTTAATTTTTTTCACAAATTTCACCCCCTTTCGCAATTTTTATCTAAATTTTCAATTTAACTATAAAAATTAGCGTCCGCCGAAGCTCAGACGCAAGCCGGAACGAAGGCGGGCCTACCTTGCCAAAGCTTAAATGGCAAAGACGAGCTGCAATTTTTATTTAAGTATTTAAAGCAAACTTTCAATAATACTAATCCAGCTTTTGCCTATCAATAAAATAGCTAAACCGATTAAAGACCACATTAAAGCCTTTTTAGCCTTGGTAATATTCTCGTCATCGCCTCGAGAGGCCATAAATAAAATACCGGAATAAATAATCATAATAACGGCAATTAACACTCCGATATTAACTATCCATTCTATAATGCTTTCGGCTATTTCACTAAAACTGTCCGAATCAAGCGGGTTTTTAAAATTGCTGCTATTAGCGGCCCAAGCGTTAAACAACGGAACCGCTAAAATTAATCCTATAAAAAATAACCAAGCGAACTTTATAAATTTGTTTTTAATCAAATACATTCTTATTTCATCAAAAGAGTTATTTGCTTGGCCGCTTTTCCAACAGCGTCTTTAATAGTTGATTCACCCAGCACTACTGATTCTATCATATTCGCTAAAACGGTTTCAATGCTGGAGTTATCCACTTGGTACCAAGAATGAGCAGTTAGAGCCTGCCCGGCAAAAACCCCTATTCTAGGGTCGTCTCTCTGCCAGTCAACTAAATCGCGTCTGGCAGTTGGCCTTTCGGTCAATTCTAAATACTTCTTCATATTCTCTTTTTCAGAAAGCCAGACGATAAACTGCCAAGCGGCTACAGGAACCTCGGAATTGCGGGAAACCGTTAATCCCCAATAATTAGCGTAATTAACATTTTTGTCCGCTCCTTTGATTTGCGGCATCGGCGCCACCGCAAAATTTAAATAGGGCGCTTTTGCTCGGATAATCGGCAAATTGTAGGCATAATTAAATATCATCGCCGCCTTTCCTTCATAAAAAGCATCAATAGAATAATGCATCCGGGTATTCCAAGTATAAACTGATTTTAAGGGATTGGCAAAATCAGTGTAAAATTCCAAAGCTCTTTCGCCAGGACAAAATTCCTCTCCAGAATCAGCCCTAATTGGATTATTGAAGACTGCCTTGCTTTCATCTGCATTAACTACCGGAGTCCCAGACTGAAGCATCAAAAGAGAAAGAATGTCGGTTGAACGATTAATGTTTCGGGCCGTGCCTAAAGCGGCTCCCGCTCTAGTAATGTTTCCGCGTTCATCCTCAAGAGTGAGCTTTTCCACATCAGTTAAAAATTCTTCCCAGGTGACTGGAGGACGAGCAATCCCATCGGTATTAAAAATATCCTTATTGTAATAAAGAGCCAAAGTATCAACTCCCAAAGGCAAAGCGCAGATGTAATAATCATCTAAGACAAAATCCTCATAAACTACATCAACAAAATCTTCCTGAAATTGCTTGAGGGTAATAAGCTCCGACGGAGCAGCCATTACCTTATTTTGATACCTAGGCAGCCAAGTGTTGTGAAGCATAAAAATGTCCGGGCCACGATTAGTGGCCATAGCCTCAAGCAAATCTTTCTCATAAGATGAGCTGACTCTTTTGTGATAATTTATCTTAATGTGCGGATATTGGCTGCTAAAATCGTTAATTAATGATTTGTAAATATCTGAATCGTCAAAAATTCCCCAGAATTCCAATTTTACATCTTTTGGTTTCTCCTTGCATCCCGGGATAACAGAAGCCAGCCCAATAATAATAACCGGAATAACGAAAGTGTAAAGCTTGGTAAATTTTATTTTAGGCATGATTTATACAAGAACTGTCCTTAATCTATTTCTTAAAAACCATTCCGTAATGCTGGTTATCAAGAGATAATTCTCTATCTAAAACTAATCCCTGACCACTAACTAAATTTCTAAGCTCGTCCTTTGAAACAAACCATCCTTCTTCGGGAGCTAAAGAAGCGCCCTTAAGCCACTCAATAATAACCATTCGGCCATTATCTTTAAGAATCCTTTTTACCTCCTTAAGAACTTCTTCTTTTTTCTGGGACTGGAACAAAATATTTCGCAAAATGACCAAATCCGCTGAATCGTCTTTTATTTTAGAAGAACCCAGAATTTCTAGATTGCAATGGACTGTTGTAATATTGCCAATACCTTCTAATTCAGCTTTGCTTCTAACCGCTTCCAAATTTTCCTTAATCACGTCTAAAGCATAAACCTGACCACGTTTAACCAATTTAGCCACCGGAATGCTGAAAAATCCTCCGCCGCAGCCAAAATCAGCCACTATCATATTATTACGTATATCCAACTGGCTTAAAATTTCCTCTGGTTTAAAAAAGCCATTAGTATTCTCTGCCATAAATTAAAGACATGCTATTGAGGCTACTTCATCGCCCTGACTCATTTTCATGATTCTGACGCCTTGAGTAGCTCTCCCTAAGCAGGAAACATTTTTAAGGTTGGTTCTAATCACATGTCCTTTTTGAGAAATAGCGAATAGGTCTTCCTGCCTATTTAATATCCGGCTAGCCACGATATCGCCTGTTTTTTCAGTAAGCTTGGCAGTTTTAATTCCTAAACCGCCCCTTTTTTGAATTTTGTAATATTTTAAATAGGTTCTTTTGCCAAAACCATTCTTGGTAATAACCAGCACTTTTAGCCCTTTTTTCTCATCGCCGGATTCAATAACATCCATACCGATTAATTTATCGTTTTTCCTCAAATTAATGCCTTTTACCCCGGCGGCTGCTCTGGACATCGGCCTGACATCACTTTCTTTAAAACGAATACTTTGCCCTTTGGAAGTTATCAAAATAACTTCGCTTCTTCCAGAAGCTAGCTTAGCCCATTTTAGCTTATCTCCCTTATTCAACCGAATAGCTATTAATCCGGACCGCCTGACATTAATAAAATCTTCAATTTTAGTTCTCTTAATTATACCATTTTCCGTAGACATTACCAAATACTTCATGCTTTGCTGGTTATCCACATTCAGAATGGCGCTAATTTTTTCTTGGGGACCTAGTTGAAGAATGTTGACAATCGCCTGTCCCCGGGCGGTCCGGCCGGTTTCCGGAATTTCATAGGCCTTAGCTCGAAAGACTCGTCCCTGGTCAGTGAAAAATAAAATATCATCATGGGTTGAAGCAGATAAAAACCAGCTAACTACGTCTTCATCTCTGGGCTTGATGCCAACTGTTCCTTTGCCGCCTCTTTTCTGAGTATGGTAGGATTGTGGGTTGACCCTCTTAATATACCCGCCCATGGTTAGAATAATAACACATTCTTCTTTGGAGACTAATTCCTCTTCAGTCAGCTGGCCAACCGCCTGCCGGTAAACTTTGGTCTTCCTCTCGTCAGCGTATCTCTCCTTAGTCTCTTTTAGCTCTTTCTTAACTATCCCTAAAATTTTCCTAGGACTTTTCAGCAAAATTCCCAGTTCTTTAATCAGCTGCTTTTTCTCTTTTAGCTCATCTTTAATCTTCTTTCTTTCCAGGCCGGCCAAGGCCTGCAAGCGCATTTCTAAAATGGCAGCTGCCTGAAGAACGGTCAACTTAAACTTTTTAACCAGGTTTTTATGAGCAATTTCTTTATCAGCCGATTCTTTAATCGTTTTAATGACTGCGTCAATATGGTCAATCGCCTTGTTCAGGCCTTCTAAAATATGGACCCTCGCTTTGGCCTGTTTTAATTCAAACTCAGCCCGTCGGATAACAACTTCGCGGCGATGTTTAACATATTCCTCCAAAATATTCTTTAAAGACAAAACTTGAGGCTGAAGACCGTTAATCAAAGCAATCATATTCAAATGAAAGGTTTTCTGCAAATCAGTCAATTTGAAAAGCTGGTTAAGTATCTTCTGAGGTTGCGCGTCATTTTTCAGATCAATGGCTATTCTGACGCCTTCTTTATCTGACTCATCGCGAACATCTTTAACTCCCTGTATCTTCTTGTCTTTAACTAAGTCGGCTATTCTGGTTATTAAATTAGCTTTATTCGTTCCATAAGTTATTTCGTGAATAACAATCTGGAATTTTCCCGTTTTCCTTTCAACAATTTCTGTTTTAGCCCGATTAACAATCGGACCTCGACCGGTGCTGTAGGCCTGAATCATTCCCGGACGATTGTAGATTTCTCCACCAGTGGGAAAATCAGGACCTTTAATGAATTTGAAGATGTCCTGAACCATGGACTTGGGATTGTCAATCAAAAAAATGACCCCGTCAACTATTTCTCCCAGATTATGAGGCGGAATATTGGTAGCCATGCCAACCGCTATGCCCATACATCCGTTCAAAAGCAGTTGGGGCAATTTAGCCGGCAGGACAACCGGCTCTTTTCTTGTCCCGTCATAATTATCTGTCCAATCAACTGTCTCTTTGTCAATGTCTAAGAGCATTTCTTCGGCAATCCGGTGCATTTTCGCTTCCGTATATCTCATAGCTGCTGCGTTATCGCCATCCATAGAGCCAAAATTTCCCTGTCCGTGAACCAAAGGATACCTGGTATGAAAATCCTGAGCCATTTTAACCATTGACTCATAGACAGCCGCATCTCCGTGAGGATGGTACTTACCCAAGGTCTCTCCGACAATAGTCGCCGATTTTCTAAATTTAGACGAACTGGTTAGCCCCATTCGATACATCGCGTAAAGGATACGACGGTGAACCGGTTTTAATCCATCGCGCACATCGGGCAGAGCCCGTGCCACAATCACGCTCATGGCATAATCCAAATAGGAATCTTTCATCTCTTCGGTAATCGAGCGTTTTTTGATTTGTCCAACTTCTATTTTATTCTCTTTTTTTTCGTCTTTTTTTCTCATTAAATTTTAATTACCTGAAGGAAGCTTCATCGGTTTCAGATCTCGTCTTTGAGCTTTTGGCTCAGTCTGTTCAATTTGATAATCCGGCCAATCTTCTAATTCTTCTTCTGATTCTTTTCCCAGGTCCTCTTCAAAAAAAGCTCCGATACTTGCCTTAAAAGCTTCTTTGAGAGATGTGGTTTCTTTTTTGGCTCCTTCTAAAGATTCTGAAATCTCGCCTTTAATGTCGGTTTTTAAAGACACAACCCAAAAAGTAATCATCAAAGCCATACAAACAAAAACAGCCAAACAGAGTATTTGGATACGGACATAACGGGGTTTTCGTTGGATTTTTTGGATAAAATCTATAAAAGACATTTTGTTTACGCAATTGATTAAAGCTTCATTGTCACCACTTCCATCTCTCTACCGATTAAATCCTTTTTCTTAAGAGTTAATTTATCAACGGGCATCTTTTTGTCTACGCCCATTTCTTTTAAAAATTCGCTTAAATCAGCCAGCTCAATTTTCAATTCCGGGATCTTGTAATGCATCGGGATAATTAGACGCGGCTCAATCTGTTTAGCTATTTTAGCAGCTTCCCGGGCATTAATCGTATAGGTGCCGCCAACCGGAATCATTAAAATATCAACGTTGCCGATTGTTTCTAATTGTTTATCAGTCAGTTTCTCCTGGCCAAGATCCCCTAAATGGCAAATTCGAATTTTGTCTACCTTTATTAAATAGATTGTATTTGGACCCCTCTCTTCGCCCTGTTTGTTATCATGGAAACTTGAGCAACCGATAATCCTAACCCCCTTAATATCATATTCTCCCGGATTATTAACAATAAAGGGCTGTCCGCTAACGGCTTTTACATTGTTATGGTCGCTATGTTCATGAGAAACAACCACAATATTAGCTGCCCCCCGAGGAGGGTTCAACCCAATGCTTTTATCAAAAGGGTCTGTAATAATAGTCAAGCGGCCGCCCTGATTGGTTATCTTAAAACAAGAGTGGCCGTACCAAGATATCGTCATATGAATTTATTTTATCACATCAGCCCTCTCTTGCCAAGCCAATAATCTTAGGATATAATCTGTACATGGCTAAAAACAATAAAGAAGAAAACAAAATTATGAAAAATTTGCTAACCGGCGAAGAGAACTCTCTGCGGCTGCCTCAGACCGGAGATCTAATAGAAGGCCGGATTATTAAAATAAGTAAAAACGAGCTCATTTTAGAATTAGGTTCGCTGGGAACCGGTATTATCTACGGAGGCGAATTGAGAGAAAATTCAACGCTTTTTAAAGATCTAAAAGTCGGCCAAAAAATTTCCGCTTTGGTTCTAGACCCGGAAAATGAAGACGGTTACGTTGAGCTTTCTTTCAAAGATGCTAACATTGAAAAGGTCTGGGCTGATTTGGAAGAACAAAAAAAGGCTAACGGCACGATTGAGGTAAAGGTTATTGAAGCCAACCGGGGAGGATTGGTTATTGAACTCTACGGGATAATCGGCTTCTTGCCAGTTTCCCAGCTTTCTCCTCAAAATTATCCCCGTATAGAGAACGGAGATAAAAACAAAATCCTTCAAGAGCTAAATAAATTTGTCGGTAAGAAGATGTTAGTTAAAATTATCAGTCTTGATAAGAAAAACGAAAAACTGGTAGTCTCGGAAAAAGCCTCTCATGAAAAAGAGATTCAAGAAAATTTAAATAAGTATCAAATCGGAGACGTGGTTGAAGGAACGGTAGTTTCTTTAACCGATTTCGGGGCATTTATTAAGATTGACGACACTATTGAAGGATTAATCCACATTTCCGAGCTTTCTTGGCAGATGGTTGGACACCCTAGTAAAATCCTTAAAGAAAAAGAAAAAATTAAAGCAAAAATTATTGATATCAAGAATGGACAAGTTTCGCTTTCTCTTAAGGCCTTAGAAAAAGACCCTTGGGAAGGCATCGAGAAAAAATACCAGATTGGTCAGAAAATTAAAGGCAAGGTAATTAAATTCGGCAGTTTGGGCGCTTTTGTTGAAACTGATAAAAACGTTTATGGATTAGCTCACATCTCAGAATTTTCCAAGCAAAACCAAATTATGGAAGAAGTTCTTAAGATAGGCAAATCTTATGACTTTGAGATTTTATCCCTAGCGCCAGAAGCGCATAAAATGTCTTTAAGGGCTATTCTTTCTTTGTCAACATGAAATTTCTACTAAAAAATCTACTTATTGTCTTCCTGTCTTTCTTAACGATTGCCGGACTTTTTGCCTTATTCAGCGCCTCTGAACAAAAACCTCAAGAAATCTCTTTAAGTCAGTTAGTTAAACAGATAAATCAAGAGCAAGTCTCAATCATTACTATCAGAGGAGAGAAATTGGGGATTGAATTAAAAAGCGGAGACCAAGAAATAGCCATCAAAGAAAAAGAGGCCTCATTAACAGAATCTTTGAAAAACTATGGGGTTGACCCGGAAAAACTTAAACTTGTCAATTTGGAAATAAAGGGAGAAAGCGAAGCCGCCTTTTGGCTCGGAACTGTCCTCCCCTTTCTCTTGCCTCTGTTAATTATCGGCTTCTTCTTCTGGTTTATGTTCAGAGGAGCTAAAAGAGGCCAAATGCAGGCCTTGACTTTTGGGCATTCAAGAGCCCGTTTAATTAATCCTAAAGATAAAAAAGACCGGGCGACTTTTAAAGATGTGGCCGGCCTCAAAGAAGCTAAGGAAGAGCTTCATGAAGTAGTTGACTTTCTAAAAAATCCTAAAAAGTTCGTTGACCTGGGAGCTAAAATCCCTAAAGGAGTTTTGTTAGTCGGTTCGCCGGGAACCGGCAAAACTTTACTTGGTCGGGCTATCGCCACCGAAGCCAATGTTCCTTTTTTCAGCGTTTCCGGTTCAGAATTTGTTGAAATGTTCGTCGGAGTTGGATCAAGTCGGGTTCGAGATTTATTCCAGACAGCTAAAAAACACTCGCCCTGTTTAATTTTCATAGATGAACTGGATGCCATCGGTCGTCAAAGAGGAGCCGGCTTGGGCGGCGGCAATGACGAAAGGGAACAAACCTTAAACCAGATTCTGGTTGAAATGGACGGCTTTGACCCAAATACTGGAATAATCCTGCTGGCGGCCACTAACCGACCGGACGTTCTTGACCCAGCCCTATTAAGACCGGGCAGATTCGACCGGCGAATTATTCTTAATCTACCGGATATTGAGGACCGTAAAGGAGTCCTTAAAATTCATGCACTGAATAAGCCTTTGGACGAGAATGTTAATCTTAAAGAAATCGCTGAGAGGACGCCCGGATTTTCTGGGGCCGACTTGGCCAATCTAGTCAATGAAGCAGCCATCCTAACTGCCCGGAGAAACAAGAAAAAAATCGGCCAAGACGAACTGCGCGAATGCATCGAGAAAGTCCTGCTGGGGCCTGAAAGAAAAAGCCATATCTTATCCAAAAAAGAAAAAGAAATTACCGCTTATCACGAAGCTGGACACGCTTTGGTAGCCGCCTCAATGCCTGACGCTGACCTAATCCAGAAGGTTTCCATTATCGCCCGAGGACCGGCAGCTGGCTATACTATAAAGTTCCCCGAAAAAGACAGGCATTTGCATAGCCGCTCTGAATTCATAGACGAGTTGGCGATTCTTCTGGGTGGTCACGTTGCCGAAAAATTAGTTTTTGGAGAATTAACCACCGGAGCTTCCAACGACCTGCAGAAAGCGACCGAATTATCCCGCCAGATAGTAACCAAATATGGGATGAGTGAAAAATTAGGGCCTAGAACTTTTGGCGGCAAAGAAGAGATGATTTTTCTAGGCAGAGAAATCGCCGCTGAAAAGGATTATTCTGAAGAGACTGCCAACCAAATTGATAAAGAAATATCTAAATTGATCAACAATGCTTACAAAACCGCCAAGAAAATATTAATTGAAAAAAGAAAGCGCCTGGATTTAATCGCCAAACAGCTGATTAAAAAAGAAACCGTTGAGAGAAAAGAATTTGAAAGATTGATGAAAAAAAAGGTCTAATGTAAGTAAGAAAGAAATAAATTTATTGACATGGGGATATGGCGCATATCCCCTTTTTTAATTATTTAGAAGACTTGCTTAGACAAATGTTTTTTGTTAATATATTTTTATACAGACAATAAGCAGTATAGCTTTGCGGGTTCACCTGCATCGTTACGCGAAGCGTTACAGGCGGGCGTGTAGCTCAGCGGTTAGAGCGGGGTCCTTATAAGGCCTAGGCCCCAGGTTCGAATCCTGGCACGCCCACACGATTTTTGTTCAAAACTTGTTTTGGATATAAAAATCAGTGCCTGCCAAAGGCAGGCTCTAAAATTATAAACAAAATTAAAGATTTTGAATAATTTTGGGCAATTAGCTCAGTTGGTTAGAGCGTCTGGTCGACATCCAGGAGGTCGCAGGTTCAAGTCCTGCATTGCCCACCAAGGCCCGCTTGATTGCGGGAGAATTAGAGATTTAATCCTCTGACAACTTAACTTTACCGGCTGAAAGATTATCGGCCGGTTTTTTTTCTTCGGCTAAAGGGATCTCTTTGGTCAAGCAAAGCGCTTTAAACGCGCAGGCTTCTTCGCACAATCCGCAGAAACAGCATTTGTTAAGGTCAATCCGGGGTTCTTTTTTTATGCTGCCGTCTTTTTGTTTGACCTCCACCATTTCAATTGCTTTATTAGGACAAGCTTTCGCGCACCGGCCGCAACCTAAGCATTTTTCCGGCCGGAGAAGCTTAGGTATGCCACGATAGCCCTCGGGAATCGAAAGCGACTTTGTCGGATATTTAACGGTTAAGAATCTTTTGAATAAGTTAATAATTAATTTTGGGATAATTTTAAGCTTCATATTTTTATCGGTCCATATCGGCCGGACACCCGTTTAAACTCCAGTAAATCACCGGGATATCGGCTACCTCCGCCCCAAT
Source organism: uncultured Candidatus Saccharibacteria bacterium (assembly GCA_964413015.1). Classification (GTDB taxonomy): domain Bacteria; phylum Patescibacteriota; class Minisyncoccia; order Portnoybacterales; family UBA2143; genus JABMPX01. The sequence goes on along the minus strand of CAYPQZ010000008.1, from coordinate 133,044 downwards.
TAGCAAGAATTCCAGTATTGGAATTAAATGGGGTAAAGAAGGACTCTTAATTTTTACCCGTTCGGGATTAACATTATCTTGGCCCTTAAGATAGATGCCCCCTTCTCCGCGTGCGGTCTCGGTTCTTAAATAAACTTCCCCCTTGGGCAGAATAAACGACTGGCTGACTTTCATCTTTTCATTCAGAAAATTTCCTTGTGGGATTTTTCCCAGCAGCTGCCTGATAATTTTCAGACTCTCCTTTATCTCCAGAACTCCTAACCGAAATCTTGAATAAGCGTCGCCTTCTTTTAAAATCGGCGTTTCAAAATCTACGGCCGGATATACTTCGTAAGGGTTGCTTTTTCTCACATCATACGAAACACCTGAAGCCCTCAAAACCTGTCCGGTTGCCCCTAATCTGATGGCATCTTCTTTTTTCAAGATTCCAACCTCTTTGGTTCTGGACTGAAAAACAGGGTCTTCTTTTTCAAGATAAGCAACTGCCTGTTCCGTTTTGTCCAGGACGCTCTGGATTTTTTTCTCGGTTTCCTGAAGCAAGTCCCGCCTTGTTCCGCCGGGACAGATACAGCCAGTCGGATAAACCCGGCCGCCGCAAATCTCGGAAAAAATATCTAAGATATAGTCGCGGTAGCCGAAATATATTTTAAAACCGGTTTCAAATCCGACCGCCAGAGAAAATGAGCCAAACCAGATTAGATGGGATTGAATCCGGGATAATTCAGTTAGAATGACCCGGATATATTTCGCTCTTTCCGGAACTTCAATTTCAGCAAGTTTCTCCACCGCTTCGGCGAAAATTAAATTCCAGGACAGTGGTTCAAAAACGCAAATCCGATCTGAAAGGACCGCGTTCTGCCAAATGTCCCGGTATTCCATTAGTTTCTCAAAACCGCGATGCAGGTATCCCGGATCTGATTCGGCTTGGACGACTTTCTCGCCGTCAAGTTTTATCTTAATCGAAAAATTACCCGAACCGGGATGGGCAGGGCCGAATAAAAATTCTTGGTAATCTTTAGAAATATCCTTTTTCATCTTGTTTTTTCTGATCGTAGAATTTTTCTCTAACATAGGACCGCCAGTCAAAATCTTTTAAAAAAGGCGGCGGTCCCGGCCAATCTTCCAGGAAAAGACCGGATAGGTTCGGATTGTTCAAAAAATCTACGCCAAAGAGTTCGCAAATTTCTCTTTCTTGGATTTGCGCCGGGAAATAAATTTCTGAAATTGATTTTATGACCGGTTTTTTTCTATCAACTTTTGTCTTGAGGTTTAAACCGGCTTTTCTTTTTTCGCTCCAAAGGTGATAAATCAATTCTATGGTGTTTTCTGCCGGCATGTCCACCGCTGACAAAGAAGAAAAGAAATCAAATCCGTTTTTTTTCAGGAAAAGACAAACCGCCGGCAATTCTCTTCGGCTAATCTTCAGCCAAAACTGCCTTTCTTCTTTTTTTAGAATGTCGGCCTTAAAATTGGACTGGATTTGAGAAATTAAATTTTTCATCTTTTTGCTTTCGTTTTTTGAATTAATTTGTAGATTCCGTCAAAAATCGCCTCCGGTCTCGGCGGACAGCCGGGAATATATAAGTCAACCGGCAAATAATCCCCTAATTTCTTTATCGTATTATAGGAGTCCCAATACATTCCGCCAGTCACCGGACAGGAACCCAAGGCAATAACCAGTTTAGGAGCAGGCATTTGTTCGTAAATCACTTTGGCCCTCTTGATTGATTTTATTGTCTGATAGCCGGCAATAATCAAACAATCGGCCTGTCTCGGGCTAGCAACCGGGATTAAGCCAAACCGCTCCATATCCCAGCGACTGCCCACAATCGGCAAAACTTCCATAAAACCGCATGAATTAAACCAGTTAAAAACCCAGATAGAGCGGGTTATCTTTCTTAGTTTTTTATTCTCTCGACTATTCTTCATAAAATTAATAAAAATCCAAAAGCAGCCAACAAAGCCATGTAGCCCCAGTATGTTCTAGTTAAACGGCTAATTTTGAACCTTGAAGCGGCGGTTCGGATTAAAGTCAAACCGATGAAAACCAGCAGGAATATTTTCAGAAGATAGAAGCCGATGTTAACTGCCCAGGCAACGGCACCGTGCAAAGGTAGATTTGAACCGAATAAATCAACAACGCTCCATGGGAAGAAAAGAGAAACGAATAAAGCGGCGACTGCAACTATTTTAACCGCTTCAGCCAGATAAAACATCGCTAAATTCCGGCCGGAATATTCTGATAAGACACCGCCGGCAATTTCTGAATCGGCCGCGCCAAGATCAAAAGGCCTTTTAGCAATTTCGGCAGAAACGATAATGAAGATAACCACCGTCTCCAGTAAAAGCCCGATTGTTCCAAGCGGCCCGGCTAAGCTCCAGATATTAGCAGAGTAAATTTCGGTCAAAGAAAAAGGCGCTGAAAAACCATTCTGGTAAAGCATCCAAGCCGGGGCCAGACAGACAATAGCCAGAGGAAATTCGTACCCCAACATATTAATAATTGACCTCTGGCCGCCAAGATTGGCGTAAGGCGAGTTAGAAGCAAAAGCTCCCAAAGCCAAACATAGACCCGGGAAAATGAAGAGATAGATGATTAAAATCAGGTCTCCGGCCCCGCTTAAAACGGAAACGCCGGCTATGGGAAGATAAAACAAAATCAAAATAGAAACCGTTAAAGAAACTAGAGGCGCCAAACTGAAAATCCACTTAGAGGCGTATTTCGGCACAATGCTTTCTTTAACCATCAATTTTCTGAAATCATAAAATGGCTGAAGCAGAGGCGGTCCGACCCTTTTTTGCATTCGGGCCGACAAAATTCGGTCAATCCCTTTCAAAAGCAGACCTAAAAAGACGCTACCGAAAATTAAGACCACCATCATCGTTAATTGTAAGGTTAATCCAGTCATAATTCTAAAAACTTAAAATTAGAAGGAATATGACTAAGCCAAAAATAAAGATGAAAATATAGTCATTGGCATTTTCTTTTTGAATCCGGAATAAAAATCTGTAGAGTTTTTTAAAATCTTCAAAAAATCCCCAATAGCAATTTTTCAGCTCGTTTTTTTCTGGCGGCTGGCCGCCGGAAAAGTAAGTCGTCGTTTGGGACGTCTTTTTTTGATATTTTTTTTCGCCCAACAAATAGACAAGATAAACGACCGAAAATATTAGGAGAAAAGAAATCAAAGCAATTTTAGGCTGCCAAATTAATTCCATAGGATTTAATTGATAACTTTACCTACGTAAACCGACGGCAAAATCAGGGATTCGGCGGCCGGGTTAATAAAGGAAGCGATAAATTTTTTCGGGAAAAGCCCGATTAAAACCATGCTAACCGCCAAAATCAGAATAACCGCCGCGGCTGTTTTAGGCGTCTTTCGGTAAGCATTTAGCGAAAAGCCAAGAAAGACAGAAGCGAAGATTTTGACCAAAACCGCCAAAATCAGAATACTGCCCAAAATACCCAAAACCGACAAGGCGGGATTCAGTTTAAAAACTGACTCATAAATCATCATCTTGGATGCGAAACCATTTAACGGCGGCAAACCGGACACAGCCAGAACGCCAAGAAGGAAAATTCCGGCCAGCCAGGGATGATGACGAGCCAATCCGCGTATCTCAAAAGCGTTTTCTTTCCGACCAAGATAAATAATAAGACCGGTCAGCAAAAACAACAAACTCATATCTAAAACGTCGTTGACCAGATGGAATAGACCTCCTTCAATCGCCTGACGGCTGAATTCCGCTTCCGGCTTGGACAATCCCGAAGAAACTCCTAAAAAAATGTAACCCACTTCTGAAACAGCCAAATAAGCCAGGGCTCTTTTAAGATTGTTTTCTTTCAAGGCCAGAAAAGCGCCGACGAAAATTGACAGAACCGAAAACAAGATTAAAACCCAACTCAGGTTAAAACTCGGACCGAAAACGTTGAAAATAATTCTAAAGAGAGCGTAAACAGCTGAAGCCGAAGAAACAATGAACAAGACCAGAGCCGGCGCAGGAGAAGATTGATAGGTTCCGGGTCTCCAAAAATAGAAGGGGAAAAAACCTGCCTTTAAAGCCAAAGCGGCCATGATTAAAGCCAAAGCGATCTGGTCCAAAAAGGAAAAATTAAGATTTTTGGCCACCGCGGCCATATTCAAGAAACCATACTGGCTGTAAAGAAGGCCAATTCCGAAAAGCAAAAATAAGGAACCGACGGAGAAAACTGCCAAATAATGAAAAGCTGATTTCAGATTTTTTCTCCTTCCAAAAAAGGAAATCAAGCCGGCTGCCGCGATAGAATTTATTTCATAAAAAACAAATAAGGTGAAAAAATCTCCGGCCAATAAAAAACCAAGCGCGCCCGCGACAAGCAACAACCCCCAGACGTAAAAACCGGTTGAAGAGGAATATTGATGTTCTTGGCTCTTAGGCCGAAATTCTGAATTTTTCCAAGAAAACAGCAAAGCCAAGGAAGATATTAAAACAAAAACAAAAGCCAACAAACCTGATAAAGCATCGCCGGTTAAAACAATCCTGAAAGGGAATCCCGACGAAGAAGGCGAAAAAGGCAGTTCGGCGCCCACGCGGTAAGCCATCGGCCCCTTTGTTAAAACCTCATAATACAAGAAAAAAGCAAAAATATTAGCCGCAATTAAAATTAAGCCGAGCCAGCCCCCTTTAGTTTTCCTGCCTAATTTGCCGGCAATTGGCAGAAGGAAAGCGCCCAACAGGAAAACAGCAATGGTTAAAATGATGGTTTGAGACATAAGTTAAGAATGCTTTTTCTGACTAAGCAAAGCGGCCAAAGAAACCAGAAAAGCGGTTACTGCCAGGTTAATGACAATACTAGTTAGAACCAAAGCTTGAGAAGTCGGCAAGACCATATCTACACCGACCGCATTGGTGAAAATTGGAGCCACTCCTCCTGTCCGATACCCCAAACTGATTAAAAATAAATTCACTCCGTTACTAATAATATTAATGGACATCGCCACTTTAATCAGGTTTTTCTTGAAAACTGCTCCTGAAATTCCAATCGCCAGGAGCAAGAAAGCGAATAGATAAACAAAGCTAATCATGTTTTTGCCCGGCTATTAATATAATCACCAGCGACAAGGCCGCAAAGACCTCCAGGCCAATGGCCAGATTCATTAAAGGGATAACTCCGCCACTAGCTAAAAAGCCGGGATTAACTCCGAAATTAATTGTCTGTCCGAAAAAGCCCGGCGTATTGGCTAAAAAATTGGATAAAAACGTTTGCCTAGCCAGACCGCCGAAAGCCAGCAAGATAAAGAGAAACAACCCTAAAGATTCCAAGAACGAGAATAATCCGGCGGAGAATTTGGTTTCGCTTCTAAAAACCGCCCAGACCAGCGCAATGGCTGAAGCCGCCACCGCTCCTCCTTGGAATCCGCCACCGGGAGTCAAATGGCCATGGGAAATAATATATAAGCCGAATAAAACTATCGGAGCAAAAATTATTAAACTGGTTGTTTTAACTATTCTAGTCATAGTTCAATCTAACGGCAATTTTTTCTTAGGATTAAAAACAAAAAATACTCCCATAGCAGCCGCGAATAAAACAGTCGCTTCGCCTAAAGTATCTAGTCCACGATAATCAAAAATGATACTGGTAACAACATTGTTGCTGCCAGTCTGCTCTTGAGCATTTCGGAGAAAATAGTCATCCATCTTGGTTGCTTTTGGCTGCCCGCAAGGATGAAGAGACCACAAAATGAAGAGCAGAAAAATAAATAAAATCACCAAAGCAGTTATTTTGGTTTTCTGAAAATTATATTTTCTGCTTTTCTCAAACATAAGATTATTTTTTAAGCTGTTTAAGGCGGTAAACAGCCGCCAGATAGATAGCCGAAGACAAACCCGCTCCTACGGCCGCTTCGGCCATAGCCACATCCGGCGCCCGCAGTAAATAAAATTCCGCGGCCAGCATTAAGCTCATCGCCGCCAAATAAGCGATTGAAGCGAACAGATTTCTGCTTTTCAGCGCTAAAAAGGCCGACAAAACCATAGCGCTTAAAATTAAAAACTGAATAATTTGTTCCCAGGGGAAAACCATTTGATTAAAATTGGTTAAATTTGCCTTTCTCCGCTTTTTGCGGCTTGGCTCCGCTTTCGTATGAGGCCTTGGCGATGGCGTGCGATAAAACCGGACCGACTAACAGAACAATTAAAGCGACTAAAAAAACGCGGACAATCGCTGAAAAGTTGCTTTCGACCGCAGCTGAAAAATAAGTCACCACAGACAGAACAAAAAAAACAAAACCAAAAGTCAGTGCCAAGCTGGAACAATGCAATCTGGTATAAACATCGGGTAGCCGGAACAGGCCTAAAATACTTAAGGCGAAAAAAATCAAACTGACGGCAATAAAGAAATAAAATAAAAACATAGGCGTTTTTATCGGACGTATTTAACAAAATAGATTAAGCCTACAAAAGAAAGAAAAGCGTAAACAATGGCCACGTCAATTAAAAAAAACTCTTGCCAGGCAATTGCCAACGTTATCAGTAAAGTGATAACTAAAGTGTTAGCCACGTCTAGAATAACCAATTTGTCAAAAATCGTCCTGACTAGGGAAATTCTCATCAAGACGATAATAATAAAAACAGAAATGATTAAAGCGATTATTTGCCACATTGAAACTATTCAGTGATTATTTTAATCCACTTGGCGGCTTTAAAAGCCAATGGCTTGGCGCCGGGCTTTTTATCTTTAACCCAGAGGCAATGAACGTAAAGATTTTTCTCTTGGTCTAAATCGACCGACAATGTCCCGGGCGTCAGAGTGATGGAATTAGCCAGCAAAGTTAAACCTAAATCAGTCTTCAGGTCAGGCGATATTTTAACAATGCCCGGTTTTATTCGATTGGTGATAATCCGGTAAGCAACTTCTAAATTGGCTTTGACAACGCTAATTAAGAAAGGGACGAACAGATATACTAAAAATAAAACCCACCTTAAAGGATTTAACAGTTTCGGGCTTATCCCGATTTTGAGCGGTTTAAAAATTCGCTGGGCTATTATTCCGGTTAAAGCAGATAAAATGACCCCTAAGACAATCTCTTCTCTGCTCCAATATAAGATACTCCCCGAGCCAAAAGTCAATGCTAGATAAAAAACTAAAGATACGATAAAAGAAAAAATTAAATTCATTTTACAAAAAGTCCGCAAAAACAGCGGCCATCTTTTTTAATTTCTTCCCGATGCCATTGACAGGGACAAATTTTGGGCCGGTCTTCCTCAATGTCTCCGGCAATTCTCCGGCAAGGGCAATATCTTGCTCCGTGCTTGTCTTCATTTTTTAAAAGCCCCTTAATTAAGCCGCGGACCATTTCCTCATCCGAATTCAGCTTTAAACCATTCTTTTGAGCGTATTCCTCATACCACTTGATTGTCCGACTGATTTTTCTCTCGTCGTCTTCTTGTGGTTCGCTTTTTCCCTTTTTTGATTCCATCTTTTTGGATTTTACCTGATCCTCCTTTCTTCCTTCTTTGTTTTCCTCTGTTTCCACACCGTTTTTTAGTTCTTGCTCTTGACCGACCGTTTCTAAAATTTTATCCAGCCATTCCTTAATCAGCGATTCCGGCCGGACACCGACAAAACCGTCAACCGGTTCGGTTTGGTTAAAAAGAATCACAGTTGGGATATTCTGTATTTCAAATTTCTGCGAGACCGTCGGGGCGGAATCAACATTAACTTTCGCTATTTCTATTTTTGATTTGTAATCCTGGGCTATTTTCTCCAGAATCGGTGAAAGAATCAGGCAAGGGCTGCACCAGGTAGCCCAAAAGTCGACTAAAAGCGGCTTGTCCGCTTTTTTTATGGCTTCTTCAAAATTTTCATCGGTTAATTCTAGCATTGATTTATTTATTTTTAATTATTTCTTTTAACAAGAAGTCAATTGTTCTTTTCTTCTTTAAATTGACCGACCTTAAGCAAGAAGTTAAATTCTCTTTAAAATATATCTCCATTACTTTTTTTAAGGCGCTGTTAATCGCGTAAAACTGTTCTGAAACCTTGCTGCAGTCCTCTTCATTTTCCATAATTCTTGCCAGTCCGTCAATCTGGCCCTTAACAATATTCAGGCGTCTGATTAATTTTTTGTTTTTCATTTTTTTAATATATACCCCCGAGGGGTATCCTGTCAAGCGTTCCTTGCTTCTTAAGTCAAAATCTGTTATACTATAGTCAATAGCTCCGTTGAAACAAAAAATTTTCGCTCTGCGAAAATTGTATCCTAATCAGATGAAGGGCCGTTAGTTCAGTTGGCTAGAACGCCGCATTTGCAATGCGGAGGTCGGGAGTTCGAATCTCCCACGGTCCACCATATTGAACGATGTCAGAACCTCTTTTAAGCAAAATCCTGGCGCCGATTGATTGACGCAAAATTTCTTTGCAATTTTGCTAACGGCTCGCGGGCAAAAATTTTCCTCCCCTTGAACCCCTCCAATTTTTACCCGCTCGCTGAAACTTTTTACAACATCTTTTGTACCGTCTTTATAAACCATCTAAGTAACCTTGTAATTTACTTATCATAATGGGCTTTTAATATTTTTAAGTTTTGGATTTGTTACTTGAGTATAAATTTGGGTTGTTCTGATATTTTGATGACCTAAAAGTTCTTGCACATATCTGACATCAACGCCATTCTCTAATAAATGCGTCGCAAAGCTGTGTCTTAATGAATGAAAAGTAGCGTCTTTTTTAATACCGGCTCCTCGGAGCGCGTTTTTAAAAACTTTTTGAGTTGTCCGTTCAGTTAATTTTCCGCCTCGTTCACTTTCAAAAAGATAGTCGTTTAAATTTTTATCAGCGATTAAGTTTTGAAGATTATTTTTGATTTTCTCTGGGAAAATAGTAATTCTGTCTTTTTTCCCTTTGGCGTTTTTAAGATAAATAGTTAATTCTTCTAAATTGATATCTTTTACTTTTAAATTGACGACCTCGCTAATTCTTAATCCGGCGCCGTAAGCCAAAGAGATTATTAATTTATGTTTTGGATTTCTGATTACGTCAATGACGTTTTTAATTTCTTCTCTTGATAGAACAATCGGCAGTTTTTTATTTCGTTTGGCGAATTTTAAATTTATCTTCTGAGGAATTTTCAATACTTTGTAGTAGAAAAATTTTATTGCACTTAGATAAAGATTAATTGTTTGCGAAGAATAATTTTTACTTTGTTTATTCAGTAAAAATTCTTTTATATTCTCTTCATCTATTCTCTCTAAATCTATTTTTTGAAAGTTAAAATACTCTCTCAAGCAAATCAGATAAGCTTTCATAGTTTTAAAACTGTAATTTCTTAGTCTTAATTCCTGTTTTGCTTTCTCTAAATATTCTTGCATAATTTTGTGGAGGTTGCTAAACTAAATTTAGTAAATGATTATTAGTAAGTTTGCTATAATCATACATTAAGTTCGTATAATATACAATAAAATGTTGATATTACTTATTCAATTCGCATAAAAGCGAGTTATACGACATTGCCCTCCGTTCGTTTAATCAATTAATTTATAAAGTTCAGGATTTTTATTTAATCATATGGAAGAAAAACAAATCACAACAATAAAAGATGCTCAAAAATTGCTCAAATTTTTTGCTGAGCGAAATAATTGGAAAGATGTTCCAAATGTTGATAAGTTTGACCATTTACATGAAGAACTTATTGAAATGTCTCAACATTTGAGATATAAGTCAGAAGAAGAACGCAAAAAATTTGTGGAAGAAAATAAAGCAATTTTTGTTGATGGTGTAGGTGATTTGTTTTTCGGAATTTGTCGTCTTGCCAATCAACTTGGTGTGGATATTGAAGAAGCTTTCAATTTAGTCAAGACCGAAATTCTTGCGAAGTATAATCATAAAAATCCTGAAAATAATTTGACTAAAAAGTAACGCGGACTACGGGCAACGCTAAAGGGGACGCTGCGCTTTCGCTCCTTGCGGTCGCTCACCCTTGTATAACCCTGATGTTGCGCAAAATGTCACAGTAACTTCCTTTTGTACAATGTGCGGCGGCTCCGCCGTCTGTTGGCTCGGTCGCGGGTACGCGACACATCGCACAACAGTCGGCTATCCAAAATTTTTGTCAGCAAGAATACTTGCCTCCAAAAACTTCGGATGAGCCGCCGTACATTAAAATTAATAACTATATACATGAAAATTATCTTTGAAGACAAGGACCAGCTGATTATTGATAAGTCAGCTGGCTTATTGGTTCATCCGCTTAAAGCAGGTCAAAAAAATACTTTGATTGATTGGCTGCTTGATTATTATCCGGAAATTAAAAATGTCGGCGATGACCCTTTGCGGCCGGGAATTGTCCACCGTTTAGACAAAGATACCTCCGGCTTAATGATTATAGCTAAAAACAATTCCGCCTTCAATTATTTAAAAAAACAGTTTCAAGGAAGAAAAATAACAAAAAAATACTTGGCTCTGGTTCACGGACAAGTGAAAGATGGAAAAGGAACCATTACCAAATCAATCAGCTTTTCTAAAAAAGACTATAAAAAAAGAAGCGTCTTGTTAGACGAAAAAGCTAAACCGGCCTGGACTGAATATAAGGTTATAAAAAGATTTTCCGACTATACCCTGCTGGAAGTTCAGATTAGAACCGGCCGGACTCATCAAATTAGAGTCCATTTAGCTTCTATCGGCCATCCAATCGCCGGCGACCAGCAATATAAATTTAAAAGGCAACCGCAACCGGATAGCTTAAAAAGGCAGTTTCTCCACGCCGCTTACTTGAAATTTAAATCGCCTGATGGTAAGATAATGGAGCTTAAATCGGATTTGCCAGAGGAATTAAAAAATATTCTTCAAGAATTATGAACAAACTTGATTCATTTAATAAGAAACAATTAAAAAAGGACCTGCCTGAAATCAGGCCGGGTTATGTTGTTAAGGTTCATCAGAAGATAAAGGAAAAAGACAAACAAAGAATCCAATCCTTTGAAGGATTGGTTATTGCTCGCAAACACGGCAAAGGAATTAACGCGACTATTACTGTTCGGAGAGTCGCTTCCGGAGTCGGAGTGGAAAGAATTTTCCCTATCCACGCGCCTTTTATTGAAAATATAGAAGTAGTAAAAAAATACAAAGTCCGCCGAGCCAAACTTTATTATATCCGAGACAAATCAGCCAAACAGGCTCGACTTAAGGAAATCACCCCTAAACAAAAAACTGAAACTAAAAAGCAATAAAGGGAATAAAGCCCAGGTGGCGGAATTGGCATACGCGGTAGCTTGAGGAGCTATGTCTTTCGGGACGTGCGGGTTCGAGTCCCGCCCTGGGCACTAAACCAAATCTTTAATAATACTTCTTCCCAAAAACATAATAAAAAGGCATCCATTCGGATGCCTTTTTTGATTTCCACTTTATTTATTTTATTAACGCCTCGCCGATTTCGTAAACATCTCCGGCGCCCATAGTGATAATAACGCCGTTTTTGCCCAACTTGTTTTTCAAATATTCTTTTACCTCTGAAAAACTTGACACATATCTAACACGCTCATTAAATTTACTGATTCCTTCGGCTAAGTCTCTAGCGTGAATGCTTCCGTCGTCTTTTTCTCGAGCCGCGTAAATGTCAGTAATAATTGCCCGGTCAGCCTGATTAAAACTTTTAGCAAAATCACCTAATAAAAATTTGGTTCTGGAATATAAATGCGGCTGGAAAACAACCGTAATTTCTTTATCGGGAAATTTTTCTCTAACTGTTTTTAAAGTTGCTTTGACTTCCGTTGGGTGATGTGCGTAATCATCATAAACCAAAGCGCCTTTTTTAGTTTTGCCTTTGTATTCAAAACGGCGCCAAGTCCCGGAAAACTTTTTAAGCGCTCCTAGCGCTTTTTCTTCTTTAACGCCCGTTGCTTTAACCGCCGCCAAAGCGGCTTGGGCATTCAGAATATTATGCCGGCCAGGAACCAGTAGTTCAATATTCGATATTTCTTTTGAATAATCAACTATTTTTGCTTTGCAGTCGGCCATTGATAAGGCCGATTTAACTTTTTCGTCATTAGGATTACAAACTACAAATCCATCTCGAGGAACCTTTGAAATTAATTTAGCAAAGGCCTTCTGAATTTTTTTAATTGTCCCGTAATAATCAAGATGGTCGTTGTCAATATTGGTAATTATTAAAACATCCGGTTCAAGATTAAGAAAGGATTCTTGATATTCACAGGCCTCAACAATGAAGTATTTGCTTTTGCCTAAAATAAAATTGCCTTTTTGTTTGTTTAAAAAAGAACCAATTACTACCGTAGGTTCTTTTTTTTCGGCAATCATAATTTCAGCCAGCATGGCCGTAGTGGTAGTTTTCCCGTGAGCGCCGGAAACCGCCAGCATGTATTTACCTTTTGAGATTAAGCCCAGCGCTTGAGGATAAGAGTAAGCGGGAATATTCAATTTCCTCGCTAAAATTAACTCAGAGTTGTCATTTTTAACAGCAGGCGAATAAATAACAATATCTGCGTCTTTATTAAGATTCGATTCTCTATGGCCAATAAAAATTTGACCGCCTAATTTTTTAATTTTCTTTAAGGCCGGCCCGAACGATAAATCAGACCCAACTACCTGCTTATCCAGCAAAAGAGCCATTTGGGCCAACGCTGACACTCCGATTCCACCGATCCCAATAAAGTGAACTTTTTTAACCTGGTCCCAAAAATTCTTTTCTATCTTTATAGTCTGATCAAAGTCGCTTCTTCCCGCATCCTGTGATAAAGGCCGGGCAAAATATTTCTTTCTCAAAAATCCGAACATAACCAGATTATAGCAAGAAAACTGGATTTTTCAAAAGATTAGCGGTATGATAATGATATTATCCGCCAGAAGTGGATGTTGAATCTTCTCGCCAAATTACAAATTTGAAGAAAATTCGTAAGGGCGGTTAGCTCAGCTGGTTAGAGCGTCTGGTCTACACCCAGAAGGTCGGGGGTTCGAATCCCTCACCGCCCACCAAAACAAAAAATACATATGGAGAGGTGCCTGAGCGGACGAAAGGGACGGTCTCGCCCGCTTCATCTTTGACTAAAGTCAAAGTGAGCGGGTCCGCGCGCTCCGCGTAAGCGGAGACGTCGCGGAAAAACCATGTATTATTTTTATCTTCTAAAAAACCAAAAAAATAATAAATTGTATAGAGGAAGCACCAGTAATCTAGAAAAAAGACTTAAAGAACACAATTTCGGAAAAGTAAAATCTACAAGAAATTTCAGGCCATGGGATTTAATTTATTACGAAGCATACCAGACAAAAACATTAGCTCAAAAAACAGAAAATTTTTATAAAAAATCTCAAGGTAGAAGACAATTAAAAAAGAAGTTAGAATTATAAAGGGAGAGGTGCCTGAGCGGACGAAAGGGACGGTCTCGAAAACCGTTGTCGTCTTTGGATGACCGTGGGTTCGAATCCCACCCTCTCCGCCTTTGCCACGCTGAAGCGTGGCTACGGCGTGACGAAGTCCGCCAGTAGCTGCGCGAAAGCGGTCATATCTTCTATGAATATCACTAATTTTCTAATTAACAATCAAATCACTTACCTCTTTCTGCTTATTCTCCTCCTCTTTTTGATCTGGAATATTTTTATCTCTCTGCGGTTATGGAACATAAAAAGGAGATTAAAAACTTTCTTTAACGGTAAAAAGGCCACTGATTTGGAAGAGGTGCTTTTTGAAGAAATCAAGCATCTTAAGAAAGCAGAGCAAAATATTAAAGAGCTTGATAAATTATTAAAAAACCTCAAAAAAATGGCCGGGCAGAGCATTCAAAAAATCGGCTTGGTTCGATTCAATCCCTTTAAAGACACCGGCGGCAATCAGAGTTTTGCCATTGCTTTACTGGATGCCCATAAGAACGGTCTGGTTATTTCCAGTTTATACTCCCGTGAAGGAACCCGAATTTACGGCAAGCCGATTGAATCCGGTCAGTCAAAATATCCCCTGTCCAAAGAAGAATTAGAGGCCTTAAAAAAGGCCGGCGCAAAAACCAGAAAATAAATACAAGAAAATTGAAGGTTAAAAAAACCGATTGGTTTTATGGAGTTCAATTTGACCAAAGCTGTTAAAAATGTTAATTTAAGCGATACATGACAGAAGAGAAGGAACAAAAGAATATTCAGGTACGACCACCGGTGGTGGTTATTTTAGGCCACGTCGACCACGGCAAGTCTTCAATTCTGGAAGCGATTAAAGATTTGAAAATTACCGCCCGGGAATCAGGCGGGATTACCCAACATATCGGCGCCTATCAGGTAGAACATCAGGGCAAAAAAATCACCTTCATTGACACTCCCGGGCATGAAGCCTTTTCGGCTATGCGTTCGCGGGGAGCCAAAGTGGCCGATATCGCCGTTCTGGTAGTGGCCGCCGAAGAAGGAGTCAAACCGCAAACCAAAGAAGCTATTGAACATATTAAAAAAAGCGGCTTGCCGGCAATTGTCGCTTTAAATAAGATTGATAAGAAAGAAGCCCAGCCGGAACGGGTCAAAGAAGAATTGTCTAAAAACAATCTCAGCGTGGAATCATTGGGAGGCCAGATTCCTTCAATTAACGTATCGGCCAAAACTAAGCAAGGGATTGACGAGCTTTTAGAGATAATCCTTCTGGTAGCCGAAATGGAAGAATTGAAAGGCGATTTATCCCAGCCAGCTTCAGGGTTGGTTATTGAGTCTCACCAGAATAACAAAAGAGGCGCCACGGCAACTCTTTTGGTAAAGCAAGGAATTTTAAGCAATCAGGATATTATTGGCACCGGTTCGGCTATTGGAAAAATCAAAACTATGGAAGATTTCCGGTTTTCTCCGATTGAAAAGGCCCTTGCTTCAACTCCGGCTATCGTTACCGGCTTTAATCAGGTTCCTCAAGTAGGAGAAAAATTCTACACTTTTGAAAGCTTGGAATTAGCCCGAGTTAAAGCCGAGCGGAAAGCCGCTAAGAGAAAAGAAGAAAAAGAAGTTTTCGTTTTTGAACCGGATAAAAAAATTCTTAATATTATCCTCAAATCCGACGTCCGAGGTTCCTTGGAAGCAATTAGAGCTTCGCTTAAAAGCATTCCTGTGGACGAAGTCATTTTAAGGATTTTGAAAGCTGAAGTCGGAGACATTAACGAATCAGATATCAAACTGGCTGAATCTTCCAAGGCAAAAATAATTGGCTTTCGCGTAAAAGCCAGTTTAACTATCCGTCAATTAGCCCAGCATAAAAAAGTAAAAATGCTGCTTTTTGATATAATTTATGAACTTATCCAAGGAGTCAGAGAGTTGCTTTCTAAATTACTGACGCCGGAAATTTCAAAAAACATCCTCGGGCAGCTTAAGGTTATGGCTTTGTTCCGAACTGAAAAGGACAGGCAAATTGTAGGCGGGAAAGTAATTAAAGGACAAATTAAGCAAGGAACCTTAATTGATATTATTCGGCCTACCCGCAGTGCTTCGCCAGGCGATGCAGGCGGGGCAGATAAAAAAATAGGGCAGGGTAAGTTAGTTCAGCTTCAAAGGGATAAAAAGGAAATTGAAGAAGTTAACAAGGGTCAAGAATGCGGTATTTTATTTAAAGGCATCGAAAAGATTGAAAAGGGTGATGTGCTGGAAATTTACGAAGAAAAAAGAGAAAAAAGGGAGATATAGTAATGTCTCAACGCATTGAAAGAATCAATGAGCTTCTTAGGCAGGAAATCAGCAAATTAATCCTACGGGAAATTAGATTTGAAGATATTTTAGTAACTGTTAATCAGGTTGAGACCTCGGCCGATTTGTCTCATGCTAAGGTTAAAATCAACGTTATTCCCAATGACAAAGGAGAATTGGCTTTGGAAATAATCCATAAAAAAATTTATCATCTTCAACAGGAGCTGAATAAAAAATTATATTTGAAAATAGTCCCTAAAATTCAATTTGAGATTGACCAAACAGAAATCAAAGCTCAAAGAATCGAAGAAATTTTAGGACAAATTAAAAAACATTGAATTCTGTCAAAAAAATGTTAAAATCAGAACAAGGCCACGTAGCCAAACGGTAAGGCAACGGTCTGCAAAACCGTCTAAACCGGTTCGACTCCGGTCGTGGCCTCTTGAATGCCGCGGTGGCGGAATTGGTTTACGCGCACGACTTAAAATCGTGTGGATTTTATCCATGTGGGTTCGAGTCCCACCCGCGGCACCACCGAGAAAAAGTCAACGATTTGGAGGTCGCCTCGCGGAGTTTGCCTCGTACTGAACTTGTTTTAGTGCGGGACTCGGCGACCAAAAAGTTTAAGGAACAGCAGAAATGCTGATTTTTTGTTACCCTTTACAACAAGGTAAAAATATGCTATACTTTAGATAGTCAAAAATCGGTACTTTTCCAACTTTATATACAGGAGGTAAAAATTGAAAACTACAGGTATTGTTGCATTCGCTTTCGGAGTACCGGAGACAATCCGGTCCAACCAGCGTATCGCCGAAATCGCTTCGGAGAAGGCGTGTGAGCTCGATGCTCTGGTGTATACCCAGCTTGACATTCGGGTCAAGCCGAGGATCCAAGTGGAGTATATTGAGGAAAAGCCGGGCAACCCGCCGTCAACTCTGCGCATTGCCCGAGAAGCCGTCCAGTGGGCGAAGCGTCACAGAATCACCGAGTTGTGGGTCGTAGCTGCCAAGCCGCATCTTTGGCGCGCTCTTCGTGATGTCCAACAGGCCGTACGCGAAGTCGGAGCGAGAATTGAAGTTCGCGTTTGCGAGGAAATCGAGCAATACCCGGAAGATTCCTGGTTTTGCTCCGATTCCAAGCAGGAGCGAGTTCGATCTCGCAAGCAATGGAACAAACGAGAACTTATTTTCAAGCTCATACCCTACTTCGCGTACAAGCGCATAGTGAGTAGCGAGCTAAGGCGATGACCGCTGTTAACTGAGCCCCTTGTGGCAAAACCACTCGGGGCTCAATTTTTTTTATATGTTTTGTTTTACGAATTTTTATGTGCGTTTGAGCTATCTTTGATACAGTGCGCCAACATAAAAACCCCCGATTCAAATCGGGGGTTTTTATGTTCCTAATACTTCAACCTTAGTTATCTTGACTCCAAATTGTTTTGCTTCCCAGCGAGTCGAAAACCAGATATCTATTTTATGACTGTTATGAAGAGCCATTCGGTCTTCAACCACGAAAATTTTATCTCCGTACAATTCAGGGAAACGAACCTTGGTCCCGAAGCTTAAAAAGTTACAAGCGACGATTCCGTCACAAACGGTTTTCCCGGAAGCGGTAATAAAAGGGGTTGAGTCGGTCTGGTCAGGCGTACTGGAATAAGCGGTAATCGTTACCCAATTTTGGGCAACCACTTCAGGAACATACGGAAAACCCGGTTGAATCAAGGCCTGTCCTTGGACAGTGGCCAAAGAATCTTCCGACATTAAATCAATTTCTTCTAAATCGCTATCAGTTAATCCATATTTAGGGAAAACAATGTTAGAAAATAAGCTAACTAAGACTAGTGAAACGGAAAACTTGCTGCTGATAGTATACATAAACCTGTTTGCTCCTTCTTTGAACAGATAAAAAATTATCTATTCAAAGGCAAGAAAACAAACAAATTAAAAATCCCCTTTCAGGGATTCCCTATATACTATCATAGCTTGACATATTTGTCAAGTATTTTTACTCTTTTTTTACTAAAAAATGGCTTGGATAAGCCGTTTTCTGACTATTTAACTTATAACAATTTGAGCGGGAGACGG
Source organism: uncultured Candidatus Saccharibacteria bacterium (assembly GCA_964413015.1). GTDB lineage: Bacteria > Patescibacteriota > Minisyncoccia > Portnoybacterales > UBA2143 > JABMPX01. The sequence goes on along the minus strand of CAYPQZ010000008.1, from coordinate 115,332 downwards.
GGTTCGAACCCGCGATCTTCTCGTTGGCAACGAGACGCTCTACCACTAAGCTACTCCCGCTTTTGGTGCCGAGGGGCGGAATCGAACCGCCGACACTTCGATTTTCAGTCGAATGCTCTACCCCTGAGCTACCTCGGCGCAAAATTATTCAAAATTTTAATTTTGCTAATAAATTCAGCGTTCGCCTGAGGCGGGCAAGATCTACTTCCAGCCCTCTTGAGGCGGGCATAATATCTATAACCAAAATAAATTTTGGATAAATATTATGTGGACCCAGAGGGATTCGAACCCTCGACCTCCTGTATGCCATACAGACGCGCTAACCAACTGCGCTATGGGCCCGCGAATTTATTCAAAATCTTGATTTTGCCAATAAATTCAGCGTTCACCTGAGACGGATATAGTATTTATTTACCAATCGCTTCGCTCTTGGATAAATATTATGTACCCTCGGTAGGAGTCGAACCCACATCAAGGGCTTAGGACGCCCCTGTTCTATCCGTTGAACTACGAGGGCAAGTTTTCCACACTCTCTAATATTATAATATTGACTAAACCAAGTCAATGGAATATACTAGGAATATCGATAAATTAAAAATAGGATTATGCAAAAATCACCCGTTGTCCAAATCGTCAAAAAAGTAAGTCCGGCTGTAGTAAGCATTATCATCAGCAAAGACTTGCCTAAGATAAGGAAATATCACATTCAGCCATTTGATGAATTCCTCGGCCCTTACGGCCCGCCGATAACTCAGTACCGGCATGAAGGGAAACAAAAAGTTAAGATTGGCGGTGGCAGTGGTTTTTTTGTTTCTCCAGAAGGGGTAATTTTGACTAACCGCCACGTAATCGTTTCTCCTGAAGTGGATTACACTATTGTTACCGCCGATGAAAAAGAATACCAAGCGGAAATTTTAGCCCGCGATCCGGTCAATGACGTTGCTATTATAAAAGTGAAAGATGCTAAGAATAAAAAATTTCCTTTTTTGGAATTAGGGAATTCTGATAAGGTTGATCTGGGAGAAGGCGTTATTGCTATCGGTAATCCTTTGGGCGTTTTCCCGAATACTGTTTCCACCGGAGTTGTTTCAGGATTAAGCCGCTTTATCACTGCCCACGACGGAGTTTCCGGCCAGAGAGCCGAACTCAGAGGATTAATTCAGACCGACGCCGCTATTAATCCGGGAAATTCTGGAGGGCCGCTGGTCAATATGGACGGCAAGGTCATCGGAATCAACGTCGCCATCGTTATGGGCGCCCAAAACATCGGCTTTACCATTCCCGTCCACAATGCTAAAAAGGACATTGAGGATTTAAAAAAACACGGACGGATTATCCAGCCATTTCTAGGAGTCCGTTATTTGATTATTAACAAAGCTACCCAGGAAGAATTCTCCCAAAGATTCAATATCCGTCTGCCGGTTGACCACGGCGCTTTGATTATCCGCGAGCCAGAAGCAGGCGATTCAGCAGTCGTTCCTAACAGCCCGGCCGCTAAAGCGGGCCTGATGGAAAACGACATTATTCTGGAATTTAACGGAATCAAAGTTACTGATAAAAATCCTCTTCAGGAACTAATTCATAAATGCAAACCGGGAGATATAATCAAGATAAAAATTTTAAGACAGGACAAAATAGGAACCACTACGGTTAAATTAGAAGAAAGAAAATAAGGCAAGGCAATTATTCCCTGCCTGAGAGCAAAAATCCTTCCTTTTAAAGGAAGGATTTTTGCGTCAACCAACAATAATCTGGTAAATCAGAAAAACCAGAGGCAAAATCCATTGAAAAGCGAAAAAAATGAAAAAAATTAAGATAAAAGTCCCGTATTGCTCCAGAAACAATCTTAATCTTTCCAAAGAGCGGGGCAAGAATGCAAAAAGTATCTTAGAACCGTCTAAGGGCGGCAAAGGGATTAGGTTAAAAACGGCCAAAAGTAAATTCAGAAAAACAATTAAGCTAAGAATCTGAACTAGTCCGCTGAAAAGCAAGAGCTGCGACGGTAAAAAACGTAGGGTCAAACCAAAAATTAAAGCTATAAGAATGTTTGCCCCGGGCCCAGCCGCCGCCACTTTAGCTATTCCGTATTTTTGGTCACGCAGATTATACGGATTAAAAGGAACCGGTTTGGCCCAACCGAAAATTGCCTGCCCACCGGAAAAAATAAAGATTGCCAAAGGGACAATCAAAGAGCCAAAAAAATCCAGATGTTTAATCGGGTTAAGAGTCAGTCGCCCTTGATATTTAGCTGTCGAGTCGCCTAATTGATAAGCCGTCCATCCATGAGAAAATTCATGAATGACTACCGACATCAATAAAACAGCCAATTGGAAAATTAAAATAATAAAAGTCTCCATAATCGTCAAAGGACAGTCCTTGAAATGACGTCCTTATGCTCAAAGAGCATAATTTCAAGGGCTGTCCTCTTAAGACTGCTTGAAAAATAGAAAACAATATGATAAAGTATAAACTATTATGAGCAGAGTATGCGCTATTTGCGGGAAAAAATCGATGGTAACGGTTACCCGAAAGAAGCTCCGTGGTAATTATAACCCAACCAGCAAAAAAATGAAATACCCCAATTTACAATGGGTTCGTCTTTCTAATGGCAAAAGAGTTAAGGCTTGCGCCAAATGCATCAAAGCCATGAGCAAGACCAAAAAATAATACGGGGCGTGCCCCGTAGAGAAATTTCAAATGGCTCCGCATTTGATTTTTCTCCGAAAAATCTTTTGAAATTCTTCTACGGGGCGTGGCCTAGCGGCTTAAGGCGTCGGGCTGGGGGTCCGAAGATCGCAGGTTCAAATCCTGTCGCCCCGACTTGTTATGCCGTAGCTTTATGCGAAGGCGAACAAAATAAAATGCCTTGCTAAGCGTTTTTTTTGTTTCGCTTAGCAAGGCATTAATCAAGCAAAAGAAGGTTGTGAAATTTTTACGCTTCTCTTTTTTCCCGTCTTATGCCGGCACTTGACATGATTCTCCGCGCCACAATGAGGACAATAGAAAGTAAAACTCGGGTTCATATCGTTGATATTAATTTTCTTCTTCTCTACCAATCTAAAATCAATATCACTATTACAATTTCCGCATTTCATCAGTACCCCCTTTTTAAACTATTTAAATTACCAGGCTTCTTTAAGAGTCTGAAGTACATAAGTTGTCTTTAGTTGCCCGTCTTTGCCACGATAAACTTCATTTACCGAACCACAAGACCGACATGCAACTACCGAGCTTTCGCCTCCGTAGATAAAAAGCGTTTCTACTTTCTCTCCACAGTTATAACAACTTACTACAACCTTTTCCATCTTTTCCTCCTTATTAATTGTTAAAGGCCTAATAAAAAACTGACCAGAGAGTTAGCTTTTTTAAGTATGGATTAACGCTAATTACTTAAAAAAGCCTGGGCTCTAAGCCAGTAAAGTAAACTAAACCGATTAAAGCTGAGAATAAAAATTTATTCATTTTTGTTTAATTCTTACAAATTAAAAGAATTCTGTCAAGTAAATTATTCTTTAATGCCGTCTAAATTAACATCGTATAATATGGCTTCTGAAATTAACCGGTATTTGATAATTTCGCTTGGTTTAAACCAGATTTTAATTTCTTTTCCCGCTTCCTTAGGACTAGCTGAAGCATGAACTAAATTCCTAATAGCCCGGTCGTCAACATCAGCCAAAGAATAGGAATCAATTGTAAAATCGCTTCTAATTGTTCCGACATCCGAAGACAAGGGCTCGGTACCTCCGGTAACCTTTCTAATTACGCCAATTGCCTCATTACCCTGCCAAATCATAGCTGCTACCGGTCCAGAAGATAAATAATTCTCCAATCTTTTCAAAACACGCTGACCGCATTCCTTAGGATTTCTGAAAGGCGGCCTAAGGCCTTTTTTAACATAAGCGTTTATTGATTTTGACCCAACATCTTCCAGCCAAGTGTCCAGAATTAAATAATGCCTTCTGACTTGTTCCTTGGTTGGGATAAAAAATTTTAAAGCTATCAGCTTTAAACCGGTCCTTTCATAGCGCCTGATTATTTCTCCAATTAAAGACCGCTGGACTCCATCTGGTTTAATAATCACTAAACTTATTTCTTTTGATTTATGATTTTTACCCATCTTATGTTTATTTTATCAGAAAAAAAGTCCCTTGGCAAATCATTTTTCGGTTCTTGTTTTCAGCAAATTCCCGTCCGTTAAAATTTCCACATCGCCCATTAAATCTGTCCGGTAAACTGAAATGTATTTAAGTCTTTCCAGAATGTCTTTATGAGGATGGCCGTATCTATTATCAAGGCCAACTGAAATAACCGCTATTTGCGGATTAACCGCTTTCAGAAAATTATAGCTGGTGGATGTTTTACTTCCATGGTGCGGCGCTTTGAAAATGTCTGACTCTAACCCGCCAGCCGGCAAATGAGTCACCAGATACTGTTCTATATTTTTCTCAATATCTCCAGTTAAAAGAATTTCTATCTGTCCATAGATTAATTGGCCAACTACTGAAGCATCATTGGCATTTTTAACCATTGAATTCATTAATGACTGCTCGGGCCAAAGAATTTTCATGACTATTCCTTTTTCCAAGAATATTTGTTGTCCGTTTCGGGCAAGGGTTAAAGGAATATCTTTTTCTTCAATTAACCCGCGCCATTTATGGTAAACGGCCGTATCTTTTTCAAATCCACTGGATAAAATATGATCGATTTGATAAAACTTAAGAACCTCCGCCAGCCCGGTTATATGATCCGCGTCAGGATGAGTTAAAATAACCAAATCAATACTCCGGTCATAAAAAGGCATTGTTTCGCCCAATTTTTCTAAAATCATTTTGTCCGGCCCGCCGTCAATCAAAACTTGTTTTCCCTGCGGCGTTTCAATGAAAATGGAATCGCCCTGACCCACATCAAAAAAATGAACCTTTAAAATATTATCCGGCGCCTGTTTAAAAACAGCCAGCCAAGTATAAAAAGCCCCTGCTAAAAGAGCAATTAATATAAAATAATTAAATTTGCGTTTTTTGAAAAGCATATATCGTCATAGGACAATCATTAAAGCCATTAAAGGACAGTCCTTAAAATGATGTCCCTTGAGCACAAGGGCGTCATTTTAAAGACTGTTCTTATCAGCTTGCCTTTGCCAAAATTTAAGAACCGTCTTCTCCCTCTAGAGGCGGACAGGCGAGCGTGACTTTCCGCCTCCGGCGTAAGATCACTACTCTCAACGACAATCCTTAAGTTTTTAAGGCACGGCCTTTAACTTATAAACTACCCAAATTAAAACCAAATAATATCCTGATAAGACCATTAAGGAAACATTTTTGAACTCGTAAGCGGCTAAAGGCAAGGATGAGAAAAATTCAATTACCTTAACCAGATAAGTCAGCAAAAGCCAGACCGGCCAAGCAATAATTTTAGCCAATGGCAACCAGATTAAGCCGGCAAAACTTAAAACTATTCCCAATATCATTATAAACGGTAATAAAGGAACTATTATTAAATTAGCCAAAGGAGAAATCAAAGAAAGCCGGCCAAAATGGAAGATTAAAACCGGCAGAACTCCCAATTGAGCCGCTAAAGTCATCGTTAAAATATCTTTTAAACGCCAGGGGTTGGGCCATTTAGCTGACCAATTATCCAAAATCGGTTTAAGATAAATAATGCTCAAACAGGCTATAAAAGAAAGCTGGAACCCAACATCGGATTTTAACAGCCAAGGATTGAACAAAAGCATAATCACCGCGGCAAAAACAACTGCCCGTGCTGAACCTCTTAAACGTCCTAATTTTTGGGCTAACAACAGTAAGCCGGCCATAATTCCGGCTCTTACCGCCGAAGCCGGCGCGCCAATCATTATAATATAGGCAATTAGTAAAAGGACAACGAAATAAAAAGCCTGTCCCCGCCAAAGGCCAATCCCCAAAGCTAAAAAAAGCAGGATTTGGACCATAATAATCATATGCATTCCGGAAATAGCCACGATATGACGAACTCCGGCAATATTCAATTTTTCTTTAAATTCTTCTGAAAGACCAAAACGGTCGCCTAAAAAAATTGCCCGCAGAATACTGCTTTGCGGCGGCAAAAGCGTCTGATTGATAACTTCTCTTAGTTTGTCTTTAAAATTAAAAATTCTCTGATGGAACCAGTTCCCCTGACGCCTTTCCAATAATTTAATATAAGGAGAATAAACAACAAAATAAATTTTATCTTTGGATAAATAAGCCTGATAATCAAAATCTTCAAAAACAGCCGGTTCTATTAAACGTCCACTAATTGTTAATTTGTCGCCATAATGATACTCCGGATAGATTTCAGTAATGACTAAAATTTTCCCGGGAATGCTCTTAACCTTAAACTCAAATTTTTGTTGATTAATCCGCTGCTCCGGCTCATTAGCGACAATTCCTTCTAATTCAAGTTCCCGGTCATAGTACTGATCCAGTTGTTCAGTTGTTTCTTGACTTAGGCCTAAAAAAGAAAAGCCCTTCCAGAAAAACCGAGGGCCATCGAATAAAGAATCAATTAAAATTCCGCCAATGAAAGCCAGGCAGATGCAAAGTAAGATTTGAGATTTAGCCATATGCGCTTAATATTCTATCCCTTTTCTAGCTTTAATATCTTTTCTAAAATAATGCTTGACTTCCTGCATTTCAGTAACCAGATCGGCGGATTCGATAACTCTCTTTGCGGCATTACGCCCGGTCAAAATAAGTTCAGTTCCAGCAAAATTGCTTTTCATTAGTTCTAAAATATCATCTGTTTTTAACAAACCAAGACTGTTAAGAACATTTATCTCGTCAAGGATAATTAAATTATATAATCTACTTTTGATATTCTTTTGAGCAAAATTAAAACCTTGCTTAGCAAGGTCAAAATCTATTTTAGATAATTTATATTTATTCAAAAACCCTTTACTTCCAAAAATTTTTACGTCAAAATTATCTAATTTCTTGATTGTTTCTATTTCTGAACTTCGACCGTCTTTTAAAAACTGGATTAACAAGACCTTCTTTTTAGCGCCGATAGCTCTTAATCCCAGGCCCAAAGCGGCTGTTGTTTTACCTTTGCCGCCGCCTGTATAAACCTGAATCATAGTTCGATAAACTCGCTATAAACATTATTCTATTTAGTAGAATCTCCTAAAATTGAAGTAGGGGGAGTGACGTCTTCTTGGGTTAAATCATTATCTGTTTCCGTCTTATTTTTAATCGTTAGAACTTCTTTTTCTCTAGAGCCACTGCGATAAACAGTAAAGGCTTTACATTCTGACTGCCAAGCTGACTGGATTACTTTCTCCACATCAAATCTGGTAGTTTCGTTAGGAAGGTTTATGGTTTTTGATATACTGTTGTCTAAATATTTCTGAAAAGCGACTTCCATTCTAATATGATCTTGTGGCTTAATGTCCATTGAGCCGACAAAAATTTTCCTAATTTTTTTAGGGATTTCCTTAATATTCTGGATGCTCCCATCCCGATATATCTTGTTAATTATTTTATTAGAGCAAAGATTTTCTTCTTTAAGTTTCTTCTCTAAATAATGATTGACGTAATAAAATTCGTCTTTGCCCATTACCTGTTTCTTAGTATAAGACAAAGCGAAATAAGGTTCTACGCCCGAAGAAACTTCGGGAATCATAGAAATGGTGCCAGTAGGCGCAATACACGTAAGAGCGGCATTACGCATCTTAATTTTTCTTTTTTTCCAAACGCTTAAATCATAATTAGGGAAAATTCCTTTTTCTTCAGCCAGCCTGCTAGAGGTATTATGCGCTGTCTGATTTATGAACTTCATTACTTTTTCCGCCGTATTAAATCCCTGTTCTGAATTATAAGGTATTTCCAATTGGAAAAGAAAATCAGCAAAACCCATTATGCCTATACCAATTCTTCTATTTTTCTTAAATGTCTTGTTGGTTCTGTCTATAGAAAATTTTGTTATATCTACAACATTATCCAGCATTCTAACAGCTAATTCAGTTACTTCTTTAAGCCTGTCCCATTTAATCTTTTTGTTATCAACAAATCTATCTAAATTAATAGAGCCCAAATTACAAACATCGCCATCATGCAAAAATTGTTCACCGCATGGATTAGAAGCTTCAATTCTTCCTAGCCCCGGCAGAGGATTGGTCTTGTTAACCCGATCAATAAATATTATACCCGGTTCTCCATTAATCCAGGCATTATTAGCAATCTCAGCCATAATTTCTCCGGGAGTCATTTTAATCTCTTGAATTTGGGAAATCTGCCCATAACGATCTCTGGTTATCCTCCTTGGCAACATCTTCTTGCCTTTAAATTGACAGAGCCATGGCTTATCGTATTTAGTCTTTACCTTTTTCATAAATTCGTCGGTCAAGGAAATAGAAATATTAAAATTGGAAAGCTCTCCTTCTATATCTTTAGCATGGATAAAATCCAGGATGTCCGGATGATCCACTCTCATTACCGCCATATTCGCCCCATGTCTCCCTTGCTGCTTAATCACACCAAAGGCTTTATCGTAAACGCGTAAAAAAGAAAGTGGCCCTGTTGAAACGCCTTGGGTTTTTTTTGTTAATGAACCAGCCGGTCTAAGAAGATGAAAAGGGAAACCTATTCCAGAGCCACTCTGCTGCAGAAGAGCAGCGTCACGGAGCGTCTTAAAAATATCATTCACACTGTCTTCTATGTGCAAAACTACACAGTTAGAAATAACTGACATAGCGGTCCCGGCATTAGTTAAGGTTCGTCCAGCCGGCAAAAATTCAAAATTATACATTACCTGATAAAATTTATCACGCCATTTCTCAATTTCCTTAGGCAATTTGCCGTATTTCTTTTCTACTCCAGATATCGCCTTGGCAACTCTTTGAAACATCTCTTCCGGACTTTCAATAACTTTTCGCGTTTTAGCATCTTTAGCTAAATACCGGCCAGCCAAAATCTTCAGGGAGTTTAAACTTAAAGGGAGCCGGGTATTTTTGCCGTTCAAAATCCTTTTTTTTTCTTCTCTAATATTCTGGTGCTCTTTACGATAGATTATGTATGACTTAACTGAATCAATATAATTTTCTTTCATCAAAACAATTTCTACAAGATCTTGGATATTCTCCACGTCAGGAATATTCTTCTTGTTAATAAAAATTTCACCCAATTTCTTAACTACTTGATCGGATATCCGATTGGCTGTCTCCAAATTAAATTCTCCAGTAGCCTGGCCTGCGGCCGAAATAGCTCGAGTAATTCTGCTTTGGTCGAAATCTACAATTCGACCGTCTCTTTTTTTAATCTGCTTGAATTTTATTTTTGTCTGAGGCATATCCCGTAGAAGAATTTTGAACCAATTTTTCTGAAAGAAAAATTAAATACAAAATCATTCAAAATTATTTATTTTTTATATTTTATACTTATTATCTATTGATTGCCCCTTCTCGGTATATTCAAAATTTCTCTACGGGACATAAAAATCTCCTTTTTTAATAATTCTTAACAATGCTCTCACATTTTACTCCAAAAACAAAAGGCAGTCAAACCCCTCGCCATTCCTGAATATACTACGCTTAAAAAGTATAATTTAGGAAAGGCGCGGAGTCAAACGACTGCCTTTTGGGAATAAATTATAATTAACTAATTACTTCATCTTTCGTCTGATAAAAGCGGGAATATCCCATTCGTCTTCTTCGGATTCTCCAGCCGGAACCGTTTTACCGTCCGGCAGACTAGCCTTTTTGGTCTTTTCTCCATGACTGACCGGAGAAATATCTTGGATTCTGGTCTCGCCCGACTTCTTGGTCAATCCTTCGTCAAAGCCAGTTGCCACAACTGTAATTTTAATCTCGCCTTTTTTCAGTTTGTCATCCATCACGGCACCAAAAATAACTTTAGCTTCAGGATCAATTGACTCGGTAATAACTTTAGCCGCCTCGTTAATCTCAGTCATCGCCAAATCAGACCCGCCACTAACATTGAAGAGGACTCCTTTAGCCCCATCAATTGAAATTTCCAACAAAGGAGAATTAATCGCCGCTTTAGCCGCTTCTAAAGAACGGTCATCGCCGCTAGCCCGACCAATACCCATCAAAGCTGAGCCGGCGTCCTGCATAATTGACTTAACATCGGCAAAATCAACATTAACAATTCCCGGAGTTACCACTAAGTCTGAAATTCCTTGGACTGCCTGACGCAGCACATCATCGACAACTGAAAACGCGTTCAACAAAGAAGTCTTGCTATCAATGACTGAAAGAAGCTTGTCATTAGGAATAGTAATTAAAGTATCAACTCTATCTTTAAGATGTATTAAACCCTCTTCAGCAATTCGGGCTCTCTGTTGCCCCTCAAAAGAAAACGGCTTAGTAACTACCGCCACTGTCAAAGCGCCCGAATCCTTAGCCGCTTCAGCAATAATTGGCCCGGCTCCGGTGCCGGTCCCGCCGCCCAATCCATAGGTAACGAAAACCATATCTGATCCCTTAACCACTTCGTGAATTTCATCTCGGTTTTCTTCAGCCGCCTGACGGCCTACTTCAGGATTCATCCCGGAACCCAGACCCTTGGATAAGTTTTTACCAATATGGACTTTTTCCATAGCGGCGACATGGTGCAAATCCTGCGCATCAGTATTAATAGCGACAAAATCAACTCCATGAATTTTACAGGCCACCATTCTAGAAATAGCGTTTCCCCCGGCTCCTCCTACGCCAATTACTTTAATTTTGGCAAAAGTTTCTAAATCCGGTTTTATCTGAGCCATATTATTAAAATGACTACCTTATTATAAACGAAGATTAAGCTTTGCTTATAATAAATTTAACATTCTTATTAATAATTAATAACTATCACAACTGACAAAATAATGCAAGCTTTTTTGCTTTAAGGCAAGAAATTCTGAAACCATCCTTTAAATTTATTAACCGTTGCTCCAAATGGAATGCCAGAAAGCGGAATTCCTTTTACGCCGGACTTCAAACGTTTGTCCATATCCCAAAGGATTAAACCAATAGCCGTGGCAAAAGAAGGATCGTCAATTTCATCAATAACACCTTCTGTTTCTAAAGGGAATCCTATCTGAACCGGTAATCTTAATTCTCTCTTAGCTAAATCAACCAATCCAGGAATTTTAGCGCCTCCGCCTAAAAGAACTGCTCCGGCCGGCAGCAACCCCTGGCGTTCAATCTTTTTTAATTCCTTATTCACTAATTCCAGTATTTCACACAACCGGGCCTCGATAATATTTACCATTTCCGCCCGAGGAATAACGCCTTTTTCTTCAGCGCTTAATTTGGATAAATCAATAATGTCTTTTTTATTAATTTCGGAAGCTAAAGCAGAGCCGTATTCTAACTTAACTTTCTCCGCCAGGTCAATATCGCTTCTTATGCCAATAGCAATATCATTAGTAATGTGCGAAGAACCGATTGGTAAAACATAACTATGAAGAATCTCGCCTTCTTCAAAAACTGTCAGCCCAACTGTCCCGCCGCCTAAATCTAAAGAAAGCACCCCTAATTCCTTTTGACGCTTGCTTAAAGCGGCCCGGCTGGCCGCCAAAGGAGCTAAGACCATCTCTTCTATTTCCAAACCGGCTTCTTCAACGCATTTTTTAAGATTTCTGACAAAAGGGACCGCTCCTTCAATAATTAAAGCATCTACTTCTAAACGAACTCCGTTCATCCCTACCGGTTCTTTAATACCTCCTTGATTATCAACCGTAAAGCTCCTGGGAATAGTATGCAAAATTTCCCTATTTTGAGGCACTGAAATAGCTGCGGCGGCTCCGATTGCCCGTTTGACATCTTCTTTGGAAACCTCCCCGTCAGCCCTGGAAACAGCTACCACCCCTTTGCTTATTTTAGGAGCAATGTGATTACCGCTTAAGCTGACCAAAGTCCGTTCGATAGACAAACCGCTGTTCCTTTCGGCTTCCTGAACCGACTGACTAATATTTTTGACCACTTCGTCAATATCAACAACCGCTCCTCGTCGAAGTCCAAAAGAAGGCGCTTTGCCAATTCCGATAATTTGCGGCTTTGATTGTTCAGGATTTATCTTAGCAACTACTGTTCGGATATAGCAAGTGCCAACATCTAATCCGACAATAATGTTTTCTTTAGGCATAGAATAAACTTAAAGCGTAAAGCGAAAAACGTAAAACAACAGTTTAAAACTCAAGTTATTAAATCTAGAAAGTTTTTAGCTTTGTACTTTTGTTTTGCGCTTTATTTTTTGCGCTTTGCGTTTTATTCAAAATTCTATCTTCTATTGCTTCCATTTCTTTTGCTTCTTGCCCGCCTAATTCATGCTCATAGCCCAATAAATGAAGGATACCATGAATTAATAAAATAGTCAGCTCTTTTTCTAAAGAATGGCCTAATTGTTTAGCCTGCTTCTTGGCTCGAGGATAGCAAATAATCACTTCACCTAACCGTTTAATTCCATCAGGCGGATTAACAAATTCTAAATCTTTCCCTTTTTTTAAACGAGGGAATGCCTTGGCTAGATAAGTCAGAACCGATTTATCTCCAAATGCCAAAACATCAGTCACTCGGTTCCTGCCCCGATAAATCTTATTCAATTTTCTTATCCGGCCATCGCCAACAATCGCCAAACTAATTTCTGTTTTTCCTTTGACGCCAACGGTTTTTAAAACAAGTTCGGCTGTTTTCTGAAAGAATTTTTCATCTATCTGATTCTGGGTAAAATTATGAATTTCCAGCATTATTCTTTCCTCAGCTCTTCCTGAACGATTTTGCTAATCAGGGAGCCGTCGGCCTTCCCTTTAAGCTGGGGCATAACCGCTCCCATAACTTTGCCGGTTTCCTGGGGACTGGCCGCTCCCAATTCTTCTATCTTGGCCTTGACTATTTTTCTAACTTCCTCTTCCGGCATTTGTTCGGGCAAATATTCTTCTAAAATAGCCAATTCTTTTTTTTCTTGCTCGGCTAAATCAATGCGACTACCCTTTTCGTATTGTTCAATGGAATCCTTGCGCTTTCTCGCCTCGCTGTTAATTACTTCTAAAACTTCCTCTTCGCTTAACCGACTCAATTCCTGAAGTTTATTGAGATCTTCTTCGCTTTTGCTTAATTTATTCCTTTTTTCTTTTTCTTTGTTGAAAATCGCCGCCATAATCATTCTCAAAACAGAAACTCTTAAAGCATCTTTCTTTGACATGGCCTCTTTAATATTTGATTGTATTTTTTCTTTTAGCGTCATTTTATTATCTCCTTTTCCATTTTGGCTCCTCTTTTAAAAGGCCTCTTTTTCTTAATTTTTCTTTTTCTTTTCCAATCTTAATTCTTCTTAAGGCGCTATTTCTCCTTTCCGGCTTGGTTTTCTCTTTTTCCAGAAACCGGCCTTTGCGAGCGCGAATCAAAATTCCGCTTTGTTGAATTCTTCTGGAAAAGCGCCTTAACAAACTGCGAGTTGTTTCATTTTCTCTTTTTTTAACTTCAATAACCACATAATCCACCTCCTTTTCAAGTTTGAACCTCTACTTCTTTTTCTTTTTTGATTAATTCGATAAGTTGTTCAACCAATTTTTGGGGATTTGATTCATAAATAATTTTGCCGGGACCGCGATGGGAATTTTCTACAATCCTTTTAACTTGATCGGCTGTTCCTCCGCTACCAACCAAAACACCTATTGGTTTATGGTCCTCAAAAGCAATCGTAAACTCATTCAGAGTGCCAATCCGGCCGCAAATAACAATCACCGCATCCGAAGAACGAGTTAAAAGCAAATTTCGCCCGGAGTATCCAAACCCGGTATAGATAATTAAATCGTGGAAATCAACCGGCAAACGATACTTTTTAACATGAGTTTTTCCCGAAACCGCCGGTGAGAGGCCAATTACAATACCATTTTCTTCCTTAGCGCCGATAGCCGCCCAATAAGGGATGCCGGAAGTCGCTCCGGTCGCCAAAATTCCGCCCTGTTCAATAATCTGCCGGCCGACTTCCTTGGATAGTTCCAAAGCCCCCTTACTGCAATGCTTGGTTTCGGCCGCCCCGGAAACGCAAATTTTGTATTTCAAATAGGTTTTCCGTTCCATTTGTTAATATTACTGTCTTTTATAATTTTTGTCAAAGCACCGTAGAAGAATTTTGAAACAAATTTTAACAAAGTTAAAATTTAAATTAAAAATATTCAAAATTTCTCTACGGAGTCAAAGCTCAAAAACCTGACCGTGTTCCGGGACTTCAGTCGAAAGGCCTAAATGATCTCTTATATGGCACGATAAAGCTAAGGCCGCTTTTTCCTCTCCCTGAACAATGAAAACTTTTTTCAAAGTATCCTTCATCTGTCTAACCCAATAACAAAGAGACTCTTGGTCAGCATGAGCTGAATAACCTCCAATAGCCTTAATTTGTATCTTATTAGGAATCTGTTGTCCAAATATTTCTACTTGTTTAGTCCCGTCTAAAATTTTCCTGCCTAAAGTTCCCGGGGCCTGATAGCAAATAATTAAAAATGTGTTTTTGGGATCAGACAAGTACCTAATCTCGTGGTGCATAATCCGGCCGCCGGTGGACATTCCCGAACCAGCAATAATTATTTTAGGCGGATTGACTAAATTAATCGCCTTGGATTCAACGGTCGTTCGGGTCATTTTAAATCCGGGAAATTCAAAAAGCTGGTCACCGGATTTAATCAAGGAAACGGCCTCTTGATTGAAATACTCCGGATATTTTTTGTAAATCTCGGTTAACTTAATTGCTAAAGGACTATCAAGGAAAACAGGCACTTTTGGAATACGATGATTCTCAATCAGTTCGTTAAGCTCGTAAAGAATTTCCTGGGTTCTTTCTAAGGCAAAACTGGGAATTAGTAAAGTCCCGCCTCGAGTAATTGTGCTTTCAATAGCGTCTTCCAATAAATCCTTGCGCTGTTCCTTGTCTTCATGAAGACGATCGCCATAAGTTGATTCAACCAACACATAGTCCGCTTTTTTAATAAACTCGGTTGGCCTTAACACCGGAACCGGGGGATTGCCTAAATCTCCAGAGAAAACCACTTTTTTATTTTCGGCCCAGACTTCAATTATCGCCGAGCCTAAAACATGACCGGCGTCTCGGAGACAAAAGGAAATATCTTTGCCTAATTCAACTTTTTCGCCATAGTCAATTCCCTGAAAAAGCGCCAAAGTTTTCTCCACGTCTGACTTATTATAGAAATACTCCTGACCGGTTGTTTTGCTTATTTCATAATTAATTTCCTCAGCATCAAAAAGCATCGCCCGAGCAAAATCCTTAGTTGGCCGAGTGGCAAAAATCTTGCCTTTAAATCCCTTTTTAATCAGGTAGGGCAGGCGGCCGATATGGTCAATATGGGCATGAGTTATTAAAACCGCCTTAATCTCGGAGGGTTTATAAGGAAAATCCTGCTGGTTCATTTTGCGGGCGTCCCGGCCGCCCTGAAACAAACCGCAATCGACTAGAATTTTGGTCTGGTTGGTTTCTAATAAATAATTAGCGCCAGTCACCCATTTAGCGCCTCCGTAAAAATGTAATTTCATTAAAAAGCTACGAAATACGAAAAATATAAATATACGAATAAATTGATTAAATTATTTCGTATATTCGTAAAAAATCCGTAATTCGTAGATATATAATACCAAAATTTTCTCTAAAAGAAAAGCCGCTTAACAGCGGCTTTGAATAAACAAAACTTCAATTTTTAAACATACTTATCAGCAATACTAGAAGCGGCGTAGGATTCCGGTTTTATTTTCGCCATAAAACCATTGCCCCTAACCATGCCAACCACTTCTTTTATCATCTCCCGAGTCGGACCATTTTGTCCGACGTCGATATGAATTTGAAAATCATAATGGGGCCTTGGCCCGGGATTTTTAATTGACTGTAGTTGCCCGAGAATATCTTGAGCGACCTGCAAAGAAAGATTAACTTCCTGGTAAATCCTGTCACGCAAAGTATGGTAGATTTTGCCGCCATTTGTCTTTTTCCAAAAATAACGGCCTCCTTTGCCTACCCGCTGAACAATTATCGCAGTAACAAAATCAGCCCGTTTAATGCCGGCTGAATCAGTCCCTACAATCAGATAGTACTTTGATTCGTCATCCTCTTCAATATACCCGGCTATTTCATTAGCCACTTTTTTTATTCCCATTCTTCCTTTAGTCGGGCTTTTGTAAGTTTCTCTTTTACCTTTTTCCATTAACTTTATTATACTCTTTTTTTATCTATTTGACAAGCTTTATTAACATTGGGGACAGTCCCCAATTGACCACTGGTTACTCTCAATTGGTTCATCTTAAAAAACACAAATGATTTGATAAATAATGCCTGTAGTCAAAATCGTAATCAGACCGTAATAAAAAGCCGGATGAAGCTTAAGCGAATATTCCGGCTGGCGCTGGCCTTTTTTACGGGCCTTATGGTGAATCAAAACCAAAAGAATACCGTTAAATCCGCATAAGGTAGCGCCTAAAAAACTTATTACTAAAACAAAATCACGTATATAGAATAAATAAATAGCTAAGGGGATGAAACAGGTTAAAACCCAAGATAAATGCTTGTTAATTTTGTAATCATACCAGTAGACTTTCTTCAAGGCTAATCCAATAATTAAAAAAGAGGTGGCGACTGCCAAAATACCGAAAACAGCTCCCCAAATAACCGTGTGGTTTTCTAAAAACTCAACCAATCCATTGATGGCCTCAGGTGAAGTTCGGCCACCGGTTACTCCAACAACTGTCATAACAAAAAGGAAATGGAGGAAAGCGGGTAAAAGAGTCCCCCAAATAATGGCTTTCTTAAAAAGCCCGCATTTTTGCTTGAAAATTTCTTTCATCTCCGGAATAGCTGTCCATCCGGTAGCCGCCCAAAGAATGGCTCCATAAGGCAGAAGAAAATATCGCCAATCCAGAGTAGTTAAATTAGTCCATTCAAGGGCCGGCCATCCCTTAAAAAATATAAGGATAATTACAATCATTAAAAATAAGCTCATCATAATTTCCATTTGCGAAATTACCCGCAAGCCGAAAAATATAGCCGACGAGCAAATGGCGAAAAAGATTAGACCCCAAAATAGCTCTGAACCGCCGAAAATTGTCTGAAGAAATTTTCCTCCAACGATTAGATAAGAAAGCAGGGCTCCATAAAAAATAAAGATGCTAGTAAAAGTAGTCAGTCGCTTGCCCCACTGTCCCAAATATATATCGGCGTAACCAACGTAACGATGCTTGCCCGGAGTGCGTAAGACAATTTCTCCGTAGATTAAATGAAGCAAAAGGGCAGTTGCGCTTAGAACAAACAAAAGAATCAGGCCGATTAAAAAGCCTGATTTAGCGACTACATAAGGAACGCCAAAAATACCTACCCCAACGATAGTCCCGATTAAAGTAGCCGTAGCGCCAAAAAATCTTCTGTTAATCATTTTAGTAAACAGGCAGAAATCCTTGTTCAATAAGCCAACGCGACAGATAAATGATAATTAATCCCCAAACAATAGAAATTGCCAAAATGGTTTTGGCTTCCTTTTTCAGCCTTGGCTCAGTCCAAAAAGCCAAACCGATAATCAATCCTGAAAAAATAGGGTTTACTAAAGCAATGATCACGCCCAGCCAAAGCCATTTTTTCTTTGAACTTAAAGTTAATTCTTCTTTGTTTGGAAATTTATTGTTGTTTTCCATAATTTGATAACTCTTTTTTTATACTTTCCGCTTGATGTTTCATCTCCTGGTTAGTTAACTTTTTAACATTTTTTAAATCAAGAGAGCCGTCGTGCCCATCATTGTTAAGCCTCGGAACCAGCCAAACGTGAGCATGAGAGACCTCCTCGCCAATAACCAAGGAAACCAACCAGTCAGTTTTCAACGATTTTCTGATTGCCTTGGCTATCCTGCCGACAATCTCATAATATTCCCCTAAATTGGGCGATGATTTCCTGCCAATCGGCAAGTCCCAGACCCAGCGAATATGTTTTTTGGGAATTACCAAGGTATGCCCCGGATTAAGTGAAGGAATGGCCAGAAAGGCTAGATAATTGATGTCTTCGTACACTTTATAGCTAGGCACTTCCCCGGAAACAATTTTACAAAAAATACACTCTTTCATAAAAATGCTTACTTTTTTATTTTTTTCTTCAATTTATCAATCACTTTCTCCAAAGGAACAATTTCCTGGCTTCCGGAAGCCATATCTTTAATAATGACTGTCCCATCTAAGGCTTCTTTTTGTCCCAAAATTAAAGAAAAACTTGCCTGAAGCCAATTGGCTGTTTTTAATTGAGAAGTGATAGTATTCTGGCTAAATGAAGCAGATGTTCTTAAACCGCTCTTCCGTAAATCTTCAAAAAGTTTCAGGGACCTTTTTTTGCCCAAATCTCCCAATTGGACTAGGAAAATCAACGGACGATTTTTTTGAGAAACTTTAACATTTTTTTCTTTCATTCGATTGACCACCCTGTCTAATCCTATAGCAAAGCCGGTCGCCGGAGTGTCCTGCCCTCCTAAAAGCTTTACTAGTTTATCATAGCGCCCGCCGCCAGCCAAAGCAATTTGCCGACCTTCTTCATCTTCCGGCCAAATTTCAAAGACCGTCTTACTGTAGTAATCCAATCCTCTGACTAAACGTGAATTTAAAATGTACGGGATTTCCAACTCGTCCAAATATTCCAAAACGCTCTTAAAATGGTCACGACATTCTTCACACAGATAATCAACGGTCTGTGGCGCTTGTCCGGATATTTGAAGACATTTTTTTTCTTTGCAATCCAGCAACCTTAAAGGATTCTGTCGATAACGTTTCTGGCAATTAAGACAAAGATCTTTCTTCCTGCTCCTATAAAAGTTCATTAAGGCCTTTCGGTAAGCTGGTCGACATTTAGAACAGCCGATACTGTTAATTTGAGTAATTAAATTTTTAAGACCCAAGCTATTGTTAATAGAAAAACATAATTGAATCAATTGAGCATCAAGAATTGGGTCTTTTTCTCCAATGATCTCAAAATTAGCCTGAAATGACTGTCGGTAGCGTCCTTTTTGAGGCTTTTCATAACGGAAAATGGGACCTAGGCTATATAATTTTACCGGGTGAGGCAAGCTGGATAATCCATTTTCTAAATAAGCCCTGATGATAGCCGGAGTGAATTCCGGACGCAGGCTCAATTTATCGCCTCCTTTAGTTTTAAGGAAATACATCTCTTTTTCAATAACATCAGTATAGATGCCAGTGCCTTTGATGAAGAGTTCTGAATCTTCAAGAATAGGTGTTGTGATAAGGTTAAATCCATAAGTATCCGCTAAATTTTTAATTGTCTGTTCAACTTTGCCCCAATAAATTTGTTCTCCAGGTAAAATATCCCTCATTCCTTTGGGGGCCTGAAAATTTCTTTTAGTCCTTGTTTTTACTTTTGGTTTAGATGGCATCTCGTTGCTTAAAATACTTCAAACGTATCAAACGGCCAAGCCCTTATCCAGACAAAACCAATAATGTTTTCTCTTGGCAAAATTCCCCATTGCCGTGAATCAGAGCTAGCCGAACGGTTGTCTCCCAAGACAAAATACTCTTTTTGTCCCAGCTCAACCTTAAGATTCCCTGAAGTGGCTCTGCCTTCAGGCAGATAATCAGATTCGTCTAAGACAGCACCCTGAATAAAAACCCGGCCATTTTTAATTTCAACGGTTTCGCCGGGTAGACCGATTATCCTTTTAATATAATACTGCGAAGGATTTAAGGGATATTTAAAGATAATAACCTGTCCTCTTTGCGGAGTTTCAAAGCGATAACCGATTTCATTAATAACTAGGTATTCTCCATTGTCAAAATTCGGAAGCATGGAAGCGCCACGAACAAAAAAAGGCTGAATTAGAAAATATCGGATTGGAATAATAATGGCCAAGGAGACTACGACTATTTTGAGAGCCTCCCAAAGAAAAACAAAAGCTTTTTTGAACATAGATATATTCTATCAAATTTTCGTTTAAAGTAAAGCATTTGCTAATTAAAGGACAATTCTTAAAATGATGTCACTTGGAATACGCTGACGATAAGGACTGTTCTTATCAGTTTCCCCTTCCTTAAATTTTTAAACTGTCCTTTAATTATTTTAAATGCTACAATAAAAAAATGTCTCAAGCTAAACAAATTAATTTCTTAGAAAAAAAACGCCGCGAAGAGAACAAAAGAAAAATGAAAATTGCCTGTTTAGTTGTTTTTGTTTTGCTTGTGGCTTCTTCCATAATCTTAATTTTTCAATTAATCCCATCTTCTTCAATTGAAATTTCCGCCAATCAAGATACAGACAAAAACAAAATAGCTATCAATTTAATCCCAATTTCGCTAGCTGATAAAAAAGATGTATTGGCTACCAATGTTTTAGTTCTCGGCCGTCCGGGTGCCGGATATTCCGGACAAAAATTAACTGATACTATCATTCTGGCACACTTAATACCGAATCAGGAAAGAGCCGTTTTAATTTCTCTGCCTCGCGACTTGCTGGTTAGAATTCCCGGTCAGGAAGCTTTGACGAAAATAAATTCGCTTTATGCCAGATGTGGGATTGAATGCCTTAAGGAAAAAATACAAGAGATTACTGGATTGTTTATTGACCATCACGTAATTGTTGACCTAGCTGTGGTTAAAGAAGTTATTGAAGTAATTGACGGCCTGAATGTTTATGTGCCGCAGGATATCCAAGACCCCTATTTCCCCGGCCCTAATTATTCCTATCAGGCTTTCAACCTTTCGGCCGGTTGGCGTTACTTAGACGGCGAAACAACTCTTAAATATGTCCGCACACGATATACCTCTCCTAACGGAGATTTTGACAGAATGGCCAGACAGCAGCAGATTATCCAGCTTATCAAGCAAAAAGTTCTGTCCTTAAATCCACTCTGGGATTTTCCGACTTACCTGAAAATTTTTAATTCTCTAAACGACCATATTGAAACCGACTTGAGCTTGTTAAAGATAAAGTCGCTTTGGCAAACAGCTAAAGATATCGGAGCAGATAAAATAGTTAGCTTGGTAATTGATAAAAAAGAAACTAATCTGTTAGTCGGTGGACAATTAATGTTCGGAGAACAAAGAGCTTCGGTTGTTTATCCAAAAGAAGGACAAGGAAACTATGGAGAAATCAAAGAGTATATTAAAGAAGCAATCAAGGATAGTCCTTAAATTTCTAAAGACCTTCCTTATAAACATATGATGAAATTAATTGTCGGCCTGGGGAATCCAGGAATCAAATACAAAAAAACCCGTCATAATCT
The DNA here is from genome assembly GCA_964413015.1 of uncultured Candidatus Saccharibacteria bacterium. Classification (GTDB taxonomy): domain Bacteria; phylum Patescibacteriota; class Minisyncoccia; order Portnoybacterales; family UBA2143; genus JABMPX01. The sequence continues at coordinate 94,112 of CAYPQZ010000008.1, read as the reverse complement.
CGGATTTAGAGCAATAGACGAACTAGCTGAAAAATTCCAATCGGCCTTTAACGCGAAGATTTCCGAAAAGAAAATCAAAAATCAAAAAGTTATTCTGGCTAAGCCGCAAACCTTTATGAACAATTCAGGAGCCGCCGTAAAATCAATCGCTGATTATTACAAAATTCCTGTTGAGGACATTTTAGTTATTCACGACGATATTGATTTACCTTTGGGAGAAATTAAAGTTCAGCAGGGACGAGGAGCGGCCGGACACAAAGGCGTTCAATCAATAATTGATTCGCTGAACAGTAAAGATTTTATCCGAATAAGAATAGGCGTCCGGCCGGCCCAAGCCAAACAGCTTAATGTTGAGAAGTTTGTTCTCCAAAAATTCACGACGGAAGAAGAAGTAATTGCTGAACAGGTAATAAAACAGGCCGCTAATTTAATATTAGCGACCTTATAAAAATTTTGCTATTATCTATGTACTCCCCTTTTCCCTTTTACAATTTTTTGCCAGTTTTCATCCCATGGCATAGATTCTTTTTCACGAAAAAGCAATCCAATGATTAAAACGACAACTAGTAATAGAAAACCACTGATAGTCATCACCTTAGCTTCTGAGAAAAACGAATTTACCAGCCAAGAGACAATTGCTGACGCAAGAATCATAGCAAAACCCAGTAATCCAAAAAATCCTAAAATCCAACTAAAGATTTTTCTTTTCATAATTTCCTCCTTGTTAAAGAAACTATAATTTAGCCCTTGTCAGCCCGCCTAGGAGTTTTGGAAAGAAGCTACAAAAGCAGCCATCCCCAAATTTATGCTTAATCAAACATTAGGAGGGGTTGTTCGACATCAGCGACTCACTAGGCAGGCTGATAAGGGCTAAAAACTATCCATATTATATCAAAATGACAGAATTTGTCAACCCCTAATTAAAGGACAGTCCTTAAAATTATGCTCCTTGGAACAAGGACGTAATTTTAAAGACTGTCCTTGTCAAACTTCCTAGATTATGCCTCAAGAAGCCAAATATTTCAACGCCTTTAACTTAATCGGCGGAATCGGTCCCGTCGGGTTTAAAAAACTGCTCGCCTACTTTAAATCTCTGGGCAAAGCCTGGTCAGCAGATGTTAAAGAACTTAAAAAGGCCGGCTTAACCGAATCAGCCCTTGAACAAATTAGAAAAAAACGCTATAAAATTAATCCTGATTGGGAAATGGAAAAGTTGGATAAACATGGAATCAGCTTGATTACCATTCAGGACAAGAATTACCCTAAACTGCTCAAGGAAATATACGCTCCGCCGGCCACGCTTTATGTCCGCGGTGAATTAAAACCAGCTGACAGGTATTTGGGTATTGTCGGCACCAGAAAATCATCCGAATACGGCAGTAGAATTACTAAATTAATCACCAAAGAAATATCCAAGTCCGGCTTAACTATTGTGAGCGGCCTGGCTAAAGGTATTGATACGATTGCCCATCGGACCGCCCTTGAGACAAATCAACGGACTGTCGCCATTTTAGGGTCCGGGATAGACCAAGCCAGTATTTATCCCTTTGTCAACCAAGGATTAGCTGAAGAGATTATTCAAAACGGAGCCGTTATCAGTGAATTTCCAATCGGCGCCAAGCCGCTGGCCCAGAATTTCCCCCAGCGCAACCGGATTATTTCCGGCTTAAGCTTAGGTATCTTAGTTATTGAAGCTCCGGAAAAAAGCGGCGCTTTAATTACCGCCCGGAACGCCTTAGAACAGAACCGAGAGGTGTTTGCAATTCCCGGTTCTATCCTTTCCCCAAATTCTCTCGGCCCCAACCAGCTTATTAAAATGGGAGCTAAATTAGTTTCCCAAACCGAAGACATTTTAGAAGAACTTAATTTAAATTTTAAATCATGAACCTAATTATTGTAGAAAGCCCGACCAAAGCAAAAACAATCAGCCGATTTATTGGCAAAAATTACAAAATTTTATCTTCTTACGGACATATCCGCGACCTGCCGGAAAAAAATATTGGTATTGATATCAAAAATGATTTCAATCCGGAATACGTAATTCCGGAAAAAGCCAAAAAAATTGTTAAGGAATTGGAGCAGGCCAGTCAAAAGGCAACTTTGGTAATTCTGGCAACTGACCAAGATCGCGAAGGAGAAGCTATCGCTTGGCATATAGCCCAAATTCTAAAACTTAACAAAGATGATTACCAAAGGATTGCCTTTCATGAAATAACTAAGACGGCCATTGAACAGGCCTTAGCCAATCCGAAAAAGATAGATATGCATTTGGTTGATGCCCAACAGGCCAGGAGGATTTTGGACCGACTGGTTGGATACAAACTATCGCCTTTTTTATGGAGAAAAGTAATGAAAGGACTATCCGCCGGCCGAGTTCAATCTGTGGCGGTTCGTCTGATTGTTGATCGGGAAGAAGAGATTAAGGATTTTAAGCCGGAAGAATATTGGACAATCGCCGCCCTGCTGCTTAAAAACAAAGATAAAAAATTTGAAGCTAAATTAATAAAAATAGACGACAAGAACTTGCCTAAACCGGGAGTCAAAACCAAAGAAGAAAAAGATAAAATCTTAAAAGATTTAAAAGACGCTGAATACAAAGTAATTGAGATTAAGAAAAAAGAAGTTCAGAAACATCCCGGACCGCCTTTTACTACCAGTATACTTCAACAAGAAGCGGCCCGCAAATTAGGATTTTCCGCCAAGCAAACCATGTTTCTGGCCCAGCGGCTTTATGAACAGGGCTACATCACTTATCACCGAACCGACTCTTTAAATCTTTCCAGCGAAGCGTTGAAAGCAGTCAAGAAATTTATTGAAAAAGAATATGGTAAAAAATATTCTTTGGAGGCGCCCCGAGTTTACAAGAACAAATCCAAAGGCGCCCAGGAAGCCCATGAAGCTATTCGGCCAACCCAGCCCAGCCGTCAGCCACAACAAATTAAATCAAAATTAAATCCAAGGCAAAGCAAGCTCTACAGCCTGATCTGGAGTAAATTTATTGCCTGCCAAATGACCCCCGCTCGTTTTGATTCCGTAATCGCCGACATCCAGGCAAGAAAATATCTTTTCCGAGCTACCGGCTCAATCCTGAAATTTGACGGGTTCTTGAAAGCGTACCCTGTCAAATACAAAGAATCGGAACTGCCCCCATTGGATAAAGAAGAAATCTTGAAACTAGTCAAGCTTATTCCGGAACAACATTTTACCCAACCGCCGGCCCGCTATACTGAAGCGTCTTTAATAAAGGTTCTAGAGGATTACGGAATTGGCCGACCTTCAACCTATGCCCCAATTATCAGCACTATCCAGGAACGGGGTTACGCTGGAAAAGACGAACAGAAAAGATTTGTTCCGACTGAAATAGGGTCTATTGTAACTGAAATGCTCAAAGAGAATTTTCCTAAAATTGTTGATGTCAAATTTACCGCCTATTTAGAAGAAGACCTTGATAAAATCGCCGAAAACAAGCAGAATTGGTTAAAAGTATTAAAAGATTTTTACGAACCCTTTAACGAAAATCTTTTGGAAAAATATGAGGCGGTAAAAAAGAAAAAACTGGAACAACCGACCGACAAGAAATGTCCTTTATGCAAAAGCCCTTTGGTTATAAAGCTGGGACGTTTTGGAAAATTTTTGGCCTGCTCTAATTTCCCAAAATGCAAATACACTGAACCATTGGGTGAAGAGAAGCAACTCCGAGAAAAATACAGAAGCGAAGTCTGTGATAAATGCGGGGCCCCGATGATAGTCAAGCATGGAAAATTCGGCCCGTTCCTGGCTTGCAGTAATTATCCGAAATGCAAAAACGTTAAACCAATTAAAAAATCTACCGAAGTTAAATGCCCTAAATGCAAAAAAGGCGAATTGGTTGAAAGGAAAACAAAAAAAGGAAGAATTTTCTATTCCTGCTCTGAATACCCGAGATGCGACTTTGCTCTGTGGGAAAAACCAATTAACAAAAAATGTCCCAAATGCGGCTCTCTGCTGGTTGAAACAAAAAACAAGCAGATTAAATGCAGCAACAAAGAATGTGATTATCAGGAAAAATTATCTGATAAAAAATAGCCCTGTTTCGTTTTCAAACAAAACAGGGCTAAATATGGCTGGAACAGACCTACTTCCCCTTCTACGATAGAGAAGCTTACTTGATAGAGTCTTTGTTGGGATTGACTTTGACATTTCCATTACCTCCATTTTCTTTCTTGCCGGAATACCTTTTTAAGAACATATTTATAGCAAACTTTGCTAAATCATCTAAGTTATCTAATCCTAGCGCTTGAGACGGCCTTATCCAAATTTTTTTCTTTCTTGTGCCTCCCTCATTAAAATACTCAATTTCGCTGTCATACACGTTGCATGAATAGATTGCTATAGATTTGGACTTTAAAGAACTGCCCTTGTTTCTCACCAACTCAGAATGTCTTACAAAAGTATCCAGCGATTCAACGATAATCAACCTTTTCAGTCCCGACAATTCCTCTTTCATTTCTCTATTAACAGTTTCCTTCAAATTACTGTCTCTGCTAATGTCCATATGCCCGGTAGGCAAGGTCCAATCGTCATTCCTTTCTACTAATAAAACTTCGCCTCTTTGATTTTTCAGAAAACCAGCTACCACCAAATCGGCCTTCACTCTTTTCTCTTTCATTATAAAAACCTCCTTTCAGTCCTTTTAGAAGGTTTGTTGCTCAGTCAAATTAAAAAGAACTTAATCTATCTAAATTCTAGTCTTTACATATCAATTGTCAAGGTATTACAATAAACCTAATGGAGATAAAGCAATTTTTAAAAGAATTAGAAAAAATTAATCCGGACCTTAATTTAAACTTAATTAGCAAGGCCTGCTTTTTTGCTAAAGAACATTATCAAGGGTTAGTCAGGCTTTCCGGTCAGACGTATTTCGACCATTGCCTAGAAATTGCTTTGAGCTTGGCTAATATAAAGCTGGATTCTACTACCATTGCCACAACCATTCTCCATGAATCATTAGAGAGGGCTAATATTCCAGAAGAACAGCTCAAAAAAGAATTTGGTGAAGAAATTGCTTTCTTGGTTAAAGGAGTCACTAATGTCGGGAAAATAGAGCATCATAAAGCCGAACGCAGTTTGGAAAATCTCCGGAGATTGTTCCTGGCCATGGCTCAAGATATTAGAGTTGTAATAATTAAGCTTTTCAACCGATTGCATGGATTAAAAACTCTTTACGTCTTCCCGCCCGAAAAGCAGAAAAGAATTGCTTTGGAAACTTTGGATATTTATGCTCCACTAGCTAATCGGCTTGGAATTGGTGAGCTTAAAGGAGAATTAGAAGATTTATCCTTTTCTTACACCTATCCCAAAGAATATCAGGGGCTAATCAAACAGGTTAAGGATAGATATAGTCAAAACAAAGATTACTTAAAAAAAATCATTCCTCTAATCAAAAAGAAATTAACCAAAGAAGGAATTAAAGTCGTAGAAATACATGCCCGAACTAAACATTATTATAGCTTATATAAAAAACTTCAACGTTATGACATGGACTGGCACAGGATATATGATTTGGTGGCTATAAGAATAATTGTCCCGGATATTGAAACCTGCTATGCCGCTTTGGGATTTATCCATAAAAAATGGAAGCCGTTAATCGGCCGAGTTAAGGATTATATCGCTATTCCCAAGCCCAATGGATATCAATCGCTTCACACAACTGTTTTCTGCGAAAAGGGCAAAATAACTGAATTCCAAATTAGGACTCCCGAAATGCATCAGGAAGCCGAATACGGAATTGCGGCCCACTGGTATTACAGCGAGGGGAAAGGGATCAGGAACTACATTGAAAAGAAAATTCTTGGAAGAAAACCGGAAAAAGAATTGAAGAAAGAATTAATCTGGGTTAAACAGCTTCAAGAATGGCAAAAAGAAAAATCTTCCTCGTATCAGGATTTTATTAATTCTCTAAAAATTGATTTTTTAAAAGACCGGATTTTCGTTTTTACTCCCAAGGGCGACGTAATTGATTTGCCTGAAGGAAGCACTGCCATAGATTTTGCTTATCAAATCCATACTGACATTGGCAACCAATGCGCCGGCGTCAAAATTGACGGTAAGTTAAGTTCCTTGTCCGAACCTTTGAAAAATGGACAGATAGTGGAAATTGTCATTCAAAAAAACAAAAAGCCAAATCGAGATTGGCTTAAATTTACTAAAACCACCCAGGCAAAAAACAGAATCAGCGCCTGGTTCAGAAAAAATTAGAAGACTGCAAATTACTAATTATCCGTATATCCGTATAAGATTCGTAATTCGTAGAGAAATCAAATTTTCATCAGATAGCCAACTATTTTGTCCAAATCCTTTTGACTGACAAATTCAATATTTAAATAGTTATTGCCACCTCTTTTGATAATGCTCACCCGACTACCCAAGGCCTTGCCCAGGTCTTTTTCTATTTTTATAAAAACAGGATTTCTAGGACCAACTGTTCTTGGTTTTTTAGGCAAAGACAATTCCCTCGCTCTTTCTTCTGCACGGCGAACACTCAAGCCCCTTCTAACAATTTCTCGGAAAAGTGCCGATTGCGAAGATGGGCTGGCGATTAAAATAGCACGGCCATGGCCTTCGCTAATGCGGCCGTTCGATAAAGCCCTTTGGGCTTCTTTAGGCAAATCCAGCAAACGTAGAGTATTAGTAATCACCACCCGGGACTTACCTACTTTTTGGGCAATGTCAATATGCCTTAATTTAAACTCCTTTTGGAGCTGCCTAAAAGCACCCGCCTCTTCTATCGGGTTAAGGTCTTCGCGCTGAAGATTTTCTACCAGGGCTATTTCTAATTTTTCCTTGGCAGAACTATCCCTAATGATTACCGGCACTTGAGGCAGTTTGGCTATTTGGGCCGCCCGCCATCTTCTTTCTCCGGCCACCAGTTCGTATTCAACCTGTCTGCCTCGACTGGTTGATTTCTCGCTTTTAGCAACAATTAAGGGTTGAAGAATCCCGTGTTCCTTAATTGATTCAGCCAGCTCTTTCAAAGCGTCTTGGGGAAACTCGCTGCGCGGTTGATTGGAATTGGGTTTAATCTTATCGATTTCAACGCTAAAAACGCTTTCCTTTTTTGATTTGTCCGTTGCCGGAGGAAAATATTTTTCAGTTCTTTTTTTAGGGATTAAAGAGCCTAATCCTCTGCCAAGCGATTGTCTCATATATTTATACTACTTATCTATTTGAATAATTTCTTTAGCTAATTGGCTATAAGCCTTAGCGCCTTTAGAATGAGAATTATACTGCAAAATTGACTGTCCAAAACTGGGCGCTTCAGCCAATTTTACGCATCTGGGAATAATGGTTTCAAAAACATAACCGGCAAAATTCCTTTCTATTTCTTTTCTCACCTGGCGGGAAAGCCGATTCCGACGGTCATACATAGTTAGCAAAGCTCCTTTTATCTTTGTCGGGCTCTTTAAATTCTCCTCAATTAATTCAACCGTTTTCAGTAATTGGCCTAATCCTTCCAAAGCGTAATATTCGCACTGCACCGGGATAATAATTTCGTCAGCCGCCACCAGCCCATTAATTGTTAAAAGACCTAAACTGGGCGGACAATCAATCAAGATATAGTCATAGTTAGTTCTGATTCGGCGCAGCAGCTCCTGAAGCTTGAACTCGCGATTGGGCTGGGAAACTAATTCTACGGTCGCTCCGGCCAAATCGGAGCTGGAAGGCATTACGTCATAACCAAAGAGATTAGTCTTACGGATAATCTCTTCGGGAAGGATGCCGCCTATTAAAGAGTGATACAGGCTCAAAGGGGCTTTTTGAGGGTCAATGCCAATTCCGGAAGTGGCGTTCGATTGCGGGTCAATATCAACTAGTAAAACATACTTACCCATAGCCGCCAAATATGCGCAAAGATTAATTCCGGTAGTTGTTTTTGACACCCCTCCTTTTTGATTGACTAAACTCACGATTTGAGCCATACAGTTTTATTATACCTCATTTTCCAATTGACAACAAGAGCTTTTTAGGAGAAAATGTAAACAAGCCGGAGTGGTGGAACTGGCAGACACGCAGCACTCAAAATGCTGTGGACTTCGGTCCTTGCGGGTTCGACTCCCGCCTCCGGCACAATCCAGTCGGCTACTCCAGTCGGCTATGCGATAGCCGACTAGCTACTTAAACAGCTTATCAAGCTGTTTTTTGCTAATCGGGCCGACTCGGGTAATTTTAGGATTTAAACCGGTTAAATCCAGAACGGTTGAAGGCGGACTGGGCGGCAGATTGCCGGCGTCCAGAATTAAATCCGGCCGAGGGTAGGCCTTAGAAAAAATCTTAATAACTTCCTTAGCCGAATTTAACGGCGGCTGGCCAGAAAAATTGGCCGAAGTAACAGTGATTGGCTCTTCCAGCTGAGCCATTAGGGCCTGGGTGAATGGAAAATTTGGGATTCTCAACCCAACAGTCCTCCGGTTAGCGGTTAAGATATCCGGCACAAAGGCTCTCTTTTCTAAAACAACAGTTACCTGTCCAGGCCAAACTTCTTCCAAGACTTTTTCCCGTTCCCGATTAATAAAAGCCAGTTTCTTGGCCATGGCAATATCGCGGACCATTATTGGAACCGGCTTTGTTTCCGGTCTTTTTTTTATTTTAAAAAGACGCTCGATATTATGCCTATCCAATGCCTTAACCCCAATCCCGTAAACCGTATCAGTCGGGTAAATAATACTTCCATTTCTTTGGATTACCCCGGCCGCCACTTCAACAATTCGATTATCCAACTCGCCGGATAAATTGAATTTAATAATTTCCATAAGGCTAAACGACTATATTAACCAAACGATTGGGGATATAGATAATCTTCTTGGGTTTTTGCCCATTTAACCACTTTTTTATCTTATCCTGCGATAAAGCGACTTCTCCAGCTTCTTTTTCAGAAATCCCCTGCTTGATTTCTATTTTCCCCCTAACCTTGCCATTGACTTGAATAATTAATTGCCAAGTTTCTTGTTTAATTAATTTTTTATCATGCTCCGGCCATGGCTCCAGTAAAATGCTTTTCCGATGGCCTGATTTTTCCCATAATTCTTCGGCTAAATGGGGAGTTAGAGGAGACAATAGCCGCAGGAAAATTTCTGTATCTTCTTTACTTAAAACCTGTTTGTCTTCAGCCCAGTCATTCACAAATTCCATAAAGGCAGCCACGGCTGTATTGAATTTCATCGCTTCCAAATCCTTGTCAACTTTCTTAATTAGTTGATGGAGCCTGGGCAACAATTCTTTACTGGTTTGAGAACTGATTTTCTGCTGATTATTAAACACCTGCCAGACACGGTTCAGGAAACGAAAACAGCCCTGGACTCCTTTGTCGCTCCAGCTAATCATTTGGTCAAAAGGCCCCATAAACATTTCGTAAATTCTTAGAGTATCAGCCCCATATTTCTTAATAACATCATCTGGCCGAATTACATTATCAAAACTCTTACTCATTTTGCGATTGTCTTCAGCCAGAACCACTCCGTGGGAATAACGACGCTGATAAGGCTCTTCGGTCGGAACAATCTTCAAATCATACAAAAATTTATGCCAAAAACGGGAGTAAAGCAGATGTAGAGTAGTATGCTCCATGCCGCCGTTGTATAAATCAACCGGCAGCCAGTATTTTAACTTTTTTGAATCAGCTAATTCTTTATCATTATGCGGGTCAATGTATCTTAAAAAATACCAGGAGGAACCGGCCCAATTAGGCATAGTGTCGGTCTCCCGCTGGGCCGGTCCGCCGCATTCCGGACATTTTGTCTCAACCCATTCTTTAATTTTAGCTAAAGGCGACTCTCCAGTATTACTGGGTTGATATCTTTCAACTTCCGGCAGTTTTACTGGCAAATCTTTATCCGGTACAGCCACCGCTCCGCATTTCGGACAATGAATAATCGGAATTGGCTCGCCCCAGTAATGCTGACGGGAAAAAATCCAATCGCGCAGTTTGTATTGAACTGTCCGCTGGCCACATCGATTCTTAATCAACCATTCAGTAATTTTTTTAATGGCTTCCCGTGAAGTCAAACCGTTAAATTCGCCTGAATTCACCAATTTGCCATATTCCGTATAAGGTTCATCTTCAATATTGCCTCCGCTAATAACTTCTCTAATTTCCAAACCATATTTTTTGGCAAATTGATAATCTCTTTTATCGTGAGCCGGAACAATCATAACCGCTCCGCCGCCGTAAGTGGCAATTACATAATCACTCACCCAAATCGGCACTTTTTCTTGATTAATCGGATTAAGGCAATAAGAGCCGGTGAAAACACCAGTTTTTTCTTTTTCTAATTGGGTTCTTTCAAATTCGCTTTTCTTTTTAGATTCTAAAACATACTCTTTAACTTTTTCTTTGTTTTTCGAAATAGTCAATTTGTCCAATAAAGGATGTTCTGGAGCTACAATCATGGCTGTAATGCCGAAAATAGTGTCTATACGAGTAGTAAAAACAGTAATCTTTTCCGAAGAGTCAACTACCGGCAAATCAAACTGGCTGCCGTAACTTCGGCCAATCCAGTTAATTTGCTGGGTCTTAATTTTGTCTAAATAATTAACCTTGTCTAAATCCCCAATTAACCGGTCGGCGTACTCGGTAATTTTAAGCATCCACTGTTTGATTGTTTTTTTCTCGGTCTGGACGCCACAGCGTTCGCACTTGCCGGAAATAACTTCTTCATTAGCCAGACCGATTTTACAGCTAGGACACCAGTTGATTGGCATTTCCGATTGATAAGCCAGACCTTTTTTGAAAAACTGAAGGAATATCCACTGAGACCATTTATAGTATTCGGGGTCGGTCGTGTTAATTTCCCGCGACCAGTCAAAAGAAAGACCCAATGAATTCATCTGCTTTTTAAAAACTTTAATATTTTCAGCAGTCACTTTGGCCGGATGGATTCCGGTCTTAATAGCGTAATTCTCGGTCGGCAGGCCAAAAGCATCCCAACCCATGGGATAAAGGACGTTAAACCCTTCCATTCTTTTTTTGCGCGCCAAAGCGTCTAAAGAGCAATAACTGCGCAAGTGCCCCATATGCAGACCGTCGCCCGAAGGATAGGGGAACTCCACCATAATATATTTCTTGGGCCGCTTATCAAAATCTTTGGCTTGATAAAGCTCCTGCTCGGCCCACTTTTTCTGCCATTTAGGTTCTATTTTATTAAAGTTATATTTCATAGTTCTTTTGCCTGCCCTGCCGAAGCCTTGGCGAAGGCGGGCCACTTTTTCTCAATTTTCTGCGGATTGTATTTAGACATATTATAAATTATCTAAAGGATTAGAAATATCCTTTAATTTTAAGTTAGCTACTTTAGTATAGATTTAAGTTGTCTCTAACCTTTATAGACTAACAATTCAACCGACTTTCTAATTTTAGCATTTTTTAAGACATTTGGGAAAATCTTCTGAACAGCTTTTTTAACTATTCCGTTGCCGCGATTACTTTCAAAAAAATAATCATCTAAATTTTTATTCTAAACCATTTCACTCACATTTAACCCGGATACATGCATTAAAGCCAATACTAATGCTTCCTATTAGAGAAAGAACTCGATTGGGAATCCTCCTTGCAAAATTTAATAATTCTCTGTTATAATGTATATAAGCTTTAATGAATCTATTGAATTATATGAACAAAAAAATTTTAATAATCGTGATAGCGCTCCTTACAGTCGCTGTAGCAACAGTTGCCGCAGTATTGTTCCCTTCTCCTTATGAACCAAAGCAACCGCCATATGCAGATGATACTGATTCAACGCAACAAGGCATCCAAGAGATAGCAAATGCTAATAATCAATTTGCTTTTGAACTCTATTCAGAATTAAACAAAGCGCAAGATGAAAATATATTTTATTCACCTTATAGCATTTCTGCTGCTTTAGCAATGACTTATGAGGGCGCCAAAGGACAAACAGCTGATGAAATGAAGTCTGTTTTTCGCTTCCCAGAAATTAGTACATTAAGACCTAATTTTGCCTCAATCTATAATGATATCAATGAAAGCGAAAAAGACTATGAATTAAGGACGGGTAATGCTTTGTGGGCTCAGCAGGATTACCCTTTCCTTGAAGATTATATAAGCAAAGTTGAAAAATATTATGGCGGCAAAGTAGCAAATTTGGATTTTGCTGGAGAGACAGAAAAATCAAGGCAAACAATTAATAGCTTTATAGAAGAGCAAACTAATAATAAAATCAAAGACTTCATTCCGAAAGGATTTATCAATGAAATGGTAAGATTGATTCTTACTAATGCTATTTATTTTAAAGGAACTTGGGAATGGGAATTTGATAAAGCCGACACTTGCGACCAAGACTTTAAAATAACGCCAACCAATATTATAAAAACCCCCATGATGTATATGGCTCCTGATAAAGCAAAATTTAATTATGCCGATATAGGAAAATTGCAAATTTTGGAACTTCCTTATAAAGGTGAAGATATTTCTATGTTAATATTATTGCCAAAGCAAGGAGAAGATTATGATTCTGAAACCGGAGAACAAATTATTTCTGATTATACGCTTGAAGATATAGAATTGTCTGCCGAGAAACTTGACGAATATAAATTACAAATGGAAGAAACAAAGCTAGGTTCAATCTCGCTTCCAAAATTTGAATTTGAAACAAAATATACTTTAAATGAAAATTTAAAAGCCTTAGGAATGTCAATGGCGTTTGATCCAAATAACGCTGATTTTTCTGGAATGGCCACAGCGGAAAAAATGTGGATTGATTTTGTAATCCATCAAGCTTATGTTAAAGTTGATGAAAAAGGGACAGAAGCCGCAGCAGCTACTGGCGTTGGAATGGTTGGAAGCGTTATGCCAAGAAATGTCTTTAGAGCAGATCACCCATTTATTTTTATAATTCAGGAAATAGAAACAGGGAATATTCTGTTTATGGGAAAAGTTATTAATCCAACCCAGCAATAAATTCCCACCCAAGAAAATATTATTTAATTCTCTTCTTTTAGAGAAAAGAAGTAAAAGGTAATAATAATCCCTAAATAAAACACAGATGCGAAGATTTTGATTTTCCTGGCTTCGCCAAACGTTGCGCTAAAAATCAACCCCTAACTGAAGAACATTGCGCCTAGTTTCGCTTAAATTCCTCACTAAGCTCGGAATTTCTCTTAATCGCAATGTTATCAGAAAAATAAATCCGATGAACTATCATCGGATTTATTGCATTTACGCATAAAAATAACTACATAATTAAACTCTAAACAACTTTTTTGCATTCTTAGTCGTTTGTTCAGCGACTTCTTCTAATTTTGTTCTTTTAAGCTCAGCAATTTTTTCAGCCACGTATTTGATGTTTAAGGGTTCGTTCCGTTCGCCTCGATGAGGAACCGGGGTCAAGTAAGGACAGTCAGTTTCCAATAAGATTCTGTCCAGAGGCAAATTCTTAATCACTTTATCATAATCACGGGCGTAAGTGATTAGACCGTTAAAACCGAAATAAAAACCCATGGCCATTAATCTTTTGGCCTGCGACCAGCGTCCCATAAAACAGTGAAGCACTCCCCTAATTTTCTTGCCTTCGGCGTCGGGACAATTAAACGGACAACCGGCGCATTTGTTTGATAGACATTCTAAAATTTCAATTAAATCCTCGTAGGCCTTGCGGCAGTGGAAAATAACTGGCTTATCCATTTGCTGGACTAATTCCAATTGTTCCAGCAAAACCTGCTTTTGCTTATCTCTAGCTTCTTGGCTGATTCCATCGCCGTATTCCAAACCGATTTCTCCCATCGCCACGGTTTTCGGATTAGCCAATAATTCTCTGTACTTTTCCGAGTCGAATTCTTCCAGCTCCCGACTTTCTTCTCGAGCGCCTTTGTCCTGTTCTAAATTATCCAGGCAAATATGGCTGGGATGGATACCTACAGCCGCGTAAACTCCCTCGGAATATTTTTTCGCATATTCAACCGCTCGTTGGCTGGTACTGTATTGAACGCCAACATTAACTATCCAGATGTTCTCTTCTAAAGTCCGCTTGATTACTTCATGGCCGTCGTCTTTATAAACGTTAAAATTAACATGGGAGTGACTGTCAATTAAAAAAGGCTTAGACATGCTTAAATTATGATACCTTATCCCAAACCTATTTTCAAGTTGTTCTAATCACCATTCTTTAAAAAATTTAAGGATTGTCATTGAGGATCACGTCCCTTCGCCGAAGGCGAAGGGCGTGTCCGCCTGTCCGCCTCTGGAGGAAAAGGACGACTCCTTAAATTTTGACAAGGGGCAAACAAATAAGGACTGTCTTTTGATTATTGTCTACAACCTTGGGAATAAGCCCTCGGTTTTTTTGTTTTGTTCAACTTGAATCTCTATTTTCTCCGCCGTATCCGGCATAAAGGGTTCTAATAAATTAGCAATCTCTTTTAGTGTTTCTAAAAGCGCTCCTAATAACTGATTGGCTTTTTGAGCATTAGTTTTAACTAATTCCCAAATTTTATTCCGGTCAACAAGCTCGTCACTGGCGCTAATTAATTGCCAAACCGCTTCCAGGCATTCATTCAGCTTAATTTCCGCCATGGCTTGCTGGTATTTTTTTTGAGTAAGTTTAATTTGTTCAGCCAACTGATTATTTCCTGATTGAACCGGTTTATTCTTCTCTGACAGAGCCAGGACCCGGCTAACTAAATTGCCCAAACCATTAGCCAAATCCGCGTTATATCTTTCTTCCAGCCGCTTAATGGAAAAATCCCCGTCCTGGCCAAAAGAAATTTCCCGTAAAAGAAAATATCTGACCGGATCGGCTCCGTATTTATCAACTAAATAAATCGGATCAATAATATTTCCCAGAGTTTTGCTCATTTTTTGCCCTTCAATCGTAAAAAAGCCGTGGACAAATATTTTCTTCGGCAGTTCCAATCCTGTCGCTAAGAGCAAAGCCGGCCAGAAAATAGCATGGAATTTAACAATGTCTTTAGCGATTAAATGCAAATCAGCCGGCCAGAATTCTTTAAACTGTTTGGGATTGTTTTCATAGCCAATAGCAGTGATGTAGTTTTGGAGAGCTTCCACCCAAACATAAATTTTTTGTTTCTGGTCAAAGGGAAGGTCAATTCCCCAGGATACTTTTTGCCGCGAAATGGAAAGATTGCCCAAATCTTGTTTTAGTAAAGACAAAACTTCTTTTTTTCGCTCTGCCGGTTCAATTACAATCTCATTTTTCTCAATCAACTCTTTTACTCGAGGAAGAAAATCCTTTAATTTGAAAAAATAGTTGGTCTCTGAAATTAATTCGGGTTTCGTTTTATGATAAGGGCATTTACCGTCAACTAAATCTTTTTTGAAAATGAAATCTTCACAGCCGGTGCAGTATAAGGCCTTGTATTCATCTTGATAGACCTTCCCGTTATCTTTAAGTTTAGTTAAAAACTTGGCCACCCCTTTTTTATGCCGCTCGTCAGTTGTCCTGATAAAATCATCGTATTGGATATTCAGCTTTTCCCAGGCTAATTTGAATTTTTCAGTTATTCCATCAACAAATTCCCGTGGCGTTTGGCCGGTTTTATCGGCGGCTTGGGCAATTTTTTCTCCGTGTTCATCAGTCCCGGTCAAAAAGAAAACTTTGTCGCCTTGCTGGCGATGATAGCGCGCCAAGACATCAGCCGCCACCGTAGTATAAGCCGTGCCGATGTGCGGCGGCTGGTTGGTATAATAAATAGGAGTAGTTAAATAAAATTTCTTAGACATGTTCTTTTTTACCAACGACTACTACAAATTCGCCTTTGGGAGTTTTAATTTGTTCAATAACGTCTTCAGCTCGGCCGCGGTAAATAGTTTCAAATTTCTTGGTCAATTCACGGCAAACGACAATTTCTAATTGCGGATTTAATTCCTTCAAGGTTTTGATAATCCGATGGCAGGATTCATAAAAGACAACCGTATATTTTGAATCAGCAATTTCTTTAAAAAACTGCTTTCTTTTTTTCTTAATTGGCGGAAAGCCCAAAAAAACAAATTTATCAGCCGGCAAGCCGGAAATACTCAAAGCCGTGATTAAGGCCGACGGGCCGGGTATCGGAACAATTTTCAAATCAGGCAATTTTTTGGATAAATAACTAATTAATTTTGCCCCGGGATCGCTAATACAGGGCGTGCCAGCATCCGAAACCAAGGCTAAATTTTTGCCCTTTTTTAGCTGTTCTAAAATATATTCAACTTTGCTTAATTTACTGTGCTGATGGTAGCTAATGGTTGGCTTGGAAATTTTGTAATGGTTCAACAGTTTTTTGGTTATTCGGGTATCTTCGCAAAGAATCAAATCAATCTGTCTTAAAATCTCCAGCCCTCTTAAAGAAAAATCCCCAAGGTTGCCAATGGGGGTAGCTATAATATACAAAACAGACATAATTTTAGGCCTCTTTCTCTCTAAAATCTTTTAAAAACTCGGCGATGGCGGCTGCCAAAGGAACCGCTAAAATTATCCCTAAAATCCCGGCTAATTTGGCGCCAATCAGCATAACAACAATGATCACCACCGGATTCAAACCGACTGTTTTTTTCATAACCTGCGGAACAATGGCGTAATTTTCCAGTTGCTGGATTACTATGTAAAGGATGATGACTAATAGAGCCATCAGAGGCGACTGGGAAAAGCCTAAAATAACGGCTGGGATAGCGGCTAAAATAGGGCCGATATAGGGGACAATTTCTAAAACAGCAGCCACTAAGGCCAGCATCAAAGCATATTTTATACCTAAGAAATAAAGGCCGATAAAAACTAAACAACCGATAATCAACATCAAGAGAAGCTGTCCTCTAAACCATCCTCCGATTTTGCCCTCAATCCGTTCAATCAGGCCCGAAACATAGGTTCTATGTTCATCAGGAGTTAAGGAAATTAAAAACTTCTTAGCTCCTTTTTCCTGAACCGATAGATAAAAAGATATTACTAAAATAATAATGGCCGAGAATAATCCTCCGAAAAAGCTGACGGTTGTCTGGAAAGCACTTGAAGCGGCCTGGGCCAGTTTATCGCTGATATTGCTGAATAATTCCTGCAGACTCCCTTGAGCATTATATTCGCCCCACCATTGCTGGATGCTTAATCCTATTTTCCCTGTAAGTTCGGGAAAAACAACAGCCAATTGCCTGATTTGCTCAGATAGCGGAGGGAAAATTAGCGTGATAATCAAGCCAATCATAAGGAAAAGGATTAAATAAATAAAGATAACTCCTAAAAGACGGGGCGTTTTATGTCTTTGCAACCAACTAACCGGCGCGTTAATAGCCGCAGCAATAACTATCGAGATAAAAACAACCATCAGAATATCCCTAATCAGATACAAAAAAACCAGCGCCAATAAAATTAAAATGGTCCGGAAAATAGTTGAAACGGAAATATTGATTGTTTGGGACTGGTTCATATTTTTAATAATTTCTCAAACTTTTTTTTGTCTTTAAATGGGCCGATTAGAGCCAAATTAAGCTTGGCTGGCTGGAAAATATCTCGAGAGACCCTTTGGATGTCCTCGACTGTAACTTCATCAATTTTAGCGAATTTCTGCTCTAAAGTCAAAATTTGGTTAGTCAAAAGCTCTTGCATGCAGTAAAAAGAGGCCTGCTGGTCTGATGATTCCATGCTGATAAGAGACGTTCCTTTGATAAAGTCCTTGGCTTTTTTTAATTCGGCCGGGCTAATTTTTATTTGAGCTATTTTACTATATTCCTGAAGAATCGTCCGAATTGCCTTTTCCACTTTTTGATTATCTACTCCGGCATAGGTGGATAAGAATCCAACATCAGTATCCGTATCAACGCCGGTGCTGATATGGTAAGCTAAGCCTTGCCTTTCTCGGACGGAAATAAACAAGCGGGAACTCATATTGCCGCCTAAGATTATTCCCAACAAACCCAGAGCATATTTGTCTGAATTAAAAATATTATAGGCGCGGACTCCCAAATTAAGATGGGTTTGGTCTGTTTTTTTGTAATAAATTAAGGACCGCGGACGATTCTGTTTTTCTACTACCGGCAGTTTGTCCAGATTTTCCCGAGTATTAATCGGTCTGAAATATTTTTCTATCTTTTTTACTACTGAAGAGGGATTAATCTGCCCGGCCACCGCAATAATTGTATTTCTTGAAGAATAATGCTCTTTTAAATATTTAATGAATTGAGCCCGTTTAGCGTTTTGAATCAATTTTTTAGTGCCGATTATTTGCCAGCCGGCTGGCTGGTCTCCGTATAAAAGCTCAAGCCAAATATCCTGGACATAACGTGACGGATTATCTAAACACATATTGAGTTCCTGAAGAATTGTTCCTTTTTCCCTGTTTATTTCTCCCTGGGCTATTTTTGAATTTAAATAAATATCAGACACCCAATCTAAAGCCAAATCCAAATGTTTTGCGCCAACCTTGGCCCAATAACCAGTATATTCCTGGCTGGTAAAGGCATTATAAACGCCGCCAATCTTATCCAAGGGCTCAATTAGCTTTAAGGTATTCGGACGTTTCTGAGTCCCTTTGAAAAACATATGCTCCAAGAAATGGGACAATCCATTAATTTCCTTGGTTTCATACTTAGAGCCGGCGCCAACTAATAACAGAACCGCCGCAGTTTTGGTATTCTTGACCGGCACGGTAATAATTCTAAGGCCATTGCCTAGTTCCGTTTTTTTATACATCAATCTTCTCCTTTAAATAATCTTTTAATTCTTTGATTTTGACTCTTTTTTGTTCCATAGTATCACGGTCACGGACTGTTAAATCATCGTTTTTTAAGCTATCAAAATCAATCGTCAAACAAACAGGCGTCCCGATTTCATCCTGACGGCGATAGCGCCGGCCGATTGAACCTCCCTCATCATATTGAACCGTCCATTTAAATTTAAGCGAATCATAAACTTGTTTCGCTTTTTCAATAATTTCTTTTTTATTTTTAACTAAGGGCAAAACAGCTAATTTTATCGGAGCTATTTTTTTATCCAAACGCAAAACAATTTCAGTGGCTTTATTGGCTTCGGTTGTCTTGGTCCGGCCACCGGCCACTTCATCGTAAGCGTCAATTAGAAAAGCTAAAAAATTACGGTCCGCTCCAGCCGATGTTTCAATAATGTGAGGGATAAATTTCTTTTTAGTTGAATCGTCATAATAGCTTAAGTCCTGTCCGCTGTGCTGACTGTGATTAGATAAATCCCAATCTCCTCGGTCGTGAATCCCCTCTATTTCATCAAATCCCCAAGGAAATTTATATTCTATATCCACCGCCCTTTTGGCATAATGAGCTAGTTCATTTTTTTGATGCTCGCGAAAACGCAAATTTTCTTTTTTAATTCCTAAGCTTGAATACCAATTCATTCTCTCTTTCTGCCAATAATTAAATATTTTCTCTTTTTCTTTCTCGTCTGGTTTAACAAAATACTGCATCTCCATTTGCTCAAATTCTCTCATTTTAAAAATAAAATAGCGGCAGGTAATCTCATTGCGAAAGGCCTTACCGATTTGGGCAATGCCGAAAGGAACTTTCAGGCGCATTGTTTCTTTCATAAATTGATAATTCATATAAATCCCCTGGCAGGTTTCTCCTCTCAAATAGGCAACGGCCGCCTCGTCTTCCAGGGGTCCGACAAAAGTTTTCATCATTAAATTAAATTTCTTTTCCTGGGTCAGTTCTCCACCGCAATCCGGGCATTTGTCACTTTTGAGATAATCTTTGCGAAAACGATGATGACAATTTTTACACTCAACCAGCGGGTCAGAAAAACCGGCCGTTAAATGGCCCGAGGCCTGCCAGACCTTCGGCGACATTAAAATACTGGCGTCTAAACCGACAATATCGGAACGATATTGAGTCATTGACTTCCACCAATTCTGTTTAATATTATTTTTTAACAAGGTTCCCAGAAAGCCATAATCATAACAGCTTTCAAAACCGCCATAGATTTCACTGGAGGGGGCAATCAATCCTCGTCTTTTGCAAAGTGATATAATTTTTTCCATAGTCGCCATAATTCTTAATTTAGATTACTCTTCTACTCTGCCGTCTTGTTTAAGAGTTAAATCATCAGGTAATTTTGTATCAATAATTATGTCTGAACTGCTTAATTCTAAATCAACAAAACTGTCATAACCGGTCGCTGTAGATTGGCCAATTAATTCCATTGACTTGCCAAGATGAGCTGTTCCGGGAGTCACCGATATCTGGAAAGCCGTCTGTCTAGCTGGCAAAAGAATACCGGTAGCAGACGGTAAATCCCCAACTTTCCAGACAACCTGACCGGTTTGTGAATTATACTTCAAATCAGAATCTGCCGGAACAATTTTGTTGTTCCAATGAACGTGAGGAGGTAAAAATGCCTTAACTTCTACATCGTTTAAATCATTAGCCGTATTTGTCATCCGCCATTTAATTGTATAAGTGGTTGTTTGTCCGACCTTGGGAGGAATCGGCCCGCTGTTGCTTATTAAATCATCATTAAAATATCCTTCAGCCTGAATGCTTAACTGGCTGGCAACTTTAGTGGTCATTTTGCTTTGCCCGGAAATCTGAATATCTTTTAGAACATCGGGCGTTTCTGAAGAATCTATTTTGACTTCATTAATTATAGAGAAATTTTTATCAGCGTATTCTTGAATAGGCAGAGGTTCCTTAACATTAACTAAAAAATAAAGTTTACCCTTTTGATAATGGTCTAGAAAAGCCAGTTGCGGAACATTGCCGGCATTCCAAACTATTGTTTGGCTTGTTCCGTCAAAAGATGCTCCTTCTAATTTTAATTTGGTTAAATCTAAAGCATCGCCTTCTAATTTCGCAGTAATAACTACATTCTTAATGCCGACGTTAGTAGTATTCTGATAATCAATCTGATATTTCAAAATCTCGCCAGCTTTAGCAATATATTCTTTTGACCCATTGACAGTCTGACTAATAAATAAAGGAGAAGCGGAGATTTTAAAAGAATCGACTATTTCAGAATAACCAATAAATTGGTCATTTTCAAGAATCCCGATTTGCGCCTTAAAAGATTTCATTTCGTTTTGCTCTCCTTGGACAGAACCTTTAATAAAAATTTCCCCATCATCTTTAGCTCTTAATTCGCCGATTTGCCAAATTCTGCCTTCCTCCAGAGGATCAGGGTCAGACGATGTTAAATTAAATCCGTCAGGGTAATCAATCCTAATTTGTAAATTGTCAAAAATGGTTCTTGATTCATTTGAATATCTTATAATAAAATTGAAAGATTGTCCGCTAACTAATTTTTCAGGCATTTCAAGATCAACTGTCAGAGGCACTGAAATTATTTCTGTGGAAAATTCAGCTTGATTAGCAAATCGGGAACTAATTTTCCCCGGTCGATAACTTAATTCTGCCCGAACGTTTCTGTTCTCTTTTTTCAAGCCAATGACTATTGCCGGAAACTCAACTTGATTTTCCTGGCCAGGTTTCAAATTAGGCAGTTCACAAGTTTCTGTAAGATTTTCCGTATCTGTCGGGATTGACCCCTCCGGATAATGGAAAACTAATTTGACATCCTCTAAAGTCAGTCTGGTCTCGTTTTTATATTTTACAATATAAGTTACTTCGTCGCCGCTGGCTATCCCATCCGACCCTTGAATCCTCAAAATGACTTTGTCTTTGTCAAATGAAGTCAGGCCATGCCAAATCATAAATCCGACAACGATTAAAAAAACCGCGCCTGAAGAAACTAAAACCCAGCGCAGATATTCTTTCTGCTTTTCTGATAATTTTTTTCGGGGAACTTCTTGGGAAAATTTTTCTGAAGAAATTTTTTCCGTCTCTTCGCCGGCCCGAAACATTTCCGGTGTTTCCAAACGCTCTCTAAATTTGGATTCTGGCTTATAAAGCTTTTTTCTTAATTCCTCAAGTTCCTTAAGTTTCTTAAGCTTTTTAGGCATATTTTTATTCTAACAGATAAAAAGCTTCTTGTAAAAAATGCTTTGAATTTAAGCTCTCCCTTAAAAATGACTCAATAAAATTAAGTGGATTTTTTTGATGGCCATATCCCAAAAATTCCAATAATTTGTTTTCAAAATTACTAACAACAGCTTTAATATTCTGGCTTGGTCGATTAAGTTCCCGGAAACTGGATAAAAGCGTCGGCCAGACATTTTCATCTCTCTCTGAACCAATGACCATTTTATCAGTCAATTCTGAAAGATAATATGTGGCTGACAAAGAAGGCAAGTTTTTGCGGAGCCGATGAAAGCTTTCAATCGTCTCCGCTCCGGTTATAACATCCAATCTCCGGACAGGCCCGCCCGTATCGCTACGTAAAGCATTGCGGGCGGGAGCGATTAATAAATCAACATAAGAAAAAAGCTCCAAATGCCCTTTTAGTTTTGATTGATTCTTCCTAATTGACTTACCTTTCAATAGGATCTTGCCAAAATGTCCGGTATAGACAGTCAGCAGACGGTCAAAATCGCCCAAATTGTTCCTTTTAATAATAATCCCTTGGGTTTTATAAAGCACAAATAATGTCCCTTTAAAAAATTTAAGAATTACCGCAGCATAAGGACAGTCCTTAAAATTATGTCCCTTGAGCACAAGGGCGTAATTTTAAAGACTGCCCTTATCTGCTTGTTCTTGTCAAAATTTAAGGAGTCGTCCTTTCCCTCCAGGGGCGGATAGGCGGACACGCCCTTCGCCTGCAGCAAAGGGACGTGATCCTTAATGACAATC
The DNA here is from genome assembly GCA_964413015.1 of uncultured Candidatus Saccharibacteria bacterium. GTDB lineage: Bacteria > Patescibacteriota > Minisyncoccia > Portnoybacterales > UBA2143 > JABMPX01. The sequence goes on along the minus strand of CAYPQZ010000008.1, from coordinate 71,428 downwards.
CTTAAATTTTTTAACGTCCTTTAATTACCTTATTTCTTAATCCCCAGCCAGATTTTCTGCCCATCTAACTTAACTTCTCTTTCGACCAGAAAAACTTCTTTTCTTTTAGTGGCTTCTTCTATTTGTCTGGCTGAAACTTCCGCTTTAATAATCAATTCGTTTTTCTGAATCAATTTTTTTAAAGAATAATCTGTTGAATAGCGCAGATAAATTTTGTCCTGCGGCTTTAACCCGCCGTCTTTGCGCATTTCCTGAATTGAACGGACTAAATCGCGAATAGTCCCCTCAGCTTTAAGAGCCGGGCTAATTTTAGTATCCAGACTAATGCTTTTACCCAAAACAATTTTTTTGACATTGACTTCTTCAGCCAACAAACCGGCCAATTCTTTGCCAGCCGCTATCAACTTGTTATTAATTGTCATTTTTTTCAACGGCTGTCTAACTTTAATTCCGTCTTTAGCTCTTTGGGCCAATCCTTCAGCGGCTAATTGACGTAACTGCGACATTTTTTCTTCCAACCGTTTGTCAATTAATTTTTTATCCGGCTTTGGATAATCACATAAGTGGACCGAAGTTCCCTTTTCTAAATGTTGATAAATTTCTTCGGTTAAGAAGGGAATAAAAGGAGCCGACAATTTAGCTAAGCGCAAAAGGGCAAAAGAGTAAATTTGTTCGGCCTCTTTTTTTTCAATCGGATTATTAGGCCTTTGAAAACGGCGGCGGGAACGCCGAACATACCAATTGGAAAAATCGTCCAAAAATTCGTCAAGTAAACGAGCAGCCTTAGTCAGTTCGTATTTATCCAGCCAATTGACTAGCTCCTGATTGAGAGAATTGAGCCGGGAAATAATCCATTTATCCAAAATATTTTTTGGCTGGACTGATTTGGGCGCTAAACATTCTTTATCCGTATAAGTTTCCAAAAAAGTAAAGGAATTCCAAAAAGTTAAAATAGTCCGGCGAAAAGTTTCGGCAATTCTTTTTTCTGAAGCAATATAGTCCTCGCCCATCGGTGTACTAGTTAATAAATAATAGCGCAGAGCATCTGCTCCATATTTGTCAAAAACAATTTCCGGGTCAGGATAATTTTTTAAACGCTTGGAAAGCTTCTTGCCGTCTTCGCCTAAAACTAAACCGTTTACAATAACATTTTTAAAAGCCGGCTTGTTTTTGCCTAAGCCAATATTTTTCAAGGTCAGAGCGGTTGCCAAAACATGCAAAGTGTAAAACCAGCCTCGCGTCTGGTCCATACCTTCAGCAATAAAATCAGCCGGGAAGGCCTTTTCCACCAACTTTTTATTATGAAAAGGATAATGCCACTGACCGTAAGGCATTGAGCCTGACTCAAACCAACAGTCAAAAACCTCGGAAGTCCTAGTCATGATTCCGCCGCAAGGGCAGGGAATCTCTAACTGATCAACATAAGGCCGATGCAAATTCAAGTTGCCTTCCTGGTCAAAAGGAAGTTTTTTAAACTTAAGCGTTTCTAATTGGCCGGGTTGAACAAGTTCTTTATTTCTGTTCTTGGCCAACCGCTCATTGTTAAATCCCTGGCTGGCTCCCTTGAGAATCCAAAGTGGATCACCGTGACTGATAATCAGAATGTTTTTGTGCCGGTATTTTTTATCAACCGCCAAGAGAAAATTCATCACTCTTTTTTTGACCTGTTTGAGATTCTCGCCACCGGGAGCTTTCTCTTGGAATCTTTTCAAATTATTATCCTGAAAATAAGTATGATATTCTTTTATAGATTTGCCTTTAAATAAACCCACATCCACATCACGCAAGCGTTTGTCATAAATTACTTTGATATCCAAGGCCTGACTAATTATAGAAGCAGTTTGGGAAGTTCTAAAAAAATCAGAAGTAAAAATTAAATCTATTTTGGTTTTTTTGAGCTTAGGAATTAGCCATTTAATCTTGCGCCGACCTGCTTGAGTTAACGGCCTCTGTTTGTTTTCTTGGTCGGTATAAATTATTTTTTTCAGGTTATTAACTGTCTGGCCATGACGCAGAATATAGTAACAGTTGCGTTTGGTCCGAAGAGCCATTTCCTGCAAGTTGCCTATGACTTCAACTCGGCCGCATTTCTGACACTGCCAGATAGGAATCGGCGCTCCCCAATAACGATTTCGGGAAATAGACCAATCGCGCGCCCCTTCTAACCATTTGCCAAAACGGCCTTTTTTCAAATGGCCAGGAACCCATTTGATTTCTTTATTATTCTTCACTAATTCTTTCTTAAATTTAGTTACTTTCACATACCAACTGTTAATCGGATAATACAGCAAGGGGCTTTCGCAACGCCAGCAGAAAGGATAAGCGTGAGTAATTTTTTCCGCTCGGAATAATAAATTTCTTTTCCTTAAATCGGCTTTAATATCAGCATCGGCCTCTTTGATAAACTTGCCCTGACCGGGGATACCCAAACCCTTGACTACCTTGCCTTCTTGGTCAACGGTAATCAGTCCGGGCAGATTTTCTTTCTGGCCTAATTCCATATCTTCCTCACCGAAAGTTGGCGCAATATGGACCAAACCGGTCCCGTCTTCTATTGAAACAAAGTCAGCCGGAACAACCCGGTAACCCGCTTTATCCAATTTCATCGGATAGAGAGGCTGATATTCCCGGCCGATTAATTCCTGACCGGGAAATTGATCAACGATTTTATAATCCTCTAAAACCAACAACCTCTCCTTAGCTAAAATTAAATATTCATTGCCTCGTTTGGCTTTGACATATTGGGAATCCGGGCTAACAGCGACAGCCGTGTTAGCGGCTAAAGTCCAAGGAGTAGTCGTCCAAACTAATAAATAAGTATTGGTCGATTTTTTAAGTTTAAATTTAAGATAAACAGATTCGTCTTCAACCTGCCGATAAGCGCCGGGTTGATTTAATTCAAAATTAGACAAAGGAGTTCCGCAGCGCGGGCAATAAGGGGTAACCCTAAAATCCTGATAGACCAAATCTTTTTCCCATAATTGCTTAAGAACCCACCAAGCCGATTCAATATATTCATTGTCCAGAGTGGCGTAGGCCTGGGAAAAATTAGACCAGCGGCCAATCCGATTAAAAAACTTATACCAATCATTAATACAGCGAAAAACCGATTGACGGCAGGCTTGATTGAATTTCTTAATCCCGAATTTTTCAATATCCTTTTTATTTTTCAGACCTAATTCCTGTTCAATCATATTTTCCACCGGTAGTCCGTGACAATCCCAGCCGACTCGCCAAAAAATATGTCGGCCTTTCATAGACCAATAGCGCAAAACAGTATCTTTAATTGTACTGGCTAAAATATGGCCGTAATGAGGCAAGCCGGACGCAAAAGGCGGGCCGTCGTAAAAACTAAAAAATGGCTTCTTTTGACGAAGCTTAACTGATTTGGCAAAAATATTCTCTTTCTGCCAAAATTTCAATATTCTTTTTTCTATTTTAGGAAGTGGTTCCATACTAATTTTATCTAAATTTTTAAACTGTCAAGCGAAGAAAATTTAGTAATTAAATTGAGTACCCGCCACATTTTTTTGCTTCGCAAAAATTTGGGCAGGTAAGATTTTGTGCCTGATCCGCTTTCAGCGAATCAGACAAAGCCCTTACATCTTCTCCGGAGTTGAAACGCCCATCAGCACCAAAGTGTTTTTCAAAACAATTTGAGTTGCTTTGACTAAATTAATGCGACTATGATTTCCCAAAACCTGGCACTGCTCGTAAAATTTATGGAAACTGTTGGCTAATTCCAAAGAATAATGGGATAGCCGCTGAATTTGGTAATCTTGAGCGGTATCTTCAATAATTTCCGGAAATTTAACTAACTGGCGCGTAAGATCCAGTTCGGCCGAATGGCTTATTGGGGACTGTCCCTGTAAGTCGGAAGCAGCCCCCGACTTTATCCTTTTTAAAATACTGCAAATTCGGGCGTGGGCATACTGGACATAAAAGACGGGATTCTTGTTTGATTGTTCCTCGGCCAAATCTAAATCAAAATTCAAATGAGTATCGGCTGATTTCTGTAAGAAGAAAAAACGAACCGCGTCAACTCCGACTTTGTCTAACAATTCATCCATAAGGACATAAGCGCCGGCTCTCTTAGACATTTTCTGCTTTTTGCCTTTATCTATAATAGTAACAAACTGCAAGAGAATAATTTCCAGTTTATCTTTATACCCGAGAGCTTCCAAGCCGGCCGTCAGTCCGGGAATATCGCCATGATGGTCGGCTCCCCAAACATTAATTACCTTATCAAATTTTTTATCATCAAATTTGTATTGATGCAAGGCAAGATCGCCGGCTAAATAGGTTTTGCGGCCGTTTTGTTTAATCATTACCCGGTCCCGCTCATCGCCAAACCGCTTTGATTTGAACCATTGGGCACCGTCCTGTTCATAAATTAAATGCTTCTCTTGCAAAAGATTTAAAATCTTATCAGTCTTGCCTGACTTATGTAAATCTGATTCAAAAATCCACTCATCATATTTAATTCCAAGTTTATCGGTTGTCTTTTGAATTAAATCTTTAACAATATGCTTGGCTAAAATTTGACCGGCCCGATAAGCATCTTGCTCTTTTATTTCTTTTCTTGCTTTATCAACATAATCGCTTTGATACTTGCCTTTACCTAATTCCAAAATCTGCTGGCCGGCGTCGTTGACATAATAGGCCTTTTCAGTTTTAAAACCAGCTTTATTAAGAATATTCGCCAGCACATCACCGAAGGGCCCGCCCCGGGCATTGCCAACGGTTAAGGGTCCGGTTGGATTAGCTGAAATAAACTCCACTTGGATTCTCTTATTCTGGCCAATATCCAATTTGCCGTAATCATCTCCCTCTTTAATAATTTCAGATAATTCTTCCTGAAGAGTTTTGGGAGATAAAAAAAAGTTAATAAAGCCGGGTCCGGCTTTTTCCACCTTATCAAAAAGAGGATGAGCTTTTAACGATTCAATTATTTTAGCCGGGTTAATTTTATTTTCTAAAGCAACATTAGTTGAATAGTCGCCAAATTCGGGCCTGGCTGGATGCTCCAACTTAACTTCCTTTTTGACGATTTCTTTAACTAATTGCTCTATTCTTTTTTTAATCACAAAAAATTGTCATTCTGAATGTAAGCGAAGAATCTTTTGAATTTCAAAGGATCCTTCGGGCTTCGCCCTCAAGACGACAGAAAAGTAATACAATTCTATCATAGCTTATTTTCTTGATTTTCTCAATATTTACTTTAATGTTAAAATATATCCATGCCTACTTTAGCGACCAACCCGCGGGCCAAATTTGATTACCATATTTTAGACACCTTTGAAGCAGGGCTGGTTTTGACTGGCCAGGAAGTTAAATCAATTAAAAAAAGCCGGATGAGTTTAAAAGGCGCTTACGTAACGATTAAAGACCAAGAGGCCTGGCTGATTAACGCTTTCCTGCCTCCTTATCAGCCAAAAAACGCGCCTGACAATTATCAGCCAGACCGATCCAGAAAACTGCTTCTGAATAAAAAAGAAATTAAGAGTTTAATCGGCAAAACAAAACAGAAAGGCTTGACTTTAGTGCCTCTGCACGTTTATACTAAACACAACCTGATAAAACTGGAATTCGGCCTGGGACAGGGCAAAAGAAAAGCAGACAAGCGAGAAAAAATTAAGGAACGTGAAGCTAAAAGAAACATTGGCAGAGCCTTGCGGCAAAAGGAGTAATTCAAGAATTAAGATTTATTTAAAAATTAGAAATTAAAAATTAAAAATTCTTTCGCGGAGCGAAAATGTGGGGATGCCAGGCATCGATAAAAGTTCTTTTTTTAATAAGCAAGCCGAGCGCGAACTCGTTAATCTCGCAAACTAATAATTGCTAACGAAAATTTAGCTTTTGCTACTGCTTAAATAAGTAGCCATCCGAACTTTTGACTCCTGATGAAAAGCTTTGGGTGTTATCCTATCAGGATAAACAATCGGAAGGTTTCAGCTGATTGTTGAATCTTAGAAACAAAAATTAAAAATTTTTTGCTTGGTTTTAAGTTTTTAATTTTATCCAAATCAAGCTAAGCTTGTAGAATTATTAAGAAATGCCTTTTAGACGCGGGTTCGATTCCCGCCATCTCCAAGGAATTACACAATAATCAAAAACTATTTACAAGAGATACTCCAATAAAAAATATCAAGCGCGAACCAGGGTCAACCACTGGATTAAAATCAGTCCGATACATTTGATTGATGAACAAGGCAATAATTTAGGGACTACTGAGACGTCAAAAGCGCTTAAAATGGCCCGGGAAAGAGGGCTTGATTTAATTGAAATTGCCCCTAACGCCAAACCTCCTGTCTGCCGGATAATGGATTACGGGAAATATAAATACCAGAAATCCAAAAAAGAAAAGACCCAAAGAATTAAACAGAAGAATGACGAGTTGAAAGGAATTAGAATCAGTTTCCGAACTGGCCAGCATGATTTAGAGATAAAAGCCAAACGGGCCGAAAAATTCCTTGAGCAGGGACATAAAGTTAAAATAGAAATGATTCTGCGCGGCCGGGAAAAAAGCTTTTCTTTAGCCGAATTGGCCAAAGAAAAATTCAACCAATTTATCGAATCGATTAATTTAGAAATCAAAATAGAACAGGAAATAAAAAAACAGCCGCGCGGGTTGTTGATGATAATAAGCAAATCGCAAAAATGACTAAAGTTAAAACCAAAGCCAGAAAAGCTCTGTTAAAAAGAATCCGGATAACTGACAAGGGGAAAATAATGCATCGCCCGATTCATCAAGGCCATTTCAATGCCAAAGAATCAGGCAATAAAACCAGAGCTAAAAGAAAAATGAAAAATGTCGCACAGGTTGATAATAAGAAAATTAAGAAAATATTGCCCAATAGATAACGAAATACCTGCCCGCAATGCTACTAACGGCAGTTATGGCGGCGGGGATAGATTTGCAGGCGGACAAGATACGAAATACAAGTTACAAGACACTATTTTATGACTAGAGTCAAAAGAGGAACTATCGCCCACAAAAGAAGAAAAAAGGTTATTCAACAGGCCAAAGGCTTTAAATGGGGACGTAAGTCCAAATACAAATTAGCCAAGGACGCGCTTAAGCATGCCTGGGCTCACGCCTACCGAGACCGCCGAAGGAAAAAGCGGGACTTCCGCCAATTGTGGCAGATTAAAATAAATGCGGCCTGCCGGCAGGAAGGACTGACTTATAGCCAATTTATTGATAAATTAAAAAAAGCCAAGATTGAGCTTGACCGGAAAATTTTGGCTTATTTAGCCGAAAACCAACCAAAAGTTTTCAAAAAGATAGTTGAGAAAATTAAATAGGGCTAAACTACATCTCATTAACTAATAAATCAAGGGCGGTCTGGCCATCCAGACGGCCTGTTTTAATGGCCAAATCAATCTTAAGTAAATACCGATAGATTTCTTTTAATTGCTCCAGGGTAAAATTCCTTAATTGTTCCGAGCTTTTTTTAACCACAAAAGGATGCAGACCGCTTTGCTTGGCCAAATTATAATACGGCACGCCTTTATCCATCAAATCCTTAAGTTTCAGTAAAACCCTTAGTTGATAAACAAACCTTGAAAACAGGAAAATTTCGTTTTCTCCCTGATTTAAATGTTCGTGCAAAAGCTTAAGGGCGGTTTTCTTGTCTTTTTGAGCCAAAGCGTCAAGCGTTTTAAAAATATTCAAATCAATTTTTGATTTGACCATCAAATCAATATCTTCAGAATTAATGGTTTGACCCTTTTTGTAACTAGCCAGCTTGCCAATTTCATTGCTCATTTGCCATAAATCGCTACCGACAAAAGCAACTAATTTATCAATTGCCCGTGAATCAATGACTACTTGGTTTTCAGCCGCTTTTTTCTTAACCCAACTATTCAAACTTGGCCCTGCCAGAGTTTTGAACTCTTCAGACATAGTCAGCCATGATTTAAAAGGGCTGATTGCCAGTTTCCCTTCCTGGTAAATAACTAAAATAATTTCCTGATTACCTTTCAACTTGTTATTCTTAACATATTTAGAAAAATCTTCTAAAAAACCTTTGTTCTTTAAAGCGTTTTCCAGAATAACTAGTTTCTTTTCGTTAAACATGGAAACCGCTTCTAGAATCTCTTTAATTTTGTCAAAGCTCAAATCCTTTTCTGAAAGCCGAACCAAATTCAGGCCGGTTTTATGCTTGGCTTGGTATTCTTTAATAATCTCATTCAATTTTTGCCGCGAGCGAAACGTATCCTCGCCGTGAAGAAGTATTACCATAATATTAATCGCAGAAGACAAATTTTTTAAATTGCAAGCGTGGACGTGCGTCCGAGCGATCGGAGATTAATAACGTCATTCCCAAATAACTTCTTGGCCCGGCTCGACTATTTCTATCCAAATTTGACCGGGGATAAAAGATATTTCTTCTCCATTTTCATCTAAAAATTCCAGTTTGCTGGCTGGAGCTTGCTCGCTTTTCTGCCAAATACAGGGAATAACTTCTCCGTTTTGATAAACCCGGCATTGCCCATCCCCTTCCAACTCTAAATCATTGTAATACGGCCCTTCAATCTGTTTTGAGAAAACCTCCATTACCACTATATTCTTAGCCCTTATTTGCTGACCATTATTAGCATCTATCTCCGGCGTCCCCGTCCTCCAACGTAAATAAGAATTAGTTTCCGGATCATATTGGTACTCAACATTATACGGATAACTGTATTGAATTTTTAGTTTTGAGTTGTCATTTTGCACTTTGTGCTTTTTGCTTTGCGCTTGGAATTCGTATCCTTCAAATTGGTTTTCCAAACGGTAGCCCAGTTTACGAATGCTATTTAACAAACGGTTCGCGGAAGAAAAACCGTTATGCGGCTGAGGAGTGCTGGCTTTTTGGTAAAAGGCATTATAAGGATTTTTCAGAGCGTCAACATTGTCTATAGTCCCGGCATTTAATTTATCCAAGGCAAAATGAGAGCCTCCCCAGTGGACTAAAATAGCGTCAAATCCTTCAGCCAAAGGAATGAAATCATGGCGGGCACTACGCATTGAGCCGACTTCTTCCGGAAGCTCGCAGACATAGAAAGCCAGCATTCGAGTGATGCTGCTGGTTATAACGGGCATTTCAATAACCAAATCCGCCTGAGAAAGTCCGGATAAAGGACGGGCTACCGGATCATTGGCCAGAACTATAGCGATGGGTCTTCTCTGATAATTCAAACAGGCCAGTCCGCTTAAGGGACTGATTTCTCCCTGTAATTGATTATCCGAATTATCCGGATTCTCTTCCGGATTAATTTTCCAGCTGTTTCTCTGAAAAACAAAAATTAGCCCCAGAGCCAAAAGAGCCAATATCAAAAAACTAATCCATTTATTTCTTAAACTAAACATGTTCCAACTATTTCAGCATCTCAAGTCTTTTAATTAAACTTTTAAACTCAAACTTTTTTAATAAATCAAGCGCCTTTCTCTTGTTGCAATTCCCCCATTGGCATTTTTTTAAATCAAAATCAAAAGGAACGTCTTTTTTAATAGTAACCAAACGTTTGCTGAAAAAAGCATCTTTCTTATATTCCAACAGCCGTGCTTTTAATTTCGGCTCCAAATTGCTTGACTCAATATCCTGATAAAGTTTTTCCAGACTGCCAAATTCTCCAATCAGCTTAAGAGCGGTTTTCTCACCAATGCCAGGCACCCCGGGAATATTGTCGGAAGCGTCGCCTCTTAATCCTTTTAAATCAATAATCTGTTTGGGCTTTAGATTGTAGCGTTCTTTGACTGCCAAAAGGTCATAAACGACAATATTCTTAATTCCTTTTTTAGGCGTATGGACTTCCGTATTTTTATCGACTAATTGAAGTAAATCCAAGTCGCCGGTAATAATCACGCTTAAAACTTGGTGTTTGGAACTTGAAACTTTTGATACGATGGTGCCGATGACATCATCGGCTTCAAATCCCTTTTTTTCGTAAATGGAAATTTTTAGCGCTTTGACAATTTCTTTTATTTGAGGAATCTGGTCGTAAAGTTCTTGGGGATGCTTAACTCTTTTGGCCTTGTAATCCTTGTATTCCAAATCCCGGAAAGTCGGTCCGGCTAAATCAAAGGTTGCCGCCAAATAATCAGGTTTTAATTCCTGAATAACGTTAAAAAGAATGCTGGTAAAACCGTAAACCGCATTAACTAATTCACCCTGTTTGGTTTTTAGCTCGGGCAAAGCGTGGAAAGCTCGATGAATCAAAGCATTGCCGTCAAGAATAACTAACTTTTTCATTTGATTAAAAGCTCCCTTTTATTTTTATCAAGATATTTAAATTTTATCCAAAAAGCATTTGCGGGCAAATTTTTTTTAATCCTTTCAACCCATTCAATAACAATTACATTTTGAGGATTTTTAATAATCTCCTTAAAATCCAAGTCAGACAAATCTTTTGGCCCAATCCGATAACAATCAAGATGATACAGGCATTTAATGTCTTGGGTCCGGCGCTTAATGTCGTATTTCTTCAGAATAACAAATGTGGGACTGGTAATTTTATCTTTAATCCCCAGTCCCTTGGCCAGGCCCTGGACAAAAGTGGTTTTGCCGCCGCCCAAATCGCCTTCCAGTCCAATAACTAAAGCGCCTTTTTGATTGTTTTTTGAAACCCTTATTTCCTTAGCTAAAAACTCTCCCACCTTCTGAGTTTCTTCAGTATTCTCAGTAACAATCTTCATATTTTTTGGTCGGCTATCGCATAGCCGAATTTAGCCGAATTAATCAATTTCTTTTTCCAGCCCCGCTTTTACTTTTTTAAATTCATTCTCCAATTCTTTTAATCTTCCTTTGCTGTCTCTTATTAAAACCACGCCCTCTTTCACTTTTTCCAATCCGGCTTCAACATCTATTTCTTCCTGCTTGTCAAACCAATCGATAATGGACTCTATCTTTTTTAATGAATCTTTTAATTTATTTTTCTCCATAATCTTAACTTTATTTATTAATAACCTCCTCGACCCGAGATTTTATTTCACCATCATAAATTTTAATATTAACTCCGTCGTTTTTATTAACTTGTTTGACGCTTTTTATTACTTTGGCTCCTTTTAAAACAATGCTATAACCCAGTCTTAATTGTCGTTTTGGGTCAACTGTTTTTAATCGCCTTCCCGATGTATCTAAATACTTGTTTATTTCACCTAAACGTCTTTGGAAATTAACTAAAATCGATTTCAGGAATTCCTTCAAAATTTTATCTATCTCGTTTAATTTGTGTCCTAATTCGTTCAATTTATCCATTAATTGATACCCGACGTCCTTGACTTTTTTAAAAATAAAATCGGCCTTTTGCCATAGCTTCTGCCCTATTATTTCAAGCTCATAATTTTTATCGGCCAATACCTTTTGATACTTATAGATAATATCTTTTTCAAAAACACGAATGCTGTCCAGAGCGCTATCCCAAGATTTATTTAATTTAACTGCCGCGACCGTAGGCGTTGAAACCATTAAATCGGCCGTCATTGAAGCCAAAGGAATATCTTTATCATGGCCGATTCCGCATATTACCGGCTTTTTAAAATCAGCTATTTTCCTGACCAAAACTTCGTTGTTAAAAGCCTGTAAACTTTCCAAACTGCCGCCGCCTCTGATAATAACTAAAACATCTATGTCCTTATCGTCAAAATAGTTAACTGCCGAAAGCAAATCTCGCGCCGCCGCTTGGCCTTCTACCCTTGAATTGAAAAACTTAATCCGATAGCCATATTTGCCTAAATTATTCAAAAAATCGTGAATTACCGCCCCGGTCTCGGAAGTCACCAGGCCAATATCTTGGGGAAAGTCAGGAATCATTTTTTTGCGCTCCGGAGAAAACAAGCCTTTGTCTTTTAGCTTCTTTTTTAGCCTTTCATAAGCTTTTTTGAGAGCGCCTTCTCCGACCAATTCGGCCATAGAAGTCCTAAAAGTCATCCGGCCGATTGGCTTATAAACTTCGGGGAACCCCTCAATAATAATTTCCACACCCTCTTTAAATTCAACTCCGGATAGTTGATAATCCCTTTGCCACATAAAACAGCCAAGTAAGCTTTCATCATCTTTATCCTTAATAGAAAAGAATAAATATCTTTCCTTGATATCTAAACTGCTTATTTCTCCTTTAATCCTCGCTTTCTGTTCTTGCAATTTGCTATTCAGCAAATTTAAATACCGGCTAACCGTATAGGGTTTCTTATCGCTGTCATCACAAGAAACTGGAGATAAAGAGCCTTTCGTTTCGCTTCCATTAACCAAAGCGAGAATATCCTGACCATATTTCTCAAATTTCCTTTCCTTAATTCCCTTAATAGTCAAAAGTTCTTCCTTATTTTTTGGTTTCATCGCCGTAATGCTTTCAAGCGTCTTGTTCGCAAAAACACGAAAAACCGGCAGATTCTCTTCCCGCGCTTTTATCAACCTCCACCCCTTTAATTTTTCCAAAAACTGATTGTCCATTTATAAAAACTCATTCGGTTATCGCCTAGCCGAATTGTAGCCAAATTAAAAATAAATACTTGTTAATTTCCCTTAAAATTTGAATTATCCCAAAAGATTTTTCTTTTATTTTTTCGCGGGGACGGTCTGCTAATGGAATATCGCTGATTTTGTTTTTTTTGGGCATTAATCCAGAAGCATCATCCTTAAAATGACATCCTTGCTGCGTAATGAGCATCATTTTAAAGATAATTCTCTTTTGTTCTTTTTTTTAGATTTTTATCTATTTCAATCATACCTTTGCGGCCAGTTTTGGTCAATTAAAAAACCCTTCTTTATCACTCTTGCAAATAATTGACCCGGGAATTTAAATAAGTTAAAATTAAGGTAATTGGATAAAAAACAAAAATGAGTCAACCTAATGTTACAAATCCAGCCGCTTTTGAAAAAGGAAAACGTCTTGATGAGATGAAAAATTTTGAAAGGAAAATTAGTCGAATAAAGCGCCAGGAAGAAGAAAACGAGGCTAAGCGTTTGGCGGAAAAACTCAATCTTCCCTACATCAAACTGGATTTATTGCCAGTTGATGCCAAGGATTTAGCCATCCTAGAAAAAGAAAAATCTGAAAAAGGAAACATTTTAGTTATCAGAAAAATCGGGAAAACTCTTCAAGTGGCTGTTAAAAATCCCGGCGATCCCAATACAAAACAGATTATTGAAGAACTTCAAAAGCAAGGATTTGAATGCAAGTTAGTAATTGTCTCCTCAAGCAGCTTAATAAAAAAACGATCTTACTATGAAATGATAGACCTTGAAGTTGCCTCTTTGAAAGACGATTTTGTTATCCAAGAAAAAGAGCTGAAAGAGTTTGAGCAATCGCTAAAGACAATCCAAGAACTTAAAAAAACAATCATTAATTTTTCAACCACCCGTCTTTTAACGATTATTATGGCTGGAGCTATCAAAATGGGCGCCTCCGATGTCCATTTTGAACCAAGCAAAGATATCATCCGGCTCCGTTACCGGATTGACGGATTACTTCAGGACATTGCTGTTTTCCCTGCCAAGGCCTACAGGTTTTCCCTTTCCAGAGTCAAGACTTTATCCAGCATGCTGCTTAACGTCCATGACATCTCACAGGATGGCCGCTTTACAATTAAGATTATGGACCAGGAAGAGCTTGTTAAGAGTATTGATATTAGAGTTTCCATTCTGCCAAGCAGCTTTGGAGAAAGCATTGTTATGCGGTTATTAGATTCCGAAGCCGTCCAATTAAATCTTCCTAATTTAGGTTTTAGGCCCGAATCTTTCAAGAAAGTTGAAAGCCAAATTATCAGGCCCAATGGGATGATTTTGACTACCGGACCGACCGGCTCAGGAAAAACGACCACTCTTTACGCCTGCCTTAATTACATTAACAAGTCGGAAACCAAAATTATTACCGTCGAAGACCCGATTGAATACAAACTTAAAGGGATTACTCAGACTCAAGTCAGTAAACGCAAAGGCCAAACATTCGCTAAAACCTTAAAAACAGTCGTCCGGCAAGATCCCGACGCCTTGATGGTTGGGGAAATTAGGGACGCGGAAAGCGCTCAAATTGCCGTCCAGTCCGCTTTAACCGGACACTTAGTCTTCTCAACAGTTCACACTAATGATTCTGCCGGAGCTATTCCTCGTCTTACTGAAATGGGAATTAAACCGTTCTTAATTCCGGCTTCACTTAATCTGGTAATTGCCCAGCGTTTAGTCAGAAGATTATGTCCTTATTGCAAAGAACCTTACGAACCCTCGCCTGAAATGATTGAAAGCGCAAAAAAGATTTTCTCTTTAATTTCTGCGAAATCAGGGGTCGATATTCCTAAAAAGATATCTAAATTCTATAAAGCTAAAGGGTGCGAAAAATGCAATGGGTTAGGATATAAAGGGAGAATTGGGATTTTTGAATTATTCACGATTAATGATACCATTGAAAAGCTAATTCTCAAGCAAGCCACCTCTTATGAACTTAGAGCTAAGGCCATGGAAGAAGGCATGCTCACACTAATGCAGGACTCTATGCTAAGAGTTATTGAAGGAATAACTTCGCTGGAAGAAGTTCAAAGAGTTATTGGTTATCCTCAATATATTGAACAGCTTTACGGAGAATCGATTATGTCAATGCTCAGCCGAGCTTTAGTTATTGACCGGGAAATTTTTGAATGGTCGCAGTCCTTAACTTTTAACAAAGACGAAATCCAGAAAAAGCTAATTGCTGCCAAAATGGAGAATCTAATAAAATGGATTGTCGCTGTCTCCATAAAATTAAAAGCTACTGATATTCACTTTGAAACAGCCGAGACAAGTTTTACCGTAAGATTGCGTATAGACGGTTCTCTGGAAAAAATAGCTGAAATTCCCAAGGAATTGTTCTTGCCGACTATCTCTTATGTCAAAGAACTGGCTGGTATGAAAGTTGACGTTCATCAAAAAGCCCAGGACGGACGGTTTAAGATAGAATGTCCTGACAAACAGATTTACGACACTCGAGTTTCGGTTATCCCAAGCGGCTATGGAGAATCGGTAATTATCCGTCTGCTCAGATCTGACATAGCCATTATTTCGCTGAAAGAATTAGGCGTCCGACCGGAATTGCTGAAAGATTTAGAGAAAGTGATCAAATCGCCCAACGGAATCATCTTTGTAACCGGACCGACCAGCGCTGGTAAAACAACCACTCTTTATTCAATCCTGAACAAGCTTAACCAGCCAGAAACCAAGATATTCACTATTGAAGACCCAATTGAATACCGCCTGCCGGGCGTTATTCAAACACAGATTAACAAAGAGGAAGGATATACTTTTTTTGAAGCCCTAAGAGCCCTGCTTAGACAAAACCCCAATATTATTATGCTGGGAGAAATCAGGGATCCGGAAACCGCCCAATCGGCTATTCAGGCGTCTCTGACCGGACATCTGGTATTAACCACGCTTCACACCAACAGTGCCGCCGAAGCGATTCAAAGACTGACTAATCTTAAGATAAGAAGCGGCGATATCAGCTCTTCAATCAAAGCAATTGTGGCTCAACGGTTAGTCAAAAAACTCTGCCCTTACTGTAAAAAAGAAGCTGAAATAGAGCCAGAGGCCTTAGAGAAAATTAAAAAAGAGCTTAAGCAAATGCCAGCTCCTTATCAAAAACAGATTAAAAAAATTAAAATATATAAACCAGGAAAATGTCGGAAATGCAACCAGAAAGGATATCAGGGACAAATAGGTATTTTTGAAATATTGATTACCAATCAAGAGATAAAAAAAGAAATTCTGGCTTCAGCCAGCCCAACCCAGATAGAAGAAACCGCTAAGAAAAACGGTATGTTAACCCTTTATCAGGACGGATTACTTAAGGCCCTTGAAGGAAAAACGACCCTGGAAGAAGTGGAAAGGGTCGCCGGCTAACATTCATTAATCTGCAGGCAATGACTCCCTGCCTGAGAACAGAGAGAAAAGATTCTCCGAGGAATATTCCAGCCGGAGCCAGGATACCCGAAACTAAGATAAATCCCTATCGAACTCGTTTAAAAAATGAGTTCTTATTGCCTGCAGGTCAAAAAAGATTAAACTTGCTTTCAAGATAATAGCAAATTATTAAAAAAATGTCAAGAGTAATTAACGAACAGAAACAATCTGAAGATAATTATCTGGATTCAACCCTTCGCCCCAAATCCTTTCAGGAATATATGGGGCAAGAGAAAATCAAGGATAATCTTCAAATTCTAATACAAGCAGCGAAAAAAAGAAAGGAATCAATTGACCATATCCTGCTATATGGAAGCGCCGGGCTTGGGAAAACTACTCTGGCCCATATTATCGCCAGAGAGATGAATAATAATATTAAAATAACTTCAGGTCCGGCAATTGAAAAAGTCGGTGATTTGGCTTCTATTCTGACAAATTTGCAAAACGGCGACATCCTTTTTATAGATGAATTTCATCGACTTAACAGAACTATTGAAGAAACCTTATACCCAGCTATGGAAGATTTTGTTTTGGATATTGTTATTGGCAAAGGCCCTTCAGCCAGAACTATTCAGCTGGAACTGCCCAATTTCACCTTGATTGGAGCCACTACTCGTATCGGCATGCTTTCTTCTCCTTTGCGCAGCCGGTTCGGAGCAACCTATCGCTTAGATTTCTACAACCAGAAAGACATTGAAAAAATCATTGACCGGTCAGCTCGGATACTCAAAACCGATATTGAACCGACGGCTGTCCAGACAATAGCCAGATGTTCGCGTTATACTCCCCGAGTAGCCAACCGTCTGTTAAAGAGAAGCCGCGATTACGCTCAAGTTAAAGCTGACGGATTAATTAACTGGAAATTGTCTCAAGAAGCGCTAAAAATGCTTGAGATAGATAAACTGGGGCTAGAATTAGCTGACCGGCATATTTTAGAAACAATTATTCATAAATTCAACGGCGGACCGGTCGGTATTCAGGCTTTGGCCGCCGCCACTAATGAAGAAACTGATACTATCGAAGAAATTTACGAACCTTATTTGCTCCGCCTAGGTTTCCTGACCCGCACTCCTAAAGGACGACTGGTTACCGAAGCGGCTTACCGGCATTTAGGTTTGGAATATAATGCTGAAGAGAATAAGTTATTTTGAAATTATATTTCTTATATTCATCCTAGGGGGGATTTTTTATTGTGGCACAGTTCAAGCTTCAGATTTAATAAATATAAATACAGCTAGCTTAGAGGAATTAGACACATTGCCTGGCATTGGACCATCTAAGGCTCAGGCAATTATTGATTATCGCGCTATAACGCCTTTTCAAGTTATTGAAGACATTATGGATGTGTCTGGAATTGGACAGGCTACGTTTGATAAGATTAAAGACTTAATTATAGTAGGCGAGTTTATTCAAGAAGAAGAGCCGACTCAAAATGAATCAACAGAAGAATCGGACGATAAAGGAGCACCCTTGCCAGTTATACCTAATCGGCCTCCGTCAGCAGACGCCGGTCCGGACATAACCGCGTTGGTTAATCAGGAAATAATTTTTGACGGCTCTTTATGCTCAGACCCGGACGGAGATTCTTTAACTTTCTTTTGGAATTTCGGCAACGGAGCCACCGACACTAAACAAACCTGCCAGCACGCTTATCTTTATCCCGGACAATATCTTGTTTCCCTAATGGTCAGCGATGGCAAATTCTCTGATTTAGATATTATTACCGTCAATATTTACAACCAATCAGTTATTATCAGCGAATTCTTGCCTGACCCCGAAGGGACAGATACTGAAAATGAATGGATTGAGTTATATAATCAGAGCGAGCAAATAGCAAACC
Organism: uncultured Candidatus Saccharibacteria bacterium; assembly: GCA_964413015.1. GTDB lineage: Bacteria > Patescibacteriota > Minisyncoccia > Portnoybacterales > UBA2143 > JABMPX01. Next base: position 53,671 of record CAYPQZ010000008.1, on the reverse strand, counting down.
TAACTAATTGGCAAATAGACAATCAGGATGGCGGCAGCTCGCCTTTTGTTTTTCCGGCTAACAGCTTAATTTCGCCCAAACAGTTTCTTGTTTTGAGACGGCCAATTACTAAAATAGCTCTGAACAATGATAACGACAAGGTTCGGTTGATTTACCCAGATGGGTCTTTGGCTACGGAAGTAAGCTACTTAGCAGAAAAGAAACAGGGGTTTTCAGTCGCTTTTGACGGCTATAAATATTTTTGGACTAAAACTCCTACCCCGGGAACGGCCAACATTATCAGTTTGGCCAAATTAGAAAATGAAAGCGTGAATTTAACCAGCAATAATCCTCAACCAATTATTGAGCAAAGCCATGAAATTCCCGAAGTTTTGGCAGAAGCCAATCTTAGCCAAGCTCAGAATTTTTCAACGCTTAATCCCCCGTCTAATCCAGTTGACTCTCAAATCCAAAAATCGCCTCAATCAAGTCAGCCGACCAATCAAATAGAGTTGAATGAGATTTTACCCGAACAAACTCTTAATTTGAGCAAGTCAATCCAGGGCGACCGAAAAGCCAATTTAATTTTAATTCTTTCCATTATTATTTCCGGCTCTTTAATGGCCAGCTGGCTGCTAATCCAATTAAAAAAACGCCGGATGCCCCTTTAGAAATAAGCGATTAATTAAAAGACAGTCCTTAAATTTTTAAACTGTCCTTTATTCCATCTATCCATTGACACTCCTTTTTAATCAATAGTATCATTAAGGTATAAATATATGAGTGGACATTCCCACTGGTCGTCGATAAAACATAAAAAGGGAACTGCGGATGCTAAGCGGGGCAAAATTTTCAGCAAATTGTCCCGCTTAATTAGCGTTGCCGTGAAAGAAAAGGGGCCGGATTTAGAAACAAACCCCAAACTGAAATTAGCTGTCGAAAAGGCCAAAGAGGCCAATATGCCCAAAGATAACATTGAACGGGCGATTAAGCGCGGGTCTGGGCAAGCTCAGGGAGTTAATATAGAAGAAGTCGTTTACGAGGCCTACGGCCCAAACGGGACAGCTTTAATTATTGAAGGAATTACTGACAACAAAAATCGGACTTTGGCTGAAATAAAACATATTTTAAGCCGATTCGGCGGCAAGCTGGCCGAAGCTGGAAGCGTTAAATACCTCTTTGATAAACAGAACGATTCCTGGAAATCAAAATATCCAATGGAAATAGCCGACTCTAAAATTAAAGCTCAAACAGAAAAGCTTTTTGAGGCTTTGGAAGATAACGAAGATATCCAGGAAATATACAGCAATCTGAAGTAATTTTTAATTTTTAATTTTTAATTTTGTAAATAAATCTTAATTTCTAATTTTTAAACAACAAGAAGAATTTATTTCATTGAAAATTTATGATAATTATGGGGATTGACCCTGGCACAGCTATAACCGGCTACGGGATCATTGAAAAAGAAAATGACAACTTGGCAATGATTGATTATGGTTGTATCAGAACGGAGCCAAAATTTTCTACCGCCGAAAGGCTTAAACAGATAGACCAAAAACTAACTGATTTAATTAAAGAGTACCAACCGCATAAAGTAGCTGTTGAAGATATTTTCTTTTTTAAAAATGCTAAAACAGTTGTTAAGGTAAGCCAGGCACGAGGAGTCATCCTTTCCCGGGCGTCACAAATGAAGGTTTTAATAGACGAATATACCCCCCTGCAGATTAAACAGGCAGTCACTAGTTATGGACGGGCTGAAAAAAAACAAGTCCAAAAAATGGTTAAGTTGCTGCTTAATCTGAAAGAAATTCCCAAGCCAGATGACGCAGCAGACGCTTTAGCGACCGCCATTTGTTGCGCCCACAGCACAAAATAATTTTTAATTTTAATTTTTAATAAATTTTAATAACTCAATTTTTAAATAAGAATTTATCTAATCGTAATTGAAAATTAAAAATTAATACTCTATGTCCCAAATTACTCAATACATGATTAATCAGGGAGTCCCCCAGGAAACCGTTGTCCTGCTTTTAATGTTGCCAATCGTTGCTACGGTAATCGCTTTTGCCCGACAAGTAATCGGTATCAAAGGATTCGGTATTTATACTCCTTTAATTATCGCCTTCGCTTTTTTAGCTACCGGTTTAAAATACGGCCTGGCGATATTTATCGCTATTCTAGTAGTCGGCACCTTAGCGCGCCTATCGGTTAAAAAATTCCGCCTGCTTTATCTTCCCCGAATGGCAATTATCTTAATTATAGTCGCTTTAACAACCTTCTTTGTCTTTTTAGAAGGAGCCTATTTTAATCGCCACGGCTTTATTACCGCTTCGGTCTTCGCTGTTTTAATTATGATAACTCTGGTCGAGAAATTTATTGCCGCTCAAATTAAACAGGGAGCTAAAAGGACAATTATCATAACTTCAGAAACCTTAATTATCTCAATAATTTGCTACTGGATAGCCAGCTGGGTTTGGCTGCAAAATGCAGTCCTGAGCTATCCTTTATGTATCATCTTGGGAAGTATCGCCGTAAACATACTTTTAGGAAAGTGGACCGGCCTGAGGCTTTCAGAGTATTTCCGTTTCCGTAAAGTTATAAAACATGTTGAAATACCTAAAAAAGGGTGAGTGTATCTTAGGGATAAATGCTCGCAGCCTAACCTACTTACGGCCCTCTAATTCACAGAGGGCTATTCGAATTGCCGGCAATAAATTACTGGCTAAAAGAATATTAAACAAAAACGGGCTTCCGGTTGCTCAAACTTATTCAGTTATTGAGAATAATAAGGATTTAAAATCTTTTGACTGGACTAATTTACCGCCAACTTTTGTACTCAAGCCTAATCAAGGATTAGGCGGCGAAGGAATCCTTATTGTTTACGGCAAAAAAAAGAAATTTCCCTATCCCTGGGTTAAAGCTGATAAGAAATTAGTTGAAATCAAAGATTTAAAAAGCCATGTTTCAAATATTTTGGAAGGAACTTTTTCTCCAACTGACTTGCCTGATATAGCCTTTTTTGAAGAAAGAATCAAACTACTAAAGCTTCTAAAGCCATATACTTATCGCGGCATACCCGATATTAGAATTATCGTTTACAACTCGGTCCCGGTAATGGCCGAGCTGCGTTTGCCAACAAAAGAATCCGGAGGCAAGGCTAATCTTCATATGGGCGGAATTGGTGTCGGGATTGATTTAGGCACCGGGGTAACCACTACTGCCATTCAGAGAGACCAATTGATTGAATACGCCCCCGGGACCAGATTGCTGCTAAAAGGGATTCAGATCCCTGACTGGAAAGAAGTTTTACGTCTATCAGTTCATGCTCAACAGGTTACCAAAATAGGATATATGGGAATAGACATTGCCATTGACAGAGAAAAAGGTCCGGTTATTTTAGAGCTTAATTCCCGGCCAGGATTATCCATCCAAATTGCTAATCTGGCTTCCTTAAACGACCGACTCCAAAGGATCAAGGGTCTTAAGATAAAAACCATTACTAAAGGAACCCAGATAGCCCAGAGTCTTTTCGGCGGTGAAATAGAAGAAGGGCTAGAGGGAATGTCTGGACGTAAGGTCATCGGAATAAACGAAACCATTGAAATTTTGGACAGCGAGAAAAACAAAAATTTAACTATGGCCAAGATTGATACCGGCGCCTACCGAACTACCATTTGTTCCAGCTTAGCTAAAGAATTAGAAATCGATAATCCGATTGGCTTTAAAAAGGTAAAGGGCGTCTTAGGCGCAGAAGAAAGGCCAATTATTAATCTTTCCTTTTTTCTAGATAAACGTTTAGTCAATACCGAGGCCTTTATAGCCGACCGGACAGAGATGAAATACGACATTATTGTCGGCCGCAAGGATTTAAAAAGGTTTTTAGTTGATCCAGCTAAAAATGTCTTTATGAGAAACAAACCCAAACCATGATTATCAGAGACCTTAAAACCCAGAAGGAATTCTTCAAGCAAGTTAAAACTCCGATTTTTGGAGCCGGAGTTTACGCTTTTGACCGGCTGGGACCGGAAAAAATTATTGATAACTACAGAATCCTTTGCCTTCGCTACACCTTAGACAGTCAAATAATCGAGGAAGAAATTGAAACCTTTTCACTGGAAAAAGGCATGGGCACCAAGCACATTCGCGAGCCGCGCAACGCAACCACTGTTTTAAAACTCCCTCTAACAAAGAAATATCTGGATAAATTTGAAAATCCGGCAATCATTGTCCTTAAGGCCTCAAGCAAAATGGAAAAAATCTGCCAAGAAAACGGTTGGAGATTAATAGCCAACTCAACTTCCTTTGGCAAGAAAATGTTTGAGAACAAAGTGAATTTCAGGAGAATTTCAGAACAAATCAAATTAGCCGTTCCTCCAGGAGGAATTGTTCCGGTTGATAAGCTCAATTACGAACATTCGTTAGAAAAACACGGCCTGCCTTTTGTTGTTCAACACCCGACTAAAGGCGGAGGTAAAGGAACTTTTTTCATTAATAGCCGAGATGACTTTGATAAAGCCGTTAAGAAATTGGAAGGCAAATGGAAACCAAAAGGAGAGTCCGAAAACGAAGAAGAGGTAAAATACGAAATGGTTACTGAAGCCATTGTTGTACAATACATTCGGGGTCCCTCGCCAAGTATCACCGGATGCGTCACTAAGCACGGCGTTCTTTCGACCAATCTCCAATACCAAGTTATTGACGCGCCCGAACTCTATAACTCCGAAAGGGGTTCTGGCTTGTTCTGCGGCCACGACTGGACCAGTTCAAGATTCACTGAAGAAATTAACCGGCAGGCCTATCAGTCAGTTGAAAAAATCGGCCGGTATTTCAAAAAAATGGGTTATCGGGGAATTTTCGGCATTGATTTTGTTCTGGATGAAAAAAGTAAAAAGCTTTACGTGATTGAATGTAATTCCCGCCTGCTTGGCTCTTTTCCGACAATCAATATGGTCCAATCCTTAAACAACGAACCATTAATTATCGGCTTCCATATTTTAGAATTCCTTAACATTGATTGCCAAATTGATGTAGGACAAGTTAATTCTCTAATGCGTCAGAATAACAAGATCGGTGCCCAGATAATTCCTCATAATCTGACCAACCGCTGGACAAGAAACCATAAACAAATTAAAGCCGGCGTCTTCAAGTTAAAAAAAGACCGGCTTGAGTATCTAAGGCCGGGCTATGATTTAAAACATCTTAAAGACAAAAAGGAATTTGTTTTAACCGACGGTATCCAAATTAAAAATTCGCCTTTTAGCCCCAATCGTCGTTTGGGACGGGTTTTAACCCTAGAAAGGGTTTTAGACGATTCAGGCAGAGAATTAAATCCTTGGGCAAAACAGATAGCCATAGCCATGCATCAAGCCCTCGATTTAAAACCAGTTAAACTTCTAAAATTAAAAAAAGTATTTAACCCCCACCTTTTGGCTAAGGGATAATGATTCCAAATTTTAATAATCAAGAGTTTAACCCTAAAAATTTTCTGAATTATGGATAGCAATATTTGATTCTGAGATAAGCTTAAAAAAGGGTTGAAACAGTCGTTAGGGGCATCCCGGACAAACTTACGTGTACCTACTTGAATAATCAGGCCGTCTTTGACGGCTATTTGTAATAATGGAGCATTCCCCAAAGTTTTGGGAACTGTTCCCGGATTAACAGGCTTGCCAAAGCAGGTCAATTCTGGCAAAATAGAATAATACTAAAGAATTTCTAAATTCTTTAGAAGTTAAACAATGTTGAAGAAATTGTTAAAATTTGCGCTTTTTATCTTTGTCGTCGCAATTATTTCAATAATTGGTCTAGTTGCCTATTTTGCCAAAGATTTGCCTGACCCAAGCAAAATCAGCCAGCGTCAAATAGTTGAATCAACCAAAATTTACGACCGGACCGGAAAAATTATTCTTTATGACATTCACGACGAAGAGAAAAGAACCGTGATTGATTTTGAAAAAATTCCCAAATTCGTCAAAGATGCCACCATAGTTATTGAAGACGACAATTTTTACCATCATCTCGGTCTGGACTGGCGAGGTATTCTAAGAGCCGCTTGGTCAAACTTGACCGGCAAAGAAATTTCCCAAGGCGGATCCACTATAACTCAACAATTTATTAAAAATGCCTATTTAGGAGGCCCTAATTCAGAAAGAACCTTTACCCGAAAAATTAAGGAAGCTATTTTAGCTCTCTTAATGGAAAGAAAATATTCCAAAGACGAAATTCTCGAGTTTTATCTTAATCAGGTACCTTACGGTTCAAACGCCTATGGGATTGAGGCAGCCAGCCAGACCTTTTTTGAAAAATCAGTTCCCGAATTAACCCTGGCCGAATCAGCCCTTTTAGCCGCTCTTCCTCAGGCGCCCAGCTACTATTCTCCTTACGGATCTCATCCGAAAGAGCTCGAAGAACGACAGCAACGCGTTTTAGAACGCATGGCTGAATTTAATTACATCAACCAAGAACAGCTTGAACAAGCTAAAGAGGAAAAATTAGAATACGCCTCTCAATCCGACCTCAAAGCGCACCATTTTATCGCTATGATTAAGGAATATTTGGAAGAAAAGTACAGCCGAACTTATACCGACATTAATATGGCCGGGTTAAAAGTATATACCACCTTAGACTGGGAATTACAGGAAATTGCCGAACAGGCTGTTGCCGAGGGAGTTGAAAAAAACAAAGAAAATTATCGGGCGACTAATGCCGCCTTAGTGGCTATTGACCCTAAAACTGGCCAAGTGCTGGCTTTGGTAGGTTCAAAAAGATATGAAGAAGACCAATTCAATGTAGCTACCAGCCCCTATCGCCAGCCCGGTTCTTCTTTCAAGCCGTTTGCTTACGCAGTTGCTTTTGAAAAAGGATACACTCCTGAAACTATTTTGTTTGACTTGCAAACTAGCTTCGGTAAATTCGGCCCCGGAAACGGCAAGGATTATTCGCCGAATAACTATGACTTAAAATTTCGCGGCCCGATCACCATGAGGCAGTCTTTGGCGCAATCAGTTAACCTAACTTCAGTTAAAACTCTTTATTTGGCCGGTATTCAGGAAACAATTGACTTAGCTCAAGATATGGGGATTACTACTCTTAAGGACCGCGGCCGATACAATCTATCTTTAGTTTTAGGCGGCGGCGAGATCAAGCTTTTAGATGAAACTGCCGCTTACGGAATTTTCGCCAATGAGGGAATTAAGCATCCGACAAATTTAATCATTAAAATAGAAGACGCCCAAGGTAATATTCTGGAAGAGCGCAAAGACAAAGAAACACGCGTTCTCAGCCAACAGGTAGCTCGTCAAATCAGTAATATCCTTTCCGACGAATCGGCCCGGGCACCCATGATGGGCTCTTATTCAAAACTCTACCTGCCGGGCATTCCGGCGGCTGCCAAAACCGGGACCACTCAAGATTACAGCGACGGCTGGACTATCGGATATACGCCAAGTTTGGTAGCCGGAGTTTGGGCCGGCAACAATGATTTTAAAGACAAAATGCGGCTGGGCGCAGCCGGCCTTTATGTAGCAGCGCCCATCTGGAACGACTTTATGCTTAAGGCCTATGAAGCGAAAAAATCAGAAATGGGAACAGCCACTTATTTTGAAGAACTATCCCCATTTTTACTACCGGGAAAGACAGAATACTTCACTCCGCCCGAAATAAGCGAAAAAATTGAAAAACCCATGCTTAATGGACAAATTGCTTTCCAAAATAAAATTGAAATTGACAAAATTTCCGGCAAATTAGCAACCGATTTAACTCCTCCTGACTTAATTGAAGAAAAGATTTACCAGGAAGCTCATTCTATTCTCTATTATGTAGACAAAACAGATCCTTTAGGCGACTATCCTGAAAATCCGGCCGAAGATTCTCAATTCCAGAATTGGGAAACCTCTGTTTTAGAATGGGCAAGATCCCAGCCATGTAACGGACAAACTTGTTACAACCGGAATATCATCAGTCAATACGACGACATCCATATTTTAGAGAACCAACCGGAGGTAGAAATTAAACTTCCCAAGAAGAATAGCTCAATATCTGAACCTACCTTATTTATCCAGGCCTCGGCCCAGGCCAAATTAGGCATCAAACAGGTGGATTTCTTCTTTAATGACAATTTGGTTGGCACCGATACTACCCAACCGTATTCAATTACCATCAGCGCATCCCCTTATTTGATAGATTCGGATAGGCAAACTATTAAAGTCCGTGCCTACGACCAAGTCCTTAATCGACAAGAGGATGAAATAACTATCCATTATCAATAATATGTTAAACGCATTTGAAAATTTTCCTCAAAAAGATGCCCAAATCAAAGAATATCCTAAAGAATTCGGCAACGATGCTGGAGAAAAAATGGTCGCTAACGTTCTCGAAAATATCCCGGGATGCGAATCTATTCAAGAAAGTTCAAAGTACGATGATCAGATAGAAGGTCGCTTTGACATAATTATGGACTTATCAAACGGTTCAAGATTAGCGATTGACATTACTGACACATCAGACCCTGAAAGACAAAAAGAGAAAATAAAAAAGATTATTAAAGAGCCTTTGGTCATAGAGCACGACGATAAAGGGCAAATTATTGACTATAACAAAATGCCTAGAGTCTTAGTTAAATATGATATGCCAAGATGGGGCAGAGCTTATAATAATTTTCTTGCAGGCAAGACTAGCAATCCTTTAGACGGAATAGACCAAGAAAATTATTTGAAAATGTTCCATTCTCAAATAATTGAATGTTTAGAAACTCAAAAACATTATCATCCAAAATCTGATAAAATTTACCAATCAATAATAAATTTCTTGAAGCAAGGAGATAAAAAATAAAAAGCGGAGCATCACACTCCGCTTTTTAAAACAATCGAATATCCGTTCTAAACCTTAATTGGCATGACGAGATAGATATAGCTGGTATCGCCAACCGGCCTGACGGTTACCGGACTGGCACTGTCGTTTAATCCTAAAACAACCTTGTCGCTTAAGATGTTATTGAGCCCATCTAGAAGATATCGGTAATTGAAGATAATTTCGACTTTCGCCTTGCCTTCAATTTTCGTTTTAATCTGGGATTTATGCTCCCCAATATCAATATCTTTTGAAGAAATTTCTATTAATGACTTCTCGGGGTTTATAGAAATCTTGACGTCATTAATTTTTCCGCTGAATAAACTGGCTATTTTAATATTATTAATAATTTCCTGACGATTAACCACTACCTGTATTTGAGTTTTGTCAGGGATAATCTGCTGATAGTCCGGATATTGGCCGTCAATTAATCTGGAAATAACCTGAGTCTGACCTAAATCAAACAGTGCCTGGCCACCTGATAAAACTATTTCCGCTTCTGTTTCTTGTTTGTCAGCCAAGCCGTCTTTTTCTGAAAGAATCCTGATTAATTCCTGGATAGTTCTTTGAGGGATAATTAAAGATTGCTCTTTAGAAACTTTGCTCAATGAATTTGGGTCGAGGCGAAGAGTCTTCTCGGCCAGCCGGAAACTGTCGGTGGCCGCCAGCCTAATTGAGCCATCCTCAAATTTCATAAAAATACCGGAAATTTCAGGCCTTGATTCGGACATAGAAGACATTTCTACCACTTGAGAGAAAGCGTTTCTTAAATGATTGCCTTGGATTTTTATCAAAGGATCGTTTTTAATTTTGGGGATAAGTGGGAAATCATCAGCCGGCAGACCCTTGAAGACCGCTTTGAATTTTTCGCATTTTATCTCCAAGTTCCCGTCTTTAGTTTTCAACTCAATCTTTTTATTAGGCAAGTTATTAACAAACTCGCTGATTAATCTGGCCGGCACCGTAATACTTCCTTTAGCTTGAACCTTACTCGACACCCAGCAATTGATGCCTATTTCCAAATTGGTTGAAGATATTTTCAATTTATTCTTTTCGGCTGACAGAAGAAGGTTATTAAGTATTGGCAAAGTTAAATTCCTGCCGATAATCCGCTCAACAATGTTTAAAGCGTATTTTAAATTTTCCTGCAGGCAAATTATTTGCATATTTTTTGTAATAAATAATAACTAATATACGAGATACCTGCCCATAATCGCTACGCTTAAAGCGTTGTAGGCGGGCAAGATACGAAATACTAATTATACAACCGTTCTTTTATCAAATTTATTTCATGTTGGAAAGATTCGCTATTCTGGACCTCTCTATCTATCTTACGGAAAGCGTAGATTACCGTGGTATGGTCACGGCCGCCCAATTTTTCACCAATAAAAGGATAGGAGCCGTTTAATTCTTTTCGAATTAAATACATGCTCACCTGTCGCGGTTTAACCAATTCTTTTTTTCGAGAATGATTTATCAAATCACTGCTATTAACGTCATAAAAATCGGAAACGACCTTAATAATCGTTTTTAAATTGGTCATTTTCTTAGGGGCATTAATTATCTGAGACAATATTTTAGAGACTGTTTTAATATCCGGATCAACCCCATGTATCTGAGTAAAAGCAATTATCCTGTTAAGGCCCCCTTCCAATTCTCGAATATTCTTCTGGATATTGGCGGCGATATAATTCAGGACATCATCGCCAATCTTAATATTTTTCTCTTTAGCTTTATTCCGCAAAATGGCAATTCTGCTTTCCAAATCAGGACAGCTGATATCAGCAATCATGCCTCCTTCGAAACGGGAACGCAGACGCTCCTCCAAAGTTGAAATCGCCTTAGGCTGACGATCCGAGCTAATAATAATTTGCTTATTTTTCTGATAAAGCGCATTGAAAACGTTAAAAAATTCTTCCTGCGTCTTTTCTTTCCCGGCAATAAACTGAATATCGTCAATAATTAGCGTATCTGTTTTATGGTATTTTTTTTTAAAGACGTCCATACCCTTTTTGGAAATAGCATCAATCAATTCACTGGTGAATTTTTCAGAACTGAGATATTTAATCTTTTTAGATGGATGATTTTGGTTTAACTCATTGCCAATTGCCTGAAGAAGATGAGTTTTGCCTAAGCCAACCCCTCCGTAAATAAATAAGGGATTGTAAAGCGTGCCTAAATGCTTAACAACTGCCCGGCTGGCTGCCTGGGCTAATTCATTAAAAGAGCCAACGATAAAATTATTGAAATTATATTTCTGATTAAGGTTCGTTTCTCCATCAAGAGCGCATTCGCGTAAGTTAAGTTGATTATCAGATAAAGCTGGGGTTGGCTTTTTTTTAGCTTCTGGAACGAACGTCCCGTCAATGATAAACTTAACATCTTTAACATCCAAAGAGTTATTACGGAGAATTTTTAAAATGAGCTTATTGTATTTATTCTCCAGCCATTCTTTGGTAAACCCATTCGGCGTACTGACTGTAACCAGCCCATCTTTTTTTGAATGAATCTTGGTGCTTTTAAACCAAGTAATAAAGTTGGCCTTAGAAATATTCAATTCAATTTCCCCTAAAACTGTTCGCCAGAGCTCTTTGATGTTCATAATGCCTTAATAATTTTAATGTTTTAATTGTATCACAATGATGAAATAAATAAATAGAGTTTTGTTAATAAACTGTGAAATACTTGGGGAAAGCCTATTTAATTGACTATTACAGCTCAAAATGATAATCTAAAGCTATGTCTTTCACCTATAAACCCAAAAAGAAAAAAAGAAAAAAAACTCACGGCTTTAGAAAAAGAATGGCCACTTCATATGGCCGTCGTGTTTTATCCAGTCGAAGGAGAAAAAAAAGGAAAGCCCTAACTGCTTAATTTTTATGTTGCCCAGAAAATACAAGCTGAAAGAAGAAAACGATTTCAAGGAAACGTTCAAACAGGGAAAATATTTTCAGCAACAGTTTATTAAAATTAAAATATTAAAAAACGACTTAGCAATAAACAGATTTGGCTTTTTAATCGGTCTCAAAATTTCCAAAAGGGCTGTGCAGAGAAATAAAATTAAACGACGCTTGGAAGAAATAATTAGGTTAAAACTGGAAGAAATGAAGCCCGGGTTTGATATAATTGTTATGGTTAATCCAGAAATAAAAGAAAAAGATTATCAGGCAATAAAAGAAAATTTAGCCAGTTTGTTTAAAAAAGCCAAGCTGCTGCCTTAAATATATGGAACTAATAATTACGATTTTCAATGAAGTTCTTTACCGCCCCTTATTTAATATTCTGGTCTGGTTCTATAACGTCATTCCGGGCCATGATTTAGGCGTCTCAATCATTGTTTTAACTTTTCTAATTCGCCTTATTTTCTATCCCCTTTCTAAGAAAGCTATTCAATCACAGAAAGCCATCGCTAAAATCCAACCGGAAATAAAGAAAATTCAGAAGAAATACAAGGATAAAAAAGAAGAGCAGGCTAAAATGATGATGGAAATTTACAAAAAACATAAAATAAATCCGGCGTCCGGCTGCCTGCCCATTTTGATGCAATTGCCTATCTTGATAGCCCTTTACCGGGTTTTCTTTACCGGGTTAGACCCCCAAAAATTAAACGGTCTTTACGGCTTTATCAGCCGGCCGGAATCCCTTGACCCAATGTTTCTGAACATAATTAACCTTTCCCAGGCAAGCATCGGGTTAGCCATTTTAGCCGGCGTCTTGCAATTTATCCAGTCAAAAATGATTATGCCCAAAAAAATAGCCGGCCAGAAAAAAATGAAAATAGGCAGTCTAGATTTTTCCTCTTTAATGAGCCAGCAAATGACTTATTTTATGCCACTGATAACTGTTTTTATTGCCTGGAGACTGCCAGCCGCTCTGCCTCTTTACTGGATAGTGATAACCTTATTTGGAATTTTCCAACAATACTTTACTAGAATAGATGAACAAAAATCATGAATTTTGAAGAGACTATTAAAGAAACCATAATTGATTTATTGAATAAAATGAATTTCAAAGGCGAAGTTGAAGTTGACGCCTCCGATAAAAACAATATTTTGGCCAATGTTAGAACAGAACAGGCTGGATTTTTAATTGGCCAGTCAGGCGTTAATTTAGAGGCCTTGCAGCATTTAATCAGAATGATAATCAACAGAAAAAGCAACCAGCTTGTCTATTTCGTATTGGATGTCAACAACTACAAAAAATACAGAATTGAACTTTTGAGAGAACTGGCTAAGGATGTTGCCAAGCAGGTTTTATCGGAAAAAGTAGCTGTAACGCTTCGTCCAATGTCTGCCTATGACAGAAGAGTTATTCATTTAGCTTTGGCTGGCGATTCACAAATAACTACCGAAAGTGTTGGCGATGGCACGGAACGAAAAGTTATTATCAAATCCTTATCTGCAAAATGACATGCTAGGAAGAAAAATAGTTTATAACACAGTTATCTCAATAGGGGCTAGAATCATTGGACTAGTCCTTTCTTTAATTATTGTTGGTTTTATAACTCGTTATTTGGGACAAACCGGCTTTGGCTATTATTCTACTATTCTGGCTTTTCTATATTTTTTCACCGTGTTAGCCGATTTAGGTCTTTACTCAATCTGCCTGCGCGAGATTTCCAAAGACGGAACCAACCAAAGCAAAATAGCCAGCAATGCTTTTACCATAAGATTTTTTATCGGGTTATTAATTTTCTGTCTGGCGCCTATAATTGTTTGTTTTTTTCCTTATCAGACGGAAATTAAACTGGGCGTTTTAATCGGCGCAGTCGGCTTCTGGCTAATGTCCAACCACCAGGTTTTAATGAGTGTCTTCCAAAAATATTTACGGATGGATAAAGTGGCTTTGGCGGAATTTTTGGGACGAGCAGTCCAATTAGGCATAGTTGCCTTTTTTGTTTGGCAGAAACTCGGATTTCTATTCATTGTCAGCGCCCTGGTTGGCGGTTCTTTAATTAATTTCCTCTTGGTTTTTTTATTTAGCCAAAAATATATTCGGATTTCCTTCAAATTTGATTTTCCTTTGTGGTTTTCCTTGTTAAAAGAATCTCTTCCCCTGGCCTTGGCAATCATTTTCACCGTAATTTATTTCAAATTAGACACAATCATGCTCTCTTTAATGAAACCTTTAGCTGATGTTGGAATCTACAACTTAGCTTACAAGTTTTTGGAAAGTCTGCTGTTTTTTCCAGCAATGTTTGTCGGTCTGATTATGCCTTTAATGTCCAAATACGCCTTTACCAACAGAGAAAAATTCAGAAAAGTTACCCAAGAAGCCTTAAATCTTTTATTAATCATTGCTGTCCCCTTAATTATCGGCGTCTTTTTCCTTTCTGATGAAATAGTTGTTTTAATTGCCGGCCAGGATTTTGTCCTGTCAGCCGGAGTGTTAAATGTTTTAATAATTGCCGCCAGCATTATTTTCCTGGGAGTTCTCTTTTCTAATATGATTATTTCTCTGAAAAAACAAAAATGGCTAGCCTATATTTACGGTCTGGGCGCCTTGATTAATTTAACGGCCAACTTCATTCTCATTCCTAAATATTCATATTATGGAGCGGCCGGAACGACCATTTTAACCGAATTAATCGTTACTGTTCTAATGACCGCGGTCATTTACAAGTCTATCAAAACACTGCCGAGCTTCAAATCTTTAATAAAATGCTCTTTGGCCGGTCTGTTCATGATTGCTATATTTTGTCTTATTCCTAAATGGAATGTATTTGTTTTAGTCATCTTAACTTCTTTAGCCTATTTCACCGCCTTATGGATGTTAGGCGAATTCTCAATTAAAAAAATCAGACAAGAATTTCTATAATCTCCTATGTACGCTTGGCTTTTTTTATTAATTTCATATATTCCTTTCCAGATTGCTTTAAACCTTGTTCCCGGTTTTGATTTGGCTTCATTAAGAATTTTTATCCTCTTGCTATTCGCTTTTTATCTGACTAAAAACATTATTGATAAAAAGATGCCGAAACTTCACTTTAAGAATTTGCCCGCAATTTGCCTATTGACTTTCCTGGCTTTAACAATTGTTTCCTTAATCAACGCAGAAAATATTTTCTGGGGGGTAAGGAAAATAGTTTTTTTTGCTTCTATTTTCCCCTTGTATTTCCTAGTCATTGGCTTAATCAATAACTGTGAAAGGACAAAGAAGGTTATATCAGTTTTGTTTTACAGCACCGCGCTATTTTCCTTTATCGGCATATTGCAATTCCTATGCCAATTCATTTTTGGTTTGGAAAAATTCTATTCTTTCTGGGCGACTAATATAATTCCTATTTTCTCCGGATTTAATTTAGGAGCTATGATTTTAGCTTATCCCAGTTTATTGGTTAATCTTAATGGGCAAACCGTAATGAGGACTTTTTCTCTTTTTTCCGACCCGCATATTTTCTCGTTCTATTTAGGCCTAATCATTCCTCTGGGAATAACTTTTGCCTTATTAATCAAGAGTAGAAAAGTCCTATTTTTAAATTTTGGCCTGATGTTTTTTGCATTAATACTGACTTTCGCCAGGGGAGCTTATTTTGCTATTGTCACCAGCTTTATAGTTTTGGCCTTTCTGATTTACAAATACTTGGGAAATAAAAAAACGGCACTACTGATTCTTTCAGTTTTGCTTATTTTCATCATCCCAGTCACTCCGATTGCCGACCGTTTTTATTCTTCTTTTGATTTAAACGAAGGGTCAAACATGGGACGCCTGGAAATGTGGAGCCAGTCTGGCAAAATCGCCCTAGATAATTTCTGGCAGGGCGTTGGTCTGGGCAATTATGCTTTAACGGTTGACGCCCAATTTGATTACCGCAATCCAGTTACCGCCCATAATCTCTATTTAGATATTCTTTCCGAGATGGGCATCTTCGCCCTAGTTATCTGGCTATTGTTGTTTTTAGGAACTATTGGTCAAATCTTCTTAAAATTAAAAAAGACAATCCATAAAAAAGAAAAATATATCCTAATTGGACTAATTGGTTCTTTAACGTATCTCTTAGTTCATAGTTTTTTTGAAACACCTATTTATAGTCCTAGTGTCTTAGCTTTAATAATGGTAATCCTGGGAATGTCTCATTTAAAAGGACGTGCTCTAAAAGATATTTCTTAAAAATTAGCTAATAGAGGACAGTCCTTAAAATGATGTCCCTTGGAACAAGGGCGTCATTTAAAAGACTGTCCTCGTCATGTTGAATGCTTCAAAAAATCACCCATCTTACTTCTTGCCTGATTATTCTTGCCCTCCCGCTTTATTTAATCCGTTTTAAAATTGGCTGGATTCCGGTAACTCTTTTAGAATTAATGATTTATGGATTATTTTTGCTTTGGCTGATACAAAAAATGTTAGACGCTAAAGGTCTAACATTTTCTATTTCTTATCCAATTTTGTTAATTTTTCTAGGAGCTACTCTGTCAACTCTGTTATCAATAGATATCCAAACGAGCGCCGGCATTTGGAAAGGATGGTTTTTAGCTCCTTTGCTTTTTCTAATAGTGTTAGTTGATAATCTTAAAAGCGTAAAACGAATAAAAAATGTCATTTTGGCCTTGTTTTTATCCGGAACGGGCGTAAGCTTGACTGCCTTTTTTTACTGGTTGAATAATAATTTAACTTATGACGGACGCTTACAGGCCTTTTATCTTTCGCCCAACCATTTAGCTATGTATTTATCCCCTTGCCTGATAATTGGTTTTGCCTTATGGCGGCTTATGGAAAGAAAATGGCAAAGAATCTTTCTTGCAACATGCTACATATTATACGCTACTTGTATATATTTAACTTATTCTTTCGGCGCTTGGCTGGGAATATTAAGCGCTTTAATCTTTATAATCATAACTTCCGGCCAGAAAAAGAAAACCGTTGCCTGTCTATTAACTGGTTTGGCGCTTTTACTGTTAATTTGCGTCTTATTCAACCAAACAGCCAATCAAAAATTGCAAAGCTTGCTTGATTTTTCCTATCCCTCGCTTAAATCACGTTTAATCATCTGGCAAAGCGGCTGGGAAATAATAAAAGACCATTCTTTAATAGGAATTGGTCCGGGGATGTTTCAAAGATACTATTTGGATTATCAAGATAGATTTAGGCCATATTTGGAATGGGCAGCTCCTCAGCCACACAACATTTTCTTAGCTTTCTGGCTGCAAACCGGCCTCTTGGGACTATTCGGTTTTATCTGGCTAATGACGATTTTCCTAAAACAGATAATACATTCGCAAATACAAAATATTAAATACGAAATGCTAAATACTATTTTATTTGCTGCAATTCTCTATACTCTAATCCACGGTTTAGTTGATACTCCTTACTGGAAAAATGATTTAGCTATTGTTTTCTGGCTTATTATAGCTCTAAACTGTAAAGCAGGCCGTCTTTTTGCTCCACAAAAAGCAGATAATCTTCCGAAGAAGGCAGAATTAATTCTCTAACATTATATGCTGTAATTCCAGGAATCCTAATTTTAACTGTTTCTCCGGTATCCAGGTTAATTCGCCAGAATTCATCATTAAAGAAAACAGACTGTTTGTAAAAATCGTCGGGCAAGATGGCCGAAGCGGGAATGCCCTTGGGAACAGCGCAAAACAAAGTCCGGTTGTCTTGAGACCAGACGCATTTCTCCGGCAAAGTGACAAAATCCAACTCTTGGACAAGCTGATTAGATAAATCAGCTATTTTTAATTTAAGTTTCTTCCCTTGGCTATCGGTTTCCGAAAAAAGCAGTTTGTCGCCCTCAGGAGACCAGAGAACGCTTAACCCATAGTTTTTGACGACCTTACGCAAATCATCAGAAGAAACGTCTATCGTATAAACAACGCTCTGCGCCAAACCGCTGGCTTTAGTCCTAAAAGCGACTCTGTCTGGACTTGGCCATTCAATAATCAAATCATCCATTCTGGTCTGAAAAACATTGCTCCATTTCGAACCGTCCGGATTGGCTATGCCTATATTATTATCCCCGGTTTGAGAATTGTAATATTGGTAGGCAATTTTATCTTCTTCCGGCGCCCAACAAACATAACGGATATTGTCATCTAAAAACGCGCTAATGCCAGTAGTGTAGTCATAAAAATATTTCTTTAATAAGCCGTTGTCTTCAAAGACGGCAAGGACCTTATCTTTGCCCGGCGACCAGAGAATTTTTAGCAAATTTTGCAGAACATTTGACGATATTCTTGTTTTATTAGAACCGTCAAAATTCGATTCGAAAACATTGCCGTTGATTTTTAAGTAATACTTGACTCTTTGGCCGTCAATAATCGGACTCAAAACCGGCTCTTGGCTAATCGCCTTAACTTTGGCTTTTTTAATTGATGCGTCTTCCAAACTTGAAGAATCTTCTGAAGCTGAATCCTCTTCCGAAATAGCCGGTTCTTTTATGAAGAAATTATAAATAACTAAAATACTTAGCACAAGAATAAGCAGGGCAATTAAGATGATAAGGATTTTTTTAAGAGACATGGCGATTAATTTTTAATTTTTAATTTTTAAAAATGAAGGAAATACTAAAACCATTGCACGGAATTTTTCTGGTCTTTGCTTTTGCCAACACCAGATTCCACTTCAAAAGAATTATCCCCGGGAGAATTACTGTTGAAAGGTTCGTTATCGGAAGAAGTGTTTATATTATTCAAGTCCGGCTCTTTTATTTTAACCAAATCGGGATTAATAGCAGATAAAATTAAATAAGCGGCTAAAGCTAAAATCAACCCGCCAATAGCGCCCCAGATATATTCTCTGGCTTTTTCTTGGGTAGTTATTGTACCGGATAGCATATACATCAATCCGCCAACCACCAAGACGCCCAGAGCGGCAGCAATCACTATCCCTAAGGCAAAAGCGTAAATTCCCTTAACATAACCTGTTAGATCTGCCTCTTTACCGGCTTTCGGTCCATAGGGAATCTCTACTTCTATCTCATATCCGGCATCAACGCTAAAGACAACCGGCAATAAAAGCTGGGAGATAAACAACAAGGCAATATTAATTATTATTATCTTTGATTTCATTAAGATTTGATGGATTAAATATTAATTTAACAACACTTTGCGCTTGTTCAATAGCATTCCCTTTATTCTTCGCTAGAACCTTTAAATCTTGTTCAATAGCTTTTTCTATAGGGCCGACTTTCAAATTAAGCACATTTGATTCATCATCGTTAATCTGAAAAACTGTTTGATTATCTAAAACCCAGCTATAACCTAATTCATCTAGGTCGCTAATGTTAAAAAAATAGGGCTCGGCTAAAAATTTTATCTCTCGGTCGGCTAAAATTTGATATGCTTGATTAGGTTTTTCGGAAAAAATATTAGCTTTCAAAATAATCTCGGGCTTTTGGGGCGCTAGATAAAGATAAGGCGAGGTTCCTAAAAGCGCTCCTTCAACATTTTCTATTTTCACTTGAATTAAATGTCTTTTAGAGCGATTCTCGTCCATGCTAAATTCAAAAACATCTTTGCCTCTCCCGGAATCGGATTTTTGGATAGAGTTATTTAAAAACCACTTATAAACTATTTCTTCAGAATCAAGGGTTGGAGAGCTAATGACCGCAATAACTCTTACAGAGCTGCCTTTAGTGGGCAAGGCCTTGCCCGGATAATCAATCGGGACATAGGTGTTAGTTGACCAAACTAAATCAATGTCAATTTCCGGCGCCTGTCCTTGAACAACCGTAAACAAAAGACAACAGAATACAATTAGCATAAGATAATTAAATTTCTTAATTTCGCTCATATTAGATCTTGCCTTTAGCCAGCTTAGTTGCCCATTTTGGAGCATATCCCTTTTGCTCAATCCAAATAGTAGCAATAAATATAGTCCAAGTAGGCGAAAAAGTACCGACCACGGGAATCATTTCTATAACAAACCCGCCTAAGAATCTTTTAGTGGGGAACTTATGAAGCCGGATAGAGCACCAAAGCCAGAGTATGCCAGTAATAACAAGGTTAGTAATCCGTGAAAGAATCAAACCAATGCCGAAAATAAGCAATAGTACCCAGTCTAAAATATCTTTCAAAACAGCTAAAAACAAAACTAAAGTAAATTCCACATCAGTTATATCTTTAACTGGTTTAGTCGTTAACGGTTTTTTTTTAACCGTTTCTTTTACATCATTAGCTCTTTCTTGATTAAGTTGTCCTGAATAATCAGCCATAGTCATAAAATTAATAGGCAATATCTTTAATCCCATCGTCAGGAGTTCTTTTTGCAGAGGTCTCCTCTTTCGAGCCACCCGGTTTAACCGTCGGGTCCTTTGACCAAGATGATTGAGGCGCCTCCGAACTTTTGGCCTGCAGGCTTGGTCCCAGCCCTCCTCCAGCTAACTTTTCGTACTTGTCGCTAATGCTTTTGCCTGAATTGCTTTCCATCTCTTTCTCTATTTCTTTTTTGGCTATTGGATTCCCTTTAATCATAGTTAACTCCTCTATTTTTTCTAATTCTTCTTTGTTTTCTTCTTCCAACTCTTTTTTAGCTTTTTCTATCTCCATCAACTGGGCTGGGTCAGAAGTAATCACTTGGTCTTCGGTGTAAGAAGAAACTACTTGGATAGAAACACGCTTAGAACCAGCAAAGAAAATTCCCTCTCCAACCGCGCACCCCAACAACATGTATTTCTCCTGGTCAGTTAAATTAAAGGCTTCTTGAACTACTTTAATGGTGGCCGGCGACTGCTTCATTAAAAGCTGAAGGGATGAATTAGTTAAAATAGGCTTGCCGTATTTAGACCTCATAAAATCAGCCACGTCTTGAGTAATTGTAGTCAGGCCAAGATAGTATTTACGGCATCTTTTGGCAATGCCAAAAAGGAAAGAGGCAGCATCTTCGTGCTGCATCATCCACCAAGCTTCATCGACTACCATTATTCTTTTTTTCCTTTCTGAACGGATAATATTCCAGATATAGCGAAGGATAATATACATTGCCAAAGGTCTTAATTCGTCTTCCATGTCTCTGATGCTAAAAACAACCAGTTTTCTGTTTAATTTGATATTAGTCGGCTGATTAAAAAATCCCGAGTAACTGCCGCTAACGAATTTTTCCAAACGGGTCACTAAACTTTCAGCGCCAACCATACCTTTAAGAATATTATGGAGATCGCTCATTAAAGGAGATGTTATTTTACTAAAATCAGATTCCGGAGTGATGTCCCGAGAGGCATAAGTTTCCGTAATTGCTCTGTCTATAATAGCATCCTCTTCGGGAGTCAGGCCATTAAGCATTATTCTTAACAAGCCGACTAAGTTAATGATGTTGCTTTTCAAAAGATCGGCTGGCTTGTCGTCCGGACCGGGAATTGGCAAGTCAAAAGGATTTAAATTGTTCGACGAAGTCAAGGAAATATCTATAAAAGTTCCATCAATTGTCTCAGCCAAATACTTATATTCCTTTTCCGGGTCAATAACAATCACCTCGGTCTCTTGCATTAAAGAACGGAGAATTTCCAGTTTAATCGCATATGATTTGCCAGCTCCGCTCTTGGCAAAAACAACCATATTAGCGTTTTCCAGGCTAAAACGGTCAAACAAAATTAAAGAATTGTTATGGCGATTAATTCCATAAAGAACCCCCTTGTTATCGCTCAAGTCTGAAGAAATGAAAGGAAAGCTTAAAGAAAGCGGCGCCGTGTTAAAATTCCCGTGGATTAACAATTTGTCAAGGCCTAAGGGCAAAGTAGAAACAAATCCCTGCTCTTGCTGGAAAACAGCCGGCTTGGCGTAAACCATCCTATTTTCTAAAAGTGCCCTGATTTTATTCTCAATACTATCAAGTTCTTTTGCCGAAGAAGCGAAAAAAGTGATATAAATGCCCACCTTGAAAAGCCTTTCCGAACCCTGCTGAAGTTTATCCCGCAAATCTTCAATGTTGCGCAAGGCTGCCTCCAAAATAGGATCGCGGACTTTGCCTGACTCCGCTTGGATAGATATTTGCGACTGAATCTGAGCTGTTTTCTTAGTCAACTTTTTCATGACTGTATTCGTATCAGTCGGATGAATCATTAAAGCTACGTTCATTTCCTGGTCAAGGGTTATTACTGGAGCAAGCCAGCTAGTCGCTAAAACTTGAGGATAGCTGAAAATAAAAATAGTCCTGGCATACTTTTCGCCAATTTGAAAATAGTTTGAATTTATTTCTATTCCAGCCGGAGCAATTAAATCGACTAAGTTGGTTTCCTGCTCTAATTCTAGCTCGTCTTTTTTTGGAACCCTTTTTTTAAATAATTTCATTGATTTCTCATTTCCTTAGCTTTTGATAATTCTGGTTTTTCTTTAGCGCTTGGATTATACATTTTGTAAAATAATTCAATTAATTCGTCTGTTTTTAAAGGGACTGATTTAAGGCCAATCCTCAACAAACTAGTAACCACAAATTCTACCCGCTGCCAAAGGTTATTCTTTAATTCTTGAAATTTCTGTTCCTCGCCCTCTGCTTTACTTTTTCGGTTGAAAAGTCTGTCAAAAAAATTGGCTTTTTCTAGAATCAAAGGATTGTAGGGGACTACCAAATAGAAGGATTCAGTCATAATATTGGTCATTTCGGATAATCCTTTAATAAAATCAACATATTCATAGGCCTGAATTTTTAAAAGTTCGTTCTCAAGCCGCACATGCTTTTGCTCTATGTTCTGAATATATGGATCAATATTAAATTTTCGGGAAGCGGCAATAATCTGGATGCTGAAATCAAGCGAATTAAGGAAATTCTGATAAAGATAAATAATCGCGTCTTGTTCTTCAGTAGACTTGAGGGCAAAATTTAAACTAGTAGTCATTAAAACAGCCCTTAATCCTTTATTTTTCAGAATCAGAACGCCATCTTTAATTTCTTTGATTTCTAAATGGCTCTGGATAGGAGAGCCTTTTCTTCTTTGAACCATAGAATTATTTTCTTCTCCAAAGATATAATCTTGGTTTAGTAAAATAAACAATACCGGCCTTTACAAGACTAATAAACGGACGGCCGTTAACTTTGTAAAAAGCCAGCAGTATGGAAAAAATACCGATTGGGATAGCCAAAATGATAAAAAGTCCTAAGGTAAAAAACGACCAAAGGATAAAAATGACACCGCCGCCGGCAAGTAAATAAAGAAATTGCTTCAAAGTCAGTGGCCCGATAAGCTTATCTTCTAAATCTATGAATTGCGGTACAATAAATTGCATATTTTTCTCTGCGAATTACGAATTACAAATTACGAATTAAATTATTCGTATATTCGTATAAAATTCGTATTTCGTAGCTTCATTCCTCTCTCTTCAAATCAATTATATTTCCTTCTATAGTTGGCCCAGGCGCCGGTGATTCGTTCGTCGTCTCGTTTTCCCTTGGCCAGGAAGAAACTTCATGAAGCTCCTTCAAACTTTCCCTGACTGGTAAAAATATTGCTTGATTAATATCCCGGGCCAATTTACGAGCCAATTCCTCATCCAAACCACATTGCCTTTGTAAAGTTTTAACAAAATCAACAATATCCAATTCGCCTAATAAAATCATTCCGGTTGTGTAAGCGGCCCCTTGAGTTTGTTCTTTATCTAAATTATTTTTTTTGGCTGCGTTTCCTATTTTATCAGCCGTTTCCACAGCAAGAAACATTTGCCGCAAATCTTCAGGTAATTGTAAATACTTCAAATACCTTTGCCTTACTAAAGGATTTTTTATATTCTTTAATTTTCCCACCATGTTTTGTTGCAACATTTCAGGCATTTGAAAACGGCGCTTCTTCTGCTTTTCTATTTAATTTACCATAAATGGCCTGACCAGCGCCACTATTAAGATAATTTTCGACATCTGAACGGAATACCCCCTTATCTCTATGTCTATCAATAACATCTTGTTTAATCTTAATAAAAAGTTCTGGGTTAGTTTCGGATAATTTAGATAAATGAGAACTTCCCCATACTCCTCTTTCATCTTTAAGCTCCGCTTTAATTGCTTCTTGGACATCGCTAGATTCAAATGACTCTAAGCTAAATTTCTTTAAGTCGTCCGGTTTTATTTTCCTAATTTGTTTTCTTACGGCCTCTGGGTCAGAATCGCTCGGCTTTTCTTTATCGAACTTAGCTAAGTCAGGCCTCGTTTTAAGAATTGAACCCTGTTGTCCATATCTTTTTGCCAACTTAAGCGCTTTCCCGGCCTGTTTATCAGAAAGATTAAGCTTGCCAAACTCCCCCCGTTCAGCCACAATTTTATCAATCGCCGCCCTGTCTCTACCATCAACCACATTACGTTGCACCGCTAAATTATCAGTGGAGAAGCCCTTATATTTCTTTTCCGCGCCAGCAAAAGCGGCTCTCTCTTTTTCCTGTAATGCCCTCGGGGCCCTGCCTAATTGCTTAATCCCTTGAGGAAGGCCAGTAAGCTTAAGGGGATTATACTTGCCTCTCCCTATAAAATCACCGGCTTTACCTATCCCCCTGCCAACAGCCCCAGCCGGGCGATAAGCCATCCTTTGCCCTTTCCGTCCAATCCACTCTCCTGTTCCTTTACCGGCTTTTTGGGCTATGCTAATAGCTCCTTGAGCGCCGTAGATGCTCATTTTTTGGGCGAAAATAAGGCCGCCAATTAATATCCCTGAAACTAGAATAAACCTAAGAAGATATTCAAAGGAAAGTATATTTGGCAGAATATCGCTAACTGCTTGACCGGTATCTGAAGCATCTACTAAGGTGTCGCTTATAAAAGTTGGAAAAGTTTTCAGGGCTAAATAGACAAAAAACATATAGGCCGGAGCGAAGAAAGTCCATTTTATAAATGTATCCCACCATTGGCTAAAAAGCTTTTGGGTAGCTGGCAAAATCCAGAAAAACCAGGCAATCGGGGCTAAAATGAGTAAAAACCAAAGCATAATTATCCTGACAATTAAGAAAAAAGCAAAAGCGAAAAAGGCGAAAATAGCAAATATTGTAAATAAGATTGAAACAGCAAGGCCCATAATAACATTAATCGTATCCGTTATTCCACTACCCCAATCAACATCGAAATTACTTCCTTCGTTTTCTACGCGATTGTCACATTTACAATAAACCAGTTTACATTCTTCTTCGCACACTCTATTTTCTCCTTCGCTGAAAAGACAATTTCCTAGACACTCCGTATATCTAGGACTAGAGCAATCCCAACTATCGCATTCCTTTGGGTTTGAAGGATCAATTTTTGATATTTGGAGAGCCGTGCTTATATTCTTGGTGAAATTCTTACCGCCGCTCTCGTCAATAAAAAACTGAGTTAAAACTTGGGAAAAATCGATTATTGGACCGGCCAAAACCAAGCTGAAATTAATTAGCAAAGCCGCCACAATCAGTTTCCATAAAATTTGCTTCATTCCATAGGTTTCTATCCTTAAAATGGTGGCAAAAGCGATAACCAGCAGAATTAAAACAAAGAACATATTCACCAAATCGCGAACAATTTCCCATCCAGTAGTAACAATTGACGCCTTAACAAATCCGGTGTAAGACAAAATGCCGCTGACCAGCCCGGCGGCCACATTTAATAATTGTCCAGCCAGCCAAAGCATGCCAAGCAAAACAAAGCCGAAAGCCATCACAACTCCCTTAACAAATTTACTCATTACCCAACTGGCCTTTGCTTCTTCGACGCCAAAAACAAAAACTCCTAAAGAACTGATTATGACAATTAGAACTAAGCTTAAGATTAATTTTTTGTATTTAGCAAAACTCATTATTGAGTGATATTAACATTAACGTCAACTTCAATTTCTTCAACCGCTTTTTTAATTTCAGTCAGACCTTCTTCAATGTCTTTCTTCATCTGTAGATAATTAGCGCAATTCGTGCCGTACCTATCGGCTTCATCTTCAAGGGCTTTAGCATTTTCCAATTCCGACTGGTCGTCCGGATTAACGTTCAGTTCTATAGACAGGTCGGACAAATTCTTAATCGCTGTCTTAACTTCATTAATCAAGCCGTCAAAATCGCTAGAATCATAAGAACCGTTAAAAGCCGTAACCACTTCTTGAATTTTCTTAATAGCCGCTTCCCGCGCTTCGTCCAATTCTTCCTCAGCCTTGTCTAAATCGGAGGTTCCGTCTTCGTCTGAGTCAGTTTCGGTGTTGCCGCCAACATCTTCCCAGACATCCAGCCATTCATCGGCCTTATCAATAAAATTATTGGTTAAGGCGATAGCGTCTTCAATGTCCTGAACGGTTGCCTCAGAAACATACGCTTCCAAACTCTCTATCTCGCTCTTAATTCCCGGCAGGATCTCATCGTCTATTTTTTTCAACTTGTTTGACGCCCATTTGCTATATCCTTCAAGCTTGCATTCTTCCAACGCTCGCAAGGCGGCTCTAGTTTTAATATCATAATAATCGTAAGCTTTTTCTAAATTCTCTATTCTTTGCTCAATGTCTTCGGTCATATCTTCTAAGTTAGACTGCAGGATTTCCAATTGTCCGATTAAAAGAGTAGCGTCGTTTTTCTCTTCTTCAATATCAGAGGGATCGGCAATTTCCGGCGTAGAAGAGGCCGCTCCCAAATCGCCGTAATCTGGTTTGTCTTCAAATTTTTTATAGTCCTTGTCGTATTCTTCCACTCCAGCCCTAAAAAACCCGACTCCTTCGGTCATCAGCCGGTTTATTAAAGCGTTAGCAATAGCTTGGATATAGACAGAATAAGGGCCGGCTTTAGCTGTGGCCGCCCCGATTTGCTGGTTAATTTGGTCTAACCAATTAGTGCTGGTTTTCTTGGCGGTTTCATCCATCAGCGTACTGGGAGTAAGATTGGTGCAGAACACTTCACAGGGAAGCATATCTTCATTGCAGGAATCAGGCATTGACGGCTGGCCAATAACATCTTCTTGCTTTTCCACCAAATCGCCATCCTTGTCATACCAAGAGCATGTTTTCATGCTCAAAAATCCGCCGCCCGCTTCAGCGTCAAATTCTTCTTGAGCTTTGGCTTCCTCTTCTTTCTTTTCTTTTTCCATTTCGGCTAATAAAAAACCGCCGTAAAAATTACCCTTTGGCTCGGTCAGTTTCACCCAAGCTTTCCAGCCACCATTGGAGAAATTATCATAAAAATCGTCTATATTTTCAACTACGTCCGAGAGAGTGCAGGTGACCCCTTCTTTAAATGTCGGCACTTCTTGTAAGGCAAATTTAACTTCCATATCAAAGGGTTCGCACATCCAGCCCAAGCCCAAATAGTTTTCCACAAAATCGCCGCCGGCTTTGTCGGCAACGTCTTTCAAATAACTGCTGATTCCTTCTGAAACGAACCTTGGCTCTCCGCCGTTCTGAATCCAGTCAACAATGTCATTGGTCAAGGTGTTTAATAATTGGTGAAGCAAGGTGTTAAGGGCTTTGCCAATTGCCCAGGTCAACATTTTTTTCGCTTTATCCCATACGGCCACCGCTGTTTGGTGAAGATTTTCAGCTATATTGCCGGCTTCAAAGATAACGTCTTCTATCTCCCATGCTGTTTCAACAGGCTGGTCGCTGTCAGCAACAATAGACACCGGATAAGCGGCTTGCGTTTGGAGAGGCAAGAACAAAATCGGTCCGGCTATTACACCGACAAAACAAATGATTAAAAACGGAGCAATGATTTTATTTAAATAAGGCATTTCATTGACGGCTGTCTAAATCAGCTTTCATCTCTTGGATTAATTCGGTAAAATTTTTATTAGCTTCTTCAAATTTCTCCATTAAAATGATTCCCTTAAGCGGGTCCTGGTTGTATTCAGGTAGATGTTGGTAGAACTTATGCAAGGTCCAGTTAACTAACAATGATTTTTTGTGAATATCAAGCCAGTCTAAAGGAACTGGAACTTTTAATCTTTCTTGATAAGCCCTTAGATATGTATTAGCCATACAGTCGGTCTGGATATAATTATTATTTTCAATAGCCGCTTCAATGGATTCAATGTAACCGAGATATCCGCCTGGGAGCGCGTCACGGCAGGAATCCAGCTGGCCTGTTTTTTCACTGACTTGCCCGGCGTATTCTCTAATAGCGGTCAGGTTATTTCCGGAAGCGATTTCAAAGCTACGGTTGTTTTTCTGAAAAGGAGGAATAAATTCCGCTAAAAAGCCAACTGAAGATTTTCTCAACGCCTCCAAAACATTTTGGTCAAAGACCTCTTCAAAGTTTTGATTCAAAGAATTTACGTCTTGAATATTGGCAATCAAGGGCATTTGCCCTGATTTTAACTGGTTGCTTAAGATATAATTTAAAGTTTGAGTTAAATTGCCCGGATCAGGGCGGTTCCGTCCGCTATTATCTTCGCCACCGTCTTGATCAGGGAATTTATCGTTGGGCGCTCTTTTAGTTGGGTCATAACCCGATGCAACTTCTTCACCGTCCAAATAGCCATCGCCGTCGGTATCCGGATTATTGGGGTCAGTCCCGTA
The DNA here is from genome assembly GCA_964413015.1 of uncultured Candidatus Saccharibacteria bacterium. Lineage (GTDB taxonomy): Bacteria > Patescibacteriota > Minisyncoccia > Portnoybacterales > UBA2143 > JABMPX01. Next base: position 25,479 of record CAYPQZ010000008.1, on the reverse strand, counting down.
AAGCTCCTCTTCCCAATCAGCTAATCCGTCATAATCGTGGTCATTAATTATCTCTTTGCCGCTAAGTCCCAACATTAACTCTTCAAACTGATTGGCCTTACTAAACCTGCTTTGCAAAACTAAATAACCGCCGATTGACATGCCAATCAGCAGAACAAAAATTACCACAAGAACACTTATTTTTCTGGAAGATTTTTGCAGTTTCATTAATTTAAGACTTCTTGTATATTATACAATATTTTCAAGCATATCCCAAACGCCCTTTTTATCAGTTATCCACATCATCATTACTATTGACTTTTTAATTTAAATGGTGTATTATTACAGTATTGGTTCCTTGAAAATAAGCTAACAAACTTAAATATAGGAGGTATTAGGATGAGTAAGATATTTTTTTCAGTCATCGTGGCTATAGTTTTATCCGGCTGTGCGGGACCGACTTATTATGTAAATGCCGGCCAGTCCGCCAATTGGCAAGCTGGACCCGGACAAGAGGCGTACAAATACGTTCTTGTCCAAAACCAAAGCCCATACTTTGTTAAAATCTGTCCCGGACAAACTATTCTTCTGGATCCCGGGGCAGAAGTAATTTTAAAAAGAACCCGGCCTTTGGGATGGATCGGGCCAAGCTTTGGGAATTTCCGGTTTATGGCCTATGCCTACCGGGAATATAACCCGCAAACTGGTCAAATAGACTGGTTCGTAGGGCAGAAAGAAGCCCGAGTAAATTTAGACGGCCGGGTAAGAACTTATAATGGAAGGGTTTTTGCCGATCGGATAAGATTCGGCTCGGGCGGATGGCACCGGCCTTCATGGGGACATCCGGATAAATGGGAAGGGAGCTTCCTAGGGATTGTCCCCTGGGAAATGAAATTTCGGCATAGGTAGAGGCGAGCAGGCGGATATGCCCTTACTTTGTAAGAGACGCAATCCTTAATGACAATCCTTGCCAGTCCTCCACAGACAAATTTTGAGCTCTGGCTTGAGGCGGTAAACCGCATTCAACCAGAGCTCTTTTTATCACCACACCAAAATCTTTGGTGTGGTGGTTAATTTCTTCTTTATCTATATTTAATCCTTTATATAAATTGTTTTTCAATTGCTTTCTGGGGTGAAAAAAGCCGGCTTTAACTACTTTAAAAAACTTTTCAATGTCTATTCCTCCCGGCTTTTTAATCTGAGCTATTTTAAGAATCGCTGAATCAACTGTCGGCTGGGGCCTAAAAGATTCCTTTGGGACATAAGAAATAATTTCAGGTTCAGCGTAAAATTGGACCGAAACAGCCAGTAAATTCATCTTAGGAGGCGAAGCGCAAATTCTTTGGGCAACTTCTTTTTGAATAACCAGAACCATTTCTTGCGGCAGATTGTCTGATTCCAGGAACATCCGGATTAAAGGCGAAGTCAGGTAGTAGGGAATATTAGAGACAATCTTATAACCCAAAGGCCGTGCCTTAAAAAGCACAGCCTTTGCAAGGGCTGTATTTTTTAAGGCACGGCCTTTTAGAATTCCTAAGACATCACCAGTTATAATCTCTACGTTGCTACAGTCTTTTAAAGTTTCTTTTAGTTTCGCAGCCAATCGCCTGTCTTTTTCCACGGCAATAACTTTTCCGGCTTGTTTAACGAGTTCTTGAGTAAGCGCGCCTAAGCCGGGACCGACTTCTAAAACAGTTTCGTCCTTATGCAAATCAGCTGTTTTAATAACTTTCTGGATAGCCCTCTGGTCAATCAGAAAGCTTTGTCCTAAACGCTTATTGGGTCGAAAATTCATAATTGCATAAAAGACAGTCCTTAAAATGATGTCCCTTGAGCACAAGGGCGTCATTTTAAAGACTGTTCTTATCATGGAAGCTTGTCAAAATTTAAGGAGTCGCCCTTTTCCTCCAGAGGCGGACAGGCGGATACGTTCTTTGCCTTCAGCAAAGGGACGTGATCCTCAATGACAATCCTTAAATTTTTTGAATCTGCCCTTCTTTATGTCCTAAAACGAATAAAACTCGATTAAACTCTCCGGGATGTCGCTAAGAAATCTGGACGGCGGGTTAACCATAGTTTGCCCCCAAAGACGCCTTTGTCGAGCGAAAGTTAAATAAGCTCTTTGCTTAGCCCGAGTTATTCCTACATAACAAAGCCGTCTTTCCTCTTCCATTTGTTCGGGATTTAAATAGCTTTTGGAATGAGGAAAAATCCCCTCCTCAAAACCGACAATAAAAACCACTGGGAATTCTAGCCCTTTAGCGCAGTGCAAAGTCATTAAATTAACCAGATTTTTGTTTGTCTCTACCTCATCGTAAATGCTTAATAAAGAAACGTCTTCTAAAAATTTTTCTAAGTTGCCGTATTGGCTAGCCACTGTAAAAAGTTCTTGAATATTTTCCCAACGCCTTTCTCCTTCTTCCTGCCCATCGCGAAGATATTTTTCGTAATTAATTTTTTTAATAATAAAATTTATTAAATCAGTTAAAGATTTTTTTTGTTTAGCTAAACGAAAATCGCTTATCAATTGATAAAAATCCTTAAGCTGACTGCCCGATTGCTTCTGCCAAGAAACCTTGCCAATGCCGCGGGGAGGAATGCTAACAATCCTCTGGCAGCTCACCATATCATTAGGATTAATAATTAACTTTAAATAAGCCAAAATATCTTTAACTTCTTTACGATCGTAAAACCTAACCGTTCCAATAATTTTGTAAGGGAAATTAGCCCTTAAAAAAGCCTCTTCAATAGCCCGGGATTGAGCATTGGTTCGGTAAAGAACCGCTATGTCTTGAAATTTTAAGGACGGTTCTCGAATCATCCCGCTTATTTCGCCAACCACGAAACTGCCCTCTTCTCTTTCGTCAGATGTTTCAACAACGGAAATCAGCTGGCCGGTCGGATTTTTAGTCCAAAGTTTTTTTTCCTTACGTTGAAGATTTTTGTTGATAATTTGCTCGCTAGTTTCTAAAATATTTTTGGTAGAGCGATAATTCTGTTCTAAAAAAATAACTTTTGCCTCAGGATAATTCTTTTCAAAATTAAGGATGTTCCTAAAATCAGCCCCTCGCCAGCTGTAAATTGATTGGTCGGTATCAGCGATAAACCAAAGATTTTTGTATTTTTGCGCCAATAAATTAGTAAGCGTATATTGGCTAAAATTTGTATCATGGGCTTCATCAACTAAAAGATAGCGCCACTTTTCTTGATATTTTTCCAATAAAGCCGGCTGTTTCTGGAAAAGACGGACGGTCAGCATAATCAAGTCGTCAAAATCTAAAGCATTGGCCATTTCAAGAGAGTTTTGGTATTTTTGGTAAATTCCAGCAATAATTTTAGGAAAATATTCCAGGGATTGTTCTTGATACGCTTGATAATCAATTAACTCATCTTTAGCCCGAGAAATAGTTTCTTTAACCACGCCGGGCTTAAATTGCTCAGGATTAATCTGTAATTCTTTAAGTGTCTGTTTAATTAAAGAAAGCCGGTCATCCTCGTCGTAAATAACAAAATTTTGTTTATATTTAAGGCCATTTAATTTGTCTATTTCGCCACGAAGGATTCTTAAACAAACCGCGTGGAAAGTGCCAATTTCAGGCAGAGGAATTTGATTTGAATCGGCTAATAAAGTTCTAACCCTTTCCCTCATTTCCTGGGCCGCTTTATTGGTGAAAGTAACCGCCAAAATGCTATTCGCCGAAATGCCCTGCTGGATAAGGTAGGCAATTCGATGCGTTAAACAACGAGTTTTCCCCGAACCCGGCCCGGCAATAACTAAAACCGGTCCCTCCCGGACCGTAACCGCTTGCCTCTGTTTTTGATTAAGCGAAGAAAGTATATCCATACTTTCAATTTCTAATTTTATAATTTTGTAATTTTTAAATAATTTTTAATGTCTTAATGTTTAAAAATTAGAATTTAAGATTTATTTACCCGTTTGCTAAAGCTATGCTTTGCATTGCGGGCAGGTAAAATTAAAAATTAAAAATTAAAAATTTTATTCGACTTCTTCCCACATGTCGGTCTGATAGTCTTCTTTTGTCGGGAAATAAGGTGGCGGACTGTACAGTAAATTATTGTCATAGTTTAAATTAACGTTGTCAAAACCGCCGGCCCAGCACCAAATCCAAAAACAGTATTTATCCCCGAACTCGCCCAAGTAATTCGCCGCAATAGAGCCGTTGATAGTTAAAACTCCTAAATGGTCGCCAAAATCCTCCCGGCCAACCTGTCCTTCCTTAGCAACTAAAGCGGCATCAACTTCCAAATCAGGGTCACCGGCATCCCGGTCAATCATAATATTGTCCTGAGCAATCAGTCCAACTACCGATTCTTTATGTTGATACTCAATGTCGTCCTTAATAATAATATCCGTCAAATTATTATACCCGGGCAAATCAGCTCCTGATAAATTAGCCGCTCCAACAGTAATCTGGTTAGGGCCGACCTGTCCTTTTACCCAAACAGTCGCTTCGGAAAAAATTAATCGGCCGGCCGGCCAAGGATAATTGCCTAAAAGCTCTGAACCGGTAAAAAGGGGGAGAGAGAAACCGAAGAAAGCGAAACCGCTTGTCTTGTAAATATCAACCGTAGAGTTGCTCTTAAATTCAATAATGTACCCGGAAGGGTTCCATGATTCTATTAAACAAAACCAGTCGGACGGCCAACAGTATTTTTCCGGAGGCGGCAAATAGTAATCCGTCCCCTGGGTAATATTCTTCATTATGTCCATCTGACTAATTAAAGCATTAAAATCAATAATTGGGACTCCGTCCTCTTGGCCTCCTAAAAAGACGCTGGCCGGTTCTTTAGTTGTCCAGACGCCCGGTTCAACCTCTTCTTTGGTTACCGGGTCAGGATGAGTTGTATCTGAAGCGGTGGCTAAATTATAAATCACGCCGTCAACCCTTAAATCTTCATTGGAATGCGCTTTCCCTTTAACCGACATCCCCTCCGGCAGAAAAGCCCGGTGGTTAATTAAAATGACGTACTCCCCCCAAGACGGCTTTTTCCTTCTCGTTTGGACAATCCTGGTCATATTAGGATAATCGTCGGTCCAACCAGTAGATTTAATTAAAATAGAATTACCTCCGGGTAAAGGCGGAGTAATTTCTATCTGGAAATGCCCAATGATTGTTCCAAACTGGTCTTTAAAATCACCTAGGTAAGATTCAGGGTAGCCAATTGTATTACCGTCAGCCCAGAATTGCGCTTCTTCTAAAGGACTTAGCCCTTCCAAGGCGTGAGCTAAATACCATCGGTAATACTCCAGTCCGGATTCGGCAATATGAAAAGATTGCTCTTTAGCGACTATTCGCCGGCTGTATTTGTATTGGATTAAAATGTATCCCAGAAAACCGGATAAGATAAGGGTAAAAATAGAGCTAAAAACCAGTACTAAAGTCATTACCGCGCCCTTATCTTTAAATTGTTTGCTTGTCAGCATTCTTATTGATTCTGTTTAATATTCCTTAATTGTACCTTTGACTTAATTTTTAAGATTTCAGGCGCCCTGCCCGGATTAACGTCTATTTCCATTCCGATGCCAACCAAACTCACTTCATCCAAAATATTGCCGGCTACCGGGGTTGATAAAGGCAAGTCGGTTTCCTGCCCCGAATAGGCCTGGTCATAAAATAAGAATAAAGGAGTGCTTGTGTTCAACACATGGAAAGAAATATCCCTAATATCTTCTGCTCCGTCATAGTTAACCGGGGTCCCTGACGGTTGGATGATTCCTTTTTTTAATTTCTCGTCTTCTAAAAAATAGCGGATTCTTTCCACCTGAATATCTTTATCAATATCGCTGTAAAAAATGATTTCAAAATCATCGCAGGACTCCAAAAGGTAAGTGCCACTGTCCGACTGAATAGCTTCTCTAAGCTCTCGAGCCAAGCCGTTAATGCCTTTTCGGGCATTATCAATATTCATCGCTTTGGAAAGAGAAAAATCTTTGGCCCGATAGGAATAAATCAAAAAACCGCTTATAGTAATTAAGGAGAAAACAAATATCGCCAAAGTAATTATTACTTCAATAATTGTCAGGCCGTCCTGTTTAGAGACAAATGATTTTTTCATTATAGAGGGCTTAACTCTACAACAACTTCGGTAAAATTAATAATTTCCTGCGTCCCGTCGTAATTTTGATAACCAAACTTTGAAACAGAGAGATTATAATCTCCGTTAATTAGGGCTTCTCCGTCAAAGGGGAAAATAGCAATGCCGTCCTCGTTGCTCTGACAGGTCTTATCATAATCGTCATTGTATAATCTGACCGCAGATTCGGGAATAGTGTTTCCAGTGTCAGCATCCTTGATAAGCAAGCGCAAATAGGGCTGATCAATTTGCGTTAAAACAATGGTAATTGACTGTTGGTTGTCAGACTCTACAGCCAGAGGCTTGTTCAAATTAGGCGTCAAAACAGCCAAAGTTGAACTGGTGATTTCGAAATAATAATCTCCCGAACTTATGCCGCTAATTTGTTTTTCTCCTCCAGTATCGGTAATTAAATTATCATTCTCGTAAGAATAAACCACGGAATCATCGCCAGGATTAACGCCAATAGAACGTCCTCCCTTAAGACCGAAATTAACTTCGGGCATAGGACTGTTTTGTGGATCAACCGTCTTAAGATTAATCGCGCTTATTTTAGAAATTAGGAAATACCTGGTTGTTTTGTCTCCTTCAATAAGCTGGGCATGTGAATATTCGGATTCCGGGTCGAAAAAATCCGAAGAATTATAGGTTCTGTGTTCGTCATAACCAGCTTGGGTTACCCGGACTTCATAATTATCTGAAGAAATTAATCCCGGCCTGGAAAGCCATCCGTTATCGTCAGTTAGAATATTTAAATGGACACTTGGTTCAATTTGGTTGTTGATTATCTCAACCTGAGCGTTGGCAATTGGCTGCCCTGATTCTCTGTTATTAACATACATTGAAAGGGTGCCGCCGCCGACCTCGGATTCTAAATTAGGCGGGCTGAAATTAGCTATTTCAATTACCGATTTGTCTAAACTGCGCTCCTGCCAACTCACTTCTACACGGGCTTTTTTATAATCAGCCGCCAGCTCGTCATCAGGAGAAAATCCATCAAAAGGATCATCTATGTAAATAATGTCTGTTTTGATTGTATAAAAACGATTGTTCCTTTCTTCAACCCTTGTCTGGGGAATGCTCCCCGAGGGAACGCCTTTTTCAGTCCCAATGTCCTGATAGGGTAAATTTCTGATAATCTCTATCTGTTCGTTGGCTAGCGCCAAAGCAACCACTTTCCCTTGCGATTGCGACAAAACCGCAAACAAAAGCTGGAAAGCAGTAAAAATGCCGATTATAACAATAATTAGCAAAAAGACTCCAACTAAAGTTTCTATAAAAGTAAACCCTCCCTTGCTGCGCAAGGTCACATCAAAATTCTTTGGTGTGAGGGTAAACCCTCTGTCTTTAGTTGTCATATACCCTCCATCATTGAATACATCGGTTGAATCATTGAAATCGCAAAAAAGCCAACCGCTACCCCAATAATTACCATGATTATCGGCTCAATTACTGAAGAAAGATTTTCGGTAATATTATCAACTTCTTCTTCGTAAAAGTCTGCCATATTTTGCAGGATTTCGGCCAAACTGCCCGTTTCTTCGCCAACCGCAATCATTTGAACCACCATCGGCGGATAGATTTCCTTGTACTTCGTCAAAATTTGGCTCAAGGAGGTACCCTTCTGAACCTGTTCGGCTGAATCAATCAGGATTTCCTTAAAACACAAATTACCCAGAGTTCCGGAGACAATCTTTAATGACTCAACAATTCCCACCCCGCTTTCCATAAGAGAGCCAAAAGTTCTGGCAAACCTAGCCGAATTCACTTTTCGGACTAAGGAGCCGAAGATAGGCAGCTTAAGATATGCTTTATTAAGAACTTTTTTAATCAATTTAATTTTAAACAGAAATCTTAACAAAACGAAAATTAAAACAAGAATAATTATCCCTAAAAGAATATTGTTTTTAAGGAAATTACTCACCCCAATAATGATTTGAGTACTTAGAGGCAAATCAATGTTGAGTTCGTCAAAAACCGAAGTTAATTTAGGAACCACCATAACCATCATAAGGATTCCGATGCCGATCATGGCTGTCACAATAACCGCCGGATACATCATTGCTCCCCTAACCCGACTGATTAGTTCATAGTCCTTTCTCATCTGCTCGGCAAGAATTCTAAGCACTTCGTTTAGGTTGCCGCTTTTTTCTCCTGCCTTAATCATATTTACATAAAGCTCATTAAAAACCTTAGGATGTTTGGATAGAGAGTTGGAAAAAGATTCGCCCCGACGGACGCTCTTTTCAACCTGACCAATTATTTTCTTAAACTTAGGGCTTTTACTCTGTTCAGCTAAAACTTTAAGCGACTGGCTTAAGGAAAGACCGGCTTCAATCATAACTGATAAATGACGGCTAAACATCATTTTTTCAACCAGAGAAACATTGCTAATTTTTTGCCAAAGAGCTAATATTTTTTGTTTAAATCCGTTTTCAGCATCATCTTCAAGGTCGGAAGCTTCGGCTGAAATTAAAACCAGCCCCTGACTGCGCAAAAAATCAGCCAGCTTATGCTTGTTAATTGATTGCTGGCGGCCAGCCTGCGTCTGGCCTTTTTCATCTTTAGCTGTGTATAAGTATAAAGGCATGAATGTAATTTTCAATTTTAAATTTTGTAATTTTTAAATAATTTTTAATGTCTTAATGTTTAAAAATTAGAATTTAAGATTTATTTACAAAATTAAAAATTAAAAATTAAAAATTTTATTCCTACTCTTTGGCTACTCTTAACACCTCTTCGATACTGGTTAACCCTTGAACCGCTTTAATAAAGCCGTCTTCCAGCATGGTCAGCATTCCCTGTTTTTTGGCTTCTGTTTCAATCTGCTTAGAGGTGGCTTCTTTAATAATTAAATCTCTTATTGATTCGCTGATTTCAAGGACTTCGTAAATGCCAATTCTCCCCTTATAGCCGTCAGGGCACTCTTCTGACTGGCTCTTGCCCGGTCTAAAAAATTCAATATTCGACCAATCAGTTACGCTTTTAACAATTTTTTCTTTCTTTAGGGTGCTAAGAATTTTATCTAAATCAATTTGATTGCTAATACTTTTAATTTCAGAAGCATCCAGCCTGTATTTTTCTTTAGTATCTGAACAAAGGCGCCGGACTAATCTTTGGGCAATAATTAAATTAATGGTTGAAGCAATTAAAAAAGGCTCTGTTTCCATATCTATTAAACGAGGGAAAGAGCTGGCCGCACTATTAGTATGTAAGGTAGATAGAACTAGATGTCCAGTTAAAGCGGCGTTGATTGACAGGCTGGCCGTTTCATTATCTCTAATTTCCCCGACCATAATAATATCCGGGTCTTGACGCACTAAAGATCTCAAGCCATTGGCAAAAGTAAGCCCTATTTTAGGCCTAACTTGAGTCTGGTTTATTCTGGTCATCCGATACTCAATCGGGTCTTCAATAGTTGAAATATTCACCCCCGGCTCGTTTAGAATATCAATCACTGTATAAAGGGTGGTCGTCTTGCCACATCCGGTCGGACCAGTAACCAAAATCATTCCATTGGGTTTTTTAATATTTAAATGGACTTTTTCCAAGGCTTTACTGATAAGTCCCAACTTTTCTAAAGTTAGGCCTTTAACATCTTCAGGCAAAAGCCTTAAAACCGCTTTTTCCCCGTCATAAACCGGCAAAATGGAAACCCGGAAAGAAATTTTGTAACCATCGGCTTCTATTTTAAAACGGCCATCTTGAGGTAGACGATGTTCGTCCAGTTTTAAGTTTGAGAGAACTTTAATTCTGGCAATAATGCCCGAATGGACCTTTCTGGGTAAAATCATGGCATCATGGAGTATTCCATCAATACGATAACGAACAATTATTTCCTTTTCCAATGGCTCAATATGGATATCCGAAGCCTGTTGTAAAATAGCATGCTTTAAAAGAGTATCCACAATCTTTATAATCGGCAACTGTTCAGCTTCTTTTTCTAAATCTTCTTTACCACCCGCTTCTTTTTTTGGGACTGGTTCGCCCTTAATGCTTTTAAAAGAAGGGACGGCTCCACTTTCCTTCTTGATTAAATCGCCAAATTCAGCTTCTAAGCTTTTTTGATATTGTTTAAGAGTATTTTTTATACTTTGCTCAGTAGTTAAACGAGGTAAAATTTTAAGGTCTGACTTCTTTTTAACAAATTCAATCGTTTGTAAATCATCCGGGTTAAGCATAGCTACTTCTAAGTCTTTCCCTTTTTTACGGAAAGCAACAATATTATGCCTTCGGGCAATCGGCTCAGGAATTATCCGAAGGACTTCTTTATCAATTTTCTCCTTTTCCAAATTTACAAAAGGAATCCCTAAAATATACGCCTGAAGCTTGTTTATTTGTTCCTGCCCGACTATCTTTTCTTTAACTAAAAAATCGACCAGTTTCTGCTTGGTTTTTTGGGCTTCCTTTTCCGCCTTAATAAGTTCTTGCTTATCAAGTAACCCTGTATTAACAATAAACTTTTTTAATTGTGAATTTTCAATCCGCACGCGAAGAATTTTTAATTTTGTAATTTTTAAACATTAAAAATTAAGATTTATTTACAAAATTAAAAATTAAAAATTAAAAATTTTATTTTAGGGTCTCTTCTATTTTCTTAACTACTTCTTCTAAATCGTAGTTTGCTTTGACTAAATAAGCGGCCGCCCCGTAAGAAAAAATCTCTCCTATATCCGCACTGCCTTCCAGGTTGGTCAAAACAATAACCGGAATGTGTTTAGTGCTTTCGTCTTTTTTTAATTCTTTTAATACTTCAAATCCGTCTTTTTTAGGCAGAATTAAATCTAAAAGTATTAAATCAGGGTTATTCTCTCTAGCCGCGGTTAAACCAACTTCTCCGTCTAAGGCACTATTAAATTGGTAACCCTTTTCTTCTAAAAAACGGCCAATTGCTTTTTGTAAAGCCGGTTCATCTTCAATAAATAGAATCTTCTTCATATTTTTCTCTACGAATTACAAATTTATTACGAAATTAAGAATCATAATTAAATTATTCGTATATTCGTACAAAATTCGTACTTCGTAGCTATTTAATTGGTAACTCGAACCAAAAAGTAGAGCCTTTGCCTTCTTGGCTCTGAAATCCTATTCTGCCTTTTGAAGCTTTAACAACTGATTTTGTTATAAACAAGCCTAAGCCAGTTCCTTCGGTCTGATATTTCATAACATTCTGGCTGCGAAAGAATTTTTGGAATATTTTCTTTTGGTCTTCTTTGGGAATTCCAACTCCATTATCTTCAACCTTACACCTAACCAAATTACCTTGTTTAGCCAGTTTAATCTTAACAATTCCTTTGTTATTAATATATCGAACCGCATTATCTATTAAGTTACGAAATATTAAATCTATACCCCGGGGGTCGACAAGAATCAAAGGCAGTTTATCTATTTCCAAAGAAAACTTCACATTGCTTGCCTTAGCTAAAGAACGGTATTCTTTAACTATTCCCTTAACAATTTCTTCTAAAGAAATTTTCTTAAGTTTAAGGTTCAGTCGACCCTGTTCTATACGGGAGATGCTTAGTAAATCATTGACCAAATTAACCATCCGCTGGTTATTTTCTTTAATATCGTTTAGTATGCCAAGCTGCTCCTTAGTAAAAGAATCTCTGCCCTTCAGCATTATTAAATTTAAAGCCCATTTAATGCTTGTTAAAGGGGTCCGTAATTGATGAGAAACAATTCCGACGAATTCGGACTTCATATGGTTCGCTTGAGCCAGTTTTTCAAAACCCTGAATAACGAAATAACCGTTAATAAAAATAATCGCCGTCACTCCAATAGTAATCAAAGCAACTATTTCAGGTTGAGTATATTTGGCAGCAATAAAATAAGTGCTCATCATCGCCAGGACAACAACTAAGCCGATAATCACAAACAAAAAACTGGGGCACTGCCAAACAGACAGGCCATACTGGCGGCATTGTTTGAAAGGATTTAATTTTTGGAACATTAATAAAAGTATACCACAGATTGACTCATTCGCAAAAAAAACATAAGATGATATTAACAAGATACGAAATACGAAATACGAGATAATCGGGGTGTGGCCTAGCGGCTAAGGCACAGCGTTTGGGACGCTGGGATCGCAGGTTCGAATCCTGTCGCCCCGACTCCGCTCCGATTTACATCGGAGCTTCGTCGGGCAAGCCCGACTAAAAAACAAGATGAGCGAAAGCGGGCTTGCCCCGCCGTAGCTCGCAGAGCGAAGGCGGGTATCGTATAGTGGTTATTATCTTTGGTTTCCAACCAAATGACGCGGGTTCGACTCCCGCTACCCGCTCCATATAATAAATCCCGATAACATTATCGGGATTTATTATTGTCTTCGAAAACAAACTTTAACTTACTTTACAGCTTCTTTTAGAGCCTTACCCCCTTTAAATTTTGGAACTTTAGTGGCCGCTATTTTAATTTTAGCTCCGGTTCGTGGATTAACTCCCATCCGAGCAGCTCTTTTAGAAACGCTAAATTTGCCAAAACCAGTTACTACAACCTCTTGCCCTTTTGAAAGGGTTTTGGTAATAACATCAATAAAAGCATTAACCGCATCATTAGCTTGCTTTTTTGAATCGCAGACTTTGGCAACTTCCTCAATTAAATCTTCTTTAGTCATAATTTTAAATTTAATTATTTTTAATCTCGACCTTTACCCCGTAAAAAATTTTAAAATTTAGCTACCGGGTTTATTATTTACCCTCCTTGATATATTTTATCCTACTTAGTTATTTTATCAAGCTTTTCTGTGGATAACCAGAATTTAATCAACTTCAATAATTTTCCTAATTCTTTGTATTTTTTTCGCCTTATTTTTCCCGTCTATATCTATTAAAACAGCATTAACTTCAACCGGCCCTGAAGCTATCTCATACTCAAATTTTTTTTGTTTGAGAAAATTTTCTATAGCTGCTTCTTTTTTAGCGCCTAAGCTGGAATTAGCCGGACCAACCATACCGACATCAGAAATATAGGCGGTCCCCTGAGTCAGAATACGGTTGTCAGCCGTGGGAATATGAGTATGAGTGCCTAAAACAGCAGAAACCCGCCCATCTAAATACCACCCTAGGCAAATTTTCTCCGCAGTCGCTTCAGCATGCCAATCGACAATAATTACATCTGCCTGTTCAGCCTCATTTTTTAAAATCTCATCTGCTTTTCTAAAAGGACAATCATAATTTAGGCGCATAAACACTCGGCCAATTAAATTAATAACTAAAACTTTTTTAACACCCGCTTCAAATAATCGATAGCCCTGCCCAGGTAGTCCAGGCGGGAAATTAGCTGGTCTAATTAAAGGAAGTTTTTTATTTGCCAAAAGAGGAACAACTTGCTTTTGAGACCAGGTATGGTCTCCTAGGGTTACCAAATCAACGCCCGCGCCTAAAATTTCATCTAAACAATCCTTAGTAATCCCTTTCCCATGGGCTGAATTTTCCCCATTGGCAATAATTAAATCGGGTTGATATTGTTTACGCCATTTAGGTGTAATTTCCTTAATTGCCTGACGACCCGGCCGACCAACAATATCACCAAAAAATAATACTCGCATACAGTAGTATACAGACTACAGACCACAGGCTGCCGCAATTATTAAGCAGTAGACAGTTGACAATAGTCGGTTAGTAAATAAATTATCTCGCATACTCAACAACCCTTGTCTCTCGAATTACATTAACCTTAATTTCTCCAGGATATTTTAATTCTTGATGAATTTGTTCAGCAATCTTTTTAGCTAATTTATGAGCTTCTAAATCACTTACCTCTTCTGGCTGGACAAAAATGCGTATTTCTCGGCCAGCTTGGATGGCGTATGACTTTTCTATCCCCTTAAATGAATTAGCAATATTCTCTAATTCTTCCAGTCTTTTAAGATAGGCCTCTAAAGTGTCTTTTCTGGCTCCGGGCCGAGCTCCAGAAATAGTGTCAGCTACCTGAACAATAATTGATTCTAAGCTCTCAAAAGGATATTCTTCGTGATGGGCTTGCATAGCTTCAATTACTTTTTCATTAATGTCAAATTTCTTAAGTATTTTTCTGCCAATTTCAACGTGCGACCCCTGAATTTCATGGTCAACAGCTTTCCCGATATCATGGAAGAGGCCGGCTTTTTTAGATATTTCAACATTAGCTCCTAATTCAGAAGCAATTGCGCCGGCTAGATGAGCTACCTCTAATGAATGCAAAAGAACATTCTGACCATAACTTGTCCTAAAGCGAAGACGGCCCAATAGCTTAATTAACTGCGGATTAAGGCCGGCCACGCCAACATCATAAACAGCTGCTTCGCCGGCTTCCTGAATTTTTTCATTAATTTGTTTATTGGCTTCTGCAACTGTTTCTTCTATTCTAGCCGGCTGGATTCTACCATCTAAAAGTAGTTTCTCTAGAGCCATTTTGGCAACCTGTCGGCGCACCGGGTCAAAACCAGAAACTACAATCGCTCCAGGCGTATCATCAACTAATATTTCCACGCCGGTTAACTTCTCTAAGGTTTTTATATTCCGACCCTCTTTACCAATCACTCTTCCTTTAAGTTCGTCGTTAGGTAAATTAACTGTTGTTGAAGTAATCTCACCAGCCTGAGAAGCAGCATAACGCTGCATTGCTAAAGCGATAATTTTTTGAGCTTTCTTATTTAACTCCTCACTACCTTCTTTCTCTAAACGGTTGATTCTTTCTAAAAGTATTTGTTGGTGTTCTTTTTCAACGGTTAATAAAAGTTCTGCCTTGGCTTGTTTTTGAGAAAGTTTTGAGACTCTTTCTAATTCTTTTATCTGCTTCTGGTTAAGCTCATTTAACTCTTCTTTAATTTTTTTAACCTTCTGGACCTTGATTTTAAAATCAGTATAATTTTCCTCTAATTGGTTGCTTTTTTGATCAAGAGTCTGCTCTTTTTTTAATATCCGCTCTTCCATTCTAGTCAACTGTTTTTGTCGGTCTCTCTCTTGTTCTTTAATTTCTCCTAAAATCTGGTTTGCTTTTTCTTTAGCTTTAAGAAGTGTTTCTTTTGCTTCTTCTTTTGCTTGACTGATTAATTTATTTAATTTTGCCTCAATAGTTCCAGCTTGTTTTTTGGCAATAGTTTGCCGAGTATAATACCCTAAAACCGCGCCAATTATTAAAGTTGCAACAACGGCTCCAATAAATAAAATCAAATTGTTCATAAGTTGATTTCATTTCAAATTTCATAATTATTATCCTGTCATTATTTTAGAGAATAATTAGTGGTAATTTAAATGATTAATTTAATTAACGAATTAAGATTAACAAACAAAAAAAAGCTTGTCAATCAGCAAAACCTTAACATCTTTCTAATATTATTATTTATTTTTCTTCTCGGTTGTTTTTTTATTTTTAACAACCGGCTGTTTTTTCTCTTTTTTTTGGAGTTTAGTTTTATTTGTTTTAGGTTTGCTCCGGCCTATTTTTTTAACATCATCTTTCTTGGTTTTTTTTGTAGATTTTTTCTTTTTGACAGGCTCTGGAATAGTTATATCAATTTTCCAATTGGTAAGTTTTGCCGCCAGACGGACATTTTGTCCTTTTACCCCAATTGCTAAAGAAAGCTGGTCTTCGGGAACAATCGCTTTAGCCTGATTTTTTTTCTTGTCTATTTCAACATTTAAAACTTTAGCTGGAGAAAGCGAGGCGCTGATAAATTTGGCGGGCTCTTCTGACCATTCAATAATATCAATTTTTTCGCCGGACAATTCATTAATAACCGCCTGAACTCGGGTACCTTTTTGGCCAATCATCGAACCAATCGGATCAACCCTTTCTTCGTTTGCCGCCACTGCTATTTTAGAACGTGAACCAGCTTCTCTAACAACTGACTTTATCTCAACTGTCCCAGCGCTAATTTCTGGAACTTCTAAGGCAAAAAGCTGGCTAATCATTTTTGGGTGAGCTCTGGAAAGAGAAATAGTCGGCCCATGAGAATCTTTTTGGACTTCAGTAATGTAAACTCTAATCCGCTGGCCTATTATGTAATTTTCTCCCGGAATCTGCTCTTCATGAAACAGAAGACCGGTTGTTTTGCCGATATCTATAAAAACATTATTATTTTCTACTCTTTGAATAACACCGCTAACTATCTGTCCTTCTTTTTCTTTGTATTCACTATAAACAACCTCCCTTTCAGCTTCTCTAATACGCTGGATAATAACCTGTTTAGCTGTTTGAGCGGCAATTCTTCCAAAATCATGGCTAATCTCTAAAGGAAACTCTATTTCCTCTCCAGATTTAATATTCTTAAGTTCATTCTTTGATAAATTAATCTCTTCTACCTGAAGCTTTTTGGCTTCATTAATTATAATATGCCTCTCCGGATTAAACCTGATTTTTTTTTCTCCATCTACTTCTTCTGAAAAATCGTCCTGATTCTGTTCAAACAATTCATCCTTATCAGCTTCTGTTTTAAGCATTGATTCTTCAACCACAAGTTTAACTTGCGAGACGCTGATTTTTCCTGTTTTTAAATTCAATTTCACTTTAATATTCTGACCACGCCGGTTATATTCTTTTTTATAAGCCGCTGCTAAAGCCACCTCAATAGTTTCAATGACTTTTTCTTTAGCCACGCCTTTTTCTTCACAAATTTGTTCGATAACTGAACTAAATGTTTTGATGTCCATGATAAATTTAAGCCCGTTCAACCGAACGAGCCTTGTTTTTATTTCTTACTTATTTAATTTTATCATAATAATCATTCTTATGTCAAATTATTTATTCTAATAGTAATTATTAATATATATAATTTATTATTATTATTATACTTTTAAAAATTGTTAAGAAGTTCTCTTTTTTAATCTATATTTAATTGTCTTTATTTTAATAATTGTGAATATGTTATTTGATAAATTGTTAATAATCTATTAATAAAATTGCTCACAAAATTTATTTAGAAAGATAATTTGTTTTTTTGATTAGAGTTATTAACAGGTTTATATTTTTTGTTTTTATATTTAAGAAAAAATAATTTAAGGTTGTTGTTAATTTGGGGATTAGATGTAGGTAATACTCTAATCTGTTTTGTTTTTAAATAGGAAAGTGGACCTGAGGGGAGTCGAACCCCTGACTCGGCAATGCGAATGCCGTGTAATGCCACTTTACTACAGGCCCTTAGGATTAATTTTGCGCAAGGCAAAAACAGCGCCTCCTAGTTATTTCCTGCTTTAAACAACTCTCATTTACCCAACTCTTCTTTAACTTCTTTTTCTCCTTCTTTCAACTCTTTAACCTGTTCTTTATCTATCCTTAAGAGTAAAGTTTGGAATTCTCCGACATGGGTCTTTTCTTCTCTGGCAATGTCTAAAAGTATTTTTTTCAGCGATGAGTTTTTGGTCATAGCGGCTAATTGCTCATACAAATTAACCGCGTCCAGTTCAGCAATCATACCTAACCGCAGAATCTCCTTGTCTAAATCCTTTGGCTTAACTTTTTTTAAATCTAAAGGTGATTGAGCTAACATTTTTTTATCTCCTTTCTTTTTCGACCTTTGTTTTTTTGGTCGGAATGCCGGGATTCGAACCCGGGGTCTCCTCGTCCCGAACGAGGCGCCTTAAACCACTAGGCCACATTCCGCTATTTGACCCAATATTTCCCCTTCATTTCCAAATCGACCTCTTCTTTTTTTTCTTTGACTTTTTTGGTTTTGTTTTTTAATTCCTGGTCAGACAGCTTATTAATTTCTCCAGCTCTTTTTAAAAGTTTTGGTTTGCGGTTAAGCTTTGGATCTTCTAAAACTTCAGCTAAGAGGGCTTCAATTAATAGTCCCAGCCGCGGCCCAGGTTCAATTTTTAAAAGCTTTATTAAATCGTGCCCATTAACCTTAAGCATTTTAGCTGAAATAGGGTCTTGGGAAACTTTTTCAATTACGTACTGTAAATGCCGTAGTTTATAAGGAACTGCCTTAGGACAGCCACTTCCTAATCTATCAGCTACCCTTAATTTTATCAAGTCGTCAATATTCTTAAGCCCGACTCGGCGGAGCAAACGGCGGACCCCAGCCTCAGTTACCTCCTCTACGTCGTAGACAAACATGTGGTTGCGGATTAAAAGAGCCACTTTTTCAATAAGCTTATTGGGAAATTTTAATCGGTCTAGAATATTTACAGCAAACTTGGCGCCTAAAACATCGTGGTTATAAAAAGTTGCTTTCGGGCCTTCGCCTTCTTTGGTTTGCGGTTTGGCAATATCGTGGAATAGAGCCGCTAAACGGATTTCCAGACCGTATTTTTTCCGGGCGGCAAATTTCAGTGAAAGAATTAAATGTTGGTAAATAGTGTAAATATGATGTCGGTTCTGGCTGACCCCAACTCCTTTTTCCAGTTCCGGGACAATATATTTTAACAGACCGGCTTTTCTTAATAACTCAATCCCCCGCTCCGGCTGGTCTGACATAACAATTCTGATTAGTTCGTCGCGGATTCTTTCTTTGGCTATAGCCTGCAACCAGCCGGCGTTTTTTTGAATCGCCTTAAGAGTTTTTGGTTCAATTTTAAAATTAAGCTCTATTGCCAGACGGATTGCCCGGAGCATCCGTAAAGCGTCTTCGTTAAAGCGTTCGGCTGGTTGGCCGACCGCCCGGATAATTTTTTCTTTTAAATCTTTTTGGCCGTCATACAAATCAATGATTTCCCCTTTTTTATCCAAAACCATAGCGTTAATTGTGAAGTCCCGCCTAGCTAAATCTTCTTTAAGGTCCTTAGTGAAACCGATTTTATCGGGATGGCGCTTGTCAGTGTATTTCTGCTCGGTCCGAAAAGTAGTGATTTCAATTTCCCGAAGAGTTGATTCCTGGCTTTCAGTTTTAACTGTGACTGTGCCAAATTTGTTCTGGTAAAAGCTGTCCGGAAAAATTTTCTGTATTTCTTTAGGTTTGGCCTGAGTGCTAATATCCCAATCTTGGGGTTGACGACCAATTAAAATATCGCGCAGGCATCCGCCGACCACATAAGCCTTAAACCCTGCCTGGTCTAGTTTATTTAAGATATTTTTAATTTCTGTGGATAATTTTATTTTCATTTTTTGTTCTGATTATGATAAAATTGTAGCATAGACAAAATAGGGAATCAATAAACAATTTTAGTCCTTTTAATGAATTAAAATAAAAAAAAGGAGGTTCCTATGGTAATGCCAAACATTTTTAAAGTCGCTGAATTTATTAGGCAAACAAGAGAGGATACTAATTTAGATGTATTTGAGAAAGTTCGAAAAGTAAGAAATTTTTTAGATATAGAAGAAGAAAATTACAAGGAAGAAAAAAAAGAAGAAAAAAAGAAAAATGCATAAATTCAGCAGGCGTAGATATCTATTGGTTAATATATTCCAAGAACCTCCAACTTACCTAACTGGGCTTCCTTAAAAACGGAAGCCCTTGTTTATTTCTTAAATTTGTGCTATTTTTTAATACTGAATATTTTTACGTCCTCGTGGTGAAATGGATATCACAACGGTCTTCGGAACCGTTATTGAAGGTTCGAATCCTTCCGAGGACGCACAATTTTTGTTCAAAATTTATTTTGGATACAAAAATTAGTGTTGCCTTTGGCGGGCCAAGCCCCGTTAGCTCAGTTGGTAGAGCAGTTGCCTCTTAAGCAAACGGTCGGGGGTTCGAATCCCTCACGGGGTACTTATTGTTTAAACGTGAATGAGCCGTCCGATTAAATTTGCTGGTGGACGGCTTTTCTTTTTAATTTGCTTTTTTTTGTTTCATCTGATACAATAAGAAACATAAAAGAAATATGTTAAAGACAACTAAAAAAACTAAGATTATTAACGAATACAAGCTACATAAAGGCGACACTGGGTCGTCAGATGTTCAGATTGCTATTTTAACCAACCAAATCAGCGACTTGGCCAAGCACTTAAGAAAACATCCTAAAGATAATCATTCGCGAAGGGGGCTTTTAAAAATGGTTGCCCAGAGGAGAAGAATTTTAGATTATCTTAAGAGCGAAGACGAAAAAAGGTATAAGAAAATTATTAAAAAGTTAAAACTTAAAAAATAAAGGGCTTTGTCTAAAAAATCGGAGGATTTTTAGAAATAAAACCTTTAGTCGCCTAAGGCGACTGCTCAAATTTGTAGCCTAATTTGTTCACAAAACAAATTTTGTTCCAAATTAAGACAAATTTAATATGAGTATTATTAAACATATAGAACAAAGAGTGGCCGTTCTAATAGATGTTCAGAATATGTATCATTC
This sequence comes from uncultured Candidatus Saccharibacteria bacterium, assembly GCA_964413015.1. Classification (GTDB taxonomy): domain Bacteria; phylum Patescibacteriota; class Minisyncoccia; order Portnoybacterales; family UBA2143; genus JABMPX01. Next base: position 5,197 of record CAYPQZ010000008.1, on the reverse strand, counting down.
AGCCAAGAATATTTACAAAGCCAGAGTGAATTTCAAAGAAGTGTTGAAAACAGCTGTGGCCGGACGCAAGCTGATCCGCTCTATCGCTTATGTGATTAACACTGAGACTATAGAAGAAAAGTCCTTTTTTGACGCCTTAAGCAAAATTGGCTTAGAAGTGAAAATGAAAGACCTGCAGATTTTCCCCGGTGGGGTTAAAAAAGGCGATTGGGATGTCGGCATAGCAGTTGATGCGATTAAGCTTTCTAAGCAGATGGACGCAATTGTCTTAGTCACCGGCGACGGTGATTTTATCCCTTTAATTGATTATTTAAGATTAAATAAAGGCATTCAGACTGAGGTAATGGCCTTTGCTAAAAGCGCTTCAGCAAAGCTGATTGAAACAGCTGATGACTTTATTGATTTAAGCGAAGGTCTAAATAAATATTTAATAAAGAAATGATTAATTTTTCTGGCCTTTAGACAGGTAGACTATTTAAATAGTCTAAAGTCTGAGGGGCAGAATATTCTATATGATACACAAAAAATTTACCCCGTACCTTTCTAAGGAAAATTCAGAGCATTCTTTAAAGAGCCAATCTTTAAAAGGTGTGAGGTTTAAGCTTGATTTAGCGGGCAGAGAGCTAGTAGCTGAAGTTGGCCAATTAGCTCAACAGACTAACGGCTCGGTTTTAGTTTCTTATGGGCAAACTGTAATTTTAGCGACTGTTGTTTTAGATAAAGATATCAGAGACGTAGATTATATGCCTCTGACAGTTGATTACGAGGAAAAGTTTTATGCCGCCGGGAAAATAAAAAGTGGCCGTTTCTTAAAAAGAGAAGGCCGTCCTTCAGACGAAGCGGTGATTACCGGCCGGATGATCGATCGGACTATACGCCCCTTATTTGATAAAAGAATCAGAAACGATTTACAGGTTGTTTTGACGGTTCTTTCTTTTGACAAAGAAAACGACCCTGACATCCCCGCTTTAATCGCCGCTTCTTTAGCTTTAGGTATTTCAGACATTCCTTGGAACGGCCCAGTGGCCGGCTTAAGGGTTGGACAACATGACCAGGAATGGATTTTGAATCCAGCCTATCAACTTAGAGAAAAAAGCGATCTTGATTTGGTGGTTGCCGGCAAAGAGAATAAAATCAATATGTTAGAAGGAGGAGCCAAGCAGATTCCCGAGAAGGATATTTTGTCGGCTATAGAATTTGCTCAACCCTATCTTAAAAAAATTATCCAGTGGCAAAATGAAATTATTAAAGAAGTTGGAGCACCTAAAGCTGATTTAGAGCTTAAAGAACTTGACCCAAAAATAGTTTCTCAAGTTAAAAATTGGCTTGGAGATAAGCTGGAAAATACTATTTACAATCCTGATAAAGTTGAACGGGGTAAGGGATTGTTTGCCTTGGAAAAAGAATTAATTGAGGCACTAGATAATAGGCAAAGAGAGAATGAAAGATTAATCAGAGATATTTTTGAACAGGAGGTCGACAAGATTGTCCATAAGAATATTTTAAAGGCGCCGATTGGCAAAGAAAAAAGGCCTGATGGGCGCGCTATTGACCAAGTCAGACCGATTAATTGTCAAGTGTCGTTTCTGCCTCGGACTCATGGTTCAGCCTTGTTTGAAAGAGGAGAAACCCAAGCTCTTTCAGTTGTCACTCTGGGCTCGCCCGGCGATAACCAGATGATTGACAATATGGAGATTGAGACAAAGAAGTATTTTATGCACCATTACAATTTCCCCGGTTTTTGCGTCGGTGAGACTGGCGGCCTGCGCGGTCCTGGCCGAAGGGATATCGGGCACGGCTCTCTAGCGGAAAAAGCTCTTTTCCCGCTAATCCCTGATAGAGAGAAATTTCCTTATACTATCCGGTTAGTTTCAGAAATACTTTCTTCTAACGGTTCTTCCTCAATGGCTTCAGTAAGCGGTTCGAGTTTGTCTTTAATGAACGCAGGGGTTCCTATAGAAACTCATGTTACCGGTATTGCTATGGGGCTAATGATGGAATCCGAAGATAATTACCGGGTTTTAACTGACATCCAAGGACCCGAAGATCATTATGGCGATATGGATTGCAAGGTTGCCGGAACCAAAAAAGGGGTGACAGCTTGCCAGATGGATGTTAAAATAGAAGGAGTTACTTTAGAAATTCTAAAAAAGGCATTTACCCAGGCGAAAGCAGCCCGTTTATCTATTTTGGAGAAAATGGAACAAACTATTCAAGCGTCTAATTCAAGACTTTCCCCTTTTGCTCCCAGAATTTTAACTCTTAAAATAGATCAGAATAAAATAGGGAAAGTTATTGGCCCGGGTGGAAAAATAATTAATGAAATTGTTGAACAGACCGGAGCTAAAATTGATATAGAGGACGATGGATTAATCAGCATTACTTCCAATGACGAAGGATCAGGACAAAAAGCCTTAGATTGGGTTAAAAACTTAACTCGAGAACCTAAAGTGGGAGAAATTTTTCAGGGAACGGTTGTTAAAATAGCCGATTTTGGCGCTTTTGTAGAAATTTTGCCTGGCTATGATGGGTTGCTTCATATTTCAGAATTATCTGACCATCGGGTTGAAAAGGTAGAGGATTTTGTTAAATTAGGCCAAGTTGTCCCAGTTAAAGTGAAGGAAGTTGACGATAATGGCCGGATTAAATTAACTTTAAAAAACATTAAAACGTAAAACATAGAATATATTTTAAATATCTAAAAATATGGAGGGATCTAAAAATCAACGCGAGGAAGAGAAAGAACCTGTTATTCGAACTATGGCAGGCGACATTAAGAAATTAAGCGGCAAAGGAGCCCCTCCGGAAGGGCTGCCGGTTGCATCTTTGATGCAAAAAGAACAGAGAGAAAGAGACGAGGAAATAGAGGAGCAGAGAACGGTAAAAAAGGAAGCCGAGCAAAAGGATAGACAAGAGGCTGAAAAAATGAGACGGTTAAGGGAAGAAGCTAATAAAGAAAGGGCTGATAAGGAAGCCGAAATTAAAAAACAGCGCGAAAAGATGCTTAGAGAAAGAGAGGAACAATTTAAAGAAGTAAAACGAGCTGAAGAAGAGATAAAACAAAGACAGAGACAGGCAATAGAAAAAGTTGATGGTGGAAAAGAGGGAAAACAGCAATTAGGTGAAGAGTTAAGAGAAGCGCCAAAAAAGACAGAGATATCAAAGAAGTTAATTTTTGTCGTTTTAGCTATTGTTTTGCTTGCTGCCGGACTAGGAGGCTCTATTTATTGGTGGAACTATCTAAAACCAGTCCCGTCTTTACCAGAGGCCCATTATGAATGCCAAGATTCACAATGTGTTAGCGTTGAAGGTAGGGGAATAGATGAATGTCAAATTAACCAAGACTGTCAGCTAGTTGAACCCACGGTTCCAGAGACGCTTATCCCGGTAGACGAGACTAAAACAATTGAAATATCAGTTGATGAGGAGAAATTAATTCCAAATTTATTGGAAGCGATTGCTCTTGATGAGCAGGCGACTAGCACTCTTAGGCGTATCTTAATAAAGTCGGTGAGCCAGGAACAGACAGAGTATTTGGGGCTAAACGCTTTTATTACCGCTTTTAATTTAAGTTTGCCGACGAGTTTCAATCAATTTCTAGCAGACAGCGAGGTTGTGGGTGATAATTATACTCTATTTTTCTACAGCCAGGAGCAAGGCAACCGGTTCGGGATAATAGCAAAAATAGCCGGGAGTAGTTCTACTCTAATTAAAGAGCTTAAAAAATGGGAAGAGGATATAACAACTAACCTTAGGCCAATTTTATTTAAAGAAGGAGTGCTGTCTATGGCTAGTTCTACTGAGGGTTTCCAGGATAATATTTATAAATGGACAGATATCCGTTATCTTAATTTTCCAAGCCCCGATTTAAGCATTGATTATGCGGTGTTTGGTAATAAGTTAATTATTACTACTTCTCGAGAAAGTATGTATGCGGTAATTGATATTCTGAAAGCCGCAGAAGCGGATTAACTTATGTCCAAGATCCTTATTAGAAAAGGTATTCCCCAAAGACAAATTTCTGACGATTTAAAGGTAAACTTAAAAGAGCCGGAACCTATTTTAAAACAAAAAAAACAACCATTCTTATCCAAAAATAAGAATCGGTTGTTTTTTATCGCTTCCTTGTTTGTAATAATTATATTTTCAGCATTTGTCTGGCGGTTTTATGTTTCTCAAAAAACGCCTTTTGCTGATTTAATTCCGGAAAATGCGGTTGTTTGGGGAATTATTAATCATCAAGAACTTTATCCACAGATTTTTCCTTTCACTCAATTTTTAGCGGATAATAATTTTTATGGGCAGAGAGCGATAAGCAAACTAAACGAATATTTTAACCAGGTCGGTTTAAGCTTTAGACAAGATATCCAGCCATTTTTTAAAAGACAAGCTGCTTTTGTTATAATGCCGGTCAATCATGAAGCGTCTTTCCCTTTCGCTTTTATCTTAAAAGGAAACAATCCTTCAAGTGATTTTAATCAGTTTTTAAGCCAAATTAAGCCTGAATTGAATAAAGATTATAATTTTTCTTCTTATATCTACCGTCAGATTAAGATAACTGTTTTAAAGCCGCTTTCCTCTGTAAGCGCAGGATCGCCTAAAATGTACGCTTTTGCACAAATTGAAGATTATCTTATTTTAGGCAATTCTCAGAAATGTTTAGAAGGAATCATTGATTTAGTTATTAACAAATGATTGTTAGCAACTTGTGGATAAATAGAGGTTGACATAGATGGTTGTAAATTAGTAAAATAAAGATGTCCTGGAGAGTCTGTTTCTTGGGCACTCTTTTGCTGGTTGTCTAATCGTTGCTTTGTAGTTCTTTAACCCTAGCTCATAAGAGCCATCAATCAGCAAGGGCAATAACAGTTTTTCTGTAAAAACAATCCGGTGGTTTTGCGCGCAGGAGGAATATAATATAAAAAAAGCGCTGCGGAAGCGCCAAATTTACAGAAAGATAAAGAGGGTCCTTGACCCTTTGAAGTAACAATTTTTTTGGGAAACAAGGACCCTCTTAATATATCATTTTTTTGTAATTAAGTCAATATCAATTGGCTTTTTTTATTGACACAGAGTATTAATAATAATAAAATTAATATATGCCCCGTAGTAGAATTTCGACCAGCGCCTCCGGCGCTAAAAGAAACGGGGCCAAAGGAAATATTAAAAGATTAAATAAATTATAAATTAAAGAAAT
>CAYPQZ010000007.1:0-18028 GCA_964413015.1 uncultured Candidatus Saccharibacteria bacterium | reverse complement strand
AGCCCGGTTCGGCAAACATATGTTGCATTCTTATATCCGGTACCATAGGCGTATTGAACTTCAGAAAATCTATGGTCGCCATCTGAAAGGAAAGCCAAGGATGTTTAAGCATTTCTATAGCCGCTTCCCTGTTTAATTCTTTATCAACTTCATTAATATCCCGACTTTCTTCATAAATCATTTTTTCCCATTCTTCCCGATTTCTATAACCAAGCCGAGCTTCTCTTCTGTCATAATCACTGAATAATTTCTGCGCAACATAATCGCCTGTAGTATTAGCTATTAAATGTTGAATATATTTCCCCTCAATCGCCTTTATTTTCTCTGCCCGCATGCTCATCATTAAACCCGATCTGGCGCCAAAAGGAAAAGGCGTTTTCTCAAAATTAAGGTAATTGCTGATTAACCACGGAGACATAATTAAAACAATGGAAACGAAAAATAAAATTAATTTAGGAATTATTTTTCTAATTCTTCCCCTGTTTAAAAACAAGAAATTGGCGATTATGAAAACAATAAAAAATTGGAGCATTCCGTTAGTTAAGGTGGCAATTCCGAAAACAAGACCGGAAATAATAAACCAAACATTTTTCTTTTCCAATTGTGCTTTATACAAAAGATATATCAAAAGGAAAACCAAGCCGGTAAAAAGTATTTCCCGGTAAAACCAGCCAGTGTAACTGGCCAAGGTATAACAAATGGCTGAAATAAATGAAGCCAATCTGGCTAACCTTTCATTAAAGAAGTCACGACAAAACTTATAAATTAAAAGAACCAAACCAATATAAATCAAGAGGTTTAAAATAAGCACCAAGCTCTCATGGTGCCCAAAAATCTTAAAAACAACCGCAATTAAGATTGGATGGAATATCCTTTCGGTCATCATATCCAAATTAATATCATCAGAGAACAAGCCCTTTTCTAAAATCACTTCAGCTATCCTAACGTTATTTATATCTTTTGATGTCTCAGGAAGCATACCCCAGACAATACCATTAACAGCAGCTAGAAAAATTAAAATAATGATGAAATTTTTACTACCGAGGATTATCATAATAGTCTAAAAACTATAAAACCGTTAACTCGATGGATTTCTTTTAAAAATGGATATTGTTCAATGTTCCATTCTGGATGTTCCAAAGTATCCCAAAGCAAATAATCCGTCTGATATTTTTTTAATACGCTCTTTAATGGAATATCTAAAAATTCTTTGTATTTATCAACTAAAAAATTAAGCTTTTCATCTGGAATCAAATCATAATCTCCTAATAATTTTCGGTAATATCCGCCATAAATTCTTGCTGAAATATCTGTTTTATTATTAAAAAAATATTCTTTAGCTTCTTCTTTGCCTATTTTATCAAGACGAAAAGTCAAAAATATCCTTTCCATTACGCTCTCTTCTGAACCAGCTAGAGTATAATGACCATCTTCAAAACTAACTGAATTAAGAGAAGTATAAATAGCAATTAAGAGAGAAATATTCTTATCTCCTGCAATTACTTGGTCTTTTTTAGTATTATTGCGCAACCATTCAAAGACCGAGCCATAACGCTGGTTTCCAAGAGCTTCAAGTTTTTGGTTTTGATAAAAAGAGGACTGAATTACAAAAGCGTTGAAAAAATTAATGAACAGGATTAATCCAATTAGACAGTACTGAAAGGACTTCTTTTTGACTAATTCAAAAACAATGAGGATTGTAAAAATGATTGCCAAAGGGGTGTGATAATACCAATGGTAATGGTCTGGAATCATAATCCTTCCAGTAATCACCTGCTGATTCAAAACAATCAGAGGCGTTAAGACGAGGCCTAAGCAAAAAAAATACCTATCCTTATTCCCTCGCGGAAAAAACAACAAAAAAATAGCTAAGAGGATTAGTATCAAAGCGCCAATCTGAGGAGTATGTGTTTTAATAATGCTGAAACGTTCTGATAATTCAGGATACAAAGGGTGCTGCATTGCCTGCCACAAATTCCAAAAATAAGGGATGGATACCAACGCGGCAACGCCCGACGTTAAAATGATGCCTTTGATTTTAGCACATTCTTTTTTAAGCAAGTAAAGAATGGCTAAACATCCAAGAAAAGCAAAGAGAAATGTCCAGGTATAGGGATAGCTGTAAAAAGAAAGTCCCAAAACAATACCGCTGGCAATTCCGTAAAACAATTTCCCCTTTTCAATAAAAATCCAGAAGAGTAATAAAAAACCGAAAAAGAAAATTAAATTAACGGGAGTTATCACTCTACTAAAAAGCAAGAAACCTGTCTGGGTTTGATGATTAATAATTAAATCCCAAATTGCTTTTGGATTGACTAAATTAGTTGACAAAAGAACGGTTGTTGAAGCTACTAAAGCAACTATCTTTTTTCGGATTATTTGATTAACTAAAGCATAAATAAGTAAAAAAACAAAAACTGGAAAAATAAATCTACTCAGCGTAATCGTCTTAATTAAATCAAGCCCGAAAATCTGACCAGTAAAACTTATCACATTTTCGGAAAGCGGAGTGAATAAATAAGGCAGGTCTTTCCCCTCGGCCCAGGCGGGATTGGCAATGGTATAATATCCGTCCCTGGCTTCCTGGATTCTTGCCAAATAGGTGTCTTCGTCAGTAGTTCCGCCTAAAGCAATCCCCTTGTAAATATCCTCATTTTCAAAATAGAAATAAACTTGAGGGGAAGCAAGAATGATCCCTATCAAGACGGCAACAATAACAGCCCATTTATGGGAAGACAGAATCTGAAAAAACTTTTTTATCTTATTACCAATCATTTCTTTCTGCCTATATAATAAAATGCGTACGCAATATTTTCTGAACTTTTAAACTTATAAATCAAATAATCAAGAATTTTTATTGGAGTAAATATGATAATAAAAAGTATCAATAAGATTTGATGGATTTTTTGAGAGCCAAAACTTAAAAACGTCGCCAGCCATTCGCTAATAACATAGAATAAAGATGAAGTCGGGCCAGACCTAATTCCAATTTCTTCTTCTTTAAATTTTTTCAAAAGCTCCCTTAGGCCTTGTTTTGACCAACGGTAATAATCGTTTGGAGAAGAATGGAAACTTGCTATAAAGGGAACAGATATATAGACAAGACCTCCCAGTTTCAAAACTCTTTTTATTTCTTGAACAATAGCCCAAGGATTTTTAACATGCTCCAAAACAGATTCGCAAATTATTACATCTACTGAATTATCTTTAAATGGAAGTTTGGTAATATCAGCAACAATACCAACATTATTAAAAGGATAAAAATCTATATTAATCACCTTTTCGTTTATTCTTTTTATTCCAGAACCCAAATTAATTATTATTTTTTCAGAACCCATGTTCTTAATTACCTCCTCAGCGCTTTTACCTACAAAAAGAGCGCCAAAAACGCAATACAAAAAAGAAAAAATTCTTGGATACTTTTTAAATAGAATTTTTAATCTATTGATTATGAAATCATTGCTTTCCTGATTTAAGATTTCTGTTTTTGCTTCCAAGAAATACAGTTTCCCATTTCTTATCTTATAAGCCTTGCCACAATTAAGACAAGAAAATTTTTTGTTTTCGATTCTAAATTCTCCATGGCACTTCGGACAAACTAAATTTTTGAGTATTTTTTCTATAGCCATTTATGTTATCTTAAATATCGCTTGGACCAATTCTGAAAAACAATTAGGTTCCATAATATTTTTCGGTTGTCTCTTTTATTGCCTAAATGTTCCTTAATTTTTTTCTCAATAAAATCGTAATCAAGCAACCCTATTTTATTTATCTCCGACTTATTAAGATTTTCTATCATATAATTTTTGAGATCTTTTTTAAGCCACGCCGACAAAGGCACGCTGAAACCTTTCTTTTTACGGCTAACAATGTTTTCGGGCAATTTGTCTCTCATTAATTCCTTTAAAATATATTTTGTCTTTAATCCTCTTAATTTGTAATTTAGAGGAAGGGAATTAACAAAATCAGCTAAACGGTAATCCAGCAGAGGAGCGCGGATTTCTAAGCTGTTATACATGCTGGCCCGGTCAACCTTAAATAAAATGTCATCCTGTAAATAGTATTTTAAAAGCAAAAGATTAACTTTCTCTAAATATTTCTTATTTTGATAATCATTTAGAAACTCTTCGGCAAATTCAAACAATTCTTTTGTTTGAACCCTGAATTTAAATAAATTTTCAATTCCCGTAATATATCCGCCTATGTTCAGAAGGTCGCGATAGAGACCCGGGAAAATTAAACTATGGCCGTATCTTTTTGCTTTGTAAGAAAAAGTAAGATTTTTATCAGAGACCGGTAACAGTTTTTCCAAAAGTCCAGGAATCCTTTTAAACTCTAAGTCGCTAAGGCCTGTTAGAAAAGCAAATTTCTGAACCTGATGATTGGGATAGCCCATTAAGAGTTCATCACCTCCGTCGCCACCTAAGGCAACTTTGACTTTTTCGACAGTGAATTTTGAAAGCAGGAAGGTCGGCAAAATAGAAGGGTCTCCAAAGGGTTCGTCCAATTTTTCGGTAATCTCCGGGATGGCCCTTAATAAATCATTGGCGCTGAATTTCTGACGAAAATGTTTTGTTTTTAAAAACCTGGCCACCTGTTTAGCGTAATCCGATTCGTCAAAACTGGGCTCGTCAAAACCGATGGAGAAAGTTTTAATATCTCTCTTGTTTTTCCTGGCAAAATAGGCAATTGCAGAAGAATCGATCCCACCAGACAAAAATACCCCTATTGGAACATCAGCGATTAAACGTTTCTTAACCGAATCTTCTAATAATTTTCCCAATTTCTTAACGGCCGGAGGAAAATCAAGCCGGTCATTCTCAAGTTTAATTTGGTAATAGTTACCCAAATTAACCTGGCCGTTTTTAAAAACCAGAAAAGAACCGTTGGGAAGTTTGTAAATTCCCTTAAAAACAGTCAATGGCTGAGGGACGTAATCAAAAGAGAAATACTGGTAAAGAGCTAAAGAATTTAATTCTTTTTTTACTAAAGGATGTAAAAGGATTGACTTTATTTCCGAAGCGAAAATTAGGGTTTTATCGACAAAAGTCCAGTAAAGAGGTTTTTGCCCGTAACGATCTCTGGATAAAATAAGTTTTTCCTGATTGCTGTCCCAGATAGCCATTGCGAACATTCCGTTAAATTTCTTAAAGCAATCAATATCATCTTCTTCATATTGATGAGCAATAACTTCGCTGTCTGTTTGGCTTTTAAAATGATGGCCCTTGCGGATTAAATCCTTTTTTAATTCCTGGAAGTTATAGATCTCTCCGTTAAAAACAACTTTTATAGTTTCATCTCCGTTGCTAATCGGCTGCCTTCCTTTTTCGCTCAAATCAATAATTGATAAACGCCTGTGTCCCAAACCGATGTTTTTATCTAAAAAATAGCCCCTATCATCAGGACCTCGGTATGCTAAAGACTCGGTCATGATCTTCAAAATTTCCTCGTTACCTTTTCCAAAATATCCCGCTATTCCACACATAAGCTATAATCAAAAATTAATCTTGTTTTTAATCAAATAAACCGGCTTGTTTTGAGATTCGTAATAAGTCCTTATTAAAATTTCAGCCAACAAGCCCATTAGGATGAACTGGATGCCGATAATAATCAAAAATACAGTCAGCAGGGGTAAGGGAGTTAAAATAAATGATATCCCTAAGAAAAATCTAAGATAGAAAGCTAAAATACCCGATAAAAAACTAAAAAAGAATAACCAAAAACCAATTCTACCAAAAAAATGCATTGGTCGATTTAAATAATTTGTTAAAAATTTTACTACTAATATATCTAGAATAACTCGAAAAGTTCTTGCTATTCCATATTTTGACTTACCATGACGCCTCGGTTCATATCTTACGGGAATTTCTGTTATTTTCGCACCATACCACATAACATAAGCCGGAATAAAACGATGCATATCACCATAAAGTTTAATGTTTTCAATAACTTCTCTTTTATAAACTTTCATTGTGCATCCATAATCATGCAATTTTAATCCAACTGTTTTTGATATTAAAAAATTAGCAATACAAGAAGTAATCCTTCTGGTAAATAATTTTTTTTCCATCTGTCTTTTCTCCAACCAGAAACAACATCATATCCTTCATTAAATTTATTTAAAAGATCCGGAATATCTTCCGGTAGATTTTCTAAATCAGCATCAATTGGGATAATCATTTCACCTTTTGATATATCTATCCCAGCCGATATTGCTGCTGTCTGTCCAAAATTCTTTCTAAAATTAACAACCTTAAAATTCTTATCTTGATTAGAAATTTTTCTAAGAACTTGATGAGTGTTATCAATAGATCCATCGTTAATAGCAATTATTTCATAATCATTGGTTAAACTAGATAGAACTTTTTTCACCCTTTGGCAAAGCTCAGCAATATTCTTTTCTTCATTATAAATAGGAATAATTACAGATATTTTCATAAAATTTAATTCAAAGATATAATTTTATTAACTCGATTCATCCAACTATGCTGCATTACATCTTCAAAAGCTTGTACTGAAATCTTATCAGACAAAACATTATCTTTCAATAATTTCATTATTTTATTAGCTAAATCTTCACAATTATCCGATTCAAATAAAACAGCATTATCTTCATTTAATATTTCCCTGATTGAGGGTAAATCTGAAGCAATAATTGGTCTTTTACTGGCCATATATTCAAACATTTTCATTGGAGAAGTCCATTTTTTAGAAATATCTTTTTTGCTTGAATTCGGTAAAACTAAAATATCTGCTGATTTTAAATAATATGGCATATTGGAATATGGTTTTTGTCCTAAAATTAAGATATTATTAATTCCCTTATTCTTACTCTCAAACTTTATTCTATCTTCATCTGTCCCTCCAATGAAAACAATCAATATCTTTTTATCTAAAAGTTTAGCTGCATCAGCCAATATTTGTGCGCCTTTCCATTTATACAAATGGCCTGTGTATAAAACTATTTTTTTGTCTAATGGCAAATTTAATTTTTCCCTTGCTTTTTCTTTTAAAATGTCTATATCAAATTTTTCTATATCCACTCCGTCCGGAGCAACTAAAATTTTATTCTTGTCTATGCCCTTTTTAACTAAAGATTCCTTTAATTTGTAAGTAATAGCAACAATTGCACTTGCTTTTTTGAAAACTCCCCTATGTAAAGAAAAGTTTTTGGGAAAAGTATGGATTTCATAAATGAAATCTTTCTTGAAAAACCCTACTAAATACAAAGGGAAAGAATCGCGAGAATAAACAACGTTTGCCTTTCTAAACAATAAATAAAAAAAGACGGATTTGGCAAAGCTCAAGCTTTGAATCCAAAAACCGATCTTAGGGATTCTCAAAGGAATCAAATCTAAAGAGAATATTTTTTTAATTTTAAAATTTTTCTTTACGCCGTAAAAATCAAAGGCATCCTCTTTTATTTTATTAAATCTCCAGGGGATAATTAATTCTACTTTTATTCCTTGGTCACCGAAGGCTTCGCACATTTTCATGATTTGAATGCCATGCGCTTTTTCAGTCGGCAAACGAATATTGGCAAGATAGATAAGTTTTTGGTCTCTAACGGGATTCATTTTTCTAAAATATAGAAATGGTGGTATTGATTATCAAAAGGCACAAAATCCTTTTTAATTTCAAAATACTTGGCGATTATTGCCCTGATTCTTTTGGGAGAATAGCTTCTTTTGCCTATTTCCCAATAATGAACTCCGCCTGATTTATGCCGGGGATGGTAAGGGATTTTGAAAGATTTCCTGGATTCTTTAACAAATGGGAATTTTAAATGAAACTTAATTGGCGGGCCGAAATGAGGTAGGCTCAAAACCACGTTTTTCCGACTGACTCTTTTTAATTCCTTTAAACACTGCTCAAACTTATTAAAAGGCAAATGCTCCAAAACTTCGGCGCAGAGAACCACGTCAAAAGAATTGTCTTTCAAAGGAATTTCATCTACGCTTCCCTCGAAATTAGGATTTAGCTCTTTATCAATGTCTAATGTCTGAATATCTATGCTCTCCCTTTTTAAGCAATCAAAAACAATCTTATTCCCCACCCCGATTTCCAGGACTGTCTTAGGTTTCAATTTCAAAACTTCGTCTATTTGATGCCAATAGCTTATCCATCTTTCCAGATACACATATTTTCTAAATCGATAATTATCTTTCATAAACCGAAACTATTTTATCCACTAAATTATCCAGGTTATGATTGTTTCTAACGTAATTTACAATTAGTTTTCTATAAAAATCAATCTGCTCCGGATTCCAGTTTAGAACCCGCTTCATCTTTTCCGCCATGTCATTAGGATTTCTAGGCTTAAAAATGGTGTCCGTTTTGGACTCCTTCAAGATTTCATTGAAAACCGGCGTGGACAGAATGCAGATTAAGCCGCAGGCCATGGCTTCCAGAACCGCCTTGCCGAACCCACCGCCGGGCTGCATATTAACAAAAATATCCGCCTGCTGATAAAACTTAAAGACGTCTTTGTTCGGCACATCGCCAACCCAGTCAAAATAACTTTCTAAACGATGCTTGGCTATTTCTTTTTTTAAATTCTCAAAATAATCAAAATCTTCCGGATTAGCCGGCCGGCCGATTATTTTTATTTCAAAATTATCCAGCTGATGTTGGTTAACGAGAATCTCAACGGCCTTAATTAAAACTTCGTATTCTTTAACCAAAGAAATTCTGCCTACGCTAATAATTTGCCGCTTGTCTCTTTCTTTTTTTTTGTCCAGATTTAATGGCTTAAATATTTCCGTGTCTATGCCATGTCCGGTCTCTTTCAATTTATGACGAGCAAAAGAAAAACTATCTTTGGAAGGGCTGAAAATATACTCAATAAAAAAACTGGCCAGCTTAGCCAAAAAGCTTGTTCTAATATGAGCATACCACAAGCCAATTTCCTTCCCCCAAAGTTTCCAAAATAACGCTCCCAGAATTATATAAATCGTATGCATGTGCACAAAAACAGCATCGTATTCTTTTCTTAATTTCCAGATGTATTTATAGAACCTGAATCCATAAATTATCCGTCTAATAAAATTAGGACGTTTCCCTAAGTATTCTTTGCCTAAAGAATAAATTTTAATATTCTCCAAGCCAGAAATATCTCCTCTTTCTTGGCAAATAACAATTAATTTATCAACCTTTTGGCTAAATTTTTTTATCCAATTATAAATAAACCCGGCCCGGGCATCATTATTGTCAATTTTCCTGGTTATTATTAAAAGATTCATGTTAAGTCCTTCCAGAATTTAGCTATCTCTCTAATAATCTTCTTCTGGTTAAATTTCTCTTTGACTATTTTTGCTCCATTTTTGCCCATTTGTCCAGCTTTTTCAGGATTGCCCAATAGAAATATAATTTTCTTGGCCAATGCTTGGCTGTCTTTAATCGGCGTCAAAAAACCATTTTTTCCGTCAACAATAATTTCTTTAGAGCCAGTCGTACTGGTAGCTACTACTGGAAGACCGCAAGTCATTGCTTCAACCAAAACTTTACCGAAACTTTCATGACAGGAAGAAGAAACATAAATATCCGAGGCCTGATAATAATTTACCAGCTCTTTTTGATTAATCTTGCCAACTGAATTTAGAATCAAGTTCTCGTCGGCCTTTATTTTGCTTGACAGATAATCACCACTGCCTATTTGGTAAAAAGCAATTTTTTTGTAATCCTGGTAAACCAAGCCAATTGCTTTATAAAGCGTTTTATAATCCTTGGAAGCGTCTTTCCGGCCGACATTAAGAATTATCTTCCTGTCTGGACAGTCTTTTTCCCTAATTTTTTTAACCTTTCGTTCGCTAAAATCCTTAAATTTTTCCAAATTAACCGGGGTCGGAATAACCCTGATTTTGTCATCCCTAATTCCTTTTTTAACTAATTTATCCCTAATGCCTGAACTGACCGCCCTGACTCCATCAGCCCTTTTAACCAAGAACTTGCTGATTAAAAGGAAAAACCAATTAAACCACCATCTTTTTCTTTCAAAAAGCCAGTATCGGTTTTTCCAAAAATCGCCATGAAAATGGATTAATAAAGAACCGCCAAACCTTTTTTTCAATATCCAACCGGTTAATCCGCATAAAAAAGGGTCTTGAGTAACAATTAAGTCAAATTTATCGGGCCAATAAATTCTTTTAGCCGTTTCATAGGCGTCAAAAATATAACTAAGCTTGTTTTTGGAATTGGTCGGATAAGCTCTTAAATTCTCATTGAACTTTCTTTTCCGGAGGCCTCTTTTAGTAAAAACGATAACATCCAACTGGCATTTGGCTTTCTGGGCATATTCCTGATGGCGCGCCAAAAGATCGCCGCTGTAATCCGCGCCAAACCAAGTTTTATCTAAGCTAATCATCAAAACCCTCATACTTTTTATTTGTCGGCTATCGCATAGCCGAATCCTTTTATGCCTTGGTGACGAATTTGCGGGCGAGTTTGAAATCCCATGGCCATTTGAAGAATTTCAGCTTCCATCTTAACTGGCACAGTAGAATAAAAGGCAGTTTTAACAACCGATTCGCCTTGACCGTAGAGCCCAAAGCACTTTTAATCGTGTGGGCGCCGAATCTGACATAGGCCTCTAATGACTCAACTAAATCAAGGCTCTTAACCCAGGGAAAATTCCGCGGGGATAGGTAATTTAATTCATTAGACACTAATTTTGCCCAATTATCCAGCGTTTTGGGAGACGACCAGCCGCTAGCAACACATTCCTGCTCCAAGACGGAGCCGGGATAGGGACGAAAGGCCTGGGGTCCCAAAATTTGGATTTGGGGGCTTAATTTGACCAATTGGTCAATAACTTTAATCGTCTGCTTGATATCCCAATCCGTCTCACCGGGTAGACCAACCATAAAGGAATACTGCGGGATAATGCCATACTTTAAGGTTTGCTTGGCCGAATAAATTATCTGTTCCGGACGGATGCCTTTGTTGATTTTCTTCAGGATTCTTTCCGAGCCGGACTCGCCGCCGTAGGACAAAAGATAACAACCAGATTCCTTTATTGACCTTAAAAGGGTGTCGTCAATGATGTTTTCCCGGATATAGTCAACTCGAACGGTTGTTTCCCAAGGGATATTCAATCCCCGCTCAATCATCCCCTGAATTATGGCTCTGGCCCTTTCAACGTTAGTAAAAAAATTCTCGTCCCAAAACCGCATCGGCTTGTTCTGAAAATAGGGCTCTTGTTTTATTACCTCCAATCCTTCCAAAATTTTCTCCGCTGGATAGCCCCGCCAATAATTATTGGTAACTGAATTAATACAAAAAGCGCATTTATGGGGACATCCCCGGCTAGTATGAGTAGGAATTAGAATCATCTTTTCTAAGATCTCTTCAGGCAATAAAGACCAGTTTGGCAAAGGCAAGTCGTCCATTTTCAAAAAATCTCTTTTAGGATTAACAAAAACCTCTCTATCTTTGCTGAAAGCAATCCCGGGGATATTTTTTAAATCGCCATTAGATTCAAACGCCTGGACTAATTCAAGTAAGGTTTGTTCGCCCTCGTTAAAAACCGCCGCATCAACCAAGTGATGTTTGACCGTTTCTTCAGGAAAAAGAGTCGGATGAACTCCTCCCCAGACAATCGGCGTTTTGGAATTGAATTTTCTGACCATTGAAGAAATTTCCAACGCCGAACTGACTTGCATAGTCATAACCGATAGCCCGACTAAATCGGTCCCAGATAGTTCCTTCTCTATTTCCTCCAAGTAATTCTCCTGGCGAACTGCGTCAATGATTTTCGCTTCAATCCCGTTATTGTCCAAATAGGAAGCCAGCGACAAAAGCCCGACCGAAATACTAGTTTCGTAATTTGACTTGGAAATATTAAAAGATGGATTAATTAACAGAACTTTGGACATTTGTTTAAAACCAAGACGGCAAAAATGTCTTGCTGACAATTTTTGGCCGCTTGTCTTTTTTGGCCAGAATCCAAATATTCGGGCCGAATCTTTGGAGCCATGGTTCAAAGATTTTATTCAAAAAATTAGGCACCCTCCTGACATAGCCAGAACATCCAATTATTTTATACCCGGCCGTTTCTAGCAAGAAAGATAAAGTTCCTTTATTAAAAGCGTAAAAATGCTCCGGGCTTTGATGGGTCTTAAAAACAGAAATTTTAGGAATTTGGATTAATAGATATGAATTGGTATTAAGGTATTCCCTGATTTTAAACAAAAACCTGAAGGGACTGACTAAATGGACCAGAAAATCAGTACACCAGATTAAATCAAATTTCTGTCCGTTTACTGGAAACTCATCTTCTACGTTCGTCTTAATAATCTTCAATCCCAAGCTTTTCCCAAAATCTATTAAATAATCGTTCATTTCTAAGCCCACTGAATTCGGGCTAAAATGAATTAAATTATGCCCCGGACCACATCCGATATCCAAAATTTTAAAAGAATCCTTAATTCCAAACCGACGGTAAATATAAAAGTGGTTGTTGAACCAATTTTTAAAAAATTTATTGTAAATTCTTAAATTCTCTTTTTTTTGGTAAAGCCCTTTTGATAAAACTGTTTCCTCTAATTCTTTTTGATTTTTACGCATAAATTAGTCTTTGTTTAAACTCTCAAAGATATCTAGAGTTTCTTTGACCAAATTTCCCCAACTGAATTTTCCCAGGCCTTTTTGAGCTTGAGAAGTTAACTTCTTCGCCAATTCCGGATTATCCAAAACAGAGGCAATTGCCTTAAAAAGCTGCTCGCGGTTATTGTAATCAACCAGCAAGCCGGTTTCGCCGTTATCAATTGTTTCCGGATTGCCGCCCGCCCAAGTCGTAATAATCGGTACCCCTATTTTCATAGCTTCCAAAAGACAATGGGACATGCCTTCATAATTAGTGTTTAAAACAAATAAATCGGCTATTTTCAAGTAAGCGACTACTTGCTGGCGTTCTGTCTGACCGGCGAAGAAAACATTATTATCCAGCTCAAGCCGCCGGCTAAGATGTTCCAAATTATCTTTTTCCGGACCGTCACCGATAATAATTAATTTAATGGCGCCGTATTTTTGGATTAATTTCGGCATTATTTTGATTAACGTATTCACTCCTTTCCAAGGAACCAAACGGGCATTAGTTAAAAGAATGTTTCCCTCAAGGCCAAACTCTTTTTTTAGCTCTTTTTTAGATTTATAAGGCTTGTGCTCTAAAAAATCAATAGAATTGTAAATTATCTTAATTTTTTCCTGTGGCAAGCCGATTTTTAGGGCTAAATCCTTTAAAAAATGGCTGACTACAATAATTTTGTCCGAATTATCTAAAATTTTCTTTCTATTTCTTTTCCAACGTTCTATTTCTTCAGAATATTCTTTTTCCTGAAAAATCATAATGTCATCATCTATCAATCGACGAACCGATGCTTTTTCCCAGGCCGAATCGCCAACAAACCTAGTTACTATTTTTTTCCCCCAGGCCTTTTTAATAATCAAACTGGTAATCCCCGCAGTATACAAATCTTGGTTATAGATGACATCTACAATCAGCCCCAAAATCAGGCCTTTGGTTAAATAGAAAAAACTTTTCAAGGGACCAGGCCAACAATTAGAAACCCGACTAACCGGACAGGCATACCGATTCCCGTTGTTGTCCCCAAAGGTTAAAATCCTTACCTGATGCCCGTTTTTTACCAGTTCCTTTGCCAGAGCGTTTAATTGGGTGGCCGGCCCGCCGATATTCGGAGGAAAAATACCGGTTAGAATAAGAATCTTCATAGTTATTTTTCCCAATCCAAATAATATATCTCCACAAAAGGCCCTAACTGTTTGGCCTTCCATAAATCAACTAAAGGGTTCTCTAATCCTGAAGGGAAATTTAAAGGTCTTTCTATCTGCTGATTTTTAAAAGGAGAAAATCTTTTAACAAGATGACCGTGCTCTAGAATAAATTTAAATTCGGGATAATCGCCTTTTTTTTCTGAATCAATTGAACGGGAAGACAGAATAAAATAATCGGGCTTCATTTCTTTAAGCAATTTAAAGACCTCTAGGATATCTCTTCCTTTGTAATTAGCTAACAGGCCAAAATCAAGAATTTCCCTGCTATCTGAAGGATAAAGATTAGGATCAATTGAATGAAGAAACAATTCTTTTTTGCTTAAAACTCCGCCCAGAGACAGTCTGGCGTCTAGGCTGTTTTTGCTCGGAATTAAAGTTGGAATAGGTTGCTGGAGAATTATCAACTGATTCGGGGAAATATTATCCTCTACCCAATTACTAGCCAAATCCCTGGAATAAGGCCGGGCTATTAACTGCGTTAAACGAAAAGCCTGGACAAACTGAATTAGCAAAAATACAACTGCTAAAAATAAAATTATCTTTTTAAAATTTACGTTTTTCAAACGATTCAAAGCCATAATCAAAAGTACCCCCATGCCTATAGCTATAAAAGGAATTAAAGGAACAAGTAGACGGTATCTGGGGCCGTCATCCAACAACCCGTAAACAAGCCCGTAAGGCAAAACAAAACCCAGCCAGCCAATTAAACCATAATTAAAATAAGTGCCATTTTTCTGGCCTTTGCTTTTGCCAAAAAACAGAAAAACTATTAGCAAAAAAGCCAAAGACAGCCCTAACCCTATTTCATGCAGCGAAAAAACTTTTAGCATTGTTAAAAACCCATGGCCAAAGCTAGAAACGGGAAAAGGCAATCCACCAAGAGACAAAACAATTCCCTGCTCTGCATTTTTAATAAAAACCCTCTCTGAATTGAATTCCAGAAAAAGAAAAGGATAGAAAGTGAAAATCGCAAGCAAAACAATGATTAAGCCGGAAAAGAACCTGACCGTAAAAATACTTCTGACAAAATCTAAGACCTTAAACCTTTTATCCTTTTTAAAGAAAAGGTAATTGGCAAGAATTAAAAATACAAAAGCGGAACAACCGCTGAAAAAAGTTCCGGTAGCTAATCCAACACTTGCCGCTAAAAGAATGAAATAGCCAAAAGTTTTTCTTTCCAAGAAAACAAGATAGCAATAGTAGCTCAAAAGGATGAAAAAGCCAACCACCACATGAGGCCTAATCTGCTGTGAAAACTGAACATTCAGCAAGCTGAAAGCCGCGAATCCTGACGAAACCAAGGCAATTAAAGCAACTTTATTTTTCTTGGAATAACAAAAGATTTTCTTGGTTATTAAATAAACTAAAGGGATTGTTAAGACTCCAAAAAGGCCAACCAGAATCCTGCTGTACCAATACAAGCTGTCAACATTGAAGAATAAATAATTAATAAAATCGTAGCTTGATTGGAAAAGGCCCATAAAAACTCCGGCAAGATAAAACAGGCCGTAAAAAAATAAAAGCAGATAGGGAATCAAGAAAGGATATTCTATGCTTCCCCGCAAAAAAGAAAAATCCTTTTCTATGATGCTCTGTCCGATATCTAAAGCCTCTCTGACTACTAAAGTATCATAATCGCCAATCCAGGATTTAGCTTCAAAAGGATAGATTCTAAGAAATAAACCGGCTAAGATAATTAAAATTAAGACTATAAAATATTTTCTAATCATAAAGCTTTAAATAAATCTTTTCCATTTTCTGGGCAATCAAATTCCAGTCATATTTTTTCTGAACTAATTTTAATCCGTTCCCAATTATTTTCTCCCTAAGTTGTTCATCGTCCAAAACCTGTTTAATTTTTTCAGCAATGCTTTGAGGATTATTAACTTGGCAAAACAAACCAGTTTCCCCATCAATTAAAAAATCAGGGATTCCGCCAACCGGCGTGCCAATTATTGGCACCCCTATAGCCATGGCTTCTAAAAATACATTGCCCAGGCCTTCTGATAGAGATGGCCTGGCAAAAATATCCGACATAAAATAGTATCTCGGCAATTCCTGATGCGAAACGTGTCCCAAAAACAGAATCTCATTCCGGAGGTTCAACTTTTTAGCAAGCTTTTTCAGTTTTTTTTCTTCTTTGCCAAGGCCCAGAATTAAAATTTTAAATGGAAAATCCAAGTATTTCCCCGCTTTAATTAAATCGCTGACTCCGTTTTTCTTGGCCAGCCGCGAAACAGTAATGATTATCTTTTCATTCGGTTTAATTCTTAATTCATCCTTAATATTCTGTATCAAAAATTGAGAATTAGAAATTGAGAATTTATTCAGGTCTACTCCATTTGGAACTATCTCAACTCCCCCCCGGTAGCCGTATTTTCTTGCCCGCTTAACTAGAAAACGGCTAATTGCCTGAATATAATCCGGCTTGGTATAAATCTTCCGATAAAGCGGATGCCAAAACCAGGTCCTTAACCAAATAAAAAGGTCTGAATCGCCGCTCTGCATAGTCAGAAGATACTTGGTTTCAGGATACGTCCATTTAAAGAACAAAGCGGCTAAACCGGCGTAAAAGGCCATAATCGCTTGGACAACCTGATAATTATTCTCTTTATGCAGTTTTTTGGCCTTAAAATAAGCCGAGAAAGGAAATAAATACTTATCCCAAAAACAACCCCAGCCGACTCGATAAACATTTGCCCGGCCTATTTTTTCAAAACTATCCAAATCCGGTTTAAGTTTAGCCGCAATCAAATCAAACTGCCAATCCGATAACCTATCAGTAATTTCTTTAACCGCTACTTCAGCCCCGCCGACTAAAGGAAAATAGGTTGTGGAAAAAATTAAAATTCTTTTAGGCATGCTTAAAATATTTGACAGTTTTACTAATTCCTTCCCCTAAATTAACTTTTGGCCGCCAATTTAAAGTTTTTTTAGCCAAATTAATATCCGGCCTTCTCTTTCGCGGATCGTCCTGAGGCAATAAACGATAAACAATTCCACTTCGGCTTTTAGTCAGCTTAATAATTTTCTTAGCCAGACCGGCAACGTTTAATTCATTAGGATTACCTATATTGACCGGACCTATAAAATTTTTCTTATCCATTGTTTTTATCATTGCTTTAATTAAATCGTCAATGTACATAAAACTTCTGGTCTGTTCTCCTTTCCCGTAAACCGTAAGCGGCTCTCCTTTTAAGGCCTGAATAATAAAGTTAGAAACAACTCTCCCGTCATCAACAGCCATTTTAGGACCATAAGTATTATGAATTCTAATAATCGCTATATCCACTCCGTGCTGACGATGATAATCCATAAAGAGTGTCTCAGCGCAACGTTTCCCTTCGTCATAGCAGGCCCGAGGGCTTAAACAATTAACATTGCCAAAATAGGTCTCTTTTTGGGGATGCTTTAAGGGGTCTCCATAAATCTCGGAGGTAGAGGCCTGTAGCACGCGGATATTTAATTTCTTAGCCAATTCCAAAGCGTTAATTGCCCCTAAAATATTAGTCCTTACGGTTTTTACCGGATCTTTTTGATACCAAACCGGAGCCGCCGGGCAGGCTAAGTTATAAATCTGGTCAACTTTAAAATAATATGGCTTCTCAACGTCATGTTTAACCAGCTTAAAATTGGCTTTACCAATCAAATGGTTAACATTCTTTTTGCTGCCAGTTAAAAAATTATCTAGACAAACCACTTTATAGTTCTTTTTAACTAAAGCATCGCATAAATGAGAACCAATAAATCCGACTCCGCCGGTAACTAAAATTGTTTTTTTGCTTTTCATAATGTCTTGATTATTGTCTATATATCCTTTAAGATACTATAAAATGGCTAAAAAATCAATTTTGCCTCGCCATAGCTCAGCGGAGCGAAGGCGGGTACTATACATAATCACAAAATCGGTCTGGGGCGGAGCCGCTAAATATGTTTTTGATTTGGCGACCAATTTAGCCGATGAATTTGAAGTAACCGTAGCAGCCGGTGGTAAAAACAAGCTTTATCAGGAAATAAAAAAGGCAAATATTCCTTATTTCAACATAGATAATTTCCAGCGGACAATAAATCCCCTTAAGGATGTTTTTGCCTTTTTTGAAGTTTTAGGCCTGCTTTTTCAAATAAAACCCGATGTTATTCACGTTAACAGCTCCAAAGCCGGCGGAGTTGTCGGATTAGCCGGATGGATTTATAATCTCTTTTCAAATAAAAAAGCAAACCTTATTTTCACCGCCCA
>CAYPQZ010000006.1:0-141009 GCA_964413015.1 uncultured Candidatus Saccharibacteria bacterium | reverse complement strand
TTAAAAACATGGATAGCAAAATTGTTTTAATTATTGTTATCGTAGCTATACCAGTTTTGCTGACTTTGTTGATCTGGGCGCTTGGCCGGCATTACAAAAAGAAACAGTAAAAGATTCAAGCTGGCAAGTCAAATAAAGAAGATTAAATTCTTTGTCTTCTTCATTCGGTTTATCAGTTAATGAAAGAACCAGCCGGTTCTTTAAAATAAATATAAATCTTGAAAAGGGAGGGAAGGGGATGAAAAATGAAAAAAATTATATTGAAGCATTGCTTTTTACTGTAAGCTTTATAGTAATGGGGATAATTTTGAATCCTCGTTTCTATGTACCGGAACTTTTTAGATGGATAACAAAAAGGAGGCTAGAAAAATGTTAAAGTTATGGAAAGTCCTTGTTGCCTGGACGCATTGGCGAACTTTATTAGCAGCAACTTGGAGGTTCCTAGTTGCTGTATTTGATTGGAGAACAGTCCTAAGAAGAGTCAAAGGACAGCCATTAGTTGATACAGTTTTCGTTACTAATATGAGGGACAAGACTGATCGTCGTCGTTATCTTGGTTTGTGGCGTCCTAAAAGCGGACATTTTAACGGTCCTCGCTATTGGATAAACGGAACGGTCGGTCGGACTCGGGCCTTAGATATTGTAACTGAAGATTTGTACACTAGTGAAGGGAGACAAAAGGCAAAAGATTATTTTATTGATGCTGTTCAATGGGCTAAAGGAAATGGCGCCAAGGTGATTTTATTAGCTGCTAGTACTAAAAGGCTTTTTGGTGAAGATGCTAATCAGTTAAGAAAATTATTTCCTGATTTAACCTTTACTATTGGCGACAACGGAACCTTTTATCTTTTACGAGAAGAAACACTTCGCGCCTTAGAAAATGCTGGATTAAAACCCGGGCATTGCCGTATAGCTATTTTAGGGCCTTATGGGTTTCTTGGCGAGATGATGATCGAAGCTTTAATAAAAAAGGGTTACGACATCATTGGGGCTGGGCCAAATATTTCCGCTTTGAAGAGAATTACGGCAAAATATGGAATTGATACTTATCGAACTTTTGCCGAGATGAACGCTGTAGACGCAGTTGTCGCTTGTACTCATAGCAAAAAGATCCGCTTGACTGCTGAGAGCGTGAAATTAATTAGACGGCCGAATAGGAAATTGTTAGTTATTGACGTAGCCGAACCGTCTAACCTGAAATACCGGGAATTTCAGAGATGTAAAGAAGTGGTTATTCGCCAAGATGCCGGAAATGCTTATTCGCCTAAATTAAAATATGTTTTAGGTGCAATTTCCTACAGAATGTTTCGTTTAACTAGAGGCGTGACGTTTGGGTGTTTTGCGGAAGCCCTTTCTATCGCTTCTGAAATTAAGCAAGGGAAGGAGGTGGAAGCATGAGAACGGATTGGATGGTAGTGAATGCGGAAAATATGGCAGCTGTCGCTAAAATGTTCAAGCGAGATGGATTTGTGCTTCCGTCTCCAAGATGTTTTGGCAAGCCGATTAAATCTTTTAATTTAACCCTGCAGCCAAAAAAGGAGAAAGCTCAAGCTGAAAGTCGATATCCTTTATGGAGATTGGCTTTTGACAAGATAATGAGTCTTATCCTTTAGCTAATTCCGCAAAAAAATGAGGGTATTCGTTTTAACAGAATACCCTCTTTTATTTACACATTTTCTTAAAATTGGTAAAATGTATTGAAATATGGCTATCTCTATATTTTCTTTTCTACCGTTAATTAGCGCGGTGTTTGTCCTGTTTTTAGGAATTTTTGTTTTTTTAAAAAATAAGAAATCAAAGCTTAATCTTATTTTCTTTGCCTTAAGTATTGTTATGACCGTTTGGTTCTTTAGTACCTTTATGATGTTTATTTCTAAAACGGACGCACAGGCAATACTTTGGGATAGAAATGTTTATTTAGGAGTAATCTTTATTCCCATTTTAATGTATCATTTCAGCTTAGTTTTTTCGAAAAATAAAAGTTCTAAGATACTTTACGCGGGTTATTCTTTGGCAGTCATTTTCATTATCTTAAGCAGGACCGATTATTTCGTAGCCGATCTGTTTAAATACAAATGGGGCGTTCATACTAAAGCAGAGATCTTCCATCATATTTTCTTAGCTTATTTTTCTGTTTATTTGTTTCTTTTTTACTATAGTATCTATCGTTATTATCGTAAGACTAAAATAGGCATTGAGAGGAATCAAGCCAAATACATTTTTATTGCTTTTTTGATACTGCTTTTCGGAGCGTTTGCTTATCTGCCGGCTTATGGGATTGGGATTTATCCTTTTGCCTACGTTTCCGGATTAATCTTTGCTATTATTTTGGCTTATGCGATTTTGAAGTATCGGTTGATGGATATTCGGGTGGTGATTAAGCGGAGTACGGTTTTTTCGGGTTTGGTGGTGGTGATTACGGCCGCGTACGCTTTGGCGGCTTTTCTATTAAGCTGGGTTTTCTTTGGCGGCATCTATACTTTCCGAACCCAAGTAATTGTCGGCCTAATAGTCGCTTTTTTAGTAGCGGTCGGATTCAGGCCGCTTTACGACTGGTTAAGGAAAACCACCGACGTCTTTTTATTCAAAGGCGAATACCGTCCCCAGGAATTAGTAGCCGATGTTTCTGATTTCCTGTCGCAGACCCTTGATTTAAACAAGGTTATTGATTTCTTGAAAAAGCGAATTGTCCAGTCCTTAAGAGTCAGTAAAATGGAAGTCATCGTTTTAGACGAGCCCTTGCGGCAGGTTAAAACCTTGCAAAAAGCCCAGAAAGCGATTAAAGGAGTTTCTTTAAATAAAGGCGATTTGAAAATAGAGTCAGAGAAAAACCCCTTATCAAAGTTAATCGGATATTTCAGAATTAATAAGGAATCCTTGGTCTTAGAAGAATTGAAAAGAAGAAAAGCCGAAGAAAATAGAATTGTCCAAGGCGTTTCTTTAATCAAAGAAATGGAAAAGCTGGAAACAGCTTTAGCCATTCCTTTATTGCTTAAAGAAAGATTGGTTGGTTTGTTTCTTTTGCAGCCCAAGAAATCAGGGGACATGTTTACCAATGAAGATATCAAAGTTTTGGAAACAATCGCTGCTCAGGCGGCGATTGCGGTGGAAAACGCCCGGCTTTATGAAGAAATGAAGGATTTTTCCAAAACGCTTCAAAAAGAAGTTGATCGCCAGACCAAAAACTTAAGAGAAGCAAATATTCGCTTAGAACAGTTAGACAAAGCCAAATCAGAATTTATTTCCCTAGCTTCTCACCAATTAAGGACTCCCTTAAGCATTATTAAGGGATATGTTTCCATGATGCTCGAAGGCGATTGGGGAAAAGTTAATCAGGAACAGGAAAAGCAATTAGAAAAAATATATCTAAGTAATGAACGGCTGATTAAATTAGTTGAGGATTTGCTGACTGTTTCCCGAATTGAATCAGGCCGTTTGGAATTTGATTTGAAAAAGTTGGATTTAGGCGATTTAGCCGAAAGCGTGGTTAAGGAATTCAGTCAACTGGCCGACAAGAAAGGACTCTATCTAAAATATTTAAAACCTAAAAAGTCGTTGCCTAAAGTTAAGGTTGATTCATTGAAAATCAGGCAGATAATCCAGAATTTGATTGATAACGCGATTCATTATACTAAAAAAGGAGGAATAACTGTCAGAGTTAAGGAGAAAAAAGGCAAACTTGTTTTCAGTGTTCAAGATACGGGAATTGGCGTTTCTGAAGAAGAAAAAGTTACTCTTTTTGAAAGGTTTTCCCGTGGCAAAGAAGTCGGCAAGATGAATACTGAAGGCGTTGGCTTGGGTCTGTATTTAGCCGCCAAACTAATTGACGCGCATAAAGGGAAAATTTGGGTTGAGTCCGAAGGTAAAAACAAAGGCAGTGCTTTCTATTTTAAACTGCCTATAAGAAGCAAAAAATAATTAATAATTAAAAGAAAGGAGATTTATGCCAAAAGTATTTATTACTCGTCAAATTCCTGAAAAAGGAATCAAAATGTTAAAAGATAAAAACTGGGAAGTTGAAGTTGGCCCGGAAGGGGAAATCTCCAGAGAAGAATTATTGGAAAAAGTTAAAGGAGTTGAGGCGATTTTGTCGGTTTTAACTGAAAAGATAGATGGAGAAGTTATGGAAGCGGCTGGGGAACAGTTAAAAATTATTGCCAATTACGCGGTTGGTTATAACAATATTGATGTGGCTGAAGCTAAAAAGAGAGAGATTCTGGTAACTAATACGCCGGGCGTTTTAACTGAAGCGGTGGCTGAACATACAATTGCTTTTCTTTTTTCTATTGCCGAAAGAATCGTTGAAGCAGATCAGTTTGTCAGGGCTGGCAAATATAAAGCTTGGGGTCCTAAAATGCTTTTAGGAGCTGATATTCAAGGGAAAACGCTGGGAATTATTGGATTAGGGAGAATTGGTTCAGCGGTGGCTCAACGGATGCAGAATGGTTTCAATGTTAAAATTATTTATTACGACCTTAAACGCAATCAGGAATTAGAAGAAAAATTTGGCATGAAATACCGGGAATTAGACGATTTATTAAAAGAATCAGATTTTGTGAGTTTGCATACCGCTTTGACAGACGAAACTCGCCATTTAATCAGCGCGGAAAAGTTAGCTCTAATGAAACCGAGCGCCTATTTAATCAATACTTCCCGTGGTCCAATTATTGATGAAGTGGCTTTGGTAGAAGTATTAAAAGAAAAGAAAATTGCCGGAGCGGCTTTAGATGTTTTTGAGAATGAGCCGGAATTGGCGCCTGGTTTAACCGATTTAGAAAATGTTGTTTTAACGCCTCATATAGCTTCAGCAACTTTAGGGACTAGAGACAAAATGGCTGAAATGGCTGCCAATAATGTTATTGCAGCTTTAGAAAGCCAAACCCCGCCTAATTTAGTTAAGTAGAAATGTATAGGCCTTTTGCTTGAAGACGAAAAATTTAAGGATTGTCATTGAGGATCACGCCCTTTACAGAAGGCAAAGGGCGTGTCCGCCTGCCCGTCTCTGGAGGGAAAGGACGACTCCTTAAATTTTGATAAAGGGAAACTGATAAGAACAGTCTTTAAAATGACGCCCTTGTGCTCAAGGGACATCATTTTAAGGACTGTCCTTATCATAGTCCTTATCCCAAGGGACATCATTTTAAGGACTGTCCTTTAATTGGCTATCCTTTAATCATCTTAATTTTGTGGCTTTTTCATTTCAAGAAAAATCTCTTTTCAAGCAGGGCTACCGGTTAATTGCCGGAGTTGACGAAGCCGGGAGGGGGCCTTTAGCCGGTCCGGTAGCCGGGGCGGCTGTTTTAATTGATAAAGATGATTTGCCTAGTTTTAGGGGATTAAAAATTAAAGATTCCAAACAGCTTTCTGAAAAACAGAGAGAAGAAATATTTGAGGCAATTAAACAGGAATCGGGTATTAAATGGAAAGTCAGCTTTGTTTGGCCAAAAACAATTGACCGGATTAATATTTTGAAAGCGACCGAATTAACCTGGCGGCGCTGTATTAAAAAGCTAAATTGCTCTCCGGATTTTCTTTTTTTAGATGGCAACAGAACTTTAAGTAATCTAAATATTGAACAGCAGTCAATAGTTAAAGGCGATGAAAAAATTATGACTGTTTCTCTGGCTTCTATAATTGCTAAAGTAAGCCGAGACAAGTTAATGTGCCGGCTGAATAAGAAATATCCCCAGTATGGATTTATGGAACATAAAGGATATGGGACCAAGCTTCATTTTGAAAAATTAAAAAAATTCGGTCCTTCAGAAATCCATCGCAAAAGTTTTAGACCAATTTGTAAAATATGATTTTGATTAAAAATGCCACTTTAGTTACTCAAGATAATAAACGGCGGATTGTTGAAAATGCTGGGCTTTTTATTGAGCGCGATAAAATTAAAGATATTGGCCAGAGTAAAACCATAGAAAAAAAATATGCCAGACAGGCCAAAAAAGTAATTGATGGTCAAGGGAAAATAGTTATGCCTGGTCTGATTAATACCCATGGCCATCTGGCAATGACTTTATTGAGGGGATATGCTGACGACTTATCTTTGGAAAAATGGTGGCTTAAGCATATTTATCCGGCTGAATCACAATTTACGCCCCATCATGTTTATGTAGGTTCTTTACTGGCTATACTGGAAATGATTAAATCAGGAACGACTTGCTTCACTGATTTTTATTACTATGAGGATCAAGTAGCTAAAGCAGTTCGCGAAATTGGCATGCGGGGAATTTTGGGATGCGCGGCACTTGATTTGCCGACTTTTGCTTTCAAAAGCCCTTTGGAAGCGCTGGAACAGGCTAAAAAAATGATCCGGTCCACTAAAGGGGATATTCTTAGTGTTGCTTTAGCGCCGCATATGTTTCAGACAACCTCTTTAAAAACTTATCAACAGTGCAAAGAAATCTCTAAAGGAAACAATTTGCTTTTAATGACTCATTTGTCTGAAACTAAAGGGGAAGTGGATTATTGTCTGAAAAAATACAAAAAGCGGCCAATTGAAGTTTTATTTAAGGCAGGAATTCTGGATGATAAAACCTTATTAGTCCATTGCTGCTGGCTGAATAAAAAGGAAATTAAAATTTTAGCCCAGTCCGGCGCCTCGGTGGCTCATTGTCCGATTTCCAATATGAAGCTGGCTTCCGGAACTATGCCTTTGACGGAAATGCTTAAGGCCGGAATCAATATCAGCTTAGGCACCGATAGCGCCTGTTCCAATAATAGCTTGGATATGTTTGAAGAAATGAAAACCGCCGCCTTATTGCACAAAGTTAATCAGTTAAATCCGACAGTAGCTGATGCACAAACAGTTTTAGATATGGCGACCATTAATGGAGCCAGAGCCTTGAATTTAGAAAAAGAAATCGGCTCTTTAGAAAAGGGCAAACAGGCTGATTTAATTGTTCTTGATTTTAAAAATCCGCATTTGGCACCTTGCCATAATGTCATTTCTCATTTAGTTTATTCAGCTAAAGGCAGTGATGTAGAAACAGCGATTATTAACGGCCGAGTGTTTATGGAAAACAGGGAAATAGAAAGAGTCAATCAGGATAAAGTTTTAGACCAAGCTAAAAAGTTTGCTATTTTTTAAAAAAGATGTTAGGTTAAAGTGCCTGCCCCGTAGAGAAACTTTGACTCATTCGCCCAAGGCGAATAAATAGACATACGGGGTGTATAAACACAGAATAAATTAAAAACATTAATTAAGATTTTGATATTTAAGGTGAATGTCAAAGTTCTTCTACGGGGCATGAATAAAAAAACATACATTTTAGGTTTTGGAGCAATTTTAGTTTTAGCGGGTATTGTTTGGTATGCCAATTGGGGAAAACAACCAGTTGATAACCAGACAGCTTCAATTACTGACGCTACCAGCGATTCTCCGGTTGAATTAACCGACGAATTTATTTTAGGCGACAAAGACGCGCCAGTAGATATTATTGAATACTCCAGTCATTTGTGTGGATACTGCGCTAAATTCCATTCAGAAACTCTACCTTTGATTATTGATAAGTACGTTAAAGAAGGGCAAGTTAAGTTTGTTCATCGGATCGTTTCTCCTTCAATTCTGGGCATAGCGGTTCTTTGCGCCGGAGATCAAAAGGGTTTTTGGGAATTTGATGAATATCTTTTTGAGCATATTAACGAAATTCTTGAGCAAATAAACCAAGCAAGCTCTGCTGAAGAAGCGGAAACTATGGTAGTTGATTCGTTAAAAAAAGCAGCTGGGGATTTGGAGCTAAATCAGGATAAATTTAATCAGTGTTTTGATTCAGGCGAGCACGAAGAAGTTGTCAGAGGATGGTTTTTGAAATCCAATGAAGATGGTGTTGAGGGAACGCCAACTTTCTTAATTAACGGACAGAAAGTTGTTGGCGCTCTGACGTATGACAGCTTTGAAAAAATCATCGAAGAAAAGCTTAACAATTAGTCCTTTTATATAACAATAAAGGGGGTGATGCATTGTGGGCAACGGTTTGCTGAAAGATCAGGATAAAAAAATAATTGTGAAAGCAATAGAAGAATTTTTTGGGTCAGAAACAGAATTTCTTCCTGTAAAAAAAATAATTACGGAAGAGAAAATTAAGCGTCTTCTCCGAAAGCTTGAAAACAAAGGCAAAATAATAGGCTTTTTGCCAGAAGCCAGTTATAAAAAACTGCATGGTCTCTTGTATATAGAAATAGAAAAAGGGAAAGATAAGCGCGATGTCAAATTAGCGAAAATAAACAACAAAACCGAAGAAGAATTAACCCAGCGGTTAAAAGAATCCTGATTGTAAGATTTAAAAAAATAATAACAGTCAGGATTTTTTGTTTTTTTAAATTTTTGTGATAATATATAGCTATATGAATAAAACAGATATTTTAATTATTGGCGGCGGGCCAGCCGGTATAGTGGCTGCTGTGACAACCAGAAAAAATTATCCTGACAAAAAGGTCAGTTTAGTTAGGAAAGAAGAGAAAGAGGTAATTCCCTGCGGCATCCCATATATTTTTGACCGGTTAAATTCAGTTGAGGATAATATAATGTCCAGCCAGTCCTTGATTGACAATCAGGTTGATTTAATTACGGGCGAAGCGATTAAGCTTGATTCGGAAAAGAAAACGGTCATTCTGAAAGATAAAAATGTTTACCAATATGATAAACTGGTTTTGGCCTTGGGCTCTGAATCGCATTTAGTCCCTATCCCCGGATTAGATAAGTCGGGCGTTTGGCAGGTAAAAAAGGATCACGAGTATTTAGAGAAATTAAGAGAAGCGGCTAAAAATGCAAAAAACATTGCTATTATCGGTGGCGGTTTTATCGGGGTGGAATTGGCCGAAGAATTGAGCAGCCTAAAAAACTTGAAAGTTAGTATTTTTGAAATGATGGAACATTGTCTGCTGACTAATTTTGACGAGGAATTCGCAAAGGCAGCCGAAGAAAGGCTAAAAGACAAAAGCATTGATATATATGCCGGCGTAAAAATAAAAGAAGTTAGCGGACAGGACAAAGTAGAATATTTAGAATTGGCTGACGGCAAGAAAATCCCGGCTGATTTAGTAATTTTATCAATTGGCGCCCGGCCGAATATTAAGCTAGCCCAAGAAGCCGGAATAAAAGTTGAAGAAAAAGGAGGCATTTGGGTTGATGAATATATGAAAACCAGTCAGCCGGATATTCTGGCTATCGGCGATTGCGCTCAAACCAGGGATTTCATAACTGGCAAGAATATTCCAGTCATGCTGGCTTCGGTGGCGGCCAGTGAAGCCAGAATTGCCGCCAGCAACTTGTACCATATAAAATTAATTCGGGAAAACAAAGGAACTTTGGGAGTTTTTTCAACCTATCTTAACGGCTTAACTTTGGCGGCTGCCGGCTTAACTGAAACTAGAGCTAAAGAAGAGAAGTTTGAATATGTGATTGGCGAAGCCAAAGCGCTCAATCGTCATCCTGGAAAATTGCCCGGCGCTGAGTTAATAGGGGTTAAATTAATTTTTTCCAAATCTTCAGAAGGATTGCTGCTTGGAGGAGAAATTATGGGGCCAGTTAGCGTTGGTGAAATGATTAATGCAGTAGCCATGGCAATTCAGCACCAGGCGACACTTTATGATTTTAATACCTGGCAGATAGCCAGTCATCCGTTGCTGACTTCAGCCCCGACGGTTTATCCCTTAATCGCGGCGGCCCAAGACGCCCTGTTAAAATTAGAAAAGTGATTTACGATATTATCATTATCGGCGGCGGACCGGCGGCTTTAAGCGCCGGCATCTACGCAGCCCGAAAAAAATTAAATCTCCTTTTACTGGTCAAGGAATGGGGAGGCCAGATGAACGAAGCGGCCCGAATAGAAAATTATTTGGGTTTTAATTCTATCTCGGGCGCGGAATTAGTCCATAAATTTATTACCCACCTGAAAAAATTTGATTTAGAGATTAAAGAGAACCAAGAAATCAAGGAAGTTAAAAAGGCAGGCTTAGAATTTGAGGTTATATCTGTTAACGGGGACAAGCATCAGGGAAAATCTTTAATTATTGCCAGCGGCAAGGGCCCCAAAAAATTGGGTGTGCCGGGTGAAGAAGAGTTTATTGGCAAAGGGGTCAGCTTTTGTGCTACCTGCGACGCGCCTCTTTTTGCTAATAAAAAAGTAGCTGTAATTGGCGGCGGCAACGCCGCAGCTGAAGCAGCTTTGGAAACTTCTGAATACGCTTCGGAAATTTATCTTTTGGCTTTGAATCCAAAACTAAGGATTGATAAAGTTGAACAGGAAAAAATTAAAGCCGCTTCAAATATTAAAATATTATTTAATGTTCAGGTTGAAAAAATTCAGGGGAATAAGTTTGTAACCGGCTTAGTCTATCGTGATAAGATTTCTCAAGAAGAGAAAAAAATGTCCGTTGAAGGAGTTTATATAGAAATCGGCTCAGTCCCTATTTCTAATTTTGTTAAAAGTGTGGTAGAATTAAATAAAGAAGGAGAAATTAAAACAGATTTTAGAAACATGACTTCCTGTCCGGGAATTTTCGCAGCCGGTGATGTCACCGATGTTTTCCATAAACAAATTATTATTGCAGCCGGCGAAGGAGCTAAAGCGGCTATAAGCGCTTCTGAATATTTATCTTAATTAAGAATGGCTCAAGAAGGAAAAACAAATCACTATATCCGTGTCTTTTCAGCGCCCTCCTGCGCTTATTGCTATACTTTAAAGGCCTTCCTAGATGAACACGGTTTACAGTATGAGGATATTAATGTAGCCGAGGACATCAGGGCGGGTGAAGAAATGGTCCAGCGGTCCGGCCAGATGGGCGTTCCGGTTATTGAAATAAACGGAGAAATTATTGTTGGTTTTGACCGGGCAAGAATCTGTCAACTTTTAAATATTAAAGAATAAAACTAGGGAATACGAATGACTTGCGGATATACCAAAATGGCTATGAAATATAAATGGGTTGCGAATATATTAAAATAAAATTCGTATATTCGTAATAAATTCGTAATTCGTAGAAATTTATGATTAAAATCGCAATTAATGGGTTTGGCCGAATTGGCCGGCCAGTTTTTCGTAGGATTCTGGACAAACATCCGAATTTAGAGATAGTCGCGATTAATGATTTAACCGACGCCAAAACTTTGGCTCATCTATTAAAATATGATTCGGTTTACGGAAAATATGAGAATCCTTTACCGGAAGATAAAGTTTTAGCTGAAAAAGATCCGGCTAAGCTGCCGTGGGGGAAAATGGAAGTGGATGTGGTCCTGGAATGCACCGGCCTGTTTACCAAAATAGAAGATGCCCAAAAACATTTATCAGCTGGAGCTAAAAAAGTTATTATTTCAGCTCCTTCTAAAAGTGAGGCTATGCCTCATTTTGTTTTAGGCGTTAACCAAGAAAATTATAACCCTGAAAAAGATAATATTGTCTCTATGGCGTCATGTACGACTAATTGTCTGGCTCCTATAGCCAATATTCTTCATCAGGAATTCGAGATAGAGTCCGGTTTAATGACTGCGATCCATAGTTATACCAATGACCAGAAGCTTTTGGATTCTCCTCATCGAAAGGATTTGCGCCGGGCTCGTTCAGCGGCCCTGTCAATGGTCCCGACGACTACTGGAGCAGCAATTGCTGTAATAAAAACAATCCCTGAACTAAAAGGCAAAATTCACGGTTTGGCCATAAGGGTTCCTACCCCGGTTGTTTCGTTGGTTGATTTTGTAGCTAAAGTTAAAAAAGAAACGGATGTTGAAGGAATTAACATTGCTTTTAAAAAGGCCTCAGAACAGGATAATTTAAAAGGGATTTTAAGAGTTGAAGAAAGTCCATTAGTTTCGGTTGATTACAAAGGGAGTTCTTTCTCCGCAATTGTTGATGCGGCTTCAACCATGGTTCAAGAGAAAAAATTGGTTAAGGTTTTGGCCTGGTATGATAATGAATATGGATACGCCTGCCGCTTGGCTGAATTTGCAGAGTTTATTGGGAAAAAACTATGACCCCGTAGAGAAATTTTGAAACAATTAAATCTTTGATTTAATTTAATAAAACGGGGCGTTCTATAAATAATTAAGTGAAAATTTTTTAGATTGCTAATCGATAAAATTGATTAGAATTCAAAATTCTTCTACGGGGTATGATTTATTTAGGCGCTGACCATGCCGGTTTTAATCTAAAGGAAGAACTCAAGAAATATCTTGAGGAATTAGGGCATGAATATGAAGATTTAGGGAATAAAAAGTTGGAATTGGAGGATGACTATCCTGATTTTGCTTCAGCAGTAGCTGAAAAAACAGTTGAAAATAACGGGCAAGGGATTTTAATTTGCGCTACTGGATTTGGCATGGCCATGGCGGCTAATAAAATGAAAGGAGTCCGGGCAGCCGTTTGCTGGGATGATTTTACCGCTTTACAGTCAAGGGAACATAATAATGCCAATGTACTTTGTCTGGGGAGTAAAATAGTGGATTCAGAGACTGCCAAGAAAATTGTCCGGATCTGGATAAAAACAGAATTTAGCGGCGATGAAAGACATGTTAGAAGATTAAATAAAATAGAGGAAATGGAACAATGATTCAGATTATCCCTGTTATCATGGTTGAAAGCTTTGAGGAGTTGAAGTCCAGAATAAAGAAAGTAGAGCCATATGTTGATTGGGTACAGTTAGACGTAATGGACGGTCATTTTGTAAATAATCAAACTTGGGGCGATCCGATTGAGTTAAAAGATTTGGAAACCGATTTGAATATAGAGGTTCATTTAATGGTCCGGAATCCTGAAGAAGAAGTTGACCAGTGGATTGATTCTGGAGTTGAGCGAATTATTATCCATTATGAATCAACGAACCAGCACAAAGAAATAATAAAAAAGATTAAACAAGCCGGCCTGGAATTCGGCTTGGCGATTAGTCCAGAAACGCCGATAGAAACAGTGGATAACTTTATCCAAGACCTTGATTTGGTTTTAGTTATGACAGTCAATCCCGGCCAGGGAGGCCAAGATTTGATAGAAGAAACTCTGGGGAAAATTAAGCAATTGCGAAAGAAGTATAAAGATGTTAATATAGAAGTGGATGGGGGCATAAACCCAAAAACCGCTCCGTTGGTTATCCGGGCCGGGGCCAATCTTTTAGCTAGCGGCAGCGCAATTTTTAAAAGCGACAATCCTAGAAAAGCAATTGAAGATTTAAAAATATGTCATTAAACAAAAAAATATCAAGAAAACAACTTTTGACGATTTAGCCATTTTAATATATGGATACTAAAGAATTAGAAAAAAAAGCCAACGATATTAGAAAAGATTTGATTGATATGCTGACTGAAGCCAAGTCGGGTCATTCAGCCGGCTCTTTAGGCATGGCTGATGTTCTGACTGCCTTGTATTTCGGAGGAGTAATTAAATACAATTCTAAAAAACCGAATTGGTCGGAGCGTGATTACGTGGTGATTTCTAATGCCCATATTTGTCCAGTTTGGTATGCTGTTCTGGCACATGCTGGTTATTTTGATAAAAAAGAGCTTAAAACCCTGCGCAAACTGGGCAGCATTCTGCAGGGCCATCCTTGTCGGCAGGGCGTGCCCGGTATAGAAACTTCCGGAGGCTCCTTGGCCCAGGGATTGCAAATTGCCTGCGGTATGGCCTATAACTTTGCTAAACTTGATAAGAAAGATAATTGGGTTTGGGCCTTGACTTCAGATGGAGAGCATGACGAGGGTTCAATGTGGGAGGCAGCTATGTTTGCCGGTAAATACAAACTTTTTAACATCACTCAGATTATGGACCGAAACAATATTCAGATTGACGGTTATACCGAAGATGTTATGCCTTTGGAGCCATTAAAGGAAAAATACGAAGCTTTTGGCTGGCACGTTATGGATGTGGACGGACACAATATAGAAGAGATTATTGATGCCTGTCATAAGTCAAAAGCGATTTTTGAAAAACCAAGTTTAATTATTGCCCATACTATACCCGGCAAGGGAGTTGATTTCATTAAATGGCAGTATTCCTGGCATGGCAAGGTGCCTGACAAAAAGCAGGCCCAGGAGGCCTTAAGTGAATTAAGAACATTGGGTGGACGGATTGAAAGCGAAAGCGAGTGATTTTGCTTTTTGAGTTAAAGGACAGTTTTGAAAAATTTAAGGATTGTCATATGTCTGCCTCCGGAGGGAAAGGACGACTCCTTAAATTTTGACAAGGGGAAACAGATAAGACAAACTGATAAGAACAGTCTTTAAAATGACGCCCTTGTGCTCAAGGGACATCATTTTAAGGAATGTCCTTATCGTTAAAAGATATCATTTTAAAACATGCTAGCAAAAAATTTATACAATAAAAGCAAGTTAGAAAAAAAGCCGACTCGTGACGGCTATGGTTTAGGGTTGGTTGAACTGGCTAAAGAGAATAAAAACATAATTGTTTTAGGAGCTGATTTAACTGGTTCAACCCGCTGTAACTGGTTCCGTGATGAATTCCCGGAAAGATTTGTTCAATGTGGGATTGCCGAGCAAAATATGATTGGCGTAGCGGCCGGATTAGCGCTCACCGGCAAAATTCCTTTTGTTTCAACTTATTCCGTTTTTTGCCCCGGACGCAACTGGGACCAAATCAGAATATCTGTTGCCTATAACAACGTCAATGTGAAAATGACCGGCGCCCATGCCGGGGTTTCAGTTGGCGCAGATGGAGCCACTCATCAGGGATTAGAGGATATAGCGATTACTCGCTGTTTGCCGAATATGACTGTATTGGCTCCCTGTGATGCTGTTGAAACGCAGAAAGCAACTGTGGCCGCAGGCAAAATAGAGGGACCGGTTTATTTAAGATTTGCTAGGGAAGCCACGCCTATTTTTACTACTTCTAAGACACCTTTTAAAATCGGGCAGGCAGAAGTTTTACGAAAAGGGCGAGATGTCAGCATAATTGCCTGTGGACCGATTGTCTATGAAGCTTTGTTAGCCGCTGAGAGTTTGTCTAAACAAGGAATTGATGTGCGGGTGATTAACAATCATACGATTAAGCCGATTGACGAAGAGGAAATTATTAAAGCGGCTGAACAGACCGGAGCAATTGTCACTGGCGAAGACCATCAGGTAATGGGTGGCTTAGGCAGCGCAGTAGCGGAAGTTTTAGCTAAAAATGAACCGGTGCCTATTGAAATGATTGGCATTCAGAACCGCTTTGGCGAATCCGGCGAGCCGGATGAGCTAATGAAAGAATTCGGTTTAGTGGCAAAAGATATTAAAGAAGCAGTTCTAAAAGTCATCAAGAGGAAATGATAAAGGACAGTCCCTTAATGGTTTTTAATAACAATCCTTAAATTTTTAAGATTCGTGTAAGCTATGAATTACGACATCATCACTTTCGGTTCGGCAACTCTGGATATTTTCATGAGCAGCCGGAAGTTAGAAATAGTTGAGGATGAAAAATTTTTCACTAAGAAAGGACTTTGTATCCCTTTAGGCTCAAAAATGCACATGGATGATGTGCTTTTTACTATGGGAGGCTGCGGGACCAACAGCGCGGTCAGTTTTGCCGAGCAGGGATTAAAAACTGCCTATTACGGCATGATTGGCCGGGATGTTTTTGGTCAGGAAGTAAAAAAAGAATTGGGACAACACCAAGTTTGCCTTGATTTGTTAGTCGAATCAGACAAGTTTCCGACCGCTTTTTCAGTAATTCTCTCAGCGCCTGACCAAGGCCGGAGCATCTTGGAAAAATATGGAGCTTGCCATGAATTAACCGAGAAAGATATCCCTTTTGATGAACTTAAAGCTGACTGGTTTTATGTTTCTTCCTTATCTAATAAAAGCCATCAAATGTTAGTTCCTTTAGTTGATTTTGGCAAGAAAAACGGGATTAAAATAGCCTCTAATCCAGCAGGAAGCGTTAAAACGCCGGAGCATACTGAAATCCTTAAGTCGGTGCTTAATAAGCTTGATATTTTAATCCTTAACCAGGAAGAATCGTCTAAATTAACTGGAATTGATTTTAAAAAAGAAAAAGAAATTTTTCAGAAATTAGATGAATGGGTTGAGGGAATTGTGGTTATGAATAAAGGCCCTCTCGGAGTGACCGTTTCGGACGGTAAAAACTTATATTCGGCCGGGATTCCGGAATCCGGTCTGGTCGATCGGACTGGCGCCGGTGATTCTTTCGGCGCCGCTTTTGTCTCCGGATATATTGACAAAGGCGATATTACTCATGCTATCCAATTAGGCACCGCTAATGCCACTGCCTGTTTACAAAAAATGGGAGCGACTAACGGATTGCTTAAAAAAGGCGAATGGGGAGAATGGGAGAAGGTGGAAGTGGAAATATTATGAATCCAGTTACTAAATTAGCTAAAATATTGGGGGCTCCTGAAGAAGTTATTTTGAATCTGGAAAATAAAATGTCTGAAATTTTCGGCAAAAGGGATATAATTGAAAAAATTGTTCAGGAGAATGACTCTAAAATTGACCAGAAATTGGCCATTTTAGGATTAGACAGGAATTCAAAAGCTGAAGATATTTATCAATCTTTAATTGAGAAAGCTAAGCAAAATAACCAGTTTCTTTTTAACCATTTTAATCAGTTTAATCTTTCCGATCCGGATGATTGTCGGGATTTTATCAGCGCCATAAAAGATTTAACTGGTAATCTATCGGATTTTTTTATTAAAGAAGAGAAACTTAAAGAATTGTTCAGATTGAACCCGCCTAAAAAAATTATGGGAATTCTGGGATACGAAGACAAGATTGATGAAATGCTAGACAAAGAAGATGTTTTTGAACTTTTTTGCGCCTTGCGTTTTGTTGAAGACGGCGATTGGCTGAACAAGGTTTTTTTTAAGGCCTACACTTATTTAACAAAGGATGATTTTGAAAAAAGGCCGATTAGAATAATGGTTTTGCCAAAAAGATGGTCAGGCAAAGGGCAAGAATTTTTAGAAAAGAAATTCCATCACATGAGCCATTTGAAGGAAGTCGGCGTTGTTTTTATTATTCCGGTGATTAAAGATCGTCCTAATGAATCTCTATATTACTTTTTTATGACACTTCACTATACTTACGAAGTTGACTGGCACGCTCGTCTTTTTGAAAAATACAGCCAGGAAAGGGATTTTGTTCATAAAATGACCGAAGCTTTGAAAGTCCAAGTTAGCGACATGCCCTTGCCTAATAGCAATAAAATGAGTTGGCGGATGATGCCGGCCTATTTAGACAAAAAGAATCCTGACGATCCCAGGCTGGCCGAACCCCATATCAGTCCGGAGGCCTGGCATTATACTAGAGCGGCTGTCTGTATTGATAAATTCAGTCAAAAGTTTCCTGACTCGGGATTTGATTTTTGGCGTGGTTCAGATGTTCTGGCCGAATATTTTTCTGATGCTTCCGGGCAAGAGTCTTTAATCAGTTTCGATTTATTTGATAACGGGATTTCACTTCTTCATCAAAAGGACTTTAATTACAGGTATCTTTACCATCAGCCGGAAGCGCTTTGGAATAAAATTTTTATTGAATATGCGGGAGAAAAAATGTTGGATAAAACTCTGATGGAAAATTTAGATAAAGGTTATGTTACTTTGGGAACAGTCCCCAAATAGTCAAAAATATGTTAGACGTATTCAAAAAAGCGCAAACTAATCATTATGCCATCGGGGCTTTTAATGTCTCTAATTTAGAGCAAGTGAAAGCGATTGTTCAGGCTGCTCAAAAATTAGAAAGTCCGGTTATTGTCGCTACTTCCCAAGGGGAAAGTAATTTTATTGGAGTAAGACAGATTAGAGCTTTAATTAATGTTTACAAAAAAGAAACCGGCTTGCCAATCTTTTTACATCTGGATCACGGCAAGTCATGGGAGATTATTCAAAAAGCGGTTGAAAGCGGATACGATTCTGTCCAGTTTGACGGCTCAGAATTAAGCTTTGAGGAAAACATAAAGATGACCAAGAAAGTGGTTAATTTAGCTAAGGGGAAAGGGATTCAAAACGTTGAAGGTGAAATTGGTTATTTAAGGGGCAGTTCGTCTTTGCAAGAATCAATGGAAATCAAAGAAGAGGATTTGACAAAGCCGAAGCAGGCCAAGGAATTTATTAAAAATACAGGAGTGACAAGCTTAGCAA
Source organism: uncultured Candidatus Saccharibacteria bacterium (assembly GCA_964413015.1). Taxonomy (GTDB): domain Bacteria; phylum Patescibacteriota; class Minisyncoccia; order Portnoybacterales; family UBA2143; genus JABMPX01. Next base: position 122,928 of record CAYPQZ010000006.1, on the reverse strand, counting down.
TAGCTATTGGCAATATCCATGGAATTATTAAGAAGAATGATATTTCCGGCAACCCTCATCTTTTCATAGACCGTCTAAAAGAAATCAATAGCGTTTTAGGCAAAGAAGTCTTTTTAGTTCTTCATGGAGGCTCTGGTACTCCGGAAGACGATATTCAGAAAGCTGTTGAATCGGGAATCGTTAAAATTAATGTAAATACGGAATTGCGTCTTGCTTATGCCAAGGCGCTCAGGAAATTTCTAAAGGAGAATCCCAAACAGACTACTCCTTATAAAATAATGCCGTCGGTAGTCGAAACGGTCCAAAAGGTCGTTGAAGAAAAAATTAAATTATTTAAAAGCAATAACAGATTATGACCCCGTAGAGAAATTTTGAAATAATTAAATTAAATATTTAATTTAATAAAACGGGGTATATAGGAATAATTAAATAAGGAAGAATCTTAGATTATTAATCAATGTTATTGATTAAAATTCAAAATTCTTCTACGGTGTATGAGTATAAAAATAGACAAAGAAAAATGTCTTGGTTGTGGCAGCTGTACAGCTGTTTGCCCGGATGTTTTTGAAATGGATAACGAAAATAAAGCGCATATTAAAGAGGGGAAAGAAGATGCAGACGACCAATGCGTCCAAGAAGCTATAGACATCTGTCCAGTTCAGGCGATTGAGAAGGAAGAGTAAGGTTCATTAAAAAATTTAAGGATTGTCATTGAGAGTCACGTCCCTTTGCAGAATTGCGAAGGGCGTGTTTGAAAGGACGACTCCTTAAATTTTGACAAAGGGGAGCAGATAAGGACAGTCTTTAAAATGACGCCCTTGTGCTCAAGGGACATCATTTTAAGGACTGTCCTTTAATTATGCTGAATCCTTGACCCGAGGTGGTTTTTTAGTTAGAATAGTCAATATGTTAGAACTATTAGCTCAGTTGCGGTCAGCGACCGGCCGTCAGAATAAGCAAATTCGGAAGCAAGGCATAATTCCGGCTATTTTGTATGGGCATAAAGTGAAAAACTTGCTTTTATCGATAAAACAAAAAGATTTTAAAAAAGTTTATCAAAAAGCCGGGGAAAGCGCTTTAATCAAGCTTGATCTGGAGAGAGGAGAATCTACAGCAGGCAAAAAAGAAAGGATAGTTTTAATTCACAGCCTTGATAAAGATCCGGTTAGCGACAAAATTATCCACGTTGATTTTTACCAGGTTAAAATGGATGAACCGATTACTACGGAAGTTCCTCTAGTTTTTAATGGTAAATCGTTGGCAGTTGACCGTGAAGGCGGCGTGTTGATTAAGAACTTTAACTCAATTGAAGTAAAAGCCTTGCCGCTGGATTTGCCTCGAGAAATTGAAGTGGATATTTCTTGTTTAAAAACCTTTGACGACAACATCTATGTTAAAGATTTAAAGATTCCGGCAAGAGCAGAAATAACAGCCGAAGATAAAGAAGTAGTTGCTTCGGTTGTTCCGCCTAGAACCAAGGCTGAATTGGAAGAACTTGAAGAGGCGCCGGTTGAAGAAATTGAACAGGTTGAGGAGGAAAAGAGGGAAGAGGCCAGAGACGAAGAAAGCCCCGATCTAAAATCGAGGCCCCAACCTGAAGGCATCGGGAAAGAAGAATAAAAAAAATGAACCAGAAGATAAAAACTGGCTATAATCTTTGTTCAATAACTATTTTACTATTAATTCTTCTCTCAGCTCCTTTTATCACCCAAGCTGCTAATTTTGATGAAATTAAGGAGGATTTAGAAAATCAAATTAAGCAAAAACAACAGGAAATTAATCAGTACCAGCAGAAAATTCAGGAAAACAAACATAAAGAAAGGACTCTTTCAAATGAAATTGAGATTTTGGAGGACCAAATTAGCCAAATTCAGATTGAGGCCAGGCAGCTAGATTTGGTTATTCAGCAAAGCACTTTTAATATTCAAGAAATAGATGTTGAGATTAATGAATTAAACAAGCAGATAGACCAAAAAAAAGATCTTTTAGCTGAATATATCCGGATGGTCGCTTTGTACGACCAGTATACTCTTTTAGAAATGGCTTTAAGAAACGATAAATTTTCTGATTTTTTTAACCAGCTCAGCGCTTTGGAAAACGTCCAAGAGCAAACCCAGGGCATTTTAGTTTATGTCCATGAGTTAAAAAGTGAATTTAAAGATAAAAGAGACGAACTGGAAAGCGAAAGAGAAGAGCAAAATCGTCTAAAATCGCTTCAATTAATTCAAAAAAGAACCGTCGAAAACAAACAATGGCAAAAAGAAGATTTATTAGAACAGACCAAAGGTGAAGAGTATCGATTCCAGCAATTAATTAAAAATGCTGAAAGCGCAATTCTGAATATCGCCGAACAGATTTCATTTTTAGCTGATAAAGATGAAGCCATCCAGTATGCTGTTTTGGCTGCATCTAAAACCGGCATTAGGCCGGCTTTTCTATTGGGAGTTTTAGAGGCTGAATCGCGTTTAGGCCTTAATGTTGGGACTGGCAATTGGAAGAAAGATATGTACCAGTGTTACCAGAGCCTAGGCTATCTTACTAGGGCCGAGAAGGAAAAAACCGCTTTTTTGCAGATTTGCCATGAATTGGGGATTAATCCTGACTCACAGCCAGTTTCGGCTGAACCTTGGTATGGTTGCGGCGGAGCCATGGGAATAGCCCAATTTATGCCGACTACCTGGTTAGCCTATCGAGACCAAGTAGCTTCTTTAACCGGGCATAATCCTCCTAGCCCTTGGAATCATCAGGATGCTTTTATGGCGGCGGCTATTAAATTAGCTAATGGCGGAGCTACCCAGAAGAATGAAATAGGAGAAAGAACTGCTTATGCTAAATACTTAGGCGGCGGATATTACAGCCGCTGGGTATACAGCAAGGTGACTGATTACGTAATCCAATTAACCGCCAATTTCCAAGAGCAGTACTTCGATTAAGTTAGTTAAAGGACAGTTTAAAAATTTAAGGATTTAAATTTTGACAAGGGGAAACTGATAAGGACAGTCTTTAAAATGACGCCTTTGTGCTCAAGGGACATCATTTTAAGGACTGTCTTTTTTTTAATCATAAAAGCCCCGTTCGTCCGGGACTTTTATGATTTTTAGATTAATTAAAATAAAGAACTGAGATTTTACCAAGAGACAACTAAAGCGCTGTATTTTTCAAGATTCTTTAGTTGTTCCGGAGTTAATTGCATAGAAGCGTCAATGGCTTCTTTTATCAAATCTTCGGAAAAGGCGATTTCATCTCCAATATTCAGCGGATGAGAACCAATCTCGTCTTTAAGATAATCCTCAATATAGATCTTATGCTCATTGGTCATCTCTTGAGGTTTATCATTAAGGTAATCTTTAAGTGCTCGACGGGCTAAATGAGTTACCCCGTTTCCGGCAACCGCTTTTTCCACAATTGAATCGTTTTCTTTACGTCCGGCCGGAATAATTTCAATAACTTGGTTATCTAACTCTTCTTCTGATTCTAATTGGGTAATTTGCCCATTCTGTTCCATCTCTTGATTCAAAGCGTCTATTTCCCCCTGCAGGTCAGCCGTAAGCTCTTGTTCTGATGACGGTAAAAACGACTCGTCCCGGCTTTTCTGATTAGCGTACAAATATATGCCGCCGGCTAAAATTAAAAGGGCGATTACTGGTAGAATAACTGAACTGCCGTATCGCTTAATCCATCCTTTGCTATTTTTATCCTCAAAGCTAAATTGGGGGCCGCTGTCTAATGGGGATTCTCCACCTTTTTCTTTTTTGTCTAACATAGATATTTCCTTTCTTTGTGGATTATTTTCGACCTTTCCCTCCATATATTCAGTTTTAATAAAGAACTAAATTTCAATTACTACCGGTAAGACCATAGGCCTTCTCTGTGTTTTAGTATAAAGGAATTGTCCAATTTTGTCACGTATATTATCCTTAACATAACTCCAGTTTACCGTATGCTCGTCTGAAGACGCCTGTTCAACAATCTTTTTGACTTTTTCTCTTGTTTGATAAAGAAGCTCTTTCGATTCTCTTAAATAGACAAAGCCGCGGGAAATAATATCGGGTTCTCCTTGGACTTTGCCGGTTTTGCTGTCAATAGTGGCAATAATCACAAACATGCCTTCTTCGGCCATTGTCTGCCGGTCGCGCAAAACAACTTGGCCGACGTCGCCGACTCCTAATCCGTCAACCATAACATAGTTAGCCGGAACTTTTTCGTCAGTCAACTTAAGCGTATCCTTATTGGCGGAAATAACGTTGCCATTGCCGGCAATAATAATATTCTTTTCGCTAATACCTACGCTTTCAGCTATTTCTCCGTGCAGTTTAAGCATATAGTAGCTGCCGTGGACCGGAATGAAGAATTTAGGCCTGACTAGGTTAATCATCATTTTAAGGTCTTCCGCCTGGGCATGTCCACCGGCATGAATGTCCATCATTTGATAATGATAAACCCGGGCGCCCTGCCTCCAGATAATATCTTTAAGATTTTGGACCGTCCTTTCGTTGCCTGGAACAACTGATGATGAGAAAACTGCTACATCGCCTTTCTTAATTTGAACATGACGGTGCTCTTTATTAACGATTCTCATTAGTACGGCGTTTCCTTCGCCTTGAGCGCCGGTGCACAGAATGACTATTTCCTTGTTAGGGTAATTGTCTACTTGGCTTATTTTTATCAAAGTTCCTTTTTCAGTTTTAATATATCCCAATTTTTTGGCGATCTGGGTGTTCATTTTCATACTGTATCCATCAATGGCTACTTTCCGGCCGTATTTCTCAGCCAGATTGATTACTTCCTGAATTCGGCTTATTAAAGAAGCAAAGGTAGCGATAATAATTCGGCCGGATGATTCTTTGAATATTTTTTCCAGATTATCCTGAATATCTTTCTCGGAAATAGAATGGCCTGGTTTTTCAGCATTACAGCTGTCAGACATTAAAGCCAAGATACCGCTATTAGATATTTCGCTAATGCGCGAAATGTCAGCCGGTTCATCGCCAATCGGACTGTGGTCAAATTTAAAATCTCCAGTATGGACAATTTTCCCGATTGGAGTTCCAATAACCAAGCCAACTCCGCCGGGGATATTATGATTAACATGAAAAAATTCAATGTTAAAACAACCCAGCTTTATTTTGTCAGTCTTTTCAATTTGGTGGATATCTAATTTCGGCGCGTCAGGGAAATCGTCCTGTCTTTTGAGAATTATCCCTTTGGTTAAGGCAGTTGCGTAAATAGGCGGATTGCCTAAACGTCCTATAGAATGGGGGATCGCTCCGATGTGGTCATAGTGCCCGTGGGTAATAATTACCCCGCGGATTTTATCTTTCTTATCCTTAAGATAGGCGGTATTGGGAATAATGTAGTCAATGCCGGGCATAGCTTCTCCGGGAAACTGTAGGCCCATATCAACAATGATGATGTCCTGGCCATATTCAAAAACTGTCATATTCCGGCCGACTTCTTCCAAACCTCCCAAGGGGATAATTTTTAGATTTTGTGTTGTTGTCATAAAGTTGCTGTTTATAGTCCGACAGAGGCGGACACTGTTTTTTATACCCAAAACAAGTTTTGGATAAAAAACGCGTGGGCGAGGCGGGATTTGAACCCGCAAGGAGTTGCCTCCACTAGCTCCTGAAGCTAGCGTGTTTGCCATTTCACCACTCGCCCCGTAGAAGAATTTTGAATTTAAATTCACTAATTTTTAATTATTCGGAACTCTTTTTATTCGTGTACTTATTTTTTACCCCGTTTATTATTCGCCTAGGCGAATGTTTCAAAATTTCTCTACGGGGCTCGCCCTTGATTAATTAAAAATTATAGAGTAGATTATATTTAGTTCTTTAAATTTAAATCTTAGAGGAGAAGAAAAATGAAAAATCCAATTACTGAACTTAAGATCAATAATATTTATTTCCAGGAAGGAGAAATTGAAGAGCTTGATTCTTCTTTTATGCTTCTTCGCAAAGATAGCCCGACTGCAGAAATAAGGTTGTATAATATTAAGGGAGCCAACCGAAAAACAATACCAAAGATATTTGCAGTTACCGACAAGGATAAAGGAGCATATAAAATAGTCGCCTATGAGCCTATAAATATAGGCGGCGATGCTAAAGAATAATTTTCATTAAAGCCCTATTTGGAGTAAATCTAAGGGCTTTTTTATTTTAAATCCTTGAGCATTTCCGGATTCTTAAGAAAATCCAGTTTTTTTAAGTTCTCAATTAGGGAGTAGAGGTCTTTCTTGGCATCTATATTGAACCTTTCCAACCATTGATTCGGCTCTAAAAATCTTAAATCAGGAATTGAGCTATAATTTTTGTTTTTAACCCATTCTATTTCCTGCGAGCCATTCTTAAGGGCAAAATAACAAAATCCGTGTTTTTGTCTGAAGGGTTTGTAAATATTGAATTCAAATTCCCGACAAACCCAATTGGCGGTTTTTAGCTTTTCTACGGAAATGTTTATCATCAAATGTTCGTAATTAGGCGGAACAATGACTTTGTCGTTTTTTTTAGCCTGAATCGCGTAAACATCCTTGATTTCGTCTCCATGAGAATCCTGAAAAAGGAAAACAGCTTCTCCTTCTAAAATTTCATAAATTTCTGGATAGGTTAAATTGGTTTTAGGAACCAACGGATGATCATGACCGGCTGTTTTGTTGTATTCCCGGCCCAACATAATAAAGGGCATTACTGTAATGTCATATCTTAATCCATTTTTAGCTATGACTTCTCTGTCTTTCTCGTTCTCTGCTAAGTCACGGTACATATAGTAAAGCTCTAAATCGGGGGCTGTTTCAGCCCAAGGCTGGTCAAAAAGAAGTTTTTTCATATCCAGCAGATAACGGATATTCGGCTTAATTTTTTCTAGATTCATAATTATTTCCAGATTCTTTTTGTTTTGATGTACCAATTTTCTACTTGAGAAAATCTTTGGGATGGTTCAGTCATTTTTTCTATGGAAATCCCTTTTACTTTTTTATTAACCGGGTAAATGTAGCTAGGGCTGTAGAGAAAAATGCAGGGAATATCTTCAATCAACAGCTTCTGAAATTCGGCGTATTTTTCCTGGCGGACGGTCTGGTCAAGTGTTTGCCGGGCATCTTGGAGCAGTTTGTCAACTTCTTTGTTTTGATAGAGGGATAGATTTAGGCCCGGGTCTTTTTTTTGCGAGGAATGCCAAAAGGCGAACGGGTCCGGGTCAGCGCCGAGAATTTCTCCGAAAAGAAGAGCTTGGTATTCCCGAGGCCGGATATAATCCTTTTGAATAACGGACGCTTCAACTATTTTTAAATTGATTTTAACCCCGATTTTCTCCCATTGTTCTCTGATTAATTCAGCGGTCCTTCTTATTTCAGACCAATCAGTAACCAACATTTCTATTTCAAGCTTGGTTTCTTCCTTTTCTCTGATATTATCGTTGTCCGAATCCACCCAGCCCTCAGCTTCTAAAATATTCTGGGCGTGCTCTAAGGCAAACTCGTAAATATTTGTTTCCAAAGCGCAATTAGGCCAGTTTGGCAGCAAAGGTGAATCAACCCGAGTTCCTTTGCCGTTAAGAACTTCGTCAATTATTTTTTCCTTATTAATTGCATAAGCTAAAGCCATTCGAACAGTCTTGTCAGCCAGAGCTTTGCTTTTATTCTGATTGAAGAAAACAGCATAGTAGATGGGCATCTTAATTTCGTAAATGGTAAGGTTATTTCTGATTTTTGACTGATTGGACGTTGATAAAGAACTCAATCCATCAATTTGTCTTTGTTGATAAGCTTTAGTTAACGATTCTTGACTGTTGTAAAATTTAAAGATAATTTTTTTAATAAACGGGCCTTGGATCCTGTCTTTAAATAACAGATAAAAGTTTTCGTTGTAAGTTAATTCCATTGATTCAATTTGCCCTTCTTCATTTTTAGCAAATTCCTCGAATTTGTAGGGACCAGAACCGATGGGTTTGAGGTTGTAGACCGCTAAAGGAAAATTCTGTCCGGAAATACCGGCCCAAAGATGCTTAGGCAAAATTCCAACAGTTAAATTGTGGAGAAAATTAGCGTAAATACTGCTTAATTTAAAAGAAACAGTAAATTCATCAATTTTTTCAATTTCCACTCCTAACCAAATATTTCTTAGCGGACTGTTGTATTCGGGGTCCTGAATGGTTTTAATGGTAAAAATGACATCATCAGCTGAAAATTTTTCTCCGTTATGCCAATAAACGTTTTCTTTCAAAAAAACAGTGTAAACTAGACCTTCTTCTCCGATTTCATATCTTTCGGCCAAGTCGGTGATAAGGTTGCCTTGGTTGTCGTATTTGAACAAACTTGAGTAAATCAGCTGGACCAGATCGCGGTCAGTATCGTTCGTCTGGGATAAGACTGGGTTAATATATCTTGGCTGACCAAAAATGCCTTCCCGATATTCGCCGCCTATCCTAGGTTCAATAATTGTGTTCTCAAGATAAAAGAGAATCAGCAACGTTAAACAGGAGCCAAGAATGATAAAAATCAAGCTTCTGACTATCCAGCGTTCCCGAAAAGTGAGAATTTTAAAAAAACGTGTCCATTGTTTGCCAGTCGGCCATTTTCCCACCTTAAAAAAGGATATTAATTTGTCTATTTGAGTACGAATAGAAGATTAAATTAAAAGATTTAAAAAGGCGGTTACAATAAATAAACCGGCCAGCACGATGCTGCTAATAAAAAGAATTTTTTCAAAGCCTCTCTTGGTGTAATAACTGCTTTCTCCGCCAGCGCCAAAAATGCCTGAGCCGCCGGCTCCACGTCGTTGAAGCAAGATGACGACAATCAGGCCTATAGAAATAAAAATTTGAAAGATAGTTAGAAAATACTGCATTAGTCCTTCCTCTTTTTCCGGCCGGTGCCGAAGACCAGATTAACAACGCTAATTATCATAACTCCCCAAAAATATGACCAAGCTCCGGTAATAGTCAATTCATCAACTAAATATTCCAGCAACCACAGAAGTCCTATATTGATGATAATTAAGAAAAGACCTAAGCTGAAAATAATAAAAGGAGTTGAAATAAAGCGCAGGACAGGCCTTAGAATAACGTTAATCAGACCTAAAATTAGTCCGGCGACAAATAGAGTTAAAATATCGCCTTTAAAAACAAAGCCGGGGACTAAATAATTAGCTAAAAAAATAGCCACGGCATTTACAAAAATCTGGACGATAAATTTCATCATTGCTTAAAGGTTATCACATAACTAAAACCCAGTCAAGCATTAAAAATTTAAGGATTGCTATTAAAGCCGTTAAAGGACAGTCCTTAAATTTTTGAAGGCCGTTCTTCAACTATCTCCTTTTTGGTTTCCTCATCGCATCTCTTAATTTAAAAACACTCTTGCCTGAAACTTTCATTTTGGGCTTTTTCTTTTTTTCCCGTTTTTTTGACTTTTTGTTTATTTTCTCTTCGATTTGTTCCAAATTATCCTTCATGTTTTAATTATAGCATATCTTCGGGGATAAAAACCAGAAGGAATTTTTAGTAATTTTTTTGATATCTGTTATAATAATGTGATGAAAGTTAAACGCGATTTTTATTTAAGGCCAACCCTAAAGGTGGCTCGTGACTTAATTGGCAAGGATTTAGTTCATCGCTATCAAGGCAAAATTTACCGGGCTTCGATTATTGAAACTGAGGCCTATGAAGGATTTGACGATTTGGCCTGCCATGCGGCTAAGGGCATGACCGAAAGAAACAGGGTTATGTTTGAACTGGGCGGCCACGCTTACGTTTACCTTATTTACGGAATTTACCATTGCTTGAATATAGTGACCGGTTATAAAGGTTATCCGTCGGCAGTTCTTATCAGAGCGCTGGATTATCCGCTGGCCGACGGGCCAGGAAAACTTTGTCGGGAATTCAAGATTGCTAAGCAAAAACACAACGGGATTGATTTAACCAGAGATACTTTATGGGTGGAGGACAAGGGATTTAAACCGAAAATACTTTCAGGCAAAAGAATTGGCGTGGACTATGCCGGCCAGTCGGCTAATTTACCCTGGAGGTTTTTTATTAAAAAGAGGTTCCCAAAGAAAGCTTTTATTGGTAGAATAAAACAAAAGGTCGATAAAAGTAAAAGTTAAAAAGAGAAATAAATATGAACAGAATTGTTGAAATAAATGAGAAAATAAAAAATATAAAAGGGGTTGAAGGAAAAAAGCTTTTTTCTCGCATAATTATTGGTTTTTTCGTTTTAATACTTCTTTTAGGCGCTTTTGGAACTGTTGGTGCAGGAGAACGCGGAGTTTTGCTTCAATTCGGAGCAGTTAAAGACAAAGTTTTTAGTGAAGGCCTCTATATGAAAATTCCTTTTGTCCAAAAAGTTGTTAAAATGGATGTTAAAATTCAAAAAGACGAAATTCCGGCTAGCGCTTCTTCCAAGGATTTACAGATAGTTACTTCAAAAATTGCCCTGAATTATCATTTAGATCCCGAGTCAGTTAATAAGGTTTGGCAGGAAGTAGGAAAGAATTATAATGCCAGAATTATTGCTCCTGCTATTCAGGAATCAGTTAAAGCGGAAACAGCCAAATTTACTGCTGAAGAGTTAATTACCAAAAGAGAAACCGTTAAAGATCAGATTAAATCAAATCTTGCAAAAAGATTATTAGAAAATTTTATTGTAGTTGACGAATTCAACATTATTGATTTTGATTTTTCAGCAACTTTTAATGAAGCTATTGAAGCAAAAGTTAAGGCGGAACAGTTAAAGCTTAAAGCAGATAGAGACTTGCAAAGAATAAAAATTGAAGCAGAGCAGAGAATTGCCGAAGCCCGGGGCAAAGCGCAGGCCATTCAGATTGAAGCGCAAGCCTTGCGGGCTAACGCGCAGGTGGTTGAATTGCGCTGGATAGAGAAATGGAACGGACAGGTTCCGGAATACTGGGGACAAGCCAGCCCTTTTATCGGATTGAATAGATAATTTAATAAACAAAACGCAGAACCTTGACATTCTTAAATATAAATGTTATTTTTATTTTATTCTTTTAATTTAAGATAGGGAGGATATCATGAGATCGAAAGGGCATCCGAAGGGAAAACTTAGGGGATACACTTTAATGCTTGCAAGGAGGCAAAAAAAAGGAAGATTAATGAAATCCTTGGCAAGAAGCGGTCTATTTTCAAATTCAGGCCGCCGTGATAAAATCCTTGACAAGACCCAAGGCCTTGTTATAAAATAAAGACACAACTTAACTGATGGGGGAGATTCGTCTAGCCGCCATAAATAGGCAAACCCTTTTCTCCGAGCTTATTTTAGCGCTAACGAAACCTCCTCCATCATAACTTAACCCCTGCGGATTTAATTATATAAATGTGACTGTTAATCGCATACCGCAGGGGTTTTTTATTTCCAGATTGATATTTTTAAATGATTGCCAAGATAAGAGCTTGTCGTTATAATAGAAGCATGGGAAAAAGAGAAACTGAGACTGAAATTAAATCGGCAGAGTTTGTTAAAGGAATCATTGGAACTGATAAAATATTGGAAGATACTAAAGCACAGATTGTTTTTGTCGGCCGTTCTAATGTCGGCAAGTCAAGTGTGATAAATTCACTGGTCAAAAGGGAAAAATTAGTCAAGACCGGTTCCGTGCCGGGGAAAACAAAACAGATAAACTTCTTTTTAATAAATAAGAAGTTGTATTTTGTTGATTTGCCCGGTTACGGATTTGTTAAAGTTGATTTTAAAAGAAAAGAAAAAATCAGAAAACTGATAATCTGGTATTTATTCCGTTCAGGAGTTAAGTTTAAAAAAGTAATCCTAATTATTGATGCTAAAGTCGGACCGACCGAGTTTGATATGGAAATGCTGGATTTATTGAAAAAAAATCAGCATCCGGTTATAATAATAGCAAATAAATTTGACAAGCTTAAAAACAGAGAATTAAGCAAGCAGTTGAAGATGATTCAAGACAAAACAGACAGTAAAGATGTTCTTCCTTACTCTGCCAAGACAAAGCAGGGCCGGAACAAACTTTTAAATAAAATCTTTGAAAATTAATTATGTCTGACTATTACAAACCAAGACGCGCCTACGGTATTTTTAATCCAAACTCCAAAGAGATTTTTAAATTAAGCCGTTCTAGAATTGACTTGTTTTTGAATTGTCCGCGCTGTTTTTATTTAGACCGCCGGCTGGGAATTGACCGACCGCCAATGTTTCCTTATACGCTTAATTCAGCGGTTGACACTCTGTTTAAAAAAGAATTTGATATCCATCGCGCTAAAGGCGAAACCCATCCGATGATGAAACATTATAAAATTGACGCTATTCCTTTTCAACACGAAAAAATAAATGATTGGCGGAATACTTTTGTCGGTATTCAATTTTTACATGAACCAACCAATCTGCTTATTTTTGGAGCGATTGATGATATTTGGATTAATCCGAACAAGGAGTTAATCATCGTTGATTACAAATCAACGGCTAAAAACGCCCAGATAAGCATTGACGCCGACTGGCAAAAAGGGTATAAAAGGCAGATGGAAATTTATCAATGGCTTTTTCGTAAAAACAACTTTAAAGTTTCCAATACTGGCTATTTTGTCTACGCGAATGGCAAAACAGACAAAGGGGCCTTTGATGGAAAACTAGAATTTGATGTTGAAATATTACCTTATCAGGGAAATGATTCCTGGGTAGAAGATACGATTATTAAGGCGCACGAGTGTTTAATGAGCAGTAAAATTCCTGCTCCTAATCCGGATTGCGATTATTGTAATTATTCTAAAGAACGTAGTTCAGTCTTAAATTCGGATTCCAAATATTAATTATAGATTTATGCTACCGGAAAAATGGGAAAATTTAGTAGGCGATATTAAGGATAATTTTGAAGTGAGAGAACATCAAAAAGAACATTCTGACGAGCAGGGTGGAACGGACACGGAAACCATTGTATTTAAAGGGCCCTTAGGCAAGACCAAACTTGAATTTATTACCCGGCCAGTTGTCTTAGACAAAAAAACCATTTATTCGGGAAGAATTGGTTCTGAAACAAAAGTAGAATACATTTACAGCCAGGATGAAAAAAGTTACAAACTCAACGCCTATAAATGGAGCGAAGCCGAAGACAGTTGGGCAGAAATAAATACAGAAGGATTTCATAAATAAAATCTTTGAAAAATTTAAGGATTGCCATAAACAAATAAGAATAGTCCTTAAGGAAATTTAAGGACTGTTCTATATCGGTTTAAGGATGATTACTTAATTAACCATTATGGATAAAAAACTTTATCGCAGTGAGCAAAACAAAATTTTAGCAGGTGTGATGGGCGGATTAGGTGATTACACTGGCGTTGATCCAGTCATCTTGCGTTTGCTTTTAGTTTTACTTACTGTTTTTACGGGATTTTTCCCTGGAGTGATTGCGTATCTTACGGCTGCAATCATTATTCCCAAAGAACCTCAGAATAACCTAAATGATAATCGACAATCCAAAAAAAATTAAACAAGCGGAAATAATAGTTGGGATCCCCTCATATAACGAAGCAGAAACTATCGGTTTTGTAGCGGAGCAGGCGAGCCAAGGATTAGAAAAATATTTCCCTGATAAAAAAAGAGTTATTATCAATGTAGACAACAATTCTCCTGATGGGACTAAGCAGGCATTTTTTGAAGCTAAAGTGAATACGCCCAGAATTTATATCAGTACCGATAAAAACATTAAAGGAAAAGGTTATAATTTTCATAACCTTTTTTTTATGATGGAGAAACTTGGCGCCAAGACAGGTTTGGTATTGGACGCTGACTTAAAAAGCATTCGGCCGGACTGGGTTAATAAAATGGCTAAGCCGGTTTTTGAAGGATATGATTTCATTGCTCCTTATTATTCACGTCATAAAACTGACGCAACCATAACTAATCACTTGGTTTATCCTTTAATCTATGGACTTTTAGGATGGGATATTCGTCAGCCCATCGGCGGCGATTTTGCTTTTTCCTCCAAAATGTCTGAAATCTGGCTTAAGAAAAAATGGAGCCGAACTACTTATCAATTCGGTATAGATATTTTTATGAGCTTAACGGCTTTTTTCAGTAATTCCAAGGTTTGCCAGGTTAATTTGGGCTCTAAAATCCATAATTTGTCCAATCCTAAATTAGGACCAATGTTTTCTCAAGTGGCCGGAACTCTTTTTAAGATGCTTTCTAAAAATGTTGACCGAATTAAAGAAGGCGCTAAAATTAATAATGTTGAGATAAAAGGAGATGCTCAGTTGCCAGTTCTGTCCAGCGCTTCACTTAATAACGAATCATACAGAAAAATCTTCTGGAGCAATTTGGACCGTTTCTGGCCGATAATTAAACAGGTCGCCAGCCAGCCAGTGATTAAAAGATTAAGAAAAATCCGTCGGGTCAAAAAAAATGAAATTGGCTTAAAGCTCTGGACTGAAATCGTCTATGATTTTATTTACGCTTATCCAGAATTTAATAAGAAATCTCTTTTGATTGATGCTTTAGGATGCCTTTATTTCGGCCGAGTTTCCCAGTTTTTTATTGATAATGGGCATTTGACTCATCCTGAAGTTGAACAAACGATTATAAAACGGGCTAAATATTTTTTCAAAAAAAGGAGCTATTTCTTAGAGAAGGCAAATGAAGAATTACGCTAAAATTGGCGGACGCAAGGGACGGCCTAGTTACCGAACGCCGTCTAATTTTAAGGCACGAAAACACTATGCTGATAAAAGTAAAAGTTTTCCCTCAAGCAGGTCAGGAGCAAATAATAAAAAAAGGCGAAAACAGTTTTGAGGTTTGGGTCAAGGAAAGGCCGATCCAAGGACAGGCCAACCGGGCGGTTGCAAAGGTTTTGGCTGAATATTTCAAAATCCCTGTTGGAAATATTAAGTTAGTAAAAGGATTCAAACAGAGAAATAAAGTTTTTGAGGCAATGGTTAAAGGACAGTCTTTAAAATGACGCCCTTGTGCTCAAGGGATATCATTTTAAAGACTGTCCTTATCTGCTTATCCTTATCAAAATTTAAGAACCGTATTTGTTAAAATGATCCTAACTATTAACTTATCAAAAAGACAGCCTTGTTTGATTCTAAAACAGGGCAATAAAAAGATAGCCAGCCACCAATGGTCCGGCCTTTATCAATTAAGCGAAACTTTGATTCCAGAGATTGACAAATTCTTTAAAAAGGGTAAAATTAAATTGACTGACTTGAAAGGCATAAAAGTAATTCCCAGCAAAGAATCAATGGTCAGCACCCGAATCGCCAAAGCCATTGCTCTGGGGTTAAGAACAGAACTTTAAATTTTAAATATTAAGGATGAGGAGGGTACGCATGGATATTAGAAAGAAACTTGAAAAGTCATTAGGCGAAACGAAGTTTGTCCATCCTAAAGATAAAACGCAGGATGGATTTTTGGCAGTAATCGGCCGGGTTTCTGCAGCAAGCGATACTGTAGAATTGATCGTAATTTTACCTGGAGAATATTCTGGAGGGAAAAATCGAGAAAGGCTTGAAATTTGGACAGTAGACAATATCGAAAATATCGTTAAAACTGATTAAAAAAAGTAATAGGGCGTTAGTTCTGAATCAAAAGGACCAGCGTCCTTTTTTATTTGGAGGGAATGGAGTATAATTGATTGAAGAACAGTCTTTAAAATGACGTCTTTGTGCTTAAGGAACATCATTTTAAGGACTGTCCTTTAATGGCTTTAATAACAATTCTTAAATTTTTATAATATGGCTGACTTGGAAAAATCAATTTTAGCTACTTTGGCTTATTATGATGTTTTGGAACGGCCTTTGACTGGCTGGGAGGTTTTTAGATATCTAACCAGATGTCAGCCGATAAAATTAAAGAGAATCTTGGATGCTTTAGAAAATCATCCTGGAATAGAGCAAAAAAACGGCTTCTATTTTTTAAAAGGCCAGAGCCGCTTAGCTGATCAAAGAATTGAAAGACAGAAACTGGCTGACCAGCGCTGGAAAAAAGCGCGCTGGACAATAAAGCTGATTCAAAATATTCCTTTTATCCGTTTGGTCATGTTAAGCGGCTCTTTGGCTATGAATAATCCAAGGAAAGAATCGGACATAGATTTGTTAATCGTTACCCGCGCCGGTCGCATTTGGACCTGCCGGGCTTTGACAACTTTGTTTATCCATTTGCTCGGCCGGCGGAGGCACGGCCAACTGACCGAAAATCGATTCTGCCTAAATCACTATATCACCACCCAATCCTTAGGGATTCCTCTTTTCAGCCTGTATAATGCTCAAACTTATGCTCATTTAATTCCGGTTTGGCAGGCCGAGCCAGATTTAGATAAAAAATTTCAACGGGCTAATCAATGGATTAAAGATTATTTGGCTTTTTATCCAATTGGCCAAAAAGGATTTTTAAAAACAATCAAAAGTCATTTTCTTTTTTCCTTTTTTAGAAAATCCAGAGAGTTTATACTTGACAATAAAATAGGAGATGGAGTAGAATTTCTTTTAAGGAAGTTTCAGGCACAACGGATAAGGAAAGATCCGCTGACTTATCGGGCTGGCGGACGGGTAATTTTTAATGACCAGCAATTGGAGTTCCATCCAGATTCGCCGGAAAAAGAAACTTTAGAAAGATATAATCAGAAGATGGAGATGTTAGGATTAGATGAATTGGCCCATGAAAAAGATTCTGGGTTGACCCAGTAGAGAAATTTTGAATATTTTTAATTTAAATTTTAACTTTGTTAAAATTTATTTCAAAATTCTTCTTCTGGGTTGACCCAGTAGAGAAATTTTGAATATTTTTAATTTAAATTTTAACTTTGTTAAAATTTGTTTCAAAATTCTTCTACTGGGTTGACGGTTTAAATAATTTTTATTAAGATAAAATAAAAGAGAAACAGAAAGTAATAGATGATAAACAGATTTCTTGTTTGCTTTTATTGCTTTTTTTGTTGACTATTCTATGAATATAAAACCATTAGCCGACCGGGTTCTTATTGAACCAATTTCAATTGAAGACAAGACCGAATCAGGAATTATTCTGCCTGATACGGCCGATAAAGAAAAGCCTGAACAGGGACGGGTTATTGAAGTCGGCCCTGGACGGCCGAATAAACCAATGGGCGTTAAAAAAGGCGATAAAGTGCTTTTTACCAAATACGGGCCCAATGAGATTAAAATAGACAATAAAGAATATTTAATTGCCCGAGAAGAGGATATCTTGGCAATATTAGAATAAGGCTACAAAATGCAAATGAATTGCTAATATACAAATTCGTATATTCGTAATAAATTCGTAATTCGTAGAAAAATACATGGCAAAACAAATTAAATTTGATGAACAAGCCAGACGCCAGCTTAAAAATGGCGTTGATAAATTAGCTAACGCGGTTAAAGTAACCTTGGGGCCAAAAGGCCGGAATGTTGTTTTGGATAAGGGATTTGGCTCTCCGGAAATTACCAATGACGGAGTGACTATCGCCAAAGAGATTGAACTGGAAAATAAATTTGAGAACATTGGCGCTGAAATTGTTAAGGAAGTAGCCAGCAAGGCCAATGACGCAGCCGGAGACGGGACTACTACTGCTGCTTTGCTGACCCAAGCAATTGTTACTCAAGGATTAAAAAACGTAACTGCCGGAGCTAACCCCTTGGCGCTTAAGCGGGGAATTGAGAAAGGGGTTAAGGCAATCGTGGAGGAACTTAAAAAAATGTCTAAGACCGTGGCCGGCAAGGCGGAAATTGCCCAAGTGGCCACTATTTCAGCAGAAGATTCTGAAATTGGCGATTTAATTGCCGAAGCCATTCAGGAAATTGGCAAAGAAGGCGTGATTACTGTGGAAGAGTCGCAAACCTTTGGCTTGTCCAAAGAAATCGTTAAAGGAATGCGCTTTGACAAAGGTTATGTTTCTCCTTATATGATTACCAATACTGAAAGAATGCAGGCAGAATTTGACGATCCGTACATTTTAATTACTGACAAAAAAATCTCCAGTATTCAGGAAATACTTCCTTTGCTTGAAAAAGTTACCCAAAGCGGCAAAAAAGACATTGTCCTAATTGCCGAAGACGTTGAAGGAGACGCCTTAGCTACTTTAGTAGTCAACAAATTAAGAGGAACTTTTAACGCTTTAGCGGTCAAGGCTCCCGGGTTTGGCGACCGACGCGAGGAAATGCTGGAAGATATCGCTGTTTTAACCGGTGGACAGGTTATTTCTGAAAAGGTTGGCCTTAAGCTTGAAAGCGCTGAACTTAAAATGCTGGGCCGAGCCCGTCGGGTAATCGCGGATAAAGAGAATACTACCGTTGTTGAAGGCAAAGGCAATAAATCTGAAATTGAAGCCAGGATTAACCAGATTAAAACCGAGTTAACCAAAAGCGATTCCGATTTTGATAAAGAAAAATTGCAGGAACGTTTGGCTAAACTGGCTGGCGGAGTAGCGGTGCTTAAAGTAGGCGCGGCTACCGAAGCAGAACAGAAATACAAGCAGGCCAAGACCGAAGACGCCTTAGCAGCCACTAAAGCGGCGGCTGCCGAAGGCATTGTTCCGGGCGGCGGCGTGGCTTTAATCAGAGCAATTAAAGCGCTGGATGGAGTTAAAGTTAAAGGAGAAGCTAAAATTGGTTTGACAATTCTTAAAAAAGCTTTGGAAGAGCCGTTAAGACAAATTTCCAATAATGCTGGACAAGACGGTTCGGTAGTGGTTAATGAAATTAAGAATAAGTCAGGGGCTTATGGCTATAACGCAGCTAAAAACAAATACGAAGATTTATTCAACGCAGGGATAATTGATCCAACCAAGGTTACTCGTTCTGCTTTGGAAAATGCCGCTTCAGCTGCCGCAATGCTTTTGACTACCGAATGCGTGGTTACCGATCTGCCTGAAAAGAAAGATTCGGCAGCATCTTCGATGGGTGGCGGGATGCCGGGTGGCGGGATGCCGGGAATGATGTAATTGGAATAAATTAAATAATTAAAGGACAGTCTTTAAAATTACATCCTTATTCCAAGGAGTACAATTTTAAGGACTGTCCTTTTTTGTTTTCGTATTTGCAAAATCGTTTCGGGAATGATATAATAAAGGAAAATCAACTTTATAATACTTGAAATAAATTTATTTGGGTTTTTAATTTAAAAACTAAAAAATTTGTTTCAGGACAAAAATATGGGGCGTTTTTTATGGATTTTAATCGGCGTAACCGCTATTTTAATCTTTTGGCTAATTGCTGTTTATAATAGCTTAATTAAATTAAGAAATCGGACTGATGAAGCCTGGTCAGATATAGATATCCAGCTCAAAAGGCGCTATAATTTGATTCCTAATTTAGTTGAAACAGTTAAGGGTTATGCTAAGCACGAACGAGAGCTTTTTGAAAAAGTTACTCAAGCCAGAACTGCGGCTATGGGAGCTCAAACAGTAGAAGAACATGGCAAAGCCGAAAATATGTTGTCCGGCGCCTTAAAGTCTCTTTTCGCGGTAGCAGAGAATTATCCTGATCTAAAGGCCAACCAGAATTTTCTGGAATTGCAGAGAGAATTGAGCGATACGGAAAACAAAATTCAAGCGGCCCGTCGGTTTTACAACGGCAATGTCAGAGATTTCAATATTAAGACTGAAACCTTTCCTAACAATTTAATCGCTGGAATGTTTGGTTTTAACAAAAAAGATTTCTTTGAGGTTGAAGAAGAGGCGGCCCGAGAACCGATCAAAGTGGAGTTTTAGATCTAATCGGTCTCGTTACAGGAGAATGTGCCTTGACGATAAGGATAGTTCTCAAAATAATGTCCCTTGGAATACGCTGATGATAAGGACAATTCTTAAAATGATGTCCCTTGAACAAGAGCGTCATTTTAAAGACTGTTCTTATCATGGAAGCTTGTCAAAATTTAAGAATCGTCCTTTCCCTCCAGAGGCGGACAGGCGAGCGTAACTTTCCGCCTTCGGCGGAAGTTCACTGCTCTCAATGACAATCCTTAAATTTTTGAGGGCTTCCTTTACTCGCATGCCTACTTTATACACTCACAAAGATTCAAATATCCGTAAGACGTGGCTGTTAATTTCTATTTTTCTTATTTTCATTATCGGACTGGGCTGGGTTTTTTCTTATCAATTTGAAAGTCCGCTTATTCTAATAATAGCCGTGGCTTTCAGCTCTTTAATGAGTTTTATTTCTTATTGGTATTCAGACAAAATTGTTCTTAAAATGAGCAAGGCCAAGAAGGTTGAAAAAAAAGATAATCCTGAGCTGTACCGTTTGGTAGAAAATTTATGCATTACTGCCGGCCTGCCTTTGCCCAAAATATACATTATTGACGAAATGGCGCCAAATGCTTTTGCCACCGGCCGGAATCCGGAACACGCGGTTATTGCGGTAACTCGCGGACTTTTGGGAAAACTGGACCGTTCGGAATTAGAAGGCGTCCTAGCTCATGAATTAAGCCATATTGGAAACCGAGATATTCTTTTGCAAACCGTGGTAGTAGTTTTAGTAGGTATGGTGGTTCTGCTTTCTGACTGGTTTGTGCGATGGAGCGTTTTTGGGAGAAGCAAAAGCGATAATCGAGGAGGCGGGCAATTTGCCGGCATTATGATTTTAATCAGCTTTGCTCTGGCAATTTTGTCTCCTTTCATCGCTTCTTTAATTCAATTATCCATTTCCCGCAAGCGGGAATTTCTGGCTGACGCCAGCGGCGCCTTGTTGACCCGCTATCCGGAAGGATTAGCCCGGGCTTTGGAAAAAATATCAGCCGACCAAACTCCTTTGAAAATCGCCAACAAAGCCACCGCGCACCTGTATATTAACAGTCCGTTTAAAGGCAAAAAAGTTTCTAAATTATTCAGCACCCATCCG
The DNA here is from genome assembly GCA_964413015.1 of uncultured Candidatus Saccharibacteria bacterium. Classification (GTDB taxonomy): domain Bacteria; phylum Patescibacteriota; class Minisyncoccia; order Portnoybacterales; family UBA2143; genus JABMPX01. Next base: position 102,117 of record CAYPQZ010000006.1, on the reverse strand, counting down.
CCGGTTGAGGAACGAGTTAAGGCCCTCCGGGGAATGGAGGTATAGCTATGGGGTTATTTTCAAGCAATAAAAAAATATAATGGAGAGTTCGCCTAGAGGCCTATGGCACTTGCTTGGAAAGCAAGCGGGTTTAAAAGCCCACGCGAGTTCGAATCTCGCACTCTCCGCATTATTATTGCGGGTTCGTTTGCCAGTACGGCAAGTGTCCTCTCTGCCAATTGATATGGTTGATAAAATATTAAAGGGGCAGAATAAAAATAGGGTTAGGTTTAATAAAAAAGAAGAATGACATCGCCGGTAGACGAGATAAAATCTAAATTAGATATTGTTGAGTTAATTGGGGGCTACCTTAAGCTTCAAAAAGCCGGCCGGAATTACCGGGCCAGATGTCCTTTTCATTCGGAAAAGACACCCTCTTTTATGGTCTCTCCGGAAAGGCAATTGTGGCGCTGTTTTGGCTGTGGCAAAGGCGGCAGTATTTTTGACTTTATTATGGAGATTGAGAATGTGGAATTTGGCGATGCTTTACGTATTTTGGCCCAACGGGCCGGCGTAGAATTAAAAAAACTTGACCCGGCTGTTTCCGCCAAGTTGAAAACCGAACGGGCCGAATTGTATGAAATCTGTCATTTAGCAGCTCTTTTTTTTGCCAGGCAATTAGAAAGCCAAGCTGGCCGGGGGATAAAGAAGTATTTATCCAAGCGGGGACTAAAAGTAAAAACAATTGAAGAATGGCAAATTGGTTACGCTCCTAATCAATGGAGTTCCTTAATTGATTTCTTAACCAAGCGGGGTTATCCGGAAAGCGAAATTGTTAAAACCGGCTTAGCTGTTAAGAGTGAAAAAAACACTAGCCAAAACAAATACTATGACAGATTTAGAGACCGAATTATTTTCCCCATAAAAGATGTTAATGGAATGATTATTGGATTCACCGGAAGAGAAAATCCCGAGAATCCTGACGAACGAATGGGGAAGTATGTCAATATTCCGAACACCTTAATTTATGATAAAAGCCGCGTCTTGTATGGTCTGGAAAAGGCCAAGTTGAATATCAGGCAAGACAATCTCTGTGTTTTAGTTGAAGGCCAAACCGATGTTATTATGGGACACCAGACCGGTTTTAAAAATTTAATCGCTTCTTCAGGCACCGCCTTAACTGAAGAACAGCTTAAAACAATCAAACGTTATACAGACAATTTAGCTATGGCTTTTGATATGGATGCTGCCGGAGAAATAGCGACCAAACGAGGAGCCGGTTTAGCCCTTCAATTCGGCTTTAATCTCAAAATTATCAGCTTAGCCGATAATCAGGACCCAGCTGACTGCTTCCAAAAAAATGCTTCTGTCTGGCCTAAAGCTATTCAAAAAGCGCAAAATTTAATCGAATTTCATATAACCAGCGCATTTTCTAAAAATGACGCCTCAACTGTTGAAGGAAAGAAAATAATATCTCAAACTCTTTTACCAATTATTAAAAAAATCCCTAACAAAGTAGAACAATTTCACTGGCTGCAAAAAATAGCCGCTAAATTGAGAGTTAATGAAGCGGCTCTAATAGAAGATATTGATAAAATAAAGGTTGCATTTAATGATTTCTCGCAAGTAAATGACCGTGAACCGCCGAAACAAAAAACAAATCTTGAAGAATATACATTAGGACTGGCTCTGTCTTGTCCGGAAGCTTTGAGAGAATGCCGAAAACAAACTTATTCTTTATTCGCTGATCCGAATTTAGAAAAAATATTCGACTGCTTGAAAAAAAACCGGAATAAAAAGATTAATCTAAACAGTTTTAAAAAAGATTTACCTTTAGATTTAGCGGATAAAATAGATTCCCTTGTTTTTGGCGCTGAAGCCCAGAAAGAAATAATTGAAGAGTTTAATCCTAAAAAAGAAATTACATTCTGTTTCAAGGAACTTAAAAAACGCTACTTCCAGGAAAAATTAAATAAATTGAACATGGATATTCAAGAAGCCGAAGGGAAAAGGGATAATCCTGCTCTTAAAAAACTGACTAAAGAATTTAATAAATTGACTAAACAAATAAGTTTAATATGACTAAATCAAAAATAACAACCAAGAAAGCGGTAAAAAAACCTGCGCCTAAGGGGAAAACCGCTCCTAGAAAGAGAGCTGTTTCAGCAAGAAAACCGGTCTCTCGAAAAAAACCCGTTTCTAGAAAGAAAGAAGCTCCCGTAAAAAAGCAGGCGCCCAGAAGAAAAAGAAAATTAATAGACAAAAAAAAGATTCAAGAATTAATCAGCCGGGGCAGAGAAAGGGGATTTATTACTGAAGTAGAACTTCTCCAAATAGCTCCCCGGATAGAGGATGATATCAATGGATTGGAAGAAGCCTATGAAAAATTAAAAGAAAACAATATTGAAATAGTTGAGTCTGCTGAATTTTTGGACGAAGCTTTAACTAAAGACGGAAGCCGAAAAAAAGATAAGAAATTGAATCTTGCTATGGAATCATTTGACAATGTCCAAATGTATTTACGGGAAATTGGACGAATCCCTTTATTAAACGCTCAGGACGAAGTCAGATTAGCAAAGAAAATAGAGCAGGGCGACGAGGAAGCCCGACAGCAACTGACTCAATCAAATTTAAGATTAGTCGTCAGCATTGCCAAAAGGTACATTGGCCGCAGCCGGAACTTCAGTTTGCTTGACCTTATTCAAGAGGGGAATATCGGTCTTTTTAAGGCAGTAGAAAAATTTGATTATCATCGAGGATACAAGTTTTCTACTTACGCTACTTGGTGGATAAGGCAAGCAATTACTCGGGCATTGGCTGATCAAGCCAGGACTATCCGAATTCCGGTTCATATGGTAGAAACTATTAGTAAATACACCCAGTTTAAGCGTTTGCTTACGCAGAATCTGGGTCGGGAACCTTTGCCTGAGGAAATTGCCGTTGAAATGAAAGAAAGTGTTGAAAAAGTAAGGCAAATTATTAAGATTTCCCAAGACACGGTTTCTTTAGAATCTCCAATAAGCGATAAAGACGAAGAAAGTACTTTAGGAGAATTCGTTGAAGACAAAAAAAGTATTTCTCCTAGCCAGATAGCGGCCAGAAAACTTTTAAGAAAACGCCTTAAAGAAATTTTGATTGATCTGTCTCCCCGGGAACAAAAGATTTTAGAAATGCGTTTCGGCTTGAAAGACGGAGTAACCCATACTTTAGAAGAGGTCGGACAGGAATTTGGCGTTACAAGAGAACGCATTCGTCAGATTGAGGCCAAGGCCTTAGAAAGGATGCGTCAGCATAAAAAGTCAAAGAAATTAAAAGGGTATTAAGCATTTATCTAAATTTTGATTCGGCTAATAAATGCTTAACCCGCCTCAGACGGGTAAGTAGAAATTAATGAGCCTAAAAGAAAATAGCAAAAATCTTATCATTCTGCTAACCGAGATAGCGGTTATTTTTTTAATGGTCTTTAAGGTTGCGCCCTTGGAAGCCAGTTTGTTTTTAACCGGCCTGATGGTTTTTTACTTTATTTTCAGCAAGGTGGAAGATTCCCTATGGGTTTTTATTGCTTCAATTCCCTTATTTGTCGCTTTACCAATCACGGAAAGTTTTGACTCAATGGCCAATTGGCGGATTTTGTTAACTGTCCTTCTTTTGGTCATTTTTTTTAAGCATGGTTTATCAATCAAATTGACTAAAGGCCGTTTCGGTAAATGGAAAATTAAAGAAAAATTCAGGCATTCCCAAATGGAATATTTAACGGGAATTTTTTTTCTAATTGGAGTTATATCTCTTATTGCCGCGGATAATTTATTCATTGGAATCAAGAAAATCCTCTTTATCGTAAATATTCTTTTCTTGTTCATTATTATTAGAAATCTGGCCTACCGAAACAAAAAAGTTATTTCTAAAATTATTAGCGCTTTGAAGACAGCTATAGGGATAACCTTGGGAGTCGGTTTTTTGCAGTTGGCTATGGTATTTTTTATCAACCTCCACCAATTTTGGTACCTCTGGGACAGAAACGTAATTAACGTATTTTACGGACAAGAGTTAAGCAATCTTTTATCATACACCAACACTTGGTTTTCCTATTATTCATATCAACTGCCCACCTTAAGAATGTTTTCTGTTTTTCCTGATTCGCATTCCTTCGCTTTCTTCTGCATTTTAAGTTTGCCCTTTATCCTAACAGCTGTTTTCAAGCGGCCTAGGGGGAACAAGAAGAAAGCAATCATTTTCTACCTTTTGTTAATTAGCTGTTTGTCAGCAATAATCTTTTCTGGCTCAAGAGGAGCCTGGGCCAGCGCTTTAATTTCGCTCTCGGCCTATTTATTCATCATTTTCTTTTACTGGTCTCCGTCTATTCGTTCCCGAACAACGTTTTTTACTGCCGGATTTAATCAAGAACGCCGGCGCCAAACCCAGCTGATTATTGGCTCTTTGGTAATTTTCTTTCTTTTAATGCCAATCGCTTCGGCAATTCTTTTCGCGCCGCAGTATCTTGAGCTGGGCAGAGATGCTATGGCTGATATGTCCTTTTTTGAAAGAGCCCGAAGCATGATTGATTTTTTGGAAATATCGGTTAAAAGCCGATTGGAAATTTGGCAGAGGACAGCTGATTCAATAATTATGAAACCTTTATTGGGAGTCGGCATCGGCAACTACTCTTTAGTTCTTAACGAAGATGTATCTTTTGCTAAAAAAGGCTCCTCGGCCCACAGCTTATATCTAGATATTGCCGCTGAAATGGGCATTTTTGCGCTAATTGTTCTAACCGTTATTTTCTGGCAGATTTTAAAAGAGGCCTGGAAACAAAAGTCATCCTGCTGGACAGGGTTTTTAGTCCTTGCTTTAGTCTGGATTTTTAGCTATAGTTTATTTGATGTAGTGCTTTTTAATGACAAGGTTTTTTTATTTTTTGTAGCTATTATAGGCCTCCTCTATGCTTCGCCCATTAGTTTCAATAAATCTCCTGACTCATAATGGAGAAAAATATCTTGATAAATGTTTGAATTCGGTTTTCAGCCAAGAATACCCTGATTTAGAAATCCTTATTATTGACAATAATTCTATTGGAGAATCAAAAAACTATCTGGAGAAATTAGCCAAGGAAAACCGACCGGACTTGAAAATAGTTTTTAACAAGAAGAATTTAGGATATGCCGGAGGCCAGAATCAGGGAATAAGAATTAGTCGAGGGAAATATGTTTTATGCCTCACTCAAGATGTTTTTTTAGACAGGCATTTCGTTAAAAAAGCGGTAGAAGCTCTTGAAAAGGATAATCGGATAGGCGCGGTTCAAGGAAAATTGCTTCGTTGGAACTTAGGTAATTCGTCTTTGGGATACGTTAAAAACCAGGAAATTTTTTATATTATTGATAGCGCCGGATTAGCCATTTTAAAAAACAGGCGGATTATCAACCGAGGGCAGGGAGAAATTGATGAAGGTCAATTTGAAGAAAAAACAAAAGTCTTTGGGGCAGACGGAGCAGCGCCGCTTTACCGAAAAACCGCTCTGGAGAATGTTAAAATAAATGGAGAATATTTTGATGAAGATTTTTTTATGTACAAGGAAGATGTTGATTTGTCTTGGCGAATGCGTCTTTACGGATGGAAAATTATTTATCAGCCAAAATCAATTGCCTGGCATGACAGAAGTTCCGGAGAAAACGCTTCTATAAATTACTTAGCCATAATCCGAGAAAGGATAAAAATAGGCAAATTTGCCAAATATTTGGCATTTAAAAATCAACGTCTAATGCAGATTAAAAATGAGCAGGCTTGGATTTTAATAAAGCATTTGCCCTGGTTTTTAATTAAAGAGACAGCTTCTTGGTTTTACGTTCTGCTTTTTGAGAGATTCACTTGGAAAGCCATAAAAGATTTATTTAAACAAACGCCTAAGGCCTGGCAAAAGAGAAAAATAATTATGGCTAACAAGAAAGCAAGTGTTCAGGAAATGTCAAGGTGGTTTAAGCAAGGGCAAAGAACAGTCGACTTTTAAAAATTTAAGAATTGTCATACGATAAGAACAGATGATGATAAGGCCAGTCCTTAAAATGATGTCCCTTGAGCACAAGGGCGTCATTTTAAAGACTGTTCTTATCAGTTTATCCTTGTCAAAATTTAAGGAGTCGTCCTTTCCCTCCAGAGGCGGGCAGGCGGACACGCCCTTCGCCAAAGGCGAAGAGACGTAATCCTCAATGACAATCCTTAAATAAAAATATGGAAGAGGAATTTCAACCGAAAAAGAAAAGAAAATTATGGATATTTATTACAGCTCTTTTTTTAATCGGGCTATTTTCGCTTTTCTTCCTCAAGACCGGTTTTACGATTAGTAAAGTTATTGGCCAAAGAGATATCCCGAACCAAAATTTGCCTCTTGCTGAAGACCTGCCCGACCTCCCGGAAAAAGATAATAACCGCTTGAATATCCTTCTTTTAGGCATCAGGGGCCCTGATGATCCAGGAGAAGGGAAGCTTCTTTCCGACGCAATAATCCTATTCAGCGTCAGAAAAAGCGACAGCCGGGTCGCCTTGATTTCGTTGCCTCGCGACCTTTATGCCCGTCTTTGGTGCTTAGAAGAAAAAAAGAAAATTAACTTTGCCTATGCCCAAGGAGGATTGGAATGCGCCAAAAAAACAATTTCCTATATAACTGATTTATACATTGATTACGCGGTAGCAGTTGATTTTGAAGCGCTTAAGAAAACCGTTGACGTTTTAGGCGGAATTTCTATCTATCTGAACACACCTTTTGAGGAAAACTTCCAATGGTCCAAAGAGGGATGGGAAGAGAGTGAGAATTGGTTTATCAAAGAAATTGACGGAGAAGAAAGATGGGTTTTCCATTTATCACAGGGAGAAAATTATCTAGACGGGCAAACTGCATTATATTACGTCCGTTCCCGATATTCAACCGATGATTTTGACCGGATGTCCCGTCAACAGCAAGTTTTAATAGCTCTTAAGGAAAAAGCCCTTTCTTTAGGGATGTTGACTAATCCGGTTAAGATATATAATTTTCTGGATATTTTAGGCAAGCACTTCAGGACAGATGCTTCTCTGGGAGAGATTAAAAATCTTGTTAGCCTAACTTTGAAATTAGATATTGATAACATCCAAACGAGAATTTTTGATATTTCCCCCGGAGGACTACTTTATTACACTTTTATTAACAAAGAATACGTTTTATTGCCAATAGAAGACAATTTTGAAAAAATCCAAGATGCGTGTAAAAATATATTTGACTTGTAAATAATGCTTTCTATAATCATAACTCACCACCGAACCCCAATTCTGCTAAAGCTTTGCCTCAGATCAATTAGAGATAATCTTGGCCTTGTTGAATATGAAGTAATTATTGCTGATAGCCAGTCAGAGCCCTTAATAAGTAATCTGATTAACGAAGAATTTCCCAGCGCCAAACTTATTCCTTTCCCAAAAAACGTCGGCTATGCTAAAATTGTTAATGCGGGGATTAAGAATTCGCAAGGAGAATATATTTTAATCCTTAACGCCGATGTCCTAATTACTGAAAATTCTGTCCAGCAGTTAATTGAATTCATGGAGAAAAATAATCAGGCTGGAATTGTCGGACCGCAATTAATGACTTTTGCCAATCAGCCCCAGCATTCTTGTTTCCGTTTTCCCAGCATTGGAGCAATCTTGGCCCGGCGTACTTTTTTAAAAAGATTAACTTGGGGAAAAAGAAAACTCAACGATTTTTTAATGGAAAACGGCGATTCAATGGAGCCAAAATCGGTTGATTGGATGCAAGGATCGTCTATGCTTATCCGCCGGCAAGCCCTGGAAAAAGTCGGACTGTTAGATGAAAGGTTTTTTATGTACTTGGAAGATACTGATTGGTGCCGGCGCTTTTGGGAAAAAGGATATCAGATTTTTTGCCTGCCTAAAGCAAAAATGTTCCATTATTATTACAGAATCAGTAAGAAATTCGGAGGTTCTTTAGATGTTTTATTTAATAAATATACCCGAATACATATTATTAGCGCTATAAAGTATTTTTGGAAATGGCGAAAAGCATGAACATAAAAAAGTATATTTTTATTCCAACTTGGGCCATCCTTATTTTGATTGTCTTCGGCTTTGGTTTTTTTGTTGGACAGATTAACCAGCCGTCTATTGATAAAATTGAAAGACTAAGCAACAAAGAGGTTGGACAGCCGACTGAAGCTGATTTCAGTTTATTCTGGGACGCCTGGCGCATTCTTGAGAAAAAACATGTCGATCGGCTTTCGCTTAATTATCAAGAAATGATTTATGGAGCAATTAAAGGATTATTTGAATCATTGGACGATCCCTATACGATTTTCATGGAACCGGATACAAGCAAACGTTTTCTTGATGACATGAGCGGAAGTTTTGAAGGAATTGGCGCTGAAATCGGCATCCGCAAAGGAGTTTTAACAGTCATTTCTCCCTTGGAAGGAAATCCGGCTAAGAAGGCCGGAATCAAAGCAGGAGACAAAATATTAAAAGTGAATGACACTTTGACAGCTGATTTAACACTTGATCAGGCTGTTGAGCTCATCAGAGGAGAGGGAGGAACCGAAGTCTCTCTGCTGGTTGCCAGAGACGAATGGGCTGAAGCTAAAGAAATTACCATTATCAGAGACGTTGTCCAGATTCCCATTATTAAAATGGAAAAAATTGAGCTGGGTAAAAATAATGAATGGCTTGCCTATATTCAATTCTATCATTTCACTGAAAACTCAACTGAACAATTTGCTGAAACTATTCAGCAAGCCTTACAAGAAAGCCCTAAAGGGATTATTTTAGATGTTCGTAACAACCCTGGAGGATATTTGGAAGCAGCGGTTGACATATCCAGTTGGTTCCTTCATAAAGGAGAACTGGTGGTCACCGAAGATTACGGCAACAGCCATAAAAACGAACATCGCAGTCGGGGATATGGCTACTTAGAAGATATGCCAACAGTTGTTTTAATTAATGAAGGTTCGGCTTCAGCTTCAGAAATTTTAGCCGGCGCCCTAAGGGATGTTAAAGGGATAAAGATTGTAGGGCAAACCAGCTTTGGTAAGGGCTCTGTTCAGCAACTTGAAAAATTAAGGAATGGTTCTAGCGCTAAAATCACAGTGGCTAAATGGCTGACTCCGGCTGGAACCGATATTAACGAAGAGGGGATAGTCCCAGATGAAGAAGTGGAACTGACTTTAGAAGACATTGATGAGATGCGCGACCCCCAATTAGATAGAGCGGTAGAATTGTTAAAATAATGGATAAAAGATTAACTCTTAAAGCTTACGGACGGGTTCAGGGTGTGCTTTTTCGAGACTCAACCAGAAGACAAGCTAAAAAAATAGGTTTAACCGGCTGGGTCAGCAATCAGGACGACGGAACGGTTAAGATAGTTGCCGAAGGCAAAGAAGAGGACTTGAATCAATTCATTGAATGGTGTTATAATGGACCTATCCTAGCTAAGGTTGATAAAATAGATATTAAATGGCAAAAAGCAACCGGCCGATTTGAAAATTTTATTATTAAATATTAAGATTACCAATATGCAAGTAGTTTTACTTAAAGACTTGGAAAATTTAGGGAAAAAAGGAGAAGTTAAAAAAGTGGCTGACGGGTACGGCCGCAACTTTTTGATTCCCAAACAGATAGCTGTTTTGGCAACTAAATCGGAAATCAGTAAAATAAAAGAGCAGGAAAGAATTGACGCCGGAAAAGCCGAAAAAGAACTGGGGCTTTTCCAGAAAATAGCCAGCCAGATAGATGGCCTGGAGATAGAAATACCAGTTAAGACAAATAAAGAAGGTGGTCTTTTCGGAACGGTTGGCGCCGGTCAAATTGCCGGAAAATTAAAAGAAAATATATCTTTTATTGAAGGCCTGCCGGAAAATTTTGAGATAAAAAAAGAACAGATTAAAATAGACGCGCCGATTAAAGAGTTGGGAGAGTACGAAACCACGGTGGAATTTCCTCATAATTTAGAAGCCAAAATCAAGATTATTGTCATCGAAGAAGCAGAACCCGCTAGAAAAGAAATAAAAGAAGAGTAGGGAATAAAAAAAAAGACCCGTTTGGGGTCTTTTTTTCTTACTTCAGATTCTTTTTAATTATTTATTCCACATTAACTATTTTGGCGGTTCTGTGAGAACCGTCAAAGCGCTTAATTTTTTTGGTAATAAACTTAACAACTCCTTTAGTTATAGCGTAAAGGGTGTCGTCTTTGCCCCGGCGGACGTTCTTGCCTGGCAAAAACCTGGTGCCTCGTTGGCGAACAATAATGCTGCCTGGTTGGGTCAGCTGACCGCCAAATAACTTGACTCCAAGATATTTTGGTTGAGAATCACGGCCGAGCGAAGTTGATCCGGCCGATTTTGTTTTACTCATAAAGATATGATAGCCGATTTAAAAAGGATCGTCAACCCAAATGCCAAAAAACTTCAACGATGGGCGGGGGATAACGAGTCGGATATTATTCTGACCATCGGCATTATTTTAATCGCCTTAATCAGTTTCGGCGCCGGCCGGTTAACCGCGCTTCAAGCAGACATTAAGCCAATTGTTATTCAAAATCCTTCGGCCTCAGTTATTCAAGCCTCAAAATTTGACTCTGGAGAAAATGCGACTGAAGACACAACGAAAGAGCAGGGGAAACTTGTTGGCAGTGTTAACAGCAGTAAATACCATTGGCCCGAATGCCCTTGGGCTAAGAAAATTGCTCCTCAAAACCAAATCTGGTTTGATTCGGAAGCTGAAGCCCAGACGGCCGGCTATGCCCCATGCGGCAATTTTGAAAAATACAGACCGAACAACTAAAATTGGGATTTGAGACGTTGGACGTCTCAAATCTATTTCTTAATTTTCTTAACCGTTATAACCTTGAATTCTTTTTCCAGAGTTTTGGTCTGGTCAATCTGCCTTTTAATATCATACGGCAACGAATCAATGACTTTTTTGAATTTTACTTTATCAATGGTTAAAACCTGATTCCATTTGCCAAGCGGCTCTAAGATTTCTTTAACTTGGTTAAAGTTATAGGAAAATCTTTGCTGGGGCAGACGAGTCAGATAGCCAATCTCTCCGAAAATTCTGTCTATTTCATTCTCATCGCAGTACCGGTTAATAATTTCTTTTAATTCAGCCGAACGCCGGTTATTTGTCATTTGTTTATCCTTGATTTCAAAATATTCCTTAATTACGTCCTTAATTTGTTCATCATTGGCTGTTGGCTGATGGATTAAATGCTTATGCTTAAAAAGAGGGCAGTAGGGCTGATAGGAGCACCAGTCGCATAACGAATTCATTCTTGGCTCAAAAGAGCTTTTTTTAATTTGGTCGATTATAGATAAAATTTTCTGCCTGGTTTCCTTAACTTTTTCAGCATTCTGAAAAGCGGAAAGCTTTTCCCCATGCCTTAAATAATACAAAGACAGTTTAACCGGACGATTCTGTTTTTTTAAAGAAGGCCAGCGATTAATAACTCCCAGATAATAAATTGCTAACTGGAAATTCTGATTAACGTCTTCTTGAGAAGGCATTTTCTTGCTCGTTTTGTAGTCAATTATTTCAAAGGTTCCGTCTTCTAATTTGTCAATCCGGTCTATGCGTCCGGTAATTTGGTGAAGTTCCGCCCCATCCAAAACAGGAGCTTCAAAAGGTGTCTCTAAATTAATAATATTAAATTCAGAGCTTTGATTTTGTAAGTAGTAATCCTTAAGAATTTTAATTCCCTGATGGAAGGCAAAGGCCTCTTCCTGTTTATCTTGGTAAATCTCGCTGTTCCATCTTTCCGTAAAATATTTGAGCAATTTCTCCTCAGAGACATAATCTGTCTGGCTCGGTTCGTGGAACATCTTTAAACACTCATGAATTAAAGTGCCGAAAATCGCTTCCTTTAACTTGGGAACTTTTATCCGTTCTACATATTGAAACTTATATTTAGCCGGACAGTTAACAAAGGTTTCCAGCCCGGAATAAGAGACGCGCATATTTTTATTCTAATTTCTTACCTCCGTGAAATTTACGATGGATATCCTTCAAACGTTTGTTAGTCACGTGGGTGTAAATCTGAGTAGTGGCAATATTCCGATGTCCTAAGAATTCCTGAATTAAACGCAAGTCAACACCTTGAGAAAGCAAATCGGTGGCAAAAGAATGTCTAAGAGTATGCGGGGTGGTGTTGCCTGATAACCCGGCTAGCAAAGAATATTTTTTTATATTCCTTTCAATGGAACGGTCAGTCAGCCGCCGAGTAGCGTTTTTCCTGCCCTGATAATTAACGAACAGAGCTTTATCCTTGTCTTCCCTTTGGTCAAGATATTTTTTCAACCAATAAACTGTCCTTTCGGAGAAATAGACTGTTCGGTTATGATTGCCTTTGCCGATAATACCAATTTCTAAATCTTTGGTCAAAGGAGTAATCCTGATTTGGTCCCGGTTAAGGGAAACCAGTTCGGCAATTCTCAATCCGGTTGAAAACAAAACTTCTAGAATAACCCGATCCCTTAATCCATTTATTCTCTTTACATCCGGCGCCGCTAAAAGTTTTTCTATTTGCTCTAGGTTTAAGAAATGAACCTTTTTCTCATCTTTGCTTTTGGCCAGTTTGACTTTCTCCGAAGGCAAGGAAATTATATCTCGATTGGCAAAATAATTCAAAAAAGACCTCAAAGCAATCAAGTAATAGTTCTGGGTTGTCTTTTTCAAAGGTTTTTCGGAATGCCGTGATAGATACACTCGGTATTCCCAAATATGGGCAGGGGAGAGTTCGTGAGGCTTTAAATCGCTTAGATTATTTTTTGCCAACCAGTCAATGAATTTCTTAAGGAAGCGGGAATAGTTTTCCTGGGATTTATTAGATAAACCTTTTTCAATGTCCAACCAGTCCAGAAAATCAGTTAAATGCTGAGGAAGTGGTTTTTGGTTCTTTTCCATATTTTTTAATGTATTAAATGTGTATTAAGGTATATTATGCGACTATATATCTATTTTAAGGTACGGCTTAAAAGCCGTCAACTTATCCTGTGGATAATTCCCTGTCCCCTATAAAGAGAAGTATGTCTATTTTATTCTTCCCACCAGCCGCTTAAATAATTTTTTAATTTATTAACCTGTTCTCTTAACTGGCATCTCCCCTCTTGAAGCTTGTTTTTTAGGGGAGTTAAGCCTTTTTTAACAAGCTCTAATTTGCCGCCTAACCAATTTTTAGCGCCATCTTTGATCTCTTGCTTAACTTTTTCCTGCGTTTTATCAACTAATTCTTCCTGTTTCTGTTCAACAGTTTCTTCGGCTTTATCTAAAAATTCTTGACTTTCTTCTTTAATGTTTCTGTCTGTTAAGAATTGTTTCATCGGATTAATCAATTTCTGATTAATCATTTGTCTAGTTCTATTAAAAGAAAGTAAATCGGCATTGTTCTGTAAAAACGCATAAACGACAATTATTAAAATAAAAATCAGGATTAATAAAGTTTTCGGTTTAGTCATAATTTTCTTAAAACGCCAATTGGAGTTGATTCATCTGTCTGCCCCAAAGGATTGTCTTTTAAGGCCTTGAGTAAAAGTTTTTTGTCAATTCCCTGGCTGGCGCCAAGAATCCGGACGCCTAAATCATTGGCGTCAACAATCGCCACCGGCGAATTAATCTTCTGGCTGATTTGTTCAGCCGCTTGCCCGGGCTTCTTAGGAATCTTGCTGGCGTAAGTATTGTAAGGAGGAATTGCGTAAGAGACCGGACCGTCTATACCGCGCGCTTTTTCGCCGGCAATCAGATAGAAAATTCCCCTAATTCCAAACGGCTTGGTTATTAAAGCGGCCAGACCTGCCAGAAGAATCCGCCAAAGCCCTATTTCCTCAATCGCTAACTGCATTGTTTCCGGAGATGCCAAACCGATTCCGGCCGGATTCCTGTAAACTTTTCGGCTTAACCACGCAGCCATCGGACTCGGCTTTATCTCGCTAACCGGATAAGCTCTCCCCTGCATAATTGCAATAATCTTCTCGCCAACAAAGACAATATCCCCCGCTCTAAGTTTGCCCTCAAGGTATTTTTTGATTACTTTTGGGAAATTTCTGTCATTCGGAGTAATTAATTCAGTCTTAATCGGATAGCGGGCGTATTTTTCTCCGTTTATCTGAAGGACTAATTTTTTCCCCGGATTCGCTTTCATAGATTTAATGATAAACAATCATTTGGTTAATGCTGGTACTGGTGTCGTAAAGTTCGCCAATAAAGGCGCGGCTGGAAGATAAATATATATTTGCCCCGAATAAAGGGTCATGGACTACATATCTGCCATCATCCGTTTTATGATGGACGACTACATAATGCGCTCCGCTGTATCCGTCCGCCTGAACCCGGACGATTACCGGATAACCGGCTCCCAGCTCCCGGTCAATCCTGAACCAGTCAACTGCCGTTCGGTAAGTTCCTAAAACTTTGCGCAGGCTTCCCCATCGGTCTGGCCAAATAATCAGGCTGGAATAATAGATTGACTCCTTAGCCAATTGTTTTGGAGTAATCGTTTCTCCGTGATAAGTAAAAATCATAGCCACCGAGCTGATAGCGCAGCCGTAATCCCCCAATTGGGAATCGCTGATACCGATAGTTGTGTCTGTCCACCGAGAATCGTCCTGGCGATAGTACCAACTCAAAGAGGCCCAGAAACCTGAAGGCGGCTTCTCCTGAAGCTCCTCCAGACGGGCCAATTCATCCGCTTTTTGTTGGCGCAACCGGTTAATGTCGCCCAACAATGATTTCTTCTGCGCCTCAATATTAGCCAGCATCTGCTGATATTTGCCTTCCTCTCCTCGGGTCTGGTTCAAAAGAATTTCTTTGGAGCTTCTTTGACTGGCTAAAGACCATTTCTGGCTGTCCAATTGCTCTTTTAGCCCTTGTAAATGTTCTTTCTTCTCTTCCTTGCTTTCTTTATCCTTGCTTAACAATTGTTTTAACGCTCTCAAGCTTTCAACCTTTTCCTTGACTCCATTCTGAAGGTTGTCTAAATAGGTCAATTGATTAAAAAAATCAGAAAAATCATCGCTGAATAAAATCATTTCCATCTGGCTGGTCTGGTCAAATTCGGCAATTGCCTGGATAACCGTTCCTAAATTATCTTTCTGTTCAAGAATATCCTTATCTGCCTGAACTATGCCATATTCTAAAGATATGATTTCCATTTCTGTTTGGTCAATATCATCTTTAGTAATATTTATTTCCACCTGCAGTTTATTTATCCGAGCGTTAAAAATAGCGATTTGGTTGCTCAAGCTCTTTATTTCTCCTTTTTTTTGTTCAATCACCTGCTGGTATTCAGCAGCTTGTCTTTCCAGTTCAGCTCTTTTGACTTCTTGCTCTTCAATTTGTTTATTAATATCATCAATCAAGCCGCCTTGAGTTATTAAGGGGAAAAGTAAAAAAATAACTAAAAAAAATTTATATATTCTGAATTTCATAAAAAGTTAAGGATTGCCAATGATAAAGACAGTCCTTGTCAAGTTTGCCTTCTGTAAAGGGACGTGATCCTCAATGACAACCCTTAAATTTCCTTAAAAACAGTCCTTATCTGTTTCCTCTTATCAAATCCTTAAATTTCAATTAATTCCATGGCTTCTTCTATTCTTTTAAGAACCTTTTTTTTACCCAAAACTTCCATTATTTCAAAGGGACCAGGAGAGGCCTTTTGGCCTGTTAAAGCCACTCTCAGAGGCCACAGAAGCTCTCCAGAGCCATGTTTTTCAGCCAGAGGCATCAGAATACCTTGAAACGAATTTTGGTCAAATTTATCTATTTTAGACAATGCTTTACCTAATATGTCAAGGTTGTTTTTAACCTCTTTTAAAGTCATTTTCTTCCAAATTAGCAGCTCTTTTGGATAGTCCAGCTTGTCCAAAAAGAAAAACTTAGTTAACTCCCCTATTTCAGAAAGCTTTTTTAACCTTTCTTGTTCTAAAGCAACAACTTTTTTAGCATAATCAAAATTAGTTTCTTGGGACAGATAAGGCAAGCATAATTCGGTCAATTTATCCAAATCCATTTTCCGAATATATTGGCCATTATACCAGTCAAGCTTATTGATGTTAAAGATTGCATTGGACTTGTTTATTCTTTCTATAGAGAACTCCCGCTCTAATTCTTTCAAAGAAAAAATCTCTTTTTCATTGCCCGGATGCCAACCAAGAAAAGCTATAAAATTAACCAGCGCCTCCGGCAAATATCCTTCTTTTCTATATCGGGTTACCGAAACAACTCCATGCCGCTTGCTTAATTTCGTCTTATCGGGACCCAGAGTTAAAGGGAGATGAGCATACTCAGGACAATCTAATCCCAACGCCTCAAGAATAAAAATCTGTTTAGGCGTATTGGAAATATGGTCTTCGCCCCTAATGATATGGCTCATTTTCATTTCAGCGTCATCCACCGAAGCGGCAAAATTATAAAGCGGCGTTTTTTCATCTTTGGCAATGCTTATATCCCCTAGCAAATTTCCGTCAAACGTTAATTCTCCTTTGATTAAATCATTAAAAGTAATTTTCTTATCCGGGCATCTAAATCTAATAATCCCTTTTGAAGAAGCTCCCCGGCCATCGCAAATATGACGCGGGGCTTCCTTATTAGCCATCTGCTTATTTTTTTCCTTATCCAGTTCTTCTTTAGTATGGTAACAATAAAATGCTTGTCCGGAATCTAAAAGTTTTTTAAGATATTTTTCATAAATAGCTATTCGCTCACTCTGGCAGTATTCTTCATCCCATTCCAGACCCAGCCATTTTAGATTATCAAGAATGTCTTTTTTGTATTTTCCCTCTGATCTTTCTTTGTCAGTGTCTTCAATGCGTAAAATAAATTTGCCATTGTTCTTTTTAGCAAATAAATAATTGAAGAGCGTAGTCCGGGCCGTGCCAATATGAAATAAGCCAGTCGGACTGGGCGCAATTCTAACTCTGATTGGTTTATTATTATTCATATTCTCCCCATCTCCACTATTTTCCGTGCGATTTCCTGGGCCGCTTCCGGACGGGAAAATTCTTTAGCGTTATTAGACATTTTCTGAGACAATTCTGGATTATCCAGAATTTTATTAATTTCATTAATGAAAAGATGAGGGGTTAAATTAAGATGTTCCAGGATAACCGTTGCTCCTGTCTTAGCATAGTTAAAGGCGTTCTCCCTTTGATGCCCGGAAGCCGATTTTGGCAAAGGAATTAGAATGCTTGGCTTGCCGCAGGCGGCAATTTCGGAAATACTGCCTGCTCCGGCCCGAGAAACAATCAAATCTGACAAGTAATAAGCCAAGGATATTTGCTTTTCGCTTAAAAAAGGATAAACGTGATAGCTGACCGGCAATTGATCCATTTTTTTAATGATGCTATCATAATTTTTCTCTCCGCACTGATGAATAACCTCATATTTTTCCAGGAGCTTAAACAAACTGCTGATAACTAAATCATTTATTTTCTCAGCTCCTTGACTCCCGCCGAGAATCAAAATAACTGGTTTCTGGCTGATTATCTTAAAGATGTTTCTGGTTTTTTCTTTACTTTCTTTGCCCAAAGAAAGGCAAATTTGGACAACTTCTGAACGGATCGGATTACCTATTAAAACGGTCTTATTATTAGGAAAATGTTTTTTAGCCGCCGCAAAAGAAACTGCAATTGTTTTTGACAACCTAGCCGCTAAGCGATTGGCCAATCCTGGCAAAACGTCCGACTCGTGAGTTAAAACGGGAATTCGGTAAAGCCAGGCAACTAGTACTACCGGGACGCTGCCATATCCACCCTTGCTGAAAATAACATCGGGCATTAGGAAATAGAGACTCCAAAGACACTGCAAAATGCCTATGGGAATCTTGAACATGTCTAGGAAATTGTAAATCGAAAAATAGCGCCTAAATTTTCCGGATAAAATAATCCTGACTTCAATTCCTTCTTTTTCCAAAAGATTTTTAGCGAACCCGTTAGAGCCCAAGAAAAACATTTCTAAGATAGTTTCTCTGCCCGGTCCAATCGGCTCAACTGATTCTTGATAATTTTTTTTCAATTGTCTGGCTACGGCGATTATGGGAAAAATATGTCCTCCCGTGCCGCCGCCAGTGAATAAGATTCGCATACTTTCAATATGTTTAAAAATTAAGATTTAAGATTTATTTATAAAATTAAAACTTAGAAATTAAAATTTACTTAGTGTATTTTGATATGTTAACCAAAATCCCTGCCCCGACCGACGAAATTACCAGGGCAGTTCCACCATAACTTATAAAAGGCAAAGGAATTCCAGTTAAAGGGATTAATCCGGAAATAGCCGATATATTAATAATGGCCTGGAAAAAAAGCCAACCGGTAATTCCCCCGGCTAAAAGATAGCCAAATCTATCAGAAGAATTTTTAGCAACTTTGAATCCTCGCCAAGCTAAAATAACAAAAAATGAAACTATCAGGCCGGCGCCAATTAAACCGAATTCTTCTGCGGCAATGGCAAAAATGGAATCGCCGATAACTTCGGGAAGATACTTCCATTTTTGGATACTATGCCCAAAGCCCAATCCAAAGAGTCCTCCTGAACCAATAGCCAAAAGCGCCTGATTAATCTGATAACCAATGCCTTGAGGATCCCATTCCGGATGGAGAAAAACCGTCAATCTTTTCATCCTGTAAGGAGCTACTTTAATTAAAACAAAAAATCCGGCTAAAGCCAAGCCTGAAAGAGCTGCTAAGTAAGATAACCTGGCGCCGGCAAGAAAGTAGAGCAGGCCGGCAATTAAAGAGGTCATTACCAAAGCGCTCATATTAGGCTGGAAAGAAACCAGCAGACCGATAATCCCGGCAACCAATAAAAAAGGGGCTAAACTTTCTTTAATGGCTTGGGCGTTATCTTCTTTACTCGCTTCAGAAACCTTCCGGAGTCGGCTTAGTAAAGCGGCTAAGTAAATAATAAAAGTTAGTTTGACAACTTCAAAGGGCTGAACTGAAAATCCTAAGTAAATCCATCTTTTGGCTCCGCTTTCACTGCCTATCCCAGGAACAAAAACCAAAGCCAGTAAAATCAGCGAGACGACCATTAAAGGAAAAGCCACTTTTTTCCAGTATCGGTAATTAATTCTCTGGCAGATAATAAAAAAAATCAACGCCAAAGGCAGGCTGTAAAACAGCTGATGCTTTAGGAAATAGTTGCTTTGGCTAAGCTTTTCATGTGAAATAACTGACGAGGCGCTGAAAAGTATAATCAACCCGAAAGCAATTAAAGCAAAAACAACAAGGATAAAAATGTAATCAGGTTGATGGTTCTTCATTTTAACGAAGACACTGCTTTATTAAAGGCCTCGCCTCTTTCAAATTCATGCCTGAACATGCTAAAACTGGAGCTGGCCGGAGAAAGTAAAACAATGCTTCTTTCAAATTCTTCAGCTTGTTCAGTTGCTTTGGCAACGGCTTCTTCCATGCTGTCTAAGGGTCCGATTATTTCTAGATACTGGTTATTTAAATTTAATTCTTCATCAAGCGCTTTCTTAATTTTGTCAGTAGCGTTCCCTTTGAGCAAAATAACGGCCTTAACTCTTTTTACAATCCCTCTGGCAAGCTCTTTAAATTCCAGATTTTTATCATTGCCGCCGGCAATCAGGATAATATTGCGCTTTGGGAAAGTCCTTAAAGCGGCCAGACAAGCCTCGGGAATAGTCGAGGTAGTATCGTTGATATACTCTATTCCTCTAACAACGCCTATTAGCTCCAAACGGCCTTCCAGGCCTTCAAATTTGCTTAAAACTTTTTGGATAGATTTGTTGGGCACCCGATGAATTTTGGCCATCGTTACGGCCGCCAGAACATTACTAAGATTATGCCTGCCTTTTAACCGGATTTCCTCCAAAGAACAGATTTCTTCAGAATTGAAATATATTTTATCGTCTTTAACAAAACTTCCTTGGAAGTCAGATGCCGATTGATTATTCTGGCTGAAATAGAACACTTTCGACTTTGCTTCCTGGCTAAATTCTCTTACTTGTTTATCGTCATAGTTAAGGACTAAATAATTATCTGATTTCTGCCACCGGAAAATTTTTCTTTTGTCCCTGATATATTGTTCCATATCCTTATACCTGTCTAAATGGTCAGGCATGAGATTGGTCAACACGGCGTAAGCCGGACTTTTTTTGTGCGATTTTAAGCCGGCTAACTGCCAACTTGAAAGCTCCAAGACGACTTTAGTGTCTTTATCTATTTTCTTTAACTTTAACAGCGCCGAACTGCGTATATTTCCGGCCAAAATTACTTCTGAATATCTCCTTTTAAGAAACCTGGCTATTAAAACGCTCGTTGTGGACTTGCCTCGGCTTCCGGTAACGCCGATAATCGGAACCGTACAAAGCTCGAAAAATATACCGATATCCGTTTCAATCGGAACATTGTTTTCTCTGGCTATTTCCAAATATTTAGATTTATCTCTAACTCCCGGATTCTGGATAATTAAATCAGCATTAATAAAGTCCTCTGACCGGTGCTGGCCCAAAACATATTTAATCGGTTCTTTCTTTAATTTTTCTATTGATTCAGCCAGTTCATCTTTAGTCTTTAAATCAGTGACCAGGACTTTGGCTTTGGCCCGGCTGAAAAATTTAGCCGCGCCAACTCCCCCGCCATGCAGTCCTAAGCCAATAATAGTCACTTTTTTGTCTTTAAAATCTTTAATTTTCATACTTAGATAATTTTTTCAATAAAAACTAAAATTAAGCCGATAACTGCCATAACTCCGCCCATAATCCAAAAACGCATAGTTACTTTTGTTTCCGGCCATCCTCTGGCTTCAAAATGATGGTGAATCGGAGCAGATAAGAAAACTTTCTTTCCTTTAATTCTCTTAGAAAAAAACTGGATAATTACTGAACCTGATTCAATAACCAGAATAAAGCCAATAAAAGGGAGCAGCAAAAAGGTATTGGTCAGCATAGCAATAATTCCTAAAGTGATTCCCAAAGACATCGCGCCGGTATCACCCATAAAAAAACGGGCCGGGTAAATATTAAACCACAGAAAAGCCAGCAGGGCGCCAATAATCACTCCGCAAAAAGTGGCTAAATCCATTTTGCCTTGGGAAAAAGCGATTGTTCCGAAAGCGGCAAAAGCAATTAAAAGGATTCCTCCAACCAATCCGTCTAATCCGTCA
The DNA here is from genome assembly GCA_964413015.1 of uncultured Candidatus Saccharibacteria bacterium. Lineage (GTDB taxonomy): Bacteria > Patescibacteriota > Minisyncoccia > Portnoybacterales > UBA2143 > JABMPX01. The sequence goes on along the minus strand of CAYPQZ010000006.1, from coordinate 80,991 downwards.
GTTAAATTAGTCGAATGGGCAGTAGCTACCAGGATGAAAACAAAAATAACGATGTACCACCAGCCGATATTAAAATCTCCGACAAAAGGAACATGGATTAAATCCCATTCCAGTTTCCAGAAAAACCACCAGGCGCCGAATCCGGCAAGAATCGTATATACCAAAAGGCGATGTCTTACTTTTAACCCGCCAGCCTTAGCTCCCTTTCTAAAAATGCCGAGCAAGTCGTCTCCGAGCCCAACTATGGCAGAAGCCACTAAGGCACCCAGAGGCAAAAGCGTTTCTTGACGAGTTAAAAAATTTAGCTTTTCCAAAATAGTCCCTTCTCCTGCCTGTCCCAGCCACCAAAAAAGCAAAGTCAGGAAAAGCACGGTCACCCATATTAAAATGCCTCCCATAGTCGGAGTGCCTTCTTTTTTATGATGCAATTTATTAAAAACAGGCGCTCCTTCAGAGCGAATCTGCTTCCCTAAACGGTATTTATCAAGAAAATGGGTTAGAGCAGGCGTCCATAACAAAGCGACAATAAATGAAATTGCCCCTAATCCCAAAATCCGAGAGACGTAAAAAATATCAGGCATGTTTTAAATTAAAAAATTAGTTTCTTTAAAAGACTGTCTTTTATCGATTTGACTTTTGATTTTTACCAAATGTATGCTTTTTTAACCCAATTAATTAATCTTTCTGTTTCTAAAAATCTTTCTTGAGCCCCTAGAACAACGCTAATTAAATATCCTGAATTTTTCTGTTCAATAACTAAAAACAGGCAACCTTGAGCTTCATCAGTATAGCCGGTTTTCCCGCCGATAACTCCCGGCAAACGGTTTAACATTTTATCGGTATTCACCCAATAATGATTTGTTAAACCGTCAACTGATGATAGCCTGATGCTTGGTATCTTAAAAACCTCCCAGATAAAAGGATAATTAAAGCTGTATTCAATCAGCTTGACAATTTCTTCGGCAGTTGAAACGTTCGTTGGCTCGTACCCGCTGGGGTCGGCATAATAAGTATTTTTCAGGCCTAATTCCTGCGTCTTTTGATTCATTAGGCTAACAAAATTGACACTTTTCTTTTCTTCAACGGCTTCCGCCAAAGCAATTGCCGCATCATTACTGGATTCCATCAACAAAGCATGAAGCAGGTCTCCAATAGAAAGTTTTTCTTTAACTTCCAAGCCTCCCTGGTCGCCGTAACCAGCAACCGCTTCCTTGGAAATAGAAACCACCTTGTCAATCTCAAAATTCTCCAAAACTATCAGGGCAGTCATTAATTTAGTCAAGCTGGCAATTGGCAAGACCTGATGAATGTTTTTTTGATAAAGAATCTTATTCTTGTTTTTGTTGAAAATTAGAGCCGCTTTGGTTTCAGTTTCCGGTTCGGCTATATCCCAATTACGAATGGGCAAAAAATTAGGATTATTTTGAGAAGATGCCGCTGTAATAGAAGCGCAATTGATTAACGACGCCCCCGAGAAATCAACTGGAATTTTAGGAGCTGACAATTGCCCGACAAGAAAAGATACCGGATTAAAAATGACCGAAATGGTTATTAAAAATTTAACTAACATTTTAGTCTCTTATGACTCAAACTTAATGCCTAATTCCTTGAGCTGTCCTTGGCTGACCTTGCTGGGAGCTTTCATGATTAAATCTTGGGCGTCGCCTGTCTTCGGAAAAGCAATTACTTCCCGAATGCTTTTTTCGTTAAGTAGGGTCATTAAAAAACGATCTAGGCCTAAGGCAATTCCTCCATGAGGCGGCGCTCCATAAGCAAAGGCCTTCAGTAAATGGCCGAACTTTTCATTGATTTCTTCTTCCTGCAAGCCGACCAGTTTGAATATTTTTTTCTGAATATCCGCCTGGTGAACCCTGATGCTTCCTCCGCCAACTTCGCCTCCGTTAAGGACCAAGTCATACTGCCGAGAACGAACTTTCAAAGGATTTTTATCCAATAGAGGCAAATCTTTTTCTTGAGGAGCCGTAAAAACATGGTGGCAGGGATCGTATCTTTTTTCATCGTTGTTCCACTCAAAAAGAGGCCAGTTTAAAACCCAGACAAATGCTAATTCGTTCGGGTCTTTTTTGTTCTTCCGCAAATCCGGCTTATCAGTATTATATTTTTTGATGGCTTCCTGGTAGTCAAGTCGTAAAAACGGGTTAAAAGTAAACTTTTTTGACAATTTTATATCAACATAAATCAGTTCCTTAATGATTTTAATAATCATTTTCTCAACTAATTTCAAGATATTTGATTGTTTGACAAAAGACATCTCTATATCCAGCTGGGTGAATTCCGGCTGGCGGTCGCCCCTTAAATCTTCGTCCCTGAAACAGCGGGCAACCTGAAAATACTTTTCCAACCCGGCAACCATTAAAAGCTGTTTCAATTGCTGGGGGGCTTGCGGCAAAGCGTAAAATTCTCCCAAATGCAGACGGCTGGGGACTAAGAAGTCTCTGGCGCCTTCCGGAGTTGATTTAGTCAAAATAGGCGTTTCCACCTCAACAAATCCCTTTTTATCCATAAAATCCCTAATTAACTTAATGACTTTATGGCGGACAAATAAATTCCTTCTCATTTTCTGCCGCCTTAAATCCAAATAACGGTATTCCAGCCGAAGCTCTTCATTAACTCCTTTCTTGCCCTTACCCGGCTCTTCGGCAATTTCAAAAGGCGGCGTTTTGGCCTTATTAAGCACCTTTAAGGTTTTAATTTCCACCTCTACTTCTCCGGTAGGAATTTTTTCATTAACCATTCCTCTGGGCCGCTGTTTGACTTGGCCAATTACTTCAATTACCCATTCGCCCCTTAAAGAATCGGCTAATTTATAGCATTCTTGGTTATCGGGGAGAAAAACCAACTGGACCAATCCGCCTCTATCGCGCAAGTCAATGAAAATAATCTGGCTGTGGTCGCGCCGCGAATGAACCCAGCCGCTTAATTTAACTTCCTCGCCTTTCTTTTCAATTGTTTTAAACGATAAAATTCTTTTCATCTTGTCAACATTCTAACAAAAACCGCTAAAACAATCAATTGTTAATAAAAAAAACCGGCCTTTAATAGACCAGCCTTGCCAGTAGGGGTAGAGGGAATCGAACCCCCGTCAAAAGGTTAAAAGCCTTCTGCTCTGCCCCTGAGCTATACCCCCGCGTTTTTATTCTACAATATTTACCGCAAAAATCAAGCTAAAAGACCGAACTATTCCGGTTTCTTCCTCCGGCGCATCAAAACCATGACCAGAATCGGAAGAGCAATCCAGACGAAACGGGCTTCCGGATCTACAAAGGCCTTTTTTATCCAATAGCTAAGATTCCCTAATGGTTGGGACGGCAAAAATGAAAAGATAACCATTGCCAGCAAACCGACCTGAACAATGCTTAGGATGAATAATTGCAGCCAGGAGGCCTCTCCTCGGTTTCTGATTCTCAGGGTTGAGCTGAGTATAGAGCGAGGGATTAAAAAGTAGAACAACAGAATAATTCCCGCAAAGATAAGAATTTTCAAAGAAGATGAAGGTTCGGAACCGACTCCCAACCAGGATAAAGAACTGATTCTCTCCCAAGGCAGAACTTCAACAATCGCCAAAGAAAAATAGCTGCTTAAAAGAAGGATTATCATCCGGTTGCGTCCCAGAAAAAATCCGTAAACTAAAACGGCAATCAAAAAAATCAGGACAATAAACAAATCCCATCCCGAAGCCGCGCCAATATGAAAATTAGTTAAAAAATCGCGAATCGCCATTTATATAGATTAAAAGACTGTTCTTATTGGGTTGCCCTTGTCAAAATTTATTTTCGAAGCTTTTGCGACTATCCATTTAATTCCCCAATAATCTTCTTCTGCTTACGGGATAATTTTTTAGGAACCTTGACCTGAATCTTAATAATTAAATCGCCCTGTCCCCGTCCGTACAAACTAGGCATTCCTTTATCTTTTAATTTTATCATTTCTCCGGGCTGAATGCCAGCCGGAATCTTCAAATTAGCTTTTCCGTCTAACAAAGGTATTTCTATTTTATCACCTAAAGCTGCTTGAGCAAAGCTAATTTCTAAATTGAGGAGCAAGTTATCACCTTGCCGTTGGAAATGCTTGTGCGGCCGCAAATGGATATTAACGAATAAATCGCCGGCCGGACCGCCATAAAGACCGGCATTCCCATACCCGGAAAGTTTTAAAACCTGCCCGTCGTCAATTCCCGACGGAACGGTTATTTTTATTTTCTGGGCCTGTTTAATTCTTCCCTGTCCGCGGCACTCCGGACAAGTCTTTTCCGGAACTTCTCCCCGGCCATGGCAATTAGAGCAAGGCCGTTGCTGAATAAAAAGACCGAACAAACTCCGGCTGTTTATCTGCTCATAACCGCTCCCCTGACAGACCGGACATTTTTTCAATGACTGCCCGCCTTTGCCTTGGCACTTCGGACAGATAATTAGCTTGCGTAATTCTATCTTCTGTTCCGCGCCGTGAAAAGAATCTTCCAAATCAATTTCTATATCCAAAGATATATCCTGGCCATAGTGGACATTTGAACCAGTTTCAGTTCCGCGCCCAAAGCCGAACATTTCTTCAAAAATCCGGCCAAAACCTAAATCTTCAAAAATGTCCTGTCCGCCAAAGGCCTCATGGAAAGAACGAAAATCCTGCTGTCCGAAAGAAGACCCTTGGCCATTTTCAAATGTCTGGCCAAACTGGTCATACTGAGCTCTTTTTTCTTTGTCAGAAAGCGCCCGATAGGCCTGGCTGACTTCCTTAAATTTCTCTTCGTATTCTTTTTTTTTGTCTTGAGGCGCCCGGTCAGGATGATATTTAAGGGCTAATTTTCTATAGTTCTTCTTTATTTCCTGCTCGGTGGCATTCCGAGAAACGCCTAAAATTTCGTAGTAATCTTTCATATAATTAATCAAAGGACAGTCCTTAAAATTACGTCCTTTGCAAAGGACGTAATTTTAAGGACTGTCCTTTTTCAACTACAACTCAATAACCTCTTTTAAAACCGCTTTTTCTTGTATTTTTACAGCCCCCGAAAAAACTAAAATCCTGAAGACTAACCAGCTTAATAGAATAACCAGCCAGCCGAAAACAATTCCTATGGTCCTCAAAGCAAAGAAAAAACCAATTGCCAAACCGAGAGAAAAATACTGCCGATACGATTGGCTGTGCCGGTTAATTTCTTGATTAACCGTCTGATAAAGATCATCCTTAAGCTGGTTTTCCAATTGACTCTTAAGCTGGCTATCCATCATTAAAGAATTGTCGGTCTGCTCTCCGAAAATATTAAGCGCCGGGACAATAATTTTATCAAACCAAGAACGGGGAATTTCAATTTCGTTTTCTCCTTGCAGAGCTAAGGGCGAAAAATAGTAGGCGGCAGCGATTAACAAACACAAACCAGTTAAAACCATCGGCAATCCCCTTTTAAAAATCCGCTTAACTTTAATTTTGACCCTGTCTTTTTTTTCATTAATCGCCTGGCAAGACCCGAAAACGAAAAGTAGAAAAGAAACGACGACGATAATTAAATATTCAAAATTAAATCCAAAAGACAAGAAAAAACAGATTAAGGCAATTGCCAAGTTGGTTAATAAAACCGCCCTTGATTTTGTAATTAACCAGCTGAGCCCCAAAAAAGTGAGCAGAATTAAAAATCCAATACTTGGCAGAATCCAATTGCTTTTTTCAAACAAAACATTCCTTAGGCCAATCCAAGCCAAAGTGGCTACAAAAGTAGTCAACCCCAGGACGACTGACTGGGTAATATGATTTCTATGCATTTTTTAATTCTACCACAACCTAAGCGTATCTCAAAATTGTCCTGTCCACAACTCTGTTCCAGTTATAGTTTTCTTTAGCATAATTCTTAAATTCCCGGCTAGTCTTAGAAACCAACTGCCTATTTTCTAAAAGAAACTCCATTTTTTCTTTTAAGTCCCGAATGCTTTTATTCCTAAATAAAAAAGGCAGCTTTCCAAACATCTTCTGGTGAATCGCAATATCTGAAAGCAAAAGCGCTATTCCAAAACTGGCTGCTTCCAAAACCGTAAAAGGAAGCCCTTCCTGCTCCGAAGGATTAATGAAGAAATATGCATTGCTGTAAAGCTCTTTCAGGGCCTTGCCTTGTTGAGCGCCCAAGAAGATAATCCGATCATCTTTTTCAGACATCTCCTTGAGCTTTTGTTCATAGGACTGAGTGTAAAAACAAGGGCCGACAATTACCAACTTTTTATCTGTCTTAATTTTTTTAAAAGCGTCTATTAAATAATGAATGCCTTTATGTTTAATCAATCGGCTAACAACTAAAAGATAATTGCCTTGAGCCAGACTCCATTGCTTAATAATTTTAGCCGGAACATATTTTTCCTGAACGACCCCATGAGGAATAAAGTTAGCCCGGCGGTTATATTTACGCTCTACATACGCCTGGATTTCTGAAGAAACTGGGATGACCTCGTCGGCTAAATAACAGCCGACAAACTCGCCTAATTTCAAAGAAAACCGGGCAAAACCGCTCCATTTTTGATGAAAATAGTCCCGGCAATGAAAAGTGAAAATAACTTTAGTCCTAGGACTGAACAGTTTGGGAATCCAGATGCATAAAGCCGGGCCGATTCCGTGATAGTGGACCACTTCTGCTTTAAGTTTAAAAATGGCATGCCAGCTGGCTAAAAAGGTATGGCTGACAGCATCTAAATGTTTGGTTCTCAAACTTGGCAGATGAATAACATTTACCTTCCGATACTTCTTGATTCTTTTTGGAGTGTAGTAAGGCCGAGCATAAACAAAAACTTGGTAATTTTCCCGCTTGGCTAAATTACAAGAAAGCTCCTCCACGTGACGCTCAATCCCTCCAAACAGCGTCGGTATTCCTTTTTGCCCAATCATAGCTATCTTCATTTTCTAATCAAGATTTCCTCCCAATAATCTCGCTCAATAACTTTTTCTTTCAAATATACCTTTTGGCGAATATCTTTTAAAACCAGCTTAAAAGGAAAGCTGTTTATGCCTGGTTGTTTCTGAACTAAAATTTTGTAATTGCCGCTTTTCCCAAGAACGCTAGCCGGCTCGCCTGCAACGCTTGGCGTAGCAATGCAGGCAGGAAGCAGATAGCTAAATTCAACTGTTTTTTCCTGGCCAGTCGGCACAATCACGAGATTCCCAAAAACCGTTTTATCCAGTTCGTCCAGAAAATCTGTTTCCCGTTCCATTCCTTTTGTTTCCAAAAGCCAGCTGCCTTTGGGCGCGTAGATTCTCAGATAAGTGCGGTAATCATCGTTAAACCAGTCTTTATCCTCCCCTTGATGAATAAACCTTATCTTTAAATTAACCAAAGGCCTGGCTCCTGTCAAATCAATATAGTATTCAACCCGTCTTTCGATGAAAGCGTTGCTTTTTCTGGAAGCTAAATTGGCTTCATTGAGCATTAAATAATCGCCGGTTTCTGACGATTCAACCAGTCCAGCCCAACCAAATTCAATCATTGTTTCCTGAAGCTCGGCATCCTTAAAGAATACTAGAAAGTTTTTTTTATTCAACTCATCAATGGTAAAGTCTTTCAATGCTGACTGCTCCCAAAAACTTTTTTGGGAAATTTCTTTAAGCACCTCTTTAACCAAGGCTTTAAAGATGCTTTTCCTTTCCCCGGCCGCAATTCCTCGCTGAATATACCCTTTTTCCACTTCATACTCCAATTCGTAAAGAACATTTTCCGCCTTAAATTCCTTATTAAACTCCGCCAAATAGACCGGACCGATTAATTCCAGCAAATCCGGTAAAATTACAGCGTTTATTGCAATGATTCCGTCAAATTCTTCTTGGCCGCCCTGAAGTTGATAAAAATACTCTATTTGCTTGGCCGAAACCGACCAGTCCGGAGACCAGTTTGCATCTCTCATCTGCCAATTGTCTACTTTAAGATAATCCTTAATTGGCTGAGGTGGCTCTGTCTGAACTTTACCAAAACCATCAAAAATATTGGTATCATGGATTTCAAAAAAAGTCGGCTGGCCATTTTTCAGTTTTAAGATTCCAAAATTTCCCAAGTATCCGCCGCTTGGCCTAATTTCCAAACTGTTCTGAAAAAGCAATAAATAGGTTTTTTCTCCTTTAAACCCAGCTACTTCCGGAATTATTTCCAAAATGGAAAGTTTTTTATCTAGACCCAAACTGTTACTTACAGAGCTTAAGGAGACATCGGCTAACCATCCTTTTTGGAAAAACATAAAGGCACCGGCCGCTAGCAGGATTAAAGATGCGCTGATTAAAATTTTAATTGCTCTGGATTCGTTCATAGATTTTTACTAATTTTTGATAATGCTCTTCTGGCCCGCATTTGGCCAAAACCTCTTTTTTAGCCAACTCACCCATCTGAAAAAGCTCTTTACGGTAATCATTGGCCCAGATAAGCTTGGCTTTTAAATCATCCTTGCTGCCAGCTTTGAATAACAAACTGTTTTGCCTGTCTTTGATTAATTCGGTCAAGCCGCCTATCTTAGCCGCCAAGACCGGCTTGGATAAAATAAAGCTTTCTAAAACACTGTAAGGGAAATTTTCCGGCCACAAAGAAGGAATTACCACTAATTCAGCATTAGCAATTATTTGTTTTAACTCTTTGCCTTTTTTCTCCCCTAAAAATTCTATTCGCCTTTCTCTCTGCGCCAAGCTCTCCAATTCATTTTTATTTGGACCATCGCCGACTATTTTTAATTTCCAATCAGTTAAATCTTTTTTAATCTCATTAAATGATTCTATCAAAAGATTGACGCCTTTTTCCTGGCTTAACCGACCAAAATAAAGAAAATACGGAGTTTGGCTCTTTGAAGCTTTAATCCCTTTGCAAAAATCTTTATCAATAAAGTTTGGCAGATGGATAACTTTTTCTTTGTCAATCCCCCATTCCAATGCCTTTTTTCCCATAAACAAGCTCGGCGCTAAAAAAACATCAATCTTGTCCGTTATTTTTAAAAAATCATTTTGAAATTTCGCTTCCAAAAAGCCGATTAAACTTTTGGCCATTGAGCCCTTAAGGCATTTTTTAGACAAGCAAGAGTAATAGTTTTTATTTTTTAAACAGTCGTAACAAACTTCCCCGTTTGAAAAAAACTTGTAATTCGGGCAAAAAAGCTTGTAATCATGCAAAGTCATAATTATTGGAATGTGATACTTTTTCAAAGTGAAAATTATTGAAGAAGAAAGATGACTGAAAATATTATGGAGATGCGCAATTTCTGGTTTTTCTTCTTTGATAATTTTTTCCAACTTCCGGCTAGCTTCGCAATTCCAGAAAATTCGCTTAACTTTCTTAAAATCCTTAATTAGCCCTTCCTTTTTTGAAAAATCGCTGAATTTGGCAAAATTCTCCTGTCTTGGCCAGAGGAAATTATTTGAATTTTGAGTGCTCCAAACTATGACCCGATGGCCTTTTTTAGTTAGTAACTCGGCCAGGTCAAAAAAATACCGTTCAGAGCCTCCTTTTAAAAAGAAAAATTTGTTTATCTGAAGCACTTTCATCTTAAGAACGGGCTAAACGGGCAAGGTAGCTGCGCAGCGAACCGCGTGAGCTGTCTTTCGTCTGCCAATAATAATTTTTGGGGAATAAAAATTTATTCCTAATAATCCACCAGCCGACCTCAAGCCAATGTTTCTTCATAGCTTGACGGACGGTGCAAATCATCCAGCTGGCCGGCCTATCTTTTTCTCTGGATAAGATTGCCGCTTCTGTTTTAGCTGCAAAAGCATCCCAGCTTCTTATGTCTGACAAATCGCCTATTTTCAAATCCCAAACATCCGAAGGATAAATTTTTCCAAAAGGGTCAATAAACAGAGAACTAACTCCGGAATAGTCAGGTAAAATCCGCTGTTTGGTTTTTAAAAAATGGACCAGTGCGTAAGCGAAATAGGCTCTCAGCCATTTCTTAGGCGAAAAACTGCTTAATTCTTTCTTAATTAGCCAATCAAGCTGATTGCCCGCCTGGCTGGTATTTTCAATTTGATTATTTTCCTTTTTAAAATAATGACTGGAATCATGACAGGCAGCTAAACTGAATTCCACTCCCAACTCTTTGCTCAATTTATAAACTCTTTTCAGCTGATTCAGGTTTTTATCATTTAAAGTAAAAGCCAGCTTTAGATCCTTAATATTTAAGTTTTTTAAAAGACGGATGGTTTCTAAAACCAAACTGAATCCGCCCGGATAGCCTCTTAAGTCCTCGTGCACTTTGCCAAATCCGTCTAAAGATACAGCTATTCCGATATCCATTTTGAATTTGACGATATCCTGCATCTGCCTCTTGATGGCGCTGGGCAAAAAACCATTAGTGGAAATAATGATTTTGGCTTTGGGGCATCTTCGGACGACTGCTCTGACAATTTCCGTCAGGTCATTCCTTAAAAATGGCTCACCGCCGCTTATGTTGATGTTTTTCAGATTTCGTGGTAAAATTCTGTAATCGTTGGGCAGCAATGAAAAACGTTCCTGGTTTTGCCAGATATGACAAAACTGGCAATGGGCATTGCATTGATAAGTAACTGCTAAAACGACATCCTTTATTTGATTTTCCTTGGATAATTTGACCATTTGATTATTATTATTTTACTAGAAAACAAAAAAAATGTCAATAGTTGAGACCAAAAAGAATTTCTTTTATTTCATTCTGGCTTTGGTGCTTTTAAGACCATCTTTAGATATCTTCAGTAAAAAAGAATTTTTAATTCATCCGGCTCTGCCCTATCTGAATTTCAACATTATCCTTGGCGGGCTGGTTTTTTTAATTTGTTTGATTCCTTTTTTAAAAAGGATAAAATTATCCATTTCAACGCCTCTTTTTTACCCTGTCTTCTTCTTGTTAGGATTGGGCTTGATCAGTATTTTCTATTCGCTGGACGCTTTAATCAGTCTTAAGGAATTTATCCGGCTGGCCGGCATTTTCCTTCTCTACTTTTTGGCTTACCGGTTTGTTGAGAATAGAAAGGACTGGTTGCTTTTACTGAAAATTATTCTAATTAGCTACCTTTTGCCCGGTTTCTTTGCCTTAATCCAGTTAATCGGCAGATTCGGCCTGCCGGATGATTTTGGCAGCTTTAACCGGATTTACGGCACTTTCGCTCATCCTAATCTTTTTGCCTTTTACAGTTTCTTTGTTTTAGGTCTTTCTCTTTCATTATTAATCGCCTCTTTGAATAAAAAAGAAGCTGAAGAACCTTTATGGAAAAATTCCGAATGGCATATCTGGCTAATGATTGTTTTCTCGCTAACCTTGCTTTTTGCCACTTACAGCCGAAGCGCTCTGGCCTGCCTTTTAATTTTTATCCTTTTCATAGGAATCTTGAAATACAGAAAACTTCTCTTAGCCGGCTTGTTTTTATTCCTGGCTGCCTATTTCTTTTCCGATGTTTTCCAGCAACGGTTTTGGGAAATGCTCACTTTAGACCCCTACGGTTCAGTAGTCTGGCGGTTCCGGCTCTGGCAAGATGTTATCCCTGCTTCTTTATGGCAGCCCTGGTTCGGCTACGGGCTGGGTTCTTTCCCCAAGCTGGTTGAATTTTATCGCGGCTTTAAATGGGGCAGTCTGGAAGCCCATAATGACTATCTAAAAATCTTTGTGGAAAACGGTGTCTTAGGAATAACCGCTTACTTCTGGCTGATAATTGCACTTTTATACAAACTCTTTAAAATTTTCAGGGAAAAGATTAATCAGGATAAAACCCTGGGGCTAGGGATTCTAGTGATTTGTCTAAGTTTGTTTGTAGCCAGCTTTTTTGACAATATTTTAAGGACCACCGCCCTCCAATGGAACTTATGGATTCTCTTGGCCGCCTGGCTGAAAATTAACCGAAATTAAAAAACCCCGGGCGTTTTTAACGCTCGGGGTTTATATTCTCCTCCTTCTTTTACGGTCTTTTCTGATAATTATCAGGGACCGCTTTTTTTTCTTTAGTCTCGGTATCTCCCAAAAACTCATAAGCTGGACGACCCGAGATGCTATCCCTGGCATACATATTGCCTTCGTCAATATACAGCCATTCACCAGAATTTAATTCTTGTCCCCAAATTCTGGGCCAATATTCTTTTATTCCGCTCGGGATAGTAATGAGGCCGATCAAAGATGCTTCTTTGGTTTCGGTCTTTATAGAGTAATCATCCGATGAAACAAGCACCCATCGGTTTTCCCCATCACGATAGGCCCAACTGGCAAACAATTGCCAATTGGAATCGGCGATTTTCTGTAAGAGAGGAACTTCTACTTCAACTTCTGTTTCAATAAAGATGGTATCTTCTCCTATAGGCGCATCTCCAAGAATGTACCCTATTATCCCCTTACCTTCAGCAACTTCTTCTGCTTCAATAAGCTTATGCTCTTTAATCTTCCCTTTTGTCCCGAGCGAGGAGCATCCAGACAAAAAGAATGCTATTGCCAATACTGCTAATGCTGATTTTACTATCTTTTCCATTTCTTACCTCCATTCAAGTTAAAATTTAAGGTCCTTTTCAGTGGCTTTTTTAATCTGAGATGCCTTCAAAGCTTTATAAACTCCTCCAACATCAACATATCCGGCAATCCAATTCCACTGATCTTCTCCGTCCATAACTTCTTTATAATTCAGAACGGACAGAGAAATTACATCTTCATTATACCATGACAACTTAGCAAACGGACCGAACTGGTAAAAATTTTGGTCAGACCCGTAATTATGGCCTATGCCAAAATTAAAACCGGGAGTTAACCGCAAATGCTTCTGTATTTCGAAATCATATATCGATTGATACAGAAACAAATCCCAACTGCTATTATCATAAGGATCCGGAACTAACTCTTGACTATTCCAGCTATGTTTATGCTTATCGTCATATACAGATGTTAGTTCAAAATTCAACTCCGATTTTGGAAACCACTTTTTGCCGGCGTCTCGCCGGGAATAGAAATTCCCATGAGCAGAAAAGAGCAAAATATCATCAACCTGCTTGCTTTCATATAATCCTTCTTCTCCTTCGTTATAAAGCTTGCCGATACCAAGGTCTACGTCAGCATCCCAGTGGGTGCCAATGATTTTAGCGCTTGGGCCAATTGCCCATTTCCGCCATCCGTAATCATAATTTATGTCATTGCCTTCACCCAAAGCTCCAAAAGCAAAAGCCCCTAGGCGAACGTACGAATTATCGTTTAAGCCAAACTCCCAAGGACGGTATCGGGCTTTGCCCCAGAAATAGTTTCCTTCACTGTTGCCATGAACATTTTTGTAGGCCCCGCCCCCAAGATAAAAGTCAAATCGGTTTAAAAGAGCTGATTTTTCATTCTTCTCTTTTTTAACGACTTGCTTTTCCGGGTCAGGGATTGTTAACAAGGAAACAGTAATTGAGCGTTTTGGCTTCTTCGCCGCCGTTGCCTTAACTGGAATTTTCTCTGGTTTACTCTCCAATACAACTACTGCCTGTTTTTCTTTCACGCTCACAACTGATTTTTGCTTCAATCTTACGGCCGTTTTAGCTATTTTTATCTTTTTAGTTATTTTACGTTTTTCCGGGTAAACAACATCCAGATTAATTTTCTGCCTCACCAATCCTGTTTTATTGTCAATGCTGATTGAATTGCCTTTTGCTGCTATCAAGCATGCAATTAGCAGAATTGGTGCCATCACTAATATTTTTTTCATTTCTTACCTCCTTCTAATCTTCTCAATCCCTCTAAACATTAATTTCATCTCTAGAGCTTTTATCTTTTTATCTCTCTCAGCCAATAATTCTTTATACATCTGGCAAATTTGCCTGAACAAAGGAGCCATTTTGTACCGAAGCGTTTTAGCCCTGGCATAACAGCCAGACCAATCGTCATCAACCCCAGCAAATACTGCATCACCGGCAATATTAGATCCAGCCAAAACTAAGGTGCTGACTCCTGCGAAAGGCAGAAAAATCAACGGCACTTTGGCTCTCTTAAGGAATCTCTGCCCTCCGCTAAATCCAGGAAGCTCAGTTGCTTCCACTCTGAAATGCTCTAAAGGAAGAAATCCGGCTCGAATCTGGCCATTAGCCATCTTATAATTATGCTTCATGACCTTAGCCAATCTATCCTTAAACAACTGCCATTCCTCAGAACCAACTCCAATTTCAGCAAAGCTCGACAGATTTTCAGGAGGATCCAATCCTTTATTCCGAAAATATTCAACCCAGGATAAATTTGATTCCGACGGAGTAAAGCCAAATTTGTTAAAAATTTCCTGACGGAAAGTTTCGTCTTCGTCAAATTTCTTTGGATTATAGGGAATTTGCTTGCCATTCATTTGATAAGCAAACCCGGCATCTCGGTTAAAATAAAGAATCTTTGCTCCTTTAAAATCTTGGCTATTACAGGAAACAAATTGAAGCATAAAGTCGCCCCAATAATTAATCCCTGCCAGATATCCATAACCGTCAATAATTTTGCCTTTTGTCGTCAAAGCCAATAATGGCCAAACGCCTCCAACTTTGACTACTTCTATCCAAAGTCCCGGATCCATAATGCCATAGAAAACCGTTATCGATTCAACTCCGGCTTTTTCTATTTCTACCGGATGCAAAACAGAAATTGCTTCAACTGGATTAGTCATTGCATGCTTGGAAAGGAATTTATCAGGACTACCAGCGCATCCGAACAAAAAGACAAAAAACAATAAGACAAACAGAAATCTCCATGCTTTCATTCTAACCACCTCCTATCTTATATATTTAATTTTCAAAGAAACTTAAAACCTCCCTTTTAGACAGAGAAATCATTTCTGTCCAAAGAGGAAGCTTCATCAGCTAATAATAGGCCCTGTTCGTCTTTGTAATAGAGCGTATCTTTATGCTTTAACCCTTTTCTCAAAGCAATTCCAGAGCCAACAAACAATCCAATCAAAGCGCCTAAGACTGTTATCGTCCACAAATCAAGAGTAACCGGCTTCTGGCTGACTAACGACTTATCTAAAATTCTTAATTCTACGTTCTGCCCGCCACCGTGATAAAAACGGTGTTCCTGCTCTAAGGTATCGGCAATAGCCGAGTTAATCTGCTCGGCTTTTTTTTGTTCCGGATGGAAAACATTTATTTCAATCATTCCTAAATCACGGACAATATTAACCTTAACGGTTCTTTCCCACTGCTTCTGTCTTTTTTTATGTTGCTCGGAAAAATCGCCGAAATCCACCTTATTAGACGACTCAATCGTCTTTTCAAAAAAGCTGTCCGAATAAATTATCTCCTTCATAATCTGGGAAAGATACTGGGCTGACTTGGAAACGCTGTAAATATCCTGTCCAGAGGTCTGTTTCTGAATAATCAAGACCTTTGAGACTGATTTGTATTCAGGCGTCTGGATTACCGCTAAATCAAATGCCAAAACAGCTCCTAAGACAGTCAGCCAAAATACGAGCCACTTTTTACGATAAATGATTTTAATTGTTTCTCGATAGTTCATAAATATAAAAGCCTGATATCTCAGGCTTCTATAGATTAACACTATTATATATATTTTGTCAAGAGTATTGACGCCTTATCCTAAATCCAGCAATTTTTTTAGCAGGGACAGTTTAGTAGGAACAGCCCCAAAGCGCTAAGGACTGTTCCTAGATAAAAATATTACTTCCCTTCTTTATTTTCCTTCACTTCTTCATACTCTCCTTCAGTCGCGTCTTTTGGCGCCTCGGTTGAACTCGGCTTCTTGCCCTTTATTTCCGGTTCAGACTGCTCGGCCTTTTCTTCCTGAACTTTTTGATACAACTGAGCGCCAATTTTTTGGATTTCCTGCGAAAGTTCGTCAATCGTCTTTTTCAGCGGCTCTATCTCATTAGAGTCTTTTATTTTCTTCAAGGCCTCTAATTTTTCCTCCACCTGCTTTTTGTCTTCCGGCTTAACCTTGTCGCCGGCTTCTTTAAGGGCTTTTTCAGTGGAGAAAATTAAAGTATCGGCCTGATTGCGAACTTCAATCAATTCTTTTTTCTGCCGGTCTTCAACAGCATGCGCTTCTGCCTCCTGCTTCATTTTTTCAATTTCTTCTTTAGAAAGAGCCGAGGAATCAGTAATCGTAATATGCTGTTCTTTGTTAGTCGCCTTATCCTTAGCTGCAACATTTAAAATCCCGTTAGCGTCAATGTCAAAAGTGACTTCAATTTGAGGCACTCCTCGAGGAGCCGGCGGAATGCCGTCCAGCATAAACCGGCCTAAAGTCCGGTTATCAGCCGCTATTGGCCGCTCTCCTTGCAAAATATGGATATCCACTGCCGGTTGGTTGTCGGAAGCGGTGGAAAAAATCTGCGTCTTGGAAGTCGGCACCGTGGTGTTTCTTTCAATTAAAGGCGTCATCACATTACCCAAGGTCTCAATCCCTAAAGTCAGCGGAGTAACATCTAAAAGCTGGATATCCTTGATTTCGCCGCTCAAAGCGGCTCCCTGAATGGCTGCTCCCAAGGACACGCACTCCATCGGGTCAACCCCCCGTTCAATTTTCTTGCCGACATAATCTTCGACAAACTTTTGAACAACCGGCATCCTGGTCGGTCCGCCGACCAGAATGATTTTAGTAATGTCATTAACTGCTAGCTTAGCATCATTTATTGCTTGTTCCATTGGCTGACGGCATTTATCAATAATCGGCTCAATCATTTCTTCCAGCTTGGCCCGGGTAATTTTCATAGATAAATGTTTGGGACCGGCTGAGTCAGCGCTCAAAAAAGGCAGGTTAAGATCGGTTTCCAAAGACGAAGACAGTTCAATTTTTGCC
This sequence comes from uncultured Candidatus Saccharibacteria bacterium, assembly GCA_964413015.1. Taxonomy (GTDB): domain Bacteria; phylum Patescibacteriota; class Minisyncoccia; order Portnoybacterales; family UBA2143; genus JABMPX01. The sequence continues at coordinate 64,264 of CAYPQZ010000006.1, read as the reverse complement.
CTTTCAGCCGCTTCTTTGACTCTTTGCAAAGCGATGCTGTCCTGTTTTAAATCAACGCCGTTCTCCTTTTTAAATTCTTCAGCAATATAGTTAGTCAGAATTTCATCCATATCGGTCCCGCCTAATTCAGTGTCGCCGGAAGTTGATTTGACTTCAAAGCCGCTATCTTTATCTCCGTTATCGCTCTCCACCGAGAACATTTCCATAATGGTTACGTCTAGGGTGCCGCCGCCAAAGTCAAAAACCAAAATCTTTTCTTCCTTATCAGCTTTATCAATACCATAAGCCAAAGAAGCAGCTGTCGGCTCATTGATAATCCTTTCAACTTCCAGACCGGCAATCGCTCCGGCGTCTTTGGTGGCCTGCCTTTGGGAATCATTAAAATAGGCCGGCACTGTAATAACTGCTTTTTGAACAGGTTCGCCTAAAAATGCCTCAGCGTCTTTTTTAATTTTTTGCAGGATAAAAGAGGAAAGTTGTTGAGGCGTATATTCCTTTCCACCTAAAGAATACTTTTCTTTAGTGCCCATTTTCCGCTTAAAAGCAGAGGCCGTATTCTCCGAATTAGTGACTGCCTGACGCCGGGCCGGCTCGCCAACCAAAAGATTGCCTTCTTTGTCAAAGGCAACATAAGAAGGGAAGGCCTTGCCTCCGCCAACCACAGTTCCCTCAGCTGAAGGGATTATAATCGGTTTGCCCGCCTCAACCACTGCCGCGGCTGAATTAGACGTTCCTAAATCTATACCAATTGTTTTACTCATAGTTTTTAGTTAATCTTATTAATTAAAGAATATCTTTAAGAAGAAAATTTAAAGATTGTCAAAATTTAAGGAGTCGTCCTTTTCCTCCAGAGGCGGACAGGCGGATACGCCCTTTGACTTCGGTAAAGGGACGTAATCCTCAATGACAATCCTTAAATTCTCTTAAGGACAGTCCTTATCTTGCTTAACTTACTTTATTTTAATAGGGACTTTTTTTGAATTGGAAATTTTCTTGGCTACTTTGGGAACGGTAATCTTAAGTATGCCGTTCTTGCTCTCAGCAACTGCTTTGTTGTCTTTTACATCCACCGGCAGTTTGAGAGTTCTTCTGAAAGACCCTCTCCTTATTTCTCGTCTCAGATAATCTTTTCCCTCAACTTCTTTTTTCTCTTCGCCCTTGCCCTGAATAGTCAGAATGTTATCCTCAATAGAAATTTCCACATTCTCCGGCTTAATCCCGCTTAAAGAAACATCTACATAGAGATTGTCCTTATCCTGATAGATGTCCACGATTGGCTCTTCCGGCCGAAAAGTCGGGACAAAAGGCACCCATTCTTCCCCTTGGCCAAAAATATCAGGCAATTGGGAAAAATTTTGTCCCCCTTCTAAATCTTTAAATGGTCTCCATTTTATAGGCATGAATTTTAATTTTTAATTTTACCTGCCCGCAATGCAAAGCATCAGTCCGCAAGAGCTATGCTCTAAGCGTTGCTGACGGGTAGCTTTGACAGGCGGGTAAATAAATCTTAATTTTTAATGTTTAAAAATTAAAAATTAGAAATTAAAAATTCTATTTAGCTATTTTGACCTTGCTTGGTCTTAAAACTTTATTGTTTAATAAATATCCTTTTTGGACCTCTTCAATAATAATCCCCGATTCTTTTTTCGACTTAACCTGCTGAATAGCTTCGTGAAATTCGGGATTGAATTTTTCTCCTTTTGTTCCAATCTCTCCCAAGCCGCGGTTTTTTAAAATTCCCTCTAATTGTTTCTTAACTGATTTCAATTCCGGGTTGTTTCTGGCTCCAATTCGCAAACTGTCTAACACAGGCAGCAATTCTCTGATAAAAGTCTCCTGTCCGTATTTACCCAATTCTTCTATGGCCTGTTCCTGACGCCTACGGAAATTGATTAAATCAGCCCGAGCTCGCTGGACTTGGGTTAAATACTCCTCCTTTTCATCTTGGCACTCTTTTAATTTAAGTTTAATCGCCTTGCTTTTGGCAAGCTTGACCTTCTTAACTCCCTCTGTTTCTTCAGAAATATATGTAAGATTCTCATCTTTTCCCATTATTTATTATTAACTACTTATTGACATTTTATCACCTTTCCAAAAGTTGTCAAATACGAAAAGATTATGATAAGATATATTTGATAATAAAATTGCTGCAAATTACAAACAGAATGCCGATATACTAATTATAAATTATTCGTATATTCGTATAAAATTCGTAATTCGTAGAGATTCTATGAAAACAATAAGCGCTAATAAAACAATTTGGATTGACATAGAAAAGCCAAGCCAAAAAGATCTTGATGAGTTAAAAGAAAAATATAATCTACACCCTTTTATTGTCCAACAATTCCTCCCGCCGATTCACCGGCCAAAAATAGAAGAGTATGCGGAACAGCTTTTCATCGTTCTTCACTTTCCGGTTTTCAACCCGGAGACTGGTCAGACAAAACCAACCGAATTGGATTTTATTGTTACCTCCGATACCATAATTACCAGCCACGCACAGGAAATTCCCAATTTAAAAACATTTTTTGATGACTGCAATCTTCAGGACTATCATCAGGACCAATATTTTAAAAGCAGCGGCCATTTACTGATGGGTCTGCTTGATTGGCTAGTTGATTCCTGTTTGCCTATGCTTGATAATATTAGCGAGAAAATAGAAGAGATTGAAGGACAGGTTTTCCAAGGCAAAGAAAAAGAAATGCTTACCGAAATTGCCATGGCCAAAAAAGATCTGATTGACTTCCGCAGGGCTCTTAAGCCGCAACGTTCAGTTTTAGAAATCTTGGCCAAAAAGTCGCATTATTTTTTTGGACGGGAACTCCAGCCATTAAGCCAAGAAGTCGTCGGTTCTTCAATCCGGGTCTGGAACGTTCTGGAGAATCACCGGGAATTAATCAATTCCATTGAGCAAACCAACAATTCCCTGCTTTCCTACAAATTAAGCGATATTATGAAATTCCTGACGGTAGTTTCTTTTATTACCTTCCCCTTAAGCGTAATTGTCGGGTTTTTCGGAATGAATGTTTTCGGGAAAATTCCTTTACTCCAAAATCGTTTTACCTGGTTTATTATCTTTATTTTTATGATTTCCACCACCGGCGTAATGGTCATTTACTTCAGAAAGAAAAAATGGCTTTAACTTAAAAAATGCCTGACAAAAAAAACAAATTAGCCGAGGAATATTTGCCTCCGCAAAATATTGAAGCCGAACAATCGGTGCTGGGCTCTTTAATGCTGGATAAGGAGAGCATTTTTAGAATAGCCGATATCCTGAAAGCGGAAGATTTTTACCGGGAAATCCATAGTAATATTTATCAGGCGGTTCTTGAGCTTTACGAAAAAAACGAGCCGATTGATTTATTAAGCTTAACCAATCGTTTAAAAGAGAAAAATCAATTAAAAGAAATAGGCGGAACTACTTATTTAAGCAGCTTGGTTAATTCAGTCCCTACAGCCGCTCATATTACCCATTACGCGAAAATTATCAGGAATAAGAAAACGCTCCGCGACCTGATTGACGCTTCGCACCAAATTGAACAAATAAGCCACCAGGAAGACGAAGACGTTGAAAGCTTAGTAGATAGCGCGGAACAGAGAATTTTCAGCATCTCCCAAAAATCAATCAGCCAGAAATTCATTCTTGTGAAAGATGCCTTGGAAGACGCTTTTGAAAGAATTGACAAACTTCACCGGGGAGAAGAAGTTACTCGGGGAGTGCCTACGGGATTTATTGACTTAGACAATCATCTATCCGGCCTGCAAAAATCTGATCTGATTGTTTTGGCGGCCCGGCCGTCGCTTGGCAAAACTTCGCTGGCTCTAGACTTTGTCCGGCACATCTCAACTAAAGAGAAAATCCCGACCGCCATTTTCAGTTTGGAAATGTCTAAAGAGCAACTAGTTGACCGACTAATCTGCTCCCAAGCAGAAGTAGATTCTTGGAGGATGCGCACTGGACGGCTTTCCGGAGAAGGTCCAGACAACGACTTCCAGCGCATCCAACGCGCCTTGGACGAATTATCGGCTGCCTCTATTTTTATTGATGACACCCCTTCGCCGAGCGTTATGCAAATAAGAACTATGGCCCGCCGCCTGCAAAGCGAGCATAATTTAGGGCTGGTGGTAATTGACTATATCCAAATGATTCAGCCGCGTAACCCCAGCGACCCGCCGGTCCAACAAATGACCGAAGTCTCGCGCAGTTTAAAGTCATTAGGCCGAGAATTAAATCTTCCCATCCTGGCAATTTCTCAGCTTTCCCGGGCGGTAGAAAGCCGTTCGCCGGCCATTCCTAAACTTTCGGACCTTCGCGATTCAGGAGCCATTGAACAGGATAGCGACGTCGTCCTATTCATTTACCGAGAAGACAAAGACAATCCCAATACTGAGAAAAAGAATATTGCTGAAGTCCATATCGCTAAGCACCGGAACGGACCAACTGGTAAAATAGAACTCTTTTTTAACGAAAGCCAAATCAGCTTCAAGAATCTGGAAAAGCATTTTGGTGAATAAAGGCGCTTGATAAGACTATAAGGACAGTCCTTAAAATAATGTCCCTTGGGACAAGGGTGTCATTTTAAAGACTGTTCTTATCTGTTTGTCATTGTCAAAATTGGTATGTTCCCTGAATCAATTCAAAACTTAATCAACCAGTTAAGCAAACTGCCTGACATTGGACCCCGAGCTGCCACCCGGCTGGTTTTCTATTTAATAAACCAGGACCAGAAAAACTTGGATGAATTAGCTCATTTGATTAAAAGTTCTAAAACCGAAATTCATCTTTGCCCGCAGTGTTTTAATCTGGCCAGCAAAGACAATCAGCTCTGTTCTATCTGCCGGCAACCCAGAAGAGACCAACAGACAATCTGCCTGGTAGAAAATATTTTAAATATTCTGCCCCTGGAAAAAACCAAACAGTATCACGGACTTTATCATGTCCTGGGCGGATTGATTTCTCCGGCCGACGGCATTGACCCGGAAAAATTAAGAATCAAGCAGTTGATTGAAAGAGTCAAAAAAAATCAGCCGCCAGTTAAAGAAATTGTTTTTGCTTTAAGCCCGACTACTGAAGGAGATACCACTGCTTTGTATATTGAACATCTGCTCAAACCGCTGAAAATTAAAACGAGCCGCTTGGGACGCGGCTTGTCAACTGGTTCCGATCTGGAATACGCTGATGAAAATACTTTGACTAACGCTTTACTTGGCCGAAGATAAAATTTTTAATATTTCTACTTCAGTATAGGGCTGTCGATGGCCCATTTTTTTTTGGTAGCGTTTCTTAGGCTTGTATTTGAAAACAACCACTTTCTCAGCCCGATCTTGCTTGATAACTTTTGCCTTGACTTTAGCGCTTTTAACCAACGGCTCTCCTATTTTTAAGGTCTTGTTTTTATCCATTAATAAAACTTGGTCAAAGGTTATTTCTTTGCCCTTCTGGTCGTCTATTTTTTCTATTTTAATTTTATCGCCCGGCGAAACCAGATACTGCTTCCCGCCGGTTTTTATTACCGCAAACATACCCCGTAGAAGAACTTTGACATTTTGAGATATCAAAACTCTTAAATTATACTTTTTTTATTAACTTAACTTAATATATATCCCCGTATATTTACTTATTCGCCTAAGGCGAATGAGTCAAAATTTCTCTACGGGGCATACCCCTATCCTAACTCATCCGAAAACAAAAATCAAGTGGACTTAAAAAGACAGTCCTTAAAATGATGTCCCTTGAGCACAAGGGCGTCATTTTAAAGACTGTTCTTATCAGCTTATCCTTTAATCAATAACCGGCTTTTCTATTTTTTTAACCTCGGTTTCCGGTTTTTCGCCGGTGATTTTAGCCGCGTCTTTATCAATTTTGCCAAACTCCCTATACGCATAATTATACATATTCACCGTAGTTCCAAGGTTATTGCCCAATTTTTTTAAATACTCTTCATAGCTTCTCAAATGCTTTTCCAGCTTGCCAACCGCCTTGCGAATTCCCTTAGCCGATTCTTCAATTTGCAAAGCCCGCAAACCCTGTAAGACGGTCTGTAAATAGGCGTGAAAAGAAGTCGGCGAAACAATTATCACATGCTTGTCTTTAAAAGCGTATTCTATCAAATCTCGGGTGGCTATCTTAACCGTCCCCACTTGATTAATCAATAGGTCATAATAAACTCCTTCAGCCGGAATAAACATAAAAGCAAAATCCATAGTCCCTTTATTAGGTTTGATGTATTTGGCCGTTTCGTCAATTCGTTTTTTTAAATCCAGCTTAAACTGCCTTTCCAGTTTTAGACGCTTTTCTCCATTTTCTTCTCGGGCAATCCGGTTGTAATTCTCTAAAGAGAATTTTGAGTCAATCGGGATAATTTTGTCCTTTATAAAAATAACCGCGTCAACTATTTCACCGTCGTCAAATTCATACTGCATTTGATATGCCTTGGGCGGCAGAACATTTTTTAAAACCGTTTCCAAATAGTATTCTCCTAAAATTCCTCTCTGTTTGGGACTAGTTAAAATATTTTCCAATGACTGCAATTGCTCGGCAAAACCCATTACTTGCTTGTTGGTATTATCCAGATTAGTTAATTTCTCAGTCACGTTCCGGATAATCTTACTGCTTTCTTTAAACTGTGACTGAACCGACTTAGCCGACTCGGCCAGCTTGTTATCCAGAACCTGGCTTAATTGGTTAACCTGCTGTTGAAGCATCATCAAGGATTCGCCTTCCGGTTTGTCTGTTTTTTTACGAAACAACAAAAAAAGCAACAGCCCGACAATCATTATTAAAAGTAAAATAATTAAATATTCCATAATGATTATTCTAACATGCTTGCCGATGAGTAATGAAGTAGTACTTAGTAGATTCAATCAAAAACATATTCAGAATGCCCAACACAAGAACTAATCCCCAATCAACAAGATTCAAAGGGACAGTTTTCAAAAGCCCTTGGAAAAAAGGAATATATAAGGCGATTAACAGCATAATTATTCCAAACAGCCAGGAAAAAATTAGAAATTTGTTGGATAATAAATTAATTTGCCATAGATTACGCTTTAAGCTTTTGCAGGAAAAAATATAGAAAAGAGAATCGATGGTTAATCCGGCAAAAATTACTGACCGAATATGAGGCATTTCATATCCGGAATATTTTAACAAAAAAAAGAAAAGGCCCAATAAAAGAACATCTGTAACCAACCCGATAATAAAAATAAGAGTTTTCATTTCTTTATTCAAAAGGGAAAATCTGTAACTTTTCGGCTTCTGCTTCATAATTCCCTTTTCTTTTTTTTCAAAAGCCAAACAAATGCCTAAGGGACCATCTTCAATCAGGTTAACCCATAAAATCTGGGCGGCCAGAATTGGCAAAGGCCATCCTAAAAGCAGGCTCACGCCGACTAAAATGACTTCCGAAAAACTGTCTGAAAGCAAATAAGTGATCGTTTTTCGGATATTATTAACAATCGCTCGGCCTTCTTCAATAGCCGCCACAATAACATTAAAATTGTCAGTTAATAGAACTAAATCGGAAACCTCTCTGGCGATATCGCTCCCAGAGCCTAGAGCAATGCCGATATCGGCTTTTTTAAGCGCCGGCGCATCATTGATTCCGTCTCCGGTCATAGCTACAACTTCTCCTCTTTCCTGCCAAGCTCGAACAATCCTTAATTTTTGAGCCGGTTCAACCCGGGCATAGACTTTAATCTTGCTAAATATTTTCCCGAAATCTTTGTCAGAAATTTTAGATAAATCCTGGCCTTCTAAGATTTCTTTCTCGCTTACCTTAAATCCAAGTTTATTGGCTACGGTCAAGGCAGTTAATTTATGGTCACCGGTGACAATAATCGGCCTCATCCCGGCCTGACGGCAAATATTGATAACTTTCCCAGTTTTTTCTCTAATCGGGTCGTGCAAGGCGATTAGCCCAACGAAGACCATTTCTTCAACTAAATCAGTTAGTTGCTGGTAATCTTTTGATTTTTTTGAAGGAATTTTTTTGCGGGCAACCGCTATAACTCTTAATCCTTGCTCGGCTAATTTGTTAATCTTCCCTTTGACTTTTTTGTAATCTGTGATTAACAATTTTTTTTCTTTCCCTTCATCGCTTAAATAACTTGATAAACCCAGCAATTTTTCCGGAGAGCCGACCACGTACAAAATATTATTTTTGGAATCAGACTCGCGCAAACTGACTGCGTATTTATAGGCCGGGTCAAAAAGAAACTGGTCAATTAAAGGTTGTTTTATATCCAAATCGTCCTGGTTAAACCCAGCCTGAATTCCGGCTAGCAAAAGAGCTTTTTCCGTCGGCCGCCCGCGAATAATCCATTTGGCCATTGGCTCGTCCAGATTCTCAATAAAGGATTCGTTGCAGCACATAACAATTTTCAGCGCTTCGCGATTGAATGAAGCATCTAGTCCCCGACCGGTAAAAATCCCGGAAACTTCCATTTTCCCTTCAGTCAAGGTTCCTGTTTTATCGGTCAGGATAATTGAAGTGCTCCCTAAAGTTTCAGCCGAAGCCAATCTTCTGACCAGCCCTTTTCTTTTAAGAATCCTCTGCATACCCAAGGCTAAAATAACGGTTATCGCTACCGGCAAACCTTCAGGAATGGCCGCCACAGCTATCGCTATAGAAGTGGTAAACATTTCAATAAACTTGCCTCGAGTGAACATCCCTTCCAGAAAAATGACTGCGCATACAATCATAATCACAAAACCGACGACTTTGCTGAAATGGCGAAGTTTTTTCTGGTAAGGCGTTTTCTTTTCTTTTGATTCTCTGATCATCTGGGCTACCCGGCCAATTTCAGCGGACATACCGGTATTAACCACTACCGCCTTGCCCCAGCCGCTCTCAACAATTGTCCCCATATAAACCATGTTATCACGGTCAGCCAAAGGGGTTTTTTCAGGCAGAACCCGGCTGTTTTTTTTGGATGACATCCACTCGCCGGTCAGGGCCGATTCATTTATCATTAAACCGTTATTCTCAATTATTCGGGCGTCAGCCGGAACTTTGCCGCCGGTTTTTAAAAAAATGACATCGCCCGGGACCAGATTTTTCTGAATAACTTCTCCCTTTTTCCCGTCTCTTAAAACTACTGATTTAACCCGTAGAACTTTTTTTAACTTAACTAGCGCCTGGCTAGCCTTGTTTTCCTGCAAATAGCCGATTAAAGTATTTAAAAGAACTGCCCCGAAAATAACCAGAGTATCCGTGTATTCGGACAGAAAAAAAGTCACTATTCCGGCAATCAGAAGAATATAAACTAGGGGGCTTTTGATTTGCTCCAGAAATATCTTTAATTTAGAGTCCTGTCCGTCTTCAGAAATCTGATTTAAACCGAACTTTTTTAATCTTTCCTTGGCCTGTTGCCTGGTCAATCCTTTATCGCTAGAACCTAATTCCTGAAACGCCTTTTTAATGGAGAAATTATGCCACGCCTTCCTCATGCTTTTATCATACAACAAAAAGGCCTATTTGATAATAGCTCTTTTCGCTATAAAAAAGATGCTTAAGCCTATTAAGGCAAACAAGCTAAACCATTGGCTGACGGTTAAGCTCCAATAATGCGGGTCGGATAGCAAAGTGCCGGAAGCCCGGGTAAAATCAAGCAGGAAACGAGACAAAGAATACCAAAAAATAAAGATAATAAATAATCGGCCGGGCTTCCTAAGATAATTCTTTAAAAACCAAAAAACTAAAAACATTATTAGCCCGTTCAGAGCCAAATATTCAGCAACCGGATGACGAATAATCCCGTCCGGCCAAATAATTCCCCAAGGCAAATCAGTAGCCGCTCCCTGATGGTCGTTAATCAGCGAACAGCCAATTCGACCAATAAAAATACCTATCGCCAAAGCCGGCGCAAGCATATCGGCAATTTGCCAAAAATTCAGTCTGGTTTTTTTAATATACAGCCAGCCGGATATTAGGGCGCCTAACAAGCCGCCGTAGAACATCAGACCCCCGGTCCAAATTTGAAAAATTTCTAAAAAATGATTCAGGTAATAACTGGGAAATTGGAGAATATAAGCTAAACGCGAGCCAATTAATCCGCTTAAAAATACGGAGACAATCAACCAAAACGTCTTTTTTTGGTTAATTCCCTTTCTAACCGCTTCTTTCAAAACCAACCAGGAGCCAATCAAAAAAGCCAGGCCCAGGAAAAATCCCCAGGGATAAAAAGTAAACGCGCCGATTTGAATTTGAGTGAAAGAGAAATATGGCACAATGGAACAAATTAAAGCCATTTAAGGACAGTTTTTAAAATGATGTCCCTTGGGATACGCTGATGATAAGGACAATCCTTAAATTCCCTTAATTTTTAAAGACTGTCCTTTAAATAACGTCCTTTCTTTGAATACCTAAACATTAACTCTTTAGCTTTAATTAAGCTCTGTTCTGAAACGCTTTTTTCCCCTCTAATTAAAATACTCGGGCCGGGAAAGGCCTTTGGTTCTATTAAAACATCACTCTTAAGAGAAGTTTTTTTAATTTCCTTATTATCCTGCTGATTGCGGCCGATCACAAGCAGATTATTATCCTGCCAAAAATGGCGGCCTAGTTTTAACAATTGGACATCTTTGCCTCGGCAATCAGGCCAATATTTAAGCATTTTTTTAAAACGCTTGGCAAATTGCAAATCAGTCAAACAGCACCCTCCAGCCGGACTGGGGTATTCCTGGATCCCCCATTTCTTAGCCAAAGACATTTGTTTTTTTCGGCTCCGGCCGGAGATATCAAGAAGACGATTTCTATCAATTAATCCCCTCTCCTCAGCTATGGTTGGTTCTAATAATTTAGCCGACAGAGGACGTAGCAAAGCTCCTTTTAGGCCTGATTTTTCTTCAATTAGCTCTAAGGCCTGCCTGTTTTGGGACATCGGCCTTTCCCCCAGCACCTCGCCGGTAGCCACCAGGTCAAATTTCTCTTTGACCATTATTCCCTTGGCCTTTTTAAGCATTAAAAGGTGGCAATCAATGCAAGGATTTATCGCTTTGCCGTAGCCGTAACGGGGTTTTTTGACTACTGCCAAATGTTCCTCCGAAAAATCAAATATTTTTAACTTAAGTTTTAAATCTTTAGCCGCTTTGACTGCTAAATCTTCATTAAAAAAATAACTGACAAAATTTATGCCAGCTATATCTACGCCTTGTTCTCTTAAAATTTTAACTAATAAAATAGAATCTAAGCCACCTGAAAAAAGTATCAAGGACCTGATTCCTTTATTTCCTTCTTCCATTTTTAATCTTAATTAATCTGCTGTTTTAAAGACTTCATCGCCTTCTCTGACCTGCTGTTCTACTTTTAAGCCAACCGCGTCGCCTTTATTAGCCACTTCTACGTTCTCATGCTCTATTTGCATTGAGTCAACCGCCTGTTCAAAATCACTGGTAGCCCCTTTTACATGAATTTTATCGCCAACTTTTAACTCGTTGTCAGTAATCTCAATAACCCCTACTCCGATATTAGTAAAGTAATGCGTTATTTTCCCGACTAATTTTTCCTCAGCCATTTTTATCACCTCCTTTCGCGCAGCCCTAAGGAGAATCGAACTCCTGTTACCAGGATGAGAACCTGGCGTCCTAGCCACTAGACGATAGGGCCAAATCAAAATTTTTAATTTTTAATTTTTAATTTTTAAATACAAATTAGCATCTTTAAATATTACCAAAAAAATTGACAAAAATCAACTTTCTAATGGACCAGTAATTCATCGGCCTTTTCAGAACTTCTCATAATTTCCTTAACTATTTTCTCCATATGGATTCCCCGCGAGCCCTTAATTAAAACAAAATCTCCCTGAACTAATTCTTTCTGAAGAGCCAAGCCGGCTTTTTCCGGCTGGTAAAACTTGAAAATCTTGTTTTTGTTAAATCCTTGATTAGCCGCTTCTTCGGCAATAAAGTTGGCTTTGGCTCCTACTGTAAAAAGCAAATCAGCGATTTGGGGAATTTCCCGGCCAACCCGTCGATGGCCATCTTCTGTATAAATTCCCAATTCCAACATATCGCCTAAAACAACTATTTTCCTGCCGGGATGACCGGCAGCTAGCCTGTCCAAAATATCCAAGCTGTTCAAGGTCGCTAAAGGTGAAGCGTTGTAAGTATCATCTATCAGCCAGGTATTTTTAACGCCTTTAAGCAATTTAGCTCGGCCAGGCAAAGAATGATAGCCGGATAAAGAATGGGATATCTCAACCAAATTCATTCCGAAAACAAGCCCGACGCTGGCTGCGGCAGCCGCGGCAAAAGCATGTTGTTTCCCCAAAATCTTGTTTAACCTAAACGGCACCACGCTTCCATTATATTCCAGTTTAAAGCTAATCCCGTAATTGCCTTTGTCTAAATCACCAGTCAATAAATTATAATTCAGTATCTTTAGATCAGCCGCGTTTCCAAAACCATACTGAATAAGGTTCGTTTTTTCTCCTAATTCATCACCGATCATCCTAACTGATAAATCGTCGTAATTCAAAACAGCGGTCCCCTGCTTGGTTAAATGCTTTACCAAAAAGGCCTTTTCTTTGATTAGCCGGTCCTTTTCCGGAAAAAATTCCAAGTGTGTCGGGAATTCGCCAATTGCCGTAATAACCCCGACTTTAGCCGGAGCAAAATTAACCAGATATTTCATATCTCCGGGATGGCTGATGCCCATTTCTAAAACTAAAACTTCAGGATATTTTCTTTGCCAAATAATGGTCAAGCAGGCCTTAAAGAAAATTGTCAGCCAGGGAAAGATAGCCGATATTTTTGTCTGCGGAGCAATGTCCTGTCCTAAGATAGTCAAAGGAACTCCGATTTCATTATTGTAGTTCTTGATATTCCGTCGGGTCCTAAAACTGCCTTTGAGAACATGATAAATAGCTTCTTTGGCCCCGGTCTTGCCTACGCTGCCGGTTACCGCAACAATTTCTGGTTTGTATCGCCAAAGAATAATTTGAGCTAGAACTTTAAGAATGTATTGTAAAATACTACGCATTTTAGAATTTTTAAACATTAAAAATTAAAAATTTTATTTTATTGTGGCGGTATTTCTAAATAATTGAACAAATACTTAGCCAATTCCTTAAAAACTGGACTGACTGAATCTGAAGCGAAACGAATTCCGTGCGGCTTGTCCAATTTGATTAAAATGATAAATTCAGGGTCAAAAGCCGGAGCAAAGCCGACAAAAGTATGAATTGTCTCATCGGAATATCCACCCACTTCAAAATCCGGAACTTGGGCAGTGCCGGTTTTCCCGGCTATACTGTACCCATCAATCTTAGCCGGTTTCCCAAATCCGTTGTCAACCACACTTACCATCATTTTAACCAAATTCTCGGCCGTTTTTTGAGAAATTACTTCTTTAACAGAACTCGGAGAAGTTACTTCCTCGCGCCCATTAGGATAAACTATTTTCTCAACTATAAAAGGATGCATCAGTTCGCCCCGATTGGCAATTGCCGCCAAGGCGGTAATCAAGCCTAAAGGAGTTACCGTTATGCCCTGTCCAAAAGAAATGTTAGCCAAGTTCATTTCCCTGCCGGTATATAGATTTGAAATATTCCCGCCAATCTCACCGGCTAAATCAATCCCGGTCGGAAGGTTAAAATTAAATCTCTGAACATAGTCCTTAAAAGTTTCTTCGCCGATTTTTTGCTGAACAAAAACAGCTCCGGTATTAAGCGATTTTTCAAGAACCTGAGTCATCGTCTGCTGATTGTAAACTTTCCCGTCAACATTTTTAATGATCCCCCCTCCTAAGCTTAACTGGCCTTTATCTTGATAAACCGTTTCCGGAGAAATATGCCCGCTGTCTAAACCAGCAGCCATGGTAATCGGCTTAAAAACAGAACCCGGTTCATAAACTTTCTGAATTGAAGGATTTAGAAAAACACCCATGCTTTCCACTTGGCTGTATTCATTCGGGTCAAAAACGGGCCAACTGGCCATTGCCCGAATAGCCCCGGTCTGCGGCTCCATAATGATTACCGTTCCGCTTTCCGCATCCCATCTCTCAATTACTTCTTTCAACTCTTTTTCGGCCTTAAACTGAATGTTTTGGTCGATAGTCAGCACCAGAACGGCTCCATCTTCGGCCGGCTCTAGTTTCTGATTAAGGGAAGGGATTCGATAACCGGCTGTATCCCGCTGACCTTTAAAAAATCCCTGCTTACCTTTTAGCAAATCCTGGTAATAGCCTTCTAGCCCGTACTGGCCGACCTTAGTTTCGCCAACCATGCCGACAAAGCCAGTTAAATGGCAAGCTAAAGTGTTATTGGGATAATGTCTCCAGGTTTCCAAAGAAGAATTCACTCCCTGAATATTCAAATTATCTATTTCCTCAGAGACTTCCCGGTCAACTTTATGTTTTAAAGGTTCGTAGGGGTCGTCTTCCTTGTTAAGCTTGTTTAAAATATCATCTTTCTCCAAATCAAGAAGGCAGGAAAGCTCATTGGCCAAATTGTCTTTTTCCTGAACGTCAATCTCCCTGGGAACAACGTAAATCTGCTGATATTTCTTGTTTACCGCCAAAGGAGAATAATAATTTTCGTCATTCCGCTGATGGTTGGATAAGTCCTGCATAAGTATCTCTCCCCTTTGCGGGAAAAGCGTCTGTAAAAATTGGTGCTGGTTTTGCGCCAAAGCGTGGTAATCGTCATATCTTAAAATCTGGAGAAAAAACAAACGAGTTAAAACCCCGCTGCCTAATAAAAAAACAAAAAATATTAATGCGTAGATGCGCCATTGCTTCATGAGCTATTTTTTAACAGCGACTTCTTTTCCAGGCCTCAAATAGATAACCTGTTCTGCTTCAACCATATCTAATGACTGGGCTAATTCTTCCAAATTAGCCAGTGACCGCCACTGGGCAATTTCCATGTTCAGATTATGATTTTCCGCTTGGAGTTCTTCAAGCTGCTGTTTCTTTTCTCTGATTTTATAGCTGTAAGAAATTATACTGCTGCTTTGAAAAGCGTAAAATAAAACTGAACAGAAAATGGCTAGGATTATTAAAATAACCAAAATAGCCAGACCATGGTTATGGCTGTTCTTTTGAAACTCTTTAGATTTAATGTAAGCAGTCATATTTTTACAACGACGCGCAATTTAGCGCTGCGGCTTCTCTTATTGTATTCAATTTCCTGTTCAGTCGGCTGAACCGGCTTTTTAGTTAAAATTTTTAGATTGTTTTCCTTGGCCTGCTCCCTAAAGGAATTCTTCACTATTCTGTCTTCCAAAGAATGGAAGGAAATGACCGCTAATCGGCCATTGGCTTCCAAAATGCCTAAGGACTGGTTTAAAGCTAATTCAAGATTATTTAATTCGTCATTTACGGCAATACGCAAAGCTTGAAATATCCGGGTGGCAAAGTGCCTGCCCCGTAGCGAACTTGTTCTGCTATGGGGCGTTCTTCCGTGCTGGAATTTTCCTGGAATGGCTTGTTTGATGACCTCTACCAGATGACTGGTTGTTTTAATGTTTCTGTTCTGTCTGACTAAGCAGATATTTCTGGCAATCTTTTTGGAAAATCTTTCCTCTCCATATTCACGAAATATTTTCTCCAGTTCGCTTTCCTCCCAATAATTTACAATCTGCTCAGCTGTTAAATCATTTTTCCCCTGGTCAAACCGCATATCCAAGGGTTCGTCTTTCTGGAATGAAAATCCTTTCTGGCTTTTATCTATCTGCCAGCTGGAAATTCCTAAGTCAAAAAGGATTCCATTAACCGGCTGGAATTTCTGTTCTTCAACTATCCTTTTCAAATCAGCGAAATTCCCTTGGGTTAGAATAAGATTTTTATTCTTCGTCTTCGTTTGAGCTAAAGCTTTTTTATCCGAATCAATTCCCAGAACTTTTCCGGTCGGTTTAACTTTTTTTAAAATAGCTAAGGCATGGCCGCCGAACCCAAAGGTGCAATCAATGAAATTCTCTCCGGATTGAGGGTCTAAATATTTTAAAACTTCTTTTAAGAGAACCGGCTGATGCTCCATTTTAAATTCCCAATTCCCCTAATCTTTGGGCAATATTGCCAACTTCTTTTTCCACTTTCTGTTTATAAATTTTCCACTTGGCTTCGTCCCAAATTTCCAATCGGTTGTAAACTCCGACAATCACAAGATTCTTTTTTAACCCGGCATAATCTTTTAAATAATCGGGTACCAAAATTCTTCCTAATCGGTCAAAAACCACATTTGCCGCGCCGGCTAAAATAATTCTGTTGAAGCCCCGGGCGTCAATCTTTCCGGTCGGCAGCTGGCTAAGCTTTTTGGCCATACCCTGCCATTCTTTTAACGAGTAAAGCGCTAAACAATTATCCAAGCCCCTGGTCAGAACAGCGCCCTTGCCTAATTCTTTCCTTAGTTTAGACGGAATAGCCAATCTTCTTTTTGTATCAATGGTGTATTTGTATTCGCCAATAAGCATAATTATCCACAAAATTAACTACTTATCCCCACTTTTATCCACATATCTCTACTCAACCCCCATTATATTTCACTTAAACAGACCTGTCAAACACACGATTTTCCGGATTTTTAAAATAAAAAAATGGCTTTAAAAAGCCATTTTTTACAACTATTCCCCTTTTTTCATCCACAAATTATCCCCATTTAGATAAAATGATTATAAAAACAGCGCTTAAAGACACAAATAAAGTGAGTGGCAATCCCTTGCTCAAAGGCAATCTTTTCCAATAGTGAACTTTATGATGAAAATTATGGAAAGGTCTTAAAAATTTTATCTTGAATTCACTATAAAAAAATTCCGAGACATCGGGCAATAATGCTCCAAGCAAAGCAAATAAAATTGGCAGCTTTTGCGGAAAGCCCCAAACTAAAACAATAACTATGCTTACCCCTAAAATAAAATCTAAAAAAATTTTAATAAAGTGTGACGGCTTGTCAATTTCAATTTTTTTTAAATAATCCCAATGAGGTAAAAAATCAAGCAGATAATGACTCATCAGTCCAAAACAAAAAGCGGTCCAAATATTTTCAGATTGGACGCCGATTGCCGCGCCGACTAACATATGGGGAGTTATTACCATAATTAAATGGACACGAAGTGGGCGGTATCCGATTTGAACGGATGACCCTTGCAATGTGAATGCAATGCTCTGCCGCTGAGCTAACCGCCCCGTCCTATATCTTCAACTTATTGATTATCTTTTCATGAGGTTTTTCCATAACATCGCGGATAAACCTGTCAAACATATCATAGCGGTAAGTAAAATCTCTGACGGAAAAAACAACATAATCAATTTCTTTGCCAACCTCGGCTTCCAAATCTCTTAAGAACCCGGACAGCTTCTTATTTTTAATCCCGTCTCCGACTACCAAAAGGTCAACCCGCGAATTATCAAGGTTAATAAAAACCCCGGACAGAACAGCCAGTTTAATTCTTCCTAAAGATTTTAACCGTTGCAATAATTTATCTTTGGAAGCTGGGCTGGATTTAAGAACCAGGGTTTTAAGCTCGTTGTAAAAATCAAAGCCGGAATTAACGGAATAAACTTTAACCTTGCCTTTTTTCTTGCTGCTAATCAAATTAATATTTTCTAGTTTCTTGACTTGCTGGCTGCAGGAGCGGATATCACTTTTTGTCCTCGTGGAAATATCTTTCAATCTAAACGATTCGGTTGGGTTGCGCAAAAACAACTTAAGCAGCCTGACTTTGACCGGAGAGTCAAAAAGTTGTTCTAAGATTTCCTTAGACATAATGAAATTATTGATTATTTCAATTCAACCGTCGCTCCGGCTTCTTCCAATTTCTTCTTCATCTCTTCGGCTTCTTCCTTTTTAACGCCCTGTTTGATTATTTTAGGCGCCCCATCAACTAAATCTTTGGCTTCTTTCAAACCCTGGCCGGTTATCTCCTTAACTGCCTTAATCACTGAAATTTTCTGGTCGCCGCCCGATTTTAACTCTACATCAAAAGCGCTTTTTTCTTCAGCCGCTTCTCCTGAACCGTCCGCAGCGACGCTTCCGGCGGCTGGAGCAGCCGCAATCGTCATCGGGCTAACACCGAATTTGTCCTCTAAGACCTTAACTAATTCGGCTAATTCTAAAACAGTCATTCCTTCTATCTGGCTTACCAATTCCTTAAACTTAGCAGGGACTTTTTTAGATTTGGAGGTTTGTTCCTCTTGAGGATTTTTTTCTTCTTTTTTTTCTTCCGTCATTTTTTTTAATAAAACTGAAACTTAAAACTTGAAATTTATTCCATTCTACAACGTTGAAATGCTTTTTTCAAGCTCCAGGCCTCTAATTTTACATCTTTTAAGATAAACTCCGCACCCTTCATTCTATTTAAAAAATATTTAGCTTTAGTTAAAACTGAATCTATAAAATTATCTTTTAGCAGAAGATAAAAGGCGCAGGGTAAAAATTAATTTTTCTAAATTATTCCTAAAGACATTTACTAAACCGGATATCGGAGATGAGATATTGCCGACTAAATTGGCCAGTAATTCCTGTTTTGGAGGAAGCTTGGCTAGCTCAATCACAGATTCTTTTTCCAGATATTCTCCCCGGATTAAACCATTCACAATCTTTAAATTTTCGTTGTCCTTCGAAAAATCATACAATATCCTAGCCGGTATAACTTCATCATGGTATCCAAACGCCAAGCCAATCTGGCCAGGCAGTTTTTTAACTGAAATATCTTTAAAGCCGGATTTCTCCAAAGCCAAATCAATCAAACTTTTTTTGCAAACCTGGCAGTCTATTTCCTGCTCTCTTAATTTAGCCCTGGCTTCCTGAAATTGGTTGACCTTCAATCCGGCATAATCAAAGAGAACTACTGCCTTCTGACGAGAAAGCTTATCAATCAAATCCTTAACTATTTCTTTTTTTTGCTCTTTAGTAATCATGCCAATTGTGTTTAATTAAAAAATAGTCTTCAAGGGGGACGTTAACTCGATTAAAGGACAGTCCTTAAAATGATGTCCCTTGAGCACAAGGGCGTCATTTTAAAGACTGTTCTTATCAGTTTAGATAATTAAAAAATCTATGGAAAACCATAGACAAACAGTTCGACAAGCTTACTGCAAGAAATATTCGCCTCGATAGGTCTTACTCCGCCTCTGGCGGAATTGCCTATTGTCTATAGCTGTATAGTCAGCTTAATATTTTATTGAATCCTTGTCAAGCTTTCAGTCTAAATACTTGGACCTGTTTTGGTTATGCTCTTCCAATGTCCTGCTAAAAATCGTTTCTCCGTCCAGGGTTGATAAAAAGAAATTGTAATCAGTAAGGTGCGGATAAATCGCCGCTTGAATAGCTGAAATGCCCGGATTGTTAATTGGCCCGATGGGCAGCCCGATATTCTGATAAGTATTGTATAAAGAATTGATTTTGGTATCTTCTGCCGAATAACGCCATTTGTCTATTCCTAAAATATAGGCAATCGTGGCGCACGACTGCAAAGGATAATTGTTATTAATTCTTCTCCAGAAAATTCCTGAAACGATTCTCCGGTCTTCGTCAGTTCGGACTTCTTTTTCTATCAAGCTCGCCATAATAATAATTTGTTCAAGTGTCTTGCCCTGCCGGCTGATTTCTTCTCTTAATTCATTAGTCAGTTTTTTGTCAAAGTTATCAAGCATTTTTTCAATAATTCCTTCTTTACTCATTCCTGTATAGAACCTATACGTATCTGGGAAAAGATATCCTTCCAAGCTGGAAATTGCCTGTCCGTTTTCTTGGTGAAGGGCCTGAAATTTAGAATTAAGCTCAGAGTTGAGAATATTGAAATTAAGTAGTTCATTTTCTTCAATCAGTCCGGCCTTGGCCAAACGGGCATCAATCTGCCTTAAGGAAAATCCTTCGGGAATTGTCACCGTCGTTTCTGAAGAAACAATCTCCCCTCTAAGTATTTTCTGGGATATTGCAGGAATATTCATAGAAGGAGAAAATGAATATTCCCCGGCCTGCAAACGGGCGGCCCAGCCCTTGGTCAAAACGTAAAACTTAAACCAGAAAGCCTGATTAATCAAACCTGCTTCTTCTAAATTATGACTGATTTCCTTTAAGCCCTCGCCCTTTTGGATAATGAAATTCTTTTCTGTCAGGTCGCCAGATAAAGGCGTGTTAATCTGGCTATAGGCGTAAATAAAAAAGAGGCCGGAAGCAATAACGATTGATGATAAAAAAACAACCTCTAAATATTTTAACTTCATAAAATTAAATCTTACCTGCCTAATCTTCTTTCTCTCTGCTGATAATTTTTTATCGCTTTAATGAATTCCCGGCGTCCGAAATCAGGATAATATCCTTTGGGAAAATAAAGCTGGCTATTGGCTGTCAGCCACATCATAAAGCCGGCGCTGTTATGAGGATCTGACGAACTGCCGGTTCTGATTAACAAATCAACTGGCGGTAAGCCATCCGTCCAAAGGAATTTCTCCAAAAGTTCCGAATCTACTTTCAGTTTCTTGTCTTTTCGCCCCTGCTTTAAAATACTGTTAATGGCGCTAAGCATTTCATCACGGCCATCATAAGCAATTATAAAATTAAGCATCCGTTTTTTGTGGCTTTGAGTTGCTTTAATTAATTTTTCTATTATCTCAACACATTTTTTAGGCAGAATTTCCGGCCAGCGGCCAATCACTCTGACTCTTACTTGGTGCTGATAAATTCCCTTGGCTTTAATCAGCTGACGGAAATATTTTTCATAAATACTAAAAAGATTTCTGACTTCTGTCTTGGAACGTTCAGTCAAATTGCTCCAGGATCCGCCCCACCATGAAAGGCACTCCAATCCCAAATCAAGGGCCGCTTGAACCTGCTCTTTCGTTTTTTTAGCTCCTTCCAAATGGCCGCGCCATTCGGCTATTCCTTTTTCCCTGGCCCAGCGACGATTGCCGTCTGGAACAATGGCCACGTGCCTAGGAAGATTTTTAAAGTCATTTTTTTCCATATCTCTTATTTAAGAAAAGCGCTGTCAACAACCAACGCTTTTTGTTTTTAAACCCTGTTTGAAATTTTAGCAGAATTGAATCATTAAGGCAAGACAAGTAATCCACAAAGCAATCGCCCTTGACTTATTTATCTCAATAGATTATAATCCGAGCATACGTAAGTTTTTGAGTTTGACTCAATATAAGTTTTCTCTTTCCTTATGCGATTTTATCCCGATATTCCGGGTAAGCTAAGCCAGAAAGTAAAAACTAAAAAGTCGGCTTACGCTAATAATCATATAAGGATATATGAATAAAAAACTATATGTTGGCGGTTTGTCTTATGACACGACCGAGGATTCTTTGAAAGAAGCATTCTCCAAAGCCGGAGCAGTCGATTCAGCGATAATTATCACTGATAAGATGTCCGGCCGCTCAAAAGGTTTCGGATTCGTAGAAATGTCTTCTGAAGACGAAGCCCAGAAAGCTATTGAGATGTGGAACGGCAAAGAATTTGAAGGACGCAATCTCACGGTGAACGAAGCCCGTCCGATGCGGGAACGTCCTCAAGGAGATTTTAGCGGCGGAAACAGTCGATACTAAGAAACCGCATAATAAAAACAGCCCCGATGTTTCGGGGCTGTTTTTATTAAAGCGTTTATTAACGCGGCAGGCGCGGAGGGACTCGAACCCCCAACCTCTGGTTTTGGAGACCAGTGCACTAGCCAGTTGTGCTACGCGCCCTTACTTCTTCATCTCTTTATGAAGCGTATGCTTTTTGCACCATTTACAAAACTTCTTCAGTTCTAATTTCTTCTGAATTGTTTTTTTGTTTTTGCTAGACCAGTAATTAATTCTTTTACACTGGCTGCACTGCAATTTAATTAAATTATCCTGTGACATGAGCCCAGAGGCGGATTCGAACCGCCGACCTCATCATTACCAATGATGTGCTCTAACCAACTGAGCTATCTGGGCGCGAGCTATATGAGCACTTATTATTTTTGACTATTTATTAATCCTAACAACATTTTAGATAAAATTTCAAATTTTTGATAAAAACCATTGAATTTTTCTCTATCAATCTGACCCTCCTCTAATATTAATTCGAACAACGATACGCACTCATAAACAGAACTTCTTGAGATTATATAAAAATTTCTCTTACCTGCTTTTGAAAATTTTCCATTTGATGTTCGTTTTAGCTAATCTCGAATATAAGAATCTATTTGTTTATTTTCTTTCAAAAAAACTTAAAATCTCTTTGTTTAAATCCTTAGCCTCCCTATAAACATTTAAATTTTCAAAATCAAACACAATTATGTAATTTGTGTGTGTAATTTGTAATTAGGAATAAATTTTCGCTAAATTTTAAAACTAATTCCTTGTACTAATTACAAAATACAAATTACTAATTACTCAAATTTTTCGCGGAGCTAAAAATTTATGTGGGCAGGGAGGGATTCGAACCCCCGTAGTCCGAAGACGCGAGATTTACAGTCTCGTGCGTTTGACCGCTCCGCCACCTACCCTGGAGCCGAGGAGAGGAGTCGAACCCCCAACCTACGGTTTACAAAACCGTTGCTCTGCCATTGAGCTACCTCGGCAGCTACTCTATTTGCATTTCTTCCATCTCTTTCAAAATCTCTTTGACTTTTCTGTCTTTTGAGCCGAGCTTAACGGCCATTTCCAAAGAATTCTTGGCATCGGCATAGTTATGCCGCTTCCAATAAAGCAATCCCAAAAATTTGTAAGCGGTAATATTCTTAGGATTTTCAACAATCAAATTAATCCATTTTTGCTCCTCTTTTATCGGCTTTTCCAATTCGCTGATTGAAAGATCGTCATCATCTTCAATTTCCTCTATTCTGCTCTCGGTTTTTTCTTGGTTCACCTTAATAAAAACTTTTTTATCATCCTGACCCGATAAAACCTTTTCTTCCTGATTGCTTTTCATATCTTTCTGCTTAACCCATTCTTTTGATTTCTGCGACATTATTTTTGAATGCCGCCTTAGCCAGTTAATTATCCGGCCCAAAAAATTCTCGGTTTTTAAAAAGATTATCTTCACCCGCCAGAGAAGCTTCTCCGAACCAACTATTAACCCTAGCCAATGCTGTTTGTAGTTTATCTCGCGGACTTTCTGACTAAGACCCTTCTTTCTGGACAGGATAATCATTTCTTCATCAGACAAATTAGTTAAAATACTGATTTTGTGGAAAGCAATAAAACCCAGGCCTATTAAAGAAATAGTAATCAGAAAATAGAGAATGTAATTTAACATGTTCCTAAATTTCCATCCTGACGAAATTGCCTATTTTAACATTTTCCCCTATTTTGCCGACAAAATCGCTGATTAAATTCTGAATTGTTTTCTGCTCATCTTTAATAAATGGCTGTGACAAAAGCTCTTCTGAATCTTTAGGATTGACCGCAGCAATCTGCATTGCCAAATCATGGGCTAATTCTTTAAATTCGGCGTTTCGGGCAACAAAATCAGTTTCGCAGTTTAATTCCAGAATAACGCCGACTTTGCCGTTATTGTGGATGTAGGCCTCAATCAGGCCCTGTTTAACTTCCCGAGCTGACTTTTTAACCGCTTTTTCAGCGCCTTTTTTTTCTAAAATTTTCATGGCTTCTGCCTCATTGCCTTGGGCCTCTTCAAGAGCCGTTTTGCATTCCATAATTGAAAAGCCGGTTTTTTGGCGAAATTCCTTTATTTTTTCTGCCGTTATCATGATAATTTTATCCAAGAACCCGAGCTGCAAGCAAGAGTTTTTGGTGATTAAAATTGTCACCCGCCACAATTTTTTGTTTTGCAAAAATTTGAGCGGGTAATAATTTTGTTATTTTAACACTTTAACAATGGTTTCTAAAATTAATTTCAAGGATGAAATAGCGTCGTCATTACCGGGAATCGGGTAATCAACCAAAGTCGGATTAGCGTTTGAATCGCATAAGCCAACCACCGGTATACCTCTCTTTCGGGCTTCTTTTATTGACAATTTTTCTTTATGAGTATCAATAACTAATAAAGCGTCAGGCAGTTTAGTGATTTTTTTAAGGCCGCCGAACTGTCTTTCTAGCTTCTGCAATTCAAGATTGAATTCATGCTGTTCTTTTTTAGTGTATTTTTTCAATTCGCCTTTTTCTTTTTTTTCTTCCAAATCGCGGAAATGCTCCAAGCGTTTGGAAATCACTTTGAAATTAGTCAAAGTTCCGCCAATCCATCTTTTGTTAACATAAGGCATGCCGCATTTTTCAGCCGATTCGCGGATAATTTCGCTAGCCGCCACTTTAGTTCCGACAAAAAGGATAATTCCTTTTTTTTCCTTAACTTTCTGAAAGTATTCCAGAGCTTTTTTAAATTCCCCCCGTGCTTTTTCCAAATCAAGAATGTGTACGTTATTCCTTACGGTAAAAATATACGGTTTCATTTTAGCGTTCCATCTGGAGGTCTGATGCCCGAAATGAACGCCCTGCTTCAACATCTCCTCAGCGCTGGGAAGAAGCTTTTCGATATCCTTATGCTCTTTAGCTATTTTTTTAACCGCAGTTTTGTTTTTTACCTTTTTAACTGTTTTCTTCAATTCCTTTTTTTCCATATTGCCAAGTATAGCAGAAATAGAAAATTTAGCAAGTTAGTCAAAGGACAGCCCTTAGAAAATTTAAGGATTGTTATTGAGAGTAGCGACTTTCCGCCTCTGGAGGGAAAGGACGACTCCTTAAATTTTGACAAAGGCAAACTGATAAGAACAACCCTCTATCTACTTTATTCACAAAAACTTGCTTATTCCCTCATACTCTGTTATGATAAAATAATGAAAAAAGATATCCACCCCAAATATTATAGTAAAGCTCAAATTAAATGCGCCTGCGGAGCCGTTTTTAAAATTGGCTCCACCAAGCAGGAAATGGAAACTGAAATTTGCTCCGCTTGCCACCCTTTCTATACCGGCAAGGAAAAAATCATTGAGACCGGTCAGGTTGAAAAATTCAAGAAAAGAATAGCTAAAAGGAGTTCGGCTCTGGGATTAAAAATGAAAAAACAGAAAAATGGCTAAGGGCATTATTATCGAAATCAGAGCCGGGGCCGGCGGAGATGAAGCGGCGCTTTTCGCAGCCGACCTTTTCAGAATGTACTCGCGCTTCGCTGAAAAGCAGGGCTGGAGCAAAAGCTTGATTAACAGCCACGCTACCGGCTTGGACGGCTACAAAGAAATAACTTTTGAACTTAAAGGCAAAAGTGAAGAAGACATTTACCAAAAATTAAAGCACGAAGCCGGAGTCCATCGGGTCCAGCGTATCCCAACTACCGAGAAATCAGGCCGGGTTCACACTTCCACCGTTTCAGTGGCGGTTCTGCCGGTTGCCAACGAAACAGAAATCCAGATTAATCCTAACGACGTCCGAATTGACGTTCTGCGCGCTTCCGGACCGGGCGGACAATACGTTAATAAAAGGGAATCCGCGGTCAGAATTATCCACATCCCTACCGGAATTATGGCCACCTGTCAGGAAGAAAGAACACAGCAGCAGAACAAGGAAAAAGCTATGGGGGTTTTGAGAGCCCGCTTGCTGGAAAGAAAAAGAATTCAGGAATTGTCCCAAAGAGGAGACGAACGGCGCGAACAGATAGGAAACGCTGACCGTTCCGAGAAAATCCGGACTTACAATTTTCCCCAGAACCGAATGACTGACCACCGTCTCAAAAAATCCTGGCATAATCTTGATAAAATCATTGACGGCGATTTAACGCCAGTTATAAAAACTTTTGCAAAACGCAATCCATAAGGAATGAAAATTATGCGCAGAAAATAATTTTTTTGAATCGTAGGTGTGGGTGTGCTGTTCGCGCTTCACGCGAATAGGGCTAAGCATTCAAAAAAAATTGTTTTCGAAGCATAGAGATTCATGAAAAAAAGAATCTTTAGCGGTATCCAGCCAACCGGCTCCATCCACATTGGCAACTACTTGGGAGCCGTTAAAAACTGGGTTAAACTGCAAAACGAATACGACTCTATTTTCTGCGTCGTTGATTTGCACGCTTTAACCGTGCCTAAGGCCTGCCAACAAATGCCTCAAAAAGTTCTTGACTCAACCGCCGCTTTGTTAGCGGCCGATTTAAATCCTGAGAAATGTCTTATTTTCGTACAGTCGCAGGTTCCCGAACATGCTGAACTTGCTTGGCTGTTAAACACGATTACCCCGGTGGCGGAACTGGAAAGAATGACCCAATATAAGGAAAAGGCCAAACATTTCAAAAAAAATATTAATATGGGGCTTTTTGATTATCCGGTTTTAATGGCAGCTGATATTCTGCTTTACCAGACCGACACAGTACCGGTCGGCGAAGACCAACGCCAGCACGTTGAATTGGCCAGAACTGTTGCCCGCAAGTTTAATCATCAATACGGAAAAGTTTTCACTGTTCCAGAAACTTTAATTTATTCAGAAGGCGCCCGGATAATGTCTTTGAATGACCCAAGTAAAAAAATGTCTAAAAGCGTTCCTCAAGGATGCATTTCTATGGATGATTCACCAGCACAAATCCGCCAGAAAATCAGGAAAGCGGTGACTGATTCAGGACAGGAAATTAAATACAGCCTGCAAAAACCGGCTATTGTTAATTTAATCAACATTTACGCATCTTTTTCCGGATTGTCATCCAATCAGGTTGAAAAGAAATATCAGGGACAGGGCTACGCTTTGTTTAAAAATGATTTAGCGGAAGTTGTGGTTAAGGGATTAGCTGGTTTTCAAAATAAAAAAAGGGCTCTGGAAAAGAAGCCGGCCTTTATTAAGAAAGTTTTAAACGACGGCGCTAAAAAAGCCCGTCTCTTGGCCCAAAAGACCCTCAAACAGGTCAAACAGAAAATGGGGCTGTTGTAAAATTAAATGTAATTTTAAGGACTGTTCTTTTCTGACTCCTCGTAATACTTCAGAAGAAAATCAACCAGTGCTTCGCCGCCTAATTTTTCTCCCTTGGGATTAATAAAATATTCGGCCTCAACCCTTTCCGAATTAACGGTCACTCCTTTGCCGATTTCAAGCATTTCTTTATCATTGTAATTATTGCCGGTAGTCATAATCTGTTTTGGCTCAATCCTTAATTTTTCAGCTAAATTAGCAATCGCTTTGCCCTTGGACATTTGCCGGTCGCCAATATCATAACCTTCATTAGTCCACAAACAATACAGCTTATCACCGGCTGTTTTTTTAACCAATTCAGGAATCTCTTCCATTTGGTCGCAATGAACCGTTAAAATGAACATTTTCGGCTCAAATCCCCTGATTCGCCGGTCAGTTTCCTTCATTTCCCTGATTTTTAATTTCAGCTCCCTCAATTGAGAAAAATACTCATCCGGATAATCAGGATGGACTATTTTATTATCCAGCCAGGTCAGATTGCCGTTTTCCGCTTGAAGAATTGTCTGTTTGTCAGCAATCTTATTCACCAAGGTTTTTAAATACAAAATGTTCCGGCCGGAAGAAAAATTCAAACGGACATATTTGTCCAATTTCCGCAATTTATCCATCAGCTCCGAAGAAACCTTTTTTGATTCCATATACAAATCAATGCTGTCTTCATCTATGGTTTCCTTGACAACTGTTCCGGTCGGCGCAATCACCCCGTCAATATCAAAAGTCACCACTTTTATTTTATCCAGCTCCTCTTTAGTAATTTCCTTAATCTCTTCCATACCCCGTAGAAGAACTTTGACATTTACTTTTAAACATTAAAGTTCTTAGTATTTCTAATTTATTTTATAGCATATGTCCCCGTGTAGTTATTTATTCGCCTTTGGCGAATGGGTCAAAGTTTCTCTACGGGGCATGCTTTCATTATATCCTATTTCTAAAAAACATAAAAGAATATTTTAAAACCGGGGCAAGCCCGGCTTTAAAATTCGAAAAATTTTTCCTCTCTTCCTTACTTAGGCATTTCCTCCGAACCAGTTTTTTTTCTAAATAATAAATATTTACTCCAGGGAATCAACAGGATAAGAAGCGGGATGATTAATAAATAGCATTTCAGGACAAAAAGGAAAATTATCAGGATAAGCAGTAAAAGAATCAAATCCCAACCATATTTTTTCCTCTCCTGATCGATTTTTTTTCGGGTGGAAAATAGATACAACAGGGACAGCAGAATTGCCGCCAGGGTCATAATCCAGCATAAATGCTTCAAATCATCAAAACTGCTGATAGCGGCCAGCAAATTAGCCAGTCCGCCCCGGCCTGTTTCTTCAGTAATTCCTTCTTCTTCGGCGCCTTCTTCATCTTCGCCTTCGCCTTCTTCACCTTCTCCAGCGCCTTCTTCTTCTTCACCTTCTTCACCTTCACCGGTTTCTTCACCTTCTCCAGCGCCGGTTCTTTCGCCGGTTCCGCCTTCTTCACCGGCTTCTTCGCCTTCTCCAGCGCCTTCTTCGCCTTCCTCGTCTTCGCCTGTTTCTTCTTGATCTCCTTCAGCTAAAGCGCAGGTAGTAAAACTGCCTTCCTGGCTGATAGTTGCCGGCGAAGCGTGAGATACACAGCGATAATAGTAAGTAGTTCCTGGATTAAGGCCGGTTAATTCTACTCCGTGATAAGTTACTTTTTCTTGCTCGGAAGTATCTCCTATTTTATAAAATTGATAACCGTAATTTTCCGGTCCAGCGCTAAAATTGAATTGGCCGGAGTCATCGTCATAAATGACCTGGCTAGTGGAAAAATAGTTAGTCTGCCAGTTAATTACTGCCGTAGTGCAGGCCGGAGCTACTTCTGATTTTTCTCCGCTAATTGTTAACCCCCGATAAGAACCGCCGCCCGCGCTACTGGAGCCGTTCTCTGAACTGCCGTTTCCGCTTGTTCCATTTTCATCACCATTTCCATCTCCTCCTTCCTGCGCTAAAGTGCCGAATAAAAGGTCAAAGATAGTCGTGGCTACCTCTTGATTTTCTTCCGGGCTGGGATAAGTTATCTTAAAAATAAACTCCTCTTCTGACTGGCTGGCCAAATTAGAAATGAGCGTCAATTTGCCCAGTTCGTAAAAGGAAAATAAAGTTCCGCTAAAAATATTAATCGGATTGTCAATATCTAAAATTAAATAACGGGCTAAGCTGTTTATCTCAACGTCAGCCGGATTTGACTCATTAAAATCGGCTCCGGAAAAATTAATCGCTTCCACCCCGATATTTTCACTAACTGAACTCAAGTTTTTTATTTTAATTTTTTTGGAAACACTCTGGCCGGGCAAAAAATTATCTTCATTAAAAAGAGAATTACTGTTTAACAGCTGATAACTGCTGCCATCCCAAACATAAACCTCTAAAAGGTCAGTAGATTGTGCAAAAACCGGCTCAATGAATAATAGACCGATAAAGATAAACGGAATCGCGGAAATTAAAATTGTTCGGGTTAATTTATTCATCGTTATCTTGATTTGAATCTTCGCTTCCCGAATTATCATCTGGTTCTTCTTGATTTTGATTGCCGGAATTACTTTCCTCACCGCTATTCTCTTTTATTTCTTGGCTGCTATTATCTGAACTGCTGTTCTCTGAAGAATTGCCTGTTTCTTCGCCAGTTTCTTGGTCTGTGCCAGTTTCTTGGTCTGTATTGTTGCTATCTGAATTTTCTTCTTGCTCCTGATTGTTATTAGATTCTTCGCTGGAATTATCTGATTCGTTTTTCTCTTTAGATTGATTATCAGAATCTTTTTCTTCCTCTTCGTTTGAAGAATTGTTTTCTTCAAAATCAGCATCTTCTTCAGAAGCATTATTTGCTTCTTCTCTATTATTATCCTCTTCGTCATTAGAGAAGCCTTCTTCTGTTTCTTCATTAGATTCATCATCTTCTTCTTCGTCAGCTGCTTTATTCCCCTGATTTTCATCATTATCATCCCCGTTTTCTTCCTCGCTCCCCTCGCCCTGGCTGTCATCCCCATCCTTATTATCTTCGTCATTCTCCTTTATCCCGATTTCTTCATTATCTTCTTCGCACCCTTGATCCTCTCCGTTTTTATCTTCTTCTTCATTGATTATCTGCTCTTCTGTTTCTTCGTTCCCGCCTTCGCTGTTCTGACTATCTGTTTGAGAATTATTATCATTTTCCGGCAAATCGCTGTTTGTTTCAAAATTTTGCTCTGTGTTTGGCATTGATTGTGCATCATTGTCCATAGAATTAGGCCCGCCAGGAGTAGGCACCGGATCCACCCAATTACTGCTACCATCAGGTATACGAGCGTAAGATTTATCTACTGGCACAGTATTCCCGCTTGCAGATACCACCTTGTTATAGTTCTCTAATACCTCATCATCACTTAATGCTCGATTATAAAGTTTAACTTCATCTATAGTACCATTAAATCTTTCAATGTTTCCTCCGGTAGCAGGACCACTTATTTCAAAGTGTCGGCTTGGGTTACTGAAGCCGCTCAATCCTTCGGTAGTTCGAGAGGATTTCAGGCCACCGTTCACATAAAGCTTCATACCATCCGACTGTTCACTCTCATAAACAAAAACAATATGATTCCAATCTAAAAGTTCATTTGAAGGTTGGGTAGTAATCATATATTGTCCATCATCTTCGTTTCTAATGCCGGCTCTTATTTTATCTTGTTTAAAGTAGTAATCAATAGCATATTTAATATTTTTACCAGCCAATCCCATTACATTACCCTCTGAGGGATTGGATTCCTTCTTAGCCCAAAGACTTAAAGTGAAATTATCTGTATTCGTAAAGTCAAGAGTACTATCATTGCCACAATCGACATAGTCACTGAAACCACCAAAAGTCAAACCGGAGTTAACCACGCCGGTAGCCCAAGTAGCTCCATGAATAGTACCGTCATTATTATTTCCGCTCTTATCATAAGCAGTATCACCACTATTTTTATCAAAAGGCCAATATCCTACTAAATCATTAGTCCAGCCCGGAGTGTTATTAACATTGTGGTCAGGATTTCCATAAGTATAAGAATCCATTATAACTTCATGTTTATTGTAAAGCTCTATAGTGCCTGAACTATCATTTAAGAAATTATCCCATATAGAACTGTTCCAACCAGGATTATTTGGTTTAGGACTAGCGACAACCAGCCAGCTATAAGGAGAAATGTTTGTATTGCCTTCTGAAAAACGACTAGTAGTAGCAGGATTTATAGGAATCGGGTGGCCATTGGCTCTAATTTGGTATCCTTGAAGGTCAATTGGTGAACCGGTTTTATTATAAATCTCAACAAATTCCGGGTAAGTTCCGGCATTAGGCAAGAATTCATTCAAAACCACCGGCGGATTACTATAACCTATTTTTATAGTGCTTTCTATTTCTTCAACATCTGTAAAGCCCCCATCTCCATAATTATCAAAATTATCCTGCCAGGCTTCATAAACAAATTTGAACTTACAAACCTCGCCTTGAAAAGAATCATTTAAATCATTTGGCACAATAATGCTGTAATAAAACCATTGCTCTGTTCCATCGCTGTCATCAGTATCAAATTGGTCATCTGGATGGGGAATTATAAAATTAGAATCCACTAAATTATTTAAAGAAACTAAAGAATCATTATATTTCAGGCGCATATCTCTACAATCTTTATAAGAACCTTTACAAGTAAAATGGTCATACCAAATTTTTAAATCCAATTGGCTGCATAATTCTGGATTGCCGTCAATAAATTCATAACTAACCCTGTGTTTCAAAGGCATACTGCCTGCAGTTTTTCCTACATAAATATCCCTGTTAACCTGGTCTCCGGGCATCATATTTTCCGCATCAGGGACAAAATTATTCTGGCCTGACCTGATAGTCATATCTAAAATTCCTGTTTTAAAAACATTATTTGAAGTATTTTCAATATCACTAAAATAAGCCATTGTTTCGCCAATAGCCGAAAGTCCGGCCCAGTTAAGGCCGATGAGTAAAAATAAAACAATAAATTTTAGAGGCATTTTCTTCATTATTTTTCTATTTTATCCTCTAATTCTTTTATCCTTTTATCTTGTTGCTGGTCTTTTTTCTTATCCTTTAATTTTTTAATTTCCTGCCAGATTTTCCTAAGCTCATCGTAAACAATTACCGTGGCTGGGATAATAATAATCAGCATAAACCCTAATGGCTTTCTTGCTTCAGAAACTACGTATCCTAAATAAGGGATATCTATTAAAACCTTGCCAATAATCTCTCCGGCTTCAACTTTTTTTTGGTCTGGCGCGTTATTGGCGTCTCCTTTGGTAACATAATAGGGTTTTCCCTCGATAACTTCCATATCATAAATTCTGTGTGTAGTCGGTGTTTTTATTCTGCTGTCTTCTCCAAAACATATAATATCCCCTATTTTATAATCATCAAAAGGTTTCGTCATCACCACACTACCCGTTTTGATAGCCGGCTCCATAGAACCGGATTCAACCAGTTTAACTGAATAATTGCCCGGAATCGGCAAAACCGACCCCATCAATAGCACAGCAATTATAATTAAAAAGGTTAAAATAACATAATAAATTGTTTTCAAGGACTTTTTCAGTTTACTCATAAATAATTAATCCCTTTATAAGCCGCCCCTTATGAGACGGCTTTAAAAAGATCAATTACTACTCTTGACCTTCTTGAACAGCTTCCACTTCAAACGTAGCCTCTATTCCGTCACCTTGATAATCATTACCTACTGAAGGATCAAGCTGGAATTCAAAGTTATACCATCCTTCTTCTCCGGGATTCAATGTAATTTCATTACCATTTAGAATCATGTTCTTATTATCACCACTCTTGTAAAAGTTCCAAAGAGTGCCCTGACGAATCAATCCGTTATGATAAACCTTTACATTTATATTTTTAGCAACTTGATTGGCATTCATATCTTTTGCTGATTTTGTGCTCATTGGAACATAATTTTCACTAGTAGTATAATTACCGGGTTGTGATTGAGTGCTCCATAAATTCCAAGGGTCGGTAGAATAGAAAGTTTGTCCTTTCCCACTACCATGACCATTAGAATCAACTCCGAACTTGTATTCAGAATCATAACCACCAAGATAACTTACGGGAATTTTTACCCAGAAATGTTTTCCATCTTTACCCGTTACAAAGTCACCCGGTACCTCGACCCAATCTTTTTCCCAATTCCAGGTGCCAACAATGGGTTCATCGTAATTCCACTTCTGTTCTCCATTTGTGTTCCATTGAATCTGAAAATCAGCTTCGCCATTATTATCTACATCAAAAGCAAAAGTCATCATATCGTCCCCTGGCCAACCATAATCATCAGGAGCCCAAGCGTGAAAAACTGCTCTATCACTACCGTCATAATTCACTTTTACTTCCAGAGGATCGCTCAATTCAAAAAGCGTAGGATCGCTTCCTATCCAACGTTGTTCCATATTTTGTGAATCTTCAAGAGTGTAAGTTCTATCATTTTCCTCTAAACCGCTGACTTGAATCCTATCAATAACTTGAGCCAAGCTTCCGGAGTTAATCAAATTTAACTTTTGCTTTTCGGTCCACTCACCAGGAGCCATATTAGTAAAAGAAACTGAAAAATCTTCACTTTCTCCTTCTGCAATAGTCACATCCAGATTACCCGCAGTAAAGGTATTGCCTTCACTTACTTCAGTATCGCTGAAATAGGCAATGGTTCCGCCGATGACAATGGCGGCGACTGCCACGATAACGCTTAAACTTAAAATAATTTTTTTCATATTTCTTAATTTGTTTAATTATTTATTAATTTTATTTAGCGGCTTGCTTTAACCCTCCAAGCTCTGTCTTTACAGAACTAAGGAAAACCGCTATCGACCTTTATTTACTTAAACTAATCAAATTTCAAATTTCAAAAAAATAAAAGCGCCATTAAATGATGACGCGAAAAATAGATGAGTATAATGTTTATACCAGCAAACCCTTCCTTTTAAACTGTTGAACAAAGGCTTTGCCTTCACATTTATTATGCTTAAGCTGAAAATCATTCTTCTTCTAGTTCCTCCACTAGATGAAATAATTACCCAGTTACTCCTCTAGGCATAAATGCTTTTAACTAATTTTAGTATATAGTTTCTGCCAATTTAGTCAAGTGTTTTTAAGAGTTTCTGCCAAAAGAGATTAAATCTGAGCACAAGACCGTGGAGGAAAATCAGTCTGGCGCTCAGGTTTAATTCCTTTTGGAATTTCGTCTGCCGAACCTTCAAAGAAAACAAAAAAAAGGCAACTAAATAGTCGGCGAAAAATAAGATTCGTCTGAAGCTGTCTTTTTTATCCCCTCCGGTTCTCTCAAGGCATGGATGAAATTGCTCATAATTCCATCTTTCTTTCCTCCGTTCCTCCTAAATTTAAAAATACCTCAATATCTTATCAATCCGTCAAAGCTTGTCAAGCCCTTTTTTTATCAGACAAATAGCGCTTTTTTTTGTCAATATCAATTTTGGCTTGAATAAACAATCCTTGGCTTTTGTCTCATTAAAAAAGCCGGAGCCATAAACTCTGGCAAATTCAGAAATTTTATTCCCTAAACCTCATTTTATCATTCCCCCGCCCAGACAAATTTCGCCATCGTCCGTCTTTGCTCCGCTTCGGCGTGGTAAATAAAAAACTGCCCACTGGCCCGGAGCGACTGATTTTTGCGGTCGGTCAAAAATTAGCCGGCTGGCTGGCCCGGCCGAGCTCAAAGACAATTTAGCCGAAGCCAGCGGCTGATTAAATCTGGTTTTAGCTTTAACCTTGATTGACTTTTGCTTAGGCCGGCCAGAAATAAAATGGGTTCGGGTTAAAGCAATTTCCTTTTTAGAAAGAAGCGGGTCATTTTTCTTATTAGTCACAATCAACTGATTCTTTTTATAATCAAAACCGGTCACCTTCCAGGGTCCGTTGGACAATTTAATCCCTTTTCGCTGGCCAACAGTATATTCATGAAGGCCTTGGTGCCGACCTAAGATATTTTTCTGGGAATCGACTATTGTCCCGGGATTGGCCGCTAATTTCGGCAGTTTAAAGCATAAATCCTGGCTTTCTTTTTGCTGGATAACTGAACCCAGTTTTTCTTTTTTGGCTATTTGATAAACTTCTTGTTTAGTTAAATTGCCCAAAGGGAAAATTATTCTTTTTAACTGATTTTGGCGCATCAAACACAGGAAATAGCTTTGGTCTTTGTTTTCGTCTTTAGCTCTCAAAAGCTGGCCATTCTTAATTCTGGCATAATGGCCGGTAGCGACATATTGGCAATTCTGCTGGCTGGCAAAATTGAAAAGCGCCTTGAATTTAACTAAAGGATTGCAAACAATGCAGGGATTGGGAGTTTTACCCTGTTTTAAGAGTTTTGAAAAATAGTCAATCACCTGTTTTTTGAATTCTTGGCGACAGTCCAGGGTTTTAAAAGGAACTTTTAGCTTTTGGCAATTTTTTCTGGCTTGATTAACAGATTCCCGGCTTTGCTGTGAGTTAAATTTGAGGGTTAAACCAATTGGCTGATATCCCTGTTTTTTAAGCAACAACAAAGCAACGGCCGAATCAAGGCCGCCCGAAAGACCAACTATAACTTTTTTCTTCTTTTCAGCCATACTTTTAAGGTTGTGCATTTTAAGGCACGGCCTTATTTTATACAACCTTACTTTACCGGTTCGGTGATTTTAATCGCTTTGCCGTGAATCAGGGCTTCGGTGACTTTTTCATGGGCCGAGCTTAAAATTCTCTGCAAAGTGCTTTGAGAAATTTTCATTTGCTTGGCCGCCTTGGACTGCTCCATTTTCTCTAGTTCGCAAAGCCGTAAAGATTCCAGTTCATCCACGCCCAAATCCACCTCTTCTAAAATTGACAAAGGTACTGCCCGCGGCTTGAAATAGGTCACTTTGGGGTTAAAATCAATGTTTCTTTTTTTAACTGGCCTAGTCATACGCAATTAAGACGCAGTTGAGACGTTGGACGTCTCAACTGTATAATTTCTTGAAAATTGCTTTAATTTCCTGTTTGGCCTTTAATTTGGTTTTTAAAATAGGCGTTAAATTGGCAATTGCCTTGAAAATACCCTGGTCATAGGAAATTTTTCCTAAAAACTCATTTTTAAACTCTTCCTCTATTTCTCCGGTTATTGAAGGATTAATATCCCATTTATTAACCACCACCTTAAAAGGAATCTGGAAATGCTCAACCACTTTCAGAACTCTTTTCAAATCGCTTAATCCGGAAGGCGTCGGTTCAGTGATTAAAACCGCCAAATCAGCATCCTGAAAGGAAGCGATGACCGGACAACCTGTGCCCGGCGAGGAATCAATCAGCATTAAATCGCAATCGCCTTTTTCCCGGGCCGCCTTTTTAATTTCAGCCACCACTTTGCCCGAGCCGGTTTCGCCCGGCAAAAGCTGGCCGGAAAACAAAGGAAAGCCGTAATCGGTGTTCACCATCTTAATTTGGCCGTTATCCACCGGCCTTAATTCAACCGCTTTCTGCGGACAAACAATTTGGCAAACGCCGCATCCTTCGCATAAAAAAGGATTTACTTTGGCCTTGTGATTCTTAATTTTCAAAGCGCTAAAAACACACTTATCAACACACTGGCCGCAGCCATTGCAT
This sequence comes from uncultured Candidatus Saccharibacteria bacterium, assembly GCA_964413015.1. Lineage (GTDB taxonomy): Bacteria > Patescibacteriota > Minisyncoccia > Portnoybacterales > UBA2143 > JABMPX01. The sequence goes on along the minus strand of CAYPQZ010000006.1, from coordinate 27,833 downwards.
TTGTTCTCGTCAATGATTGCCTTCAAAGAAGTAGAGATTTTCTTGGAAAACTGGACATTTTTTTCATCCAATTGGTTCAGCCAAACCGCCAGATTAGGCGCGTCTACATCAGCGTCCACTGCAATTATCTTCTTTTTTTGGCTGTAAAGCATCGCCAAAGCCGAAGTTAGCATGGACTTGCCGACCCCGCCTTTTCCGGAAGCAATCACTAATCTAAAGTTTTTGTTTTTCATAAAGGGTTTTAAAGTCTTTTTTAAGGATTTCTTTCATATTGGCGTTATAGACCGCCACCGCCGGATGATATAAAGGAATCAGCTTAATCGGCCCAAAGCCCGCTTGGGCTTCAAAAACCTGCCCGTGAATCCGGCTAATCCCTTGGATTTTGTCTTTTAGGCCGAATTTTTCCAAAAGGAAAGCGGTTGCGTAATTGCCCATAAGACCGATAATCGCCGGTTGGATAATCTGAATTTGCCTTTCTAAATAAGGAACACAGGCAGCTATTTCCTCTTTTTGCGGGTCGCGATTGCTCGGCGGCCGGCATTTAAGGATATTGCAAATATACACGGTCTCTCTTTTTAAATTAGCTGAATTCAGCAATTCATCAAGGATTCCTCCGGCTTGTCCGCAAAAAGGGAAGCCGGTTTGGTCTTCAGAAGCGCCCGGCGCCTCGCCTACCAGCGCAATTTCCGCCTGATGACTGCCCTGTCCGATAACCGGATAAATTCTGGTCTGGCAAAGAGAACATTTCCGGCATTCAACAACTTCATCCCTTATTTCCTTAAGCTGGTTATCAATAGTTGCCAATTTATCCATAAAATTAAAGGATTCCGCAAATCATTGCCAATCCTAAAAGCAGAATAATGATGCCAGACGCCAAATCAAGATATTTAATATTCCGGGCCTGCCAACTGGAAATATCGCTTACTTTTCCAAATCCAAAGTAGATAATTAAAACCACAATTAGCATAGGCAGAACAAATATCAGGTTATAGAACAAAAGCCAAGGCAGAGATTTCAAAATTCCCAGTTCGCATAAAATCCCACCGCAAACAATATAGGGCCCGATGGTGCAAGGCAGTAGGAAAATGGTTACAAAAGCACCCACCATAAAAGCTCCGGACGGACTGGTTATTTTCCCCAATATCCGGTCAAGCTTGGGAACCACTCGGCAAACCGCCTGCTTTTTCCAAAAATCCCTAATTTTCAGGCATCCCAGAACCACCGCCCCAAGCCCAACCATCTTGTAAAGCCAAAGTTGAAATACTTTAAAAGAGCTCAGCAAACCGAAAGATCCAATAATCACCAACCCATAAATCAAATACATCGCAAAAACCGAGCTAATAAAGGCCAGGCCGGCTAACAAAAGGTTTCTTTTTTTCTCGGGATTGTAGGTTAAAATAGCAATCAGCATTAAGCTAAGGACAGCTAAAGTGCAAGGATTAACCGAATCCACCGCCGCCAAAGAGATAACCTTAACTAAGGTTAACTGCTGGTTGGCTTCCATCAGAAAATCAGGGCTAAGGGTCTGGCAGTGAAAACAATCCTCTTCAGCTTCGGAGGACATGGAAAAATTAAAAATAGTTAAAAGGCCGAATAAAACCAGCGATAAAATTGAAATATTTTTTTTCATTTTTCCCATGAATAATTAAAATCTAATAATTTCCCATGCGAATAGGCCTGAACAATTTTTTTGGAATAAGGTATTTTTTGAACAATTTGAGCTTGGTTCTTTTGGGCAATCTCCTGAATCTTTCCCTGACTACCTAAATCTGACTGGTTTAAAATTATTTCTATGGGAACCTTGATCTTCCGGCACAAATCCAGGATTAAATTCAAATCAAAAGCGCCCATCGGAGTCGGCTCGGTCACCGCGTAAGCGGAATCAACGCCCAAAAGAGCTGAAATCACCGGGCAATGCGTGCCGGCCGCCGTATCCAAAAGCAGAATATCAGCTTCTTTGCTTTTGGCAAATTCCAGGGCGAATTTTTTAGTCTGGCTGACTATAGGGCCGGTTTCTTCCAGGCCGGCCTTGGCTAATCCAGTAATCAGCCAGTAATTCTTTTTAAGCTGATTAACAAAAATCTGGCCGGTTTCTTCTTTAACCGGATGAATAGCTTGATTTGGGCAAACCAGCCAGCAGGCGCTACAGCCGGAACATAAATCCTTGATAAACACGGGATATTGGCCCGGCGCCTGAAAAATAGCGTTGCTTTGGCAAGATTTTACGCAAACGCCGCATTTCTGGCATTTGCTTTTATCCAGTTCGGGAAAACTGGTATAGATTTTTTCTTGAGGCTTTTTTAACTCCTTGCCTAAAAGCAAATGTTCATTGGGACATTCCACATCGCAGTCAACCAAAACAACTTTTTGGCCTTGTTTGAAATATTTATTGGCTAAAAGAATAGATACTGTAGATTTGCCAGTGCCTCCTTTCCCGCCAGTTACGCCTAATGTCTTCATAATTTTTCTTTAGTCGGCTCTTTTAAGGGTTTTAAACTCTGCTGAGCAAATTTTTTAGCTATTTCCTTAACCGAACCGCCGGAAGCTGAATAAACTTCAATTAGATCGTCTCTCAAAGTATGCAGAGAAATTGGCCCAATTTCCCAGGTAATTACTGAATCAACTTTTTCCTTAACCACCAGCAAAGCGGTATTCAATCCGGCCCGAACTTCTTTTCCTTGGTAGGGGTTGTCTTTGACGTAATAATCCTTAATTTGGCTCTTTTCCAAATTGATAAAGATGAACTTTTTAGCCCGTCCAAAATGGCTGAACATTAAGGAATCCAGCCCTTTATCTTCTTCAATCGGCAGACAGATTTTCTGTTTTTCGGCCTTAAAAGAAGAGGCCATTACTGTGAAAGAATCGATTGATTTAACTTTCTTTTTAATCTCCTGTTCAATTTTCTCCGAGATTTCCTGGACTTTTTTAACGTCTAAACTCCGGCCAACGTTTACTTTAACTTCGCCGAAAATAAGGGGGCCGGATTTTCTTAATTTCAATCCTTCAAAACTTCTAACCCCGGGAATATTGCCTAAAACTTTCTTAACCCGGTCTTCTTTTTCTTTTTCCGGAGAAACATCCATTAAAGCAAAAACCGAATCTTTAGCCGAGCTAAAGCCGGCCTGGAAAATAAAAAGCGAAATCAACAAACCCATAATTCCTTCTAAATACGGGATTTTCATCCAGCCGGCCAGTAAGCCGATTAAAACCAACGACGAAGAAAGCAGATGCAGGCGCGATTCCCGGCCATCGGCAATTAAGCTCTGCGAATTTATTTTACGGCCGATTTTCATTTCATAAGAGCCGATGGTGAACATAACCAAAGCGTCAACCACAGCCGCTCCCACGGCAATCAAAGGGATATTCAACTGGGAAACCACCGTGAACTTGGCAACGCTTTCCCTGGCAATCAGCAAGCCGGCCAGAATAATCAGACCGGAAATCAAAAAAGCGGTCAGATTTTCCGCCTTGTAATACCCGTAAGAAAACTTCTGGGTGGGCTTTTTTTGTGAAATTTTAAGGCCAAACCAGGCGGCAAAGCTAGAAAGCGAATCAGCCGCACTGTGCACCGCGTCGCCTAACAAAACAACGCTTCCGGAAATAAGTCCGACAATTCCTTTGATTACCGCCAAGAGGACAGTTAACAAAGCGGAGATTATGGTAGCTCGTCGGCCTTTTTGAAAGACTTGGTTCATATGTACATAGAGGGTAATCCTCCGATAAGGACAGTCCTTAAAATGATGTCCCTTGAGCACAAGGGCGTCATTTTAAAGACTGTTCTTATCGGGTTGCCTTTGTCAAAATTTAAGGAATCGTCCTTTCCCTCCAGAGGCGGACAGGCGAGCGCGACTTTCCGCCTTCGGCGTAAGGTCGCTACTCTCAATGACAATCCTTAAATTTCCTTAAAGACAGTTCTTCAATACTTTCAATAATGTCCTTTATCTGCCTTGGCCCTGTCTTCTGCCTTGGCCGCCGCCGCCAAATCTCCGGCCTACGCCAAAGTGGTCGGACACGCTCGGCCGGGCAATTTCTTCTAAATCGCCTTTCTGATACTTTTCCAAGGTCTCTTTAGCCGAAATTCCGGAAATGCCAACAATTATCTTTATCCCAGATGCTTCTAAAACATCGAAAGCCCGCGGACCGAGATTTCCAGTAATGACTACTTGAGCGCCGGCAGAAACAACCAATTGGGCGGCCGTAACGCCGGCTCCTCCCATGGCATCCACTCCGGTATTCTGAATCGTCTCCACCTTTTCCCCTCTTTCATTAGTGATAAGAAAATAGGGCGCTCGTCCGAACCTCGGATCTATTAAAGAATCTAAGCTAGGCGAACTCACACTTAAACAAATCTTCATATTGTTATTTACTTTTTATTTTTCAGCTCCTCAAGGCGGGACTGCACCCCTTCCATTTCATGCTTCAACCCCTGGAGGTCTTCATTCAACATTTCCTTTTCTTCCTTGGCGCTGGGTGCCCGATAGCCAGGCCATCCCCAGCCACGTCCAAAGCCAAGACCACGGCCAAAACCGCGGCCGTAACCGGGCGTCCGAGTTTGTCCATTCGGCGCGCAATTACCCATTCCCCGTCCAGTCATTGGACCTTGTCCCCGAGGACCTGTTCCATTAAAATTAGGCATAATTAATTCTCCTTTCTATTTTACCAGACAGCCGCGACTTTTAAAAGGAAACAGCCATCTGTTTTTAGTAATACTCTTTATGAGTATATACCCATAACAAATAGCTGTCAAGAGGGGATGAACAAATCTTCTATAATAACGGGGCGATTATCAAAGCGACTATCGCCATTAATTTCAACAGAATATTTAATGAAGGACCGGCGGTATCTTTGAAGGGGTCGCCGACCGTATCCCCGACTACAGCCGCTTTATGCGTTTCCGAACCCTTGCCGTCCAAATTACCTGCTTCAATATATTTTTTAGCGTTATCCCAAATCCCGCCGGAATTAGACATAGTAATAGCTAACAAAAACCCAGCCACAATAGAACCAGCCAACAAACCGGCTAAAGCGGCCGGACCTAAAAGGAACCCGACTAAAACCGGCGCCAAAATGCACAAAACGCTCGGCAAAATCATTTCTTTCAAAGCCGCCCGTGTACTTATATCCACACACTTCTTGTAATCCGGCTCGGCCTTGCCCTGCATAATTCCCTTGATTGTCCTGAACTGGCGGCGGACTTCTTTAACCATAGACATGGCCGCCCGGCCAACCGCCTGCAAAGCAAAAGAAGAAAACAGGAAAGGCATTAATCCGCCCAAGAAAAGCCCGATAATCACCCGGTAGTTCAAAATATCAATAAAAGGCAAATTAACCGCCTGCCCGTAGCTAACCATTAAAACTAAAGCCGTTAAAGCGGCCGCCCCAATAGCAAAGCCCTTGCCAATCGCAGCCGTAGTGTTGCCAACTGCGTCCAAATCCTCGGCTCTTTTCCTGGTGTTCTCGCCCATTTCGGACATCTCGGCAATTCCGGCCGCATTATCCACTACCGGGCCAAAAGTATCGGCCGCTAGAGTCATTCCCAAGGTGGAAAGCATGCCGACTGCCGCAATAGCAATTCCGAACAACTGGCTCCATTGGTAAGCCAAGAAAATGACCGCTGAAATTGCCAAAACCGGAATCGCCGTGCTTAAAAGCCCCAAAGCAAATCCGGCAATGATATTGGTTCCGGCTCCGGTTTGGGCCGCTTTAGCAACCCGTTGAGTCAAAGAATATTTGTCGGAAGTAAAATATTCGGTCGCCAGGCCAATAATTAAGCCGGCTAAAAGTCCAGATAAAAAGGCGTAAAAAATATTAATTCCAAAACCAAGATACTTAATCAGCCCAAAGGCGCTGACTGCCATTAAAAGGGTAGCCGCCCAGATGCCCCGGTTTAAAGCTTTATGACCTGAACCGGACTGGACTGAACCCAGTTTTACAAAAAGATTGCTGATTAAACTTACTAAAATGCCGGCACCGGCTAAAACTAAAGGCAGTAAAATCCCTCGTTCTCCAACAGCTACAATTGAGCCGATTACCATAGCGGCGATAATGCTATCCACGTAGCTTTCGAACAAATCCGCTCCCATGCCGGCTACATCACCGACATTGTCGCCGACATTGTCGGCAATGGTGGCCGGATTACGAGGGTCATCTTCAGGAATTCCCTGCTCTACTTTGCCGACTAAATCCGCTCCCACGTCAGCCGCTTTGGTATAAATGCCGCCGCCTACCCGGGCAAACAACGCTACTGAAGAAGCGCCAAACCCAAAGCCGTAAATAATGACCGGGTCTTTAAAAATTAGGTAAAGAGCAGTAACTCCTAAAAGACCCAAGCCAACCACGCTCATCGCCATTACACTGCCGCTGTTAAAGGCGACGTTTAGTCCGGATTTAAAATCCTGATTCAGTTTTTCCGCAGTCCGGATATTGGCCAAAACCGCCACCCGCATTCCAATCTGTCCGGCCAAAGCGCTTAAAAAAGCTCCGGCAACAAAAGCAATCGCTGTTTTAGGATTAAGAAAATAGTAAAGGAGTCCGGTAATTACAACCACAAAAACGAACAGAATCCGGTATTCCCGATTTAAAAAAGTCATCGCCCCTTCTCTGATTACTTGGCTTATCTGACCGGCTTTTTTAGAAACAACCGCTTGCTTTTTAATCCGCCAAGCCAGGATTGAGGCAAAGACAAGAGCAATAACCGAAGCTGATAGAATAAAATATATTTGTGTTGACATATGTTTAGTTTAAAGGACACAGCTAAGCATTAAATGACAATCCTTAAATTTTTTAACTGCCCTCTATGTATCCTATCTAAATTTTACACATTCTTCCCCTTTTTGTCTACTCCTTCCGCATGGCTTCTATTGGGTTGAGTTTGGAGGCCTTGCGGGCCGGGTAAATGCCGAAAATCAGCCCGATGGCCATTGATACCAAAAAAGCAACAATTACCGCCAGCCAGGAAATGGTCAAAGGCCAGTTTAACCCCTGATACTGGACTCCGAATCCAACCATTAAGGAAACAACGATTCCAAAGAAAATTCCGATAAAGCCGCCTAAGCTGGTAATTACCAAGCTCTCAATCAAAAATTGCCAAAGAATATCCCGCTGGGTCGCTCCCAATGATTTGCGCAAACCGACTTCCCGAGTCCGCTCGCTCACTGAAACCAGCATAATATTCATAATCCCAATGCCGCCAACTAACAAGGAAATGGCGGCTAAAAATCCCAGCAAGAGGTTTAGAATAACGCTGATTTCATTGACCTGTTCCAGAATCTCTTCCATGGTTGTAATCTGGAAATCGTCTTTGGCCGGATTCTGGATATTGTGATGTTTTCGGAGCATCCGGGAGATTTCCTCAATCGCCTGCGCCGAGTATTTTTCGTCAGCAATCGTCACCACTATTTCCGATAAATAGTCAATCCCTAAAAATTCCTTTAGGGCGGTTTGTAAGGGAATGTATAAAAAGTCGTTAATGTCAATCCCGCCAAAGATCGCTCCGCCCTGCGGTTCAAAGACTCCAACCACTTTGAAATTCTGACCTTTGACCTTTATTTTTTTCCCTAAAGGATCTTCTTTTTTAAAGAAATCCTCGGCAATCCCGCTTCCTAAAACCACCACTTTGGACAAACCGTCATCTTCGCCTAGGGTGAAAAACCGCCCTTGGCCTATTTTAGACATTCTCATAACTAAAGGATAATCAGGACTGCATCCGTAAATTAAAGACAGTTTTTCTTCTCCGCCGTAAGTAGTCCATTCCTGGGCAATCGCCTGCCCGCTAACAGCTTCAATATACGGAAAGCGGTCTTTGTCTTGCAAGGCCTTAACGTCTTTGACTTTCAGAGTGGTAATTTTAACTCCTTGGACCATTGAAACAACCGTGCTAATCTGGTCAGAACCGGGAATTTTAACGGCAATATCTAGAATATTCGGGCCAAAGGCTTCAATTTCATTGGTAACTAGCCCTTTCAATCCCTGTCCCATTGAAAGAATAATCACCACCGCGGCCACGCCAATAACAATTCCTAAAATAGAAAAAGAACTCCGCAATTTATTGGCTTTTAAAGCAATCAGAGATTGTTTAATTATAGAAAGAGGATTCATAATCTAATGTGTCGGCTTTCGCATAGTGTGTCGGCTTTCGCATAGCCGACTTACTAGTCGGCTATGCGAAAGCCGACACAGACACATCACTCGTATCGCAAGGCCTCAATTGAATTCAATTTAGAAGCCCGATTAGCTGGCCATAAACCAAAAGCCAGACCAACACTGACCGCCATTAAAGTGGAAACAAAAACGGATAAAGGAGTAATAATGAATTTCCAATCATAGCCGAAATAGTTTACGCCGATTGAAACAATTAAAGAGATTAAAATTCCTAAAATAATTCCGATGATTCCCCCAATTAAAGTCATGGTGGCGCTTTCAATTAAAAACTGGGTTAAAATGTCTTTTCTTTTAGCGCCTATGGCCTTGCGCAGGCCAATTTCCCGGGTCCGTTCATTAACCACTACGAACATAATGTTCATAATCCCAATGCCGCCGACAATCAAAGAAATAGCCGCTACGGCGGCTAAAAACAATTTCAAGGCCTGGGTAATACTGCCTAAAATATCCAAGGCCTGCTCGGTACTCCTGACAGAAAAATCATCTTTTCTGGGATCTTTAATATGATGCCGGAAACGAAGAGTGTCTTTAATCCGGCTGATGACTGCAGGAATGTTTTCACTCTGGTCAACTTTGGCACGAATAAAAGCCAAATGGTCAACGCCCAAAAGTATTTTCTGGGCGGTTTTGACTGGAACAAAAACCTGTTCGTCCTGATTCTGGAAAGTAACTACGCCTCTTTGCTCCATTACCCCGATAACTTTAAAACTCACCTGATTTATCTTAATCCTCTTGCCTATTGGATTATCTTCTCCAAAAAACTTCTCATTAACTTCACTTCCCAAAACAACTACTCTGTCCAAACCGTCAACTTCATCCTGTCTAAAAAAACGCCCCAACTCCACTGAAGCGTCTTCAACATTAGGATAATCAGCCCCGACTCCTGAATAGTTATAGTTTTCCGCCCGGTTAAAATAGCTAAAGGTTCCCTGCCCGGTGATATACGGATTGACCGCTAAGACATGGGGAAGTTTTGCCAAAGTTAAGGCGTCTTCATATTTCAAAGTGGTTACTTCTATGCCGAATACGGCTGCGGGCGGGCCCATTTCATCGGAGGCGCCCGGCAAAATGCCGATTAAATTAGTCCCCATGGCGTTAACCTGCGCCAAAAGCAAGGCCTGGGCACTAGCGCCAATCGCCATAATTGAAATAACTGCACCTACGCCGATAATAATGCCCAGCATGGTTAAAAAAGAACGGCTTTTCTTCAAAGCTAGATTCTGAAAGGTTAATTTAAGGGTATTTAAGAAATACATTTCTTTTAAAATCTGGGGATTGTCATAATGACAAGAACAGCCTTTAAGAAATTTAAGGATTGTCATTGAGGATCACGTCCCTTTGCCGAAGGCAAAGGGCGTGTCCGCCTGCCCGCCTCTGGAGGGAAAGGACGACTCCTTAAATTTTGACAAGTTTCCATGACTTTAATGGCTTTTAATAACAATTTTTGAACTGTCTTTAACTCATCTTCACATAACCTTACTTCTTCAATCCGTTTTTAGCCAAATGCTGGTGGGCTACCTGGTAATCGCTGACAATCAGACCGTCTTTCATATTCAAAATCCGGCGGGCGCATTCAGCCACGTATTTCTCGTGGGTCACCATTAAAATGGTATTTCCCTCTTCATTCAAATCCTGCAAAACTTCCATGACTTCCTGGCCTGATTTGCTGTCCAGGTTCCCGGTCGGCTCATCCGCCAGAATTAAGCGCGGCTGGTTAATTAAAGCCCGGGCAATCGCCACCCTTTGCTGCTCGCCTCCGGAAAGCTGATTGGGCCGATGATTGGTTCTTTCTATCAGGCCCAATTTCTTTAAAAGATGCTGAGCTCTTTCTTCGGTTTCCTTTTTGTTTAAGCTGGGTGTGTAAAGAGTTGGCAGTAAAACATTGTCCCAGACCGAAGTCCGGGCTAAAAGGTTGTACGACTGGAAAACAAAGCCGATTTTCCGGTTCCTAATTTCAGCCAGTTTGTGGTCATCAAAATCGCTGGCATTCTCCCCGTCAAAAAAGTACTCGCCCTGGGTCATTTTATCCAAAAAGCCGATAATGTGCATCAAGGTGGATTTACCCGAGCCGGAAGAGCCCATAACGGCCACAAATTCACCTTCGTTGATGCCAAAAGAAACCCCGCGCAAAGCCCGGGTAGTTATCTCCTCATCTACGTAATCTTTGGTAATATTTTTCAATTCAATAAGCATGTTTTTCGGATACTGACTTTTAGAGCAGTTAAAGGACAGTCCTTAAAATGATGTCCCTTGAGCACAAAGGCGTTATTTTAAAGACTGTTCTTATCTGCTTGAACTTGTCAAAATTTAAGAATTATCCTTTCCCTCCAGAGACAGACAGACGAGCATGACTTTTCGCCTTCAGCGGAAGGTCGCTACTCTCAATGACAATCCTTAAATTTTTGAAAGCCGGTTATCCTTTGATGACTTAACGATAATTCTTAAATTTTTCAAATTTATCTTTTACCCCTAACTACTCCTGCTCCATAATAACTTCCTCTCCTTCTGAAAGTCCTTGGGTAATTTCTACGCTGTTTTCTCCCTCAATGCCCGTTTCGATTGTTCTTTCTTTAACTTCGCCATTTTCCAGAACTAAAACGTATTTGTCGCCATTTCTTTCTTTGATTAGATAATAGGGCAAGTACAAAACGTTTTCCCGTTTATCCGTCTGGATGTCCAAATTAACGGTCATGCCCGATTTTATCCGGGAATCTTCTGAATCAAAAACCGAAGTCACTTTGTAATAGATAACTCCGGAAACAACCGTTTCAGCCGGGTCAATTTTAATAATTTGTCCGACGAATTTTTCTTCCGGCCCCAAGGCGTCCAGAGTCATTTCAACCCGGTCCTGCAGTTCCACCTTGGCCACTTCAGTTTCAGAAACATTGGCTTCAATCTGGAAAGAACCGGCGCTAATCATTGAAACAATGGTTGAATTGACTGAAGCGATTTCACCTTCCTCGCCCTCCACCGTGGTAATCGTGCCGGCCACCGGAGCTCTCAAAATTGTCTTGCTAATTCTCGCCTGAACTTGGGTAATATTGGCTCTGGCCTGATTAACTTCAGCCTGGGCTAAATCAATATCGGACTGGCGCGGCCCAGCTTCTCTCAAAGCTAATTCGTTTTTAGCTTTTTCCAAAGCTGTTTCAGCTGAATCCAGGTTTGACTGGGCGGTATTGATATTGTTCTGGTTGGTTACCCGAATTGAATTGATGGTTTGTTCGGCCGAAGTCAGATTAACTAACTCATCGTCAATGCTGGTCCTTTCGTTATCAATGCTGGTCTCGTCAGAAGAAGAAACGCTGTTGGAAACGCTGGGGTCATCCATAGCGGACCGGATATATGCCAAGGCGCTCCGAATGCTGGTAACGGCCGACTCCATTTTATCCAAGGCCAGGTCAATTTTGCTGTAAACAGAATCGACTTCAGCCGCTTTTAAATACTCTTTGGCTGCTGACAAATCATTTTTAGCAGCAGTTTCTTTGCTTTTAACATTGAGAGCCAGCTGGTTGTTCCCGTTGAAATATTCGCTCCTAATTCTGGCAAAAGTGATTAAAAGCGCTTTATCGGCCGAGGTATAGGCGCTTTTGACAGTATCTAAAGCGTCTTCATAGGCCTCTTTCAAATCGCTGTCCGCGTCGGTTTGAACGTCAGTCAAGGCCTGTTCTTTGTTACTCACTTCAACTTCCGCATTAGTGACCGCGGTCCGATAAACCTGGATATCTTCCGGGCGATTGCCGGCTAAAATCTGGTCCAGTTTGGCTTGTGCAATATCCAAAGCGGCATAATTGGCCTGCAGCTGAGCGCTTAATTCAGAAAAGTTTAACCTGACTAAAATATCTCCGGCTTGAACTTCGTCCCCAATCTGCGCTTCAATACGGCTAATTTTGCCCTGATTCTCAAACTGCAAGTCAATCTGTTTAGCCGGAATAACCGTGCCAGTCACCGAAACATTTTGGATAACTTCTCCTTTGGCAACCGGGAAAACCGAATAATCATTATCCGGCTTGCCAAAAATTCCCTGAAAAGAAAAATAACCGCCTATTACAATAACGGCTGTGCTGGAAATCACAATAATTTTCTTTTTACTCATAATTAGGTAATTATAACAGGGAGATTTATTTTGTCCAGAGAAATTTAAATTTAAGGATTGTCATTGAGGATCACTTCCCTTTGCCGCAGACAAAGGGCGTGTCCGCCTGTCCGCCTCTGGAGGAAAAGGACGACTCCTTAAATTTTGACAAGGGGGGGAATCCGATAAGACAAGCTGATAAGAACTGTCCTTATCGTTAAGAAACATTATTTTAAGGACTGTCCTTTATGCCTTCTTCAATAACAATCCTTAAGCGCAAAAAACAGCCTTTTAAGTCTCTTTTAATTTATCTCGTAAGTGATGCTTACGGAAACTTGGATTTTGTTTTCTCCGGTTTCTATCTGCGGCGTTTCTCCGCCGCCGCTAACCGGCGCTTTTTCCATTAAACTGTAATCATAGCTTGGCGCATAACCGCTCTCGCTAAAACTAACAACCCTGACTAAGTTCACGCTCAATTGGTCGGCGATGGCTTCGGCCCTGTCCCTGGCTTCTTGAATTGCCAATTTCCTGGCCTGATTCTTAAATTCGTCTTCATCGTCAACGGTAAATTGCAGACTGCCTACCTGGTTGGCTCCAGCGTCAGTCGCTTGCTGAATTACTCCACCGATCTTATCCAAATCACGGATTTTTACCTGAAGTGACTGGGTAACGTTATAGCCGGCTAACACTCGCTCTCCAGTTGGGTAAATACTGCTCTCCCTCCTATACTCATAACGGGGGTAAAGATTAAAATCAGTGGTTTTCAAATCTTTCTCCTTAATCCCCGCGCCTTTCATCTTATTAATGATATTGTTCATCTTGTCTGTATTCTCCAACATTGCCTGAACAACTGTTTTAGCCTCTGTTTCAACCGAAAAGACAGCTAAAGCTAAATCCGGCTTGGTATAGACCTCTCCTTGGCCTGAAACCGTAATTGTATTCTTGGTCTCAATTTCCTGGCCAATATATTTCCCCTCTTTTATCTTATTCTGAACGCTAACCGCCGTTGAGACCGTTAAAACGGCCAAAAAAACGACTAAAACGCCCAACAAGAATTTGTCTTTTAATATTTCCATAATAATTTATCCTTTTAATAATTCTTTTTTTTCTTCTTAGTTTCTCTTTGAATAATTCTCCAATGATAGAAGAATAAAGGCAAACCGATCAAAATCATTGATAAATTGGTAGATGCGTTTCGGTGCCGGCGGGCGGTTACCGCGTCAAAATTTTCGCTTCTTTCAACCCATTCATCGTAATCTCCCAGCCATCTTTCAATAGCATCTTTCTGTTCTCTGGACAATTCCGAATTATCCTTGATTCTCACAACCTCCATAAGTTCATAAGGAGTTGGCGGTTTTAAATCATAGAGTCGTTCTTCATCTTCGGCCTTGGTAAAAACATACGCCTTGAGCCCCATATCCACAAATCGGACCAGGCCGATAATTAATAAAACTAGACCTACCAAAGCGAAAAGGTACAGATAAACCGTCCGAATGATTGGATGGTGAATTTTTTTCTCCATAATTTTAACTATTTAATAGCTTTTAAAAATGGTCCGACCACACCATTAACGAATTCCAAACAGCTCTCCCTATCTGTGTAAAACCAGATAATAAAGCCGAGAATTAAAGCTAAAATTAAAATTCCCAGAAAAGAACGGCTGATAAAAAGCCGTAGAATCTTGCTTATCCAGAGATTCTTGCTTTTCCCTTTTATTTTTTTCAAATCCCTTTCCAGTTTGAAATCGTAATACTTGTAAAATTCGGTTTTCTCTATTAAAAACTTTTTAAGCTGATTAAGGCAAAACCGACTGTCCGGTTTCTGTTCCAAAGCCAAAACCAGGGCGGAAAACTTAACCGCTTCTGTCTTATCCAAATTTTTAAAAATATTCTTGATTTCAGCCGACCATCTGAACCATTCTGTCCTATCTCCTTTCAGCGAATCCAAAAGTTTTTTCCTTTCATCAAAATCCAAAAACTTTTTAGAAACTTTTTCTAAATTTTTAGCTAATTTTCTTTTTTGCGACATATAAATATTTTAACATCAAACAAATAGCGAGGCAATAATCAATATCCCAAAGATAAACACGAACCAGCCAAAGTTGATTTTTCTGGCCAGTTTTAATAGCAAGCTGATCGTTGCCAATCCAAAAACAAAGGAAAAAACTAATCCCCAAACCATTGATAAGGAAAATTCCGCGTCTTTAAAGTTAAGAGCGATGTTCCCTCCTAAAACAATCGGCAAGCTCATTAAAAAGCTTAATTTCAAGGCAAATTCTTCATTAAATTTCCTTAACAGCAAAGTCGAAACAGTCAATCCGGAACGGGACAAGCCGGGCAAGACAGCCAGACTCTGCATCAGGCCAAGCAACCAGCCGTCTTTTTGACTTAACTGCTTCGCTTTTTTTTGGCTGTCTTTTTTTGCTTTAATCTGCAGTCCGGCGGTAACCAGAAGAAGCAAACCGATTATTAAAGTAATCATTTTAGCCGATGAAGCCAGTCGTTCTTCAAATCCGGAGAAAATTTTAAAAATTGCAAAACCTAAAAAACCGCTTACTAAAGTGGAAATGACTAAAAACTTGAAAATATTTTGGACGTTCTTTTCAGCCAAACGGTAATTCAACAACGCTTTTAATAAAGACCAGACGTCTTTACGGAAATAGATTAGAGCGGCCAAAAAAGTGCCTAAATGAAGAAACAAGGAATATCTGATAACTGTTTCAAGAGATAATTGGCCAAAAAAATTACTGGCGACTAAAACAGTTATTCCCTCCGAACTAATTGGCAGCCATTCAAAAACGCCCTGAATAATTCCCAAAACTATTTGCTCGGTCATATTCAGATTATACCATACATTGAAAAAATGATAAGATATGGTAGATTTAAGCTATGCTTTTAGAAGTCAAAAATTTAAAAGTCAAAGCGGAAAACAAGGAAATCTTGAAAGGAGTTAACCTGGCCGTAAAACAAGGGCAAGTCCAGGCTTTTTTAGGACCGAACGCTTCCGGGAAAAGCACTCTGGCCCAGACAATCTCCGGGAATCCCAAGTATCAAATATCACAGGGAAAAATCTATTTTAATAAAAAAGATATCACCAAATTGGCGCCTGAAAAAAGAGTCAAGCTGGGCCTGGCCTTAAGCTGGCAAAATCCCCCGTCAATAAAAGGGGTTAAGCTTTCTTCCTTAATTGATAAAATTTCCCAGACAGATAACAAAGAAAACCTTATAGCGGCTGATTTAATGGACCGGGAAGTAAATCTTGATTTTTCCGGCGGAGAAAAAAAAATATCCGAGCTATCCCAAATTCTGGCGCTTAATCCCAAACTGGTTATTCTGGACGAAATCGATTCCGGGCTGGATTTGAAAAAAATAGAAGAAGTCGCCGGGGTAATAAAAAGAGAATTGGTAGATAAGAAAATCTCCATTCTGCTAATCACCCATTCTGGAACGATTCTTAAATTCTTAAAGCCGCAGATAACCAACGTGATGCTTGACGGAAAAATTATCTGCCGGGAAAGAAATTATCAAAAAGTCCTTCAAGTAATCAAAAAACACGGCTATGAAAAATGCAAAAAATGCCCATTATTGGCAAGTTGATAATAAAATAAAGAATATTTCCCAAATCAAAGGGGCTTTGATTGTTCCCAGCGCCAAGGCCTGGAAAGAAATAAGCTGGACTAAAAAATATTTTAAAACAAGGCCCCAATATGGCTACTTTATCTGGGTTAAGGAAAAAATAAATTCTCCTTTATTCACCTGTATCAGCTTGGCTAATAAAAATACCAGCCAGAAACTTCAGAATCTCCTAATTGTAGAAAAGAATTTAGTGGTAAAGGTTTTTGGTTCCTGCAATATAACGGATAAAAAATGTTCCGGCTCTCATAAAGCTTCTGGGAAAATCGTCCTTAAGCCGGGAGCCATTTTAAAATACGAACACAACCATTTGTGGGGAGAAAAGAATACGGTTAAAACAAACTACGAATTTGACCTGAGTGAAAAATCAGAACTGGACTATATCTATAAAAACATGTCGGCTCCGAAGGAATTAACCATGGATACTAAAGTAAACGTTTCTAAAAAGGCAAAAGCCAATTTAAGAATGTCGCTTAATTGCCTTAACTCAAAAGTTGACCTTAATGATGCTATAATTTTAAAAGGCCAAGGAAGCCATGGGATAACCCGTTTGCGTCTGGTAGGCAGAAAAAACAGCCGAATTAAAGCTCAAAGCCAAATTGTTGCCCAAGCCGCTGGCCAAGGCCATCTAGACTGCCAAGGGCTATTGGTTAACGACCATTCTGAAATCAAGCTTTCTCCCGAACTAATCATTAAAAACAAAAAGGCCCTACTTACCCACGAGGCCTCTATCGGGAAAATATCCGAACAGGAATTAAATTATTTAAGAACCAGAGGATTTTCCGAAAAGCAGGCCATTAACCTTATCATCAACGGCTTTCTAAATTGAGACGTCCAACGTCTCAATTAATAAATCGCTCATTGCTTCTTTTCTTTTTATAATATTCTCTAGTGAACTCTTAGCAAAATCTATATATTCTTTTGAATTGTTGAATTGTTTTAAAATAATATCTTTTTTACAAAAATTTTCCTGACTTCTCCCAACATATTCTTCCCAGCTCGATTTTATAAATTGAACCTTCGAACCTTTAAGTTTATGAACATGATTATTCAAATTAACATATGCGCTTAAGTGCAACAAATACTCATCTGAATTTATATGCGCGGATTTAAATCTTCCCTGAAAAAGTACACCGCTTCGTTTGTATTTCTCATTAAAATATTTTGTATATCCACCGCCTAACCTTTTCATAAATTCACTTATACCATTATCTGTAATTTGTTCCATGATAAAATGATAGTGATTGGGATTGAGGCAGAAACAAATAAAATTAACCAATTTAGGCACTTGAGACGTTGGACGTCTCAAATTTTTATTTATTAAAAGATTATTTCTGTAGATGCTGCCAATAGGTTTAAGGATATTAAACTCATCCATGCTCTGGAAAAATCTTTTTATATCATATTCGTCTCCAAAGATAGCTCGCTTATCTGCTCCACGATTATAGATATGATAGAATTCCCCATTTACTAATTGTGTTTTTCTCATAGTTTTTTGAGACGTCCAACGTCTCAAAACTGTCTTAAATCTTTATCTCAATTACATCGCCGTCTTGGATAAGGTAATCCCGGCCTTCGGTTCTGATTAATCCTTTTTCTCGGGCCTTGGCAAATCCTTCCGCTTCAATCAAATCCTGCCAATTAATAACCTCCGCCCGAATAAAACGAGTTTCAAAATCGCTGTGAATAACGCCCCCAGCCTGGGGCGCTTTTTTGCCTTTTTCAAGAGTCCAAGCGCGCGTTTCGTCCGAGCCGGTAGTCAGAAAAGTAATCAAATTGAGCAGTTTATAGGACTCTTTTATCAAAGTATCAATTCTCAAATCATCCGGCAAATCAAATTCTTTCCTCTCTTCAGCGCTTAACCCGGCCGCGTCAAATTCGGTCAAAATGTCCAGAATTAAAAAATGCCAATTATGCTTCTTAAATTCCTCAATCACCCTTGCGGGGACTTCGTCTTCATTCCCGTTTAGCAAATACAATCTTGGTTTAAGAGTTAATAATTGGTAATTGTTTAAAATTTTTTCTTCCGATTCCTCCCAGTTTTCACCGGCTAAGATTTTCCCTGCTTGCAGAAAATCACGCGCTCTGGTTAAAACGGCCAATTCCTTAAGAACTTTTTTATCGCCGGCTTTGGATTCTTTTGATAAGTCCTTAACCCTCTTATCCACTGTAGCCAAATCCTTTAAGGCCATCTCGGTTTCTAAAATTTCTTTGTTGCCTAAAGGGTCAATTTCTGACTCGGTGTTAACAATTTTTTCGTTCTTAAAACAACGCAGGATATAGACGAGCAGGTCAACTTCCCGGATATTGGCCAAAAATTTGTTACCTAATCCTTCGCCTTGGCTGGCTCCTTTAACTAACCCGGCAATATCCACAAACTCTATGGTGGTATAGATTTTTTTGGCTGAATTGGTCAATTCAGCCAATTGATCAACTCTCGGGTCAGGCACCGCTACTACGCCGACGTTAGGATCGATGGTGCAAAAAGGATAATTGGAACAGTCAACCTGTTTTTTAGTAATAGCTTGAAACAAAGTTGATTTGCCCACATTTGGCAAACCAACAATCCCTACGGACAGAGACATAAATTATTCCTCCTTATTCTTCACGAATAAAACTATTGAGCCGATGGCGCCGACCAGAAAACCCAGAGGGCAAGCCAAAGTCCCAAGCAGGAAAAACGACTCGTGCAGTAACTCCATTAAATATCTCAAAACAGTTATTTGTTTGGTTAAGACAGCCAAAGCGTAAAAAGCATTATGTAGAAAAACCCCTATAAAAAAACCGCTGGCGGAGATACCGGTCAACAGCAAAAACTTCTTAAGTAAGCTTTTTCCCTTTTTCAAAGCCAGCAGAATTAAAATAATTCCCAGCAGAAAGAAAATTCCAAAAGGCATCAGGAATATTTCAGAACCCATAAACCTATCCCTGACTTGCGGAACAAAAAACTGGCAGATAATAAAAAGGAACACAACGATTAATGCCCAGAAAGTAACTTTCAGCAAGGAATTGTTGTCTTTTAACAATTTCATTTGATTACTCGCTTCTGCCCCGTCTATCCTTTATTAGCAAACGATAAAAAACATATGGCAAAAACCAAAAAGGGAACGAGTATTTTAATAATTTTTCGTAGACGTCAAAGAGACTCGACATATTTCTTGAATCTTAAATTTTAATCATATCAAAAAATTAACTTAATGCCAGAGGTTAAGTCTGATTTGGCAAACCAAAGGCTAAAATTTTTAACTAACTTGCTGGTTCTCGGACTTTGAGAAAGAAAGGAAAATAAGGGCCAAAGCCGACAGTCCGACTAAATCGTAAACGAGCTTGGAAACGGCAGACATCTCTCCGAAAAGAGCCGCCACTAAATTATAGCCGAAGAAACCTACTAAACCCCAGTTCAAGCCGCCAATAATCACCAAGATTAAAGCTATGGTTTTTATTGCTTTTATATGATTGATCCTATATTTAATTATTAAATCGACCCTTATAATGTTTTAATTTAATTGCCAAATAGCGTAATTGAGGAAAGCGGCAAAAGAAACCCAGATTAGGTACGGCAAAAGCAATAATCCGGCCCAAGTATTAATCCGCCAAAATAGAATAGTGATTGTAATAATTAAAGCCAGTAAAACTATTATTTCGGCAAAAGCAATTCCCGGATTTTTTAAGCCGAAAAATAAAATTGACCATAAAGCGTTAAAACCGAGATGGATTCCATAAACCACAAGAGCTATTTTAATTCCTGCTGATCCTTTCTGCTGCCAGACCAAATAAGCGGCAACGCCCATCAAAGCATAAAGGGTAATCCAAACCGGACTAAACAGCCAAGACGGCGGATTCCAAGACGGCTTAACTAAAATTTCAAACCAAGTCCCGATACTGCTGACGGTAAAAACTGAACCAATGGCTCCAGCTGATTGGGCAATCGCGATTGAGATTATAATTGGTATTATTTTCATGTTTTTTAATTATACTACAACCATCTTATTATCTCAATATAAAATCGACTCCTCTAGGCGATTTCGTTAGTTCTAAAACATTCTCTTAACATTCCTTAATGTTTGAAATCTCATCTCCATTAACTCCTTTCACTAAACATGTTAAATAACAAATATTCTGCAAGGGTTATAATATAAAGTCGGCTATGCGAAAGCCGACTTTTGCATTCAGACAAAGTTTTGCGTCCATATTGCAGGCAGCCGGCTCCTTGCCGCCCTTAATTAAAAATCAGATAGACATAACGATAATAATGGCAATTATTACTATCGCTATTTTGTTCTTCTTTAGCAAAAACTTGACGAAACAGACAATAGTAGGTATTCTATTGAGCAAGATGCAAAAATAAGATTTTAATGCACTTTTACAATTACAATCACAAAAATGTTCTAAAAAGGGAGGGAAAAATGAATATTAAAAAAGTAGCTTTATTCTTTTGCTTTATCATTGCTATAGAAATAATACCTATGGCCAGAGTCGCTATTGCTAAAGATCTTGTCTGCGGCCTAGGATTTTATTACGGTGAACAAGTCAATTGGCGGGCCAAAAATTTAAAAATCGTCCCTACCGATAATTATAATATGAAGCACGACGTTCTACACCCTTATATCGGTTTCGCCTGGGATCTCGCCGAACTTGGCCTGGAAGGAACGATAGGCGCGTTTCGATTCTATAAAAATGGTAAAAGTTCATCGGTATTTGCTACCGGAATTACTCTGATTGGCTCATATGATTTTTTAGAAATCAACGAACGCAACCGACTTTATGCCGGAACAGGCTGGGGGCTGTCTTATTGGAATCGAACACCCAGCATAAAACTGATGAACAATAAAGAACGCCCAATTATAACTCAGCTTGAGCTAGGATGGAAGAATAAGGTTGTAAACAACCATCTTAAATATCTGAAAGTGAGTTATCGCTTCACCCATACCTCAGCGCTTACTGACCGCGACGACCGAGGAGTAAATCTCCATGGATTGTATCTAGGCTTTTTCTTTTAAACTACTAGCAACTAATAACCATCTCTATATCCCTCTTAGAGATTAATCTCTGGGAGGGATTTTATTTTAGGTAAAGAGGGCGGGAGACTTTCCCCCTTTTTTTAATTAATTGCTTGTTTTTCAAAGACAATTTGCAGGGCAAGAAACAACAGATAGACTAAAATTAACAACATACCCTCTTTTCTTTTAAGCGCTTTGTCTGTTCTGTGGAAAATAAACACTAAAGCCAATAAAACCGCCAAGCCAGCCAATAAGATATAATACGAACTGTCAATTACCAAATGAAACGGCCGCATTATGGAAAAAATACCAACTAACAGCATATTGGCCATCCCCGAACCCAATAAATTACTCAAGGATAATTCGCTGATATGATTTTTCCAAGCCCGAACAGCAATTATTATTTCAGGAAAATTCGTGCCGATGGCAAAGATGATAATGCCAACAACAAAATTACTCAAAGGGAGTCCAAATAAAACATTAGCCGTTAGGTCGACTGTAAAATTAGCTACGATTAGAACCAAAACAATGCCCAGCAAAAAAAGAAAAATGTTTTGAACAATCCCATTTTTGTTAGATAAACGCGATATATCAATAGTATGTTTTTGGCGATAATATATTGCAAACAGCAGTACAAAATATCCAATAATTATAATCAATCCTTCTGCTATTCCCAAAGTTCCATCTATTCCCAATAAAACAGGGATGAGTAAAAAAATCATGATTGCGCCGAACTGCCGCGAACTCTGCTCTGATTTGATTTTTCTTTGCAGATAAATGTTAATCCCCAGAATTAATCCGAACAGAACCATAATTCCGCCTAAAAGATTTCCCAGCGAGATGTTCTGTACATCATTAATTATGGCATTTATGCCAATTGCCATTTCCGGGAATGAGGTAAAAAAGCCCATCACCAAACCAAGAAAAAAGACACCGATGCCGAGCTTTTCGGCAATGATTCTTAAATTATAAATAGCCAGATCAGCTGATTTGCCCAACATATAAAACAGGGCAATTAGAGCTAAAATGGTTGTTGCGATTGAATACATAATCTTTCTTTTTTTATTACTGCAATATTAAGGTGTCCAAGCCCATTAAAGTATAAAGAGTAATCCAAGCCGGACTGAACAGCCAAGCTGGCGGATTCCAGGCCGGTTTAGTTAAAGTAACAAACTAGGTCTGGACACTGCTGACCGTGAAAATTGAGCCAATTGCTCCGGCTGACTGGGCAATGACGATTGAGATTATGGCTGGAAAATATCTTCGGGCAAGGAACTGACCTGTTTGACTTCCGGAAATTGTTTGGCTGTAGCTTCAATCTGAAACCAAAGAATACCCGTCCGGCAGGAACCGCCAACCGTCTTATTTTTGGAATCGTCAAATTCAAGAGTCAAAACTCCGTCTTTCAGAGAAGCGCCTTTCAACGAAAGGCCTTCTAAAGGATATTCCGTATCAATTCCTTGGGCCCGTTCTTCATTGGTCAGTTCGCCTGAAAGTAAAAGTTTAATCGCGTCTTGAATCGGAGTCTTGCTTACAGTCACTTCCCTATTTACCGATACCAATCCTTTGCGACTGCACATTATATTGCCCGATTCGTCTTTATCTAATTCTGAATTGTAGTAATAAAGATTTATTATTTTTGTTTTCGGACAAGGCGCAAAATCGCATTCAGGCGGAACCCGTCCGACATAAGAACCGTCAGAACACTGTTTTACGTCCATAGTACAGGCAACCGGCTCCTCGTCAGTTATCAATCTTAACCCAAGCCAAATTCCAGACACGATAATTACAATAACTAAAACTATTAAAATAATTAAAATTTTATTCATATCTATTTGGCGCTAATGTTCGTTCTATATTATTAACCCCGTCTCGTAAAAGATTAAACAACGAATTGAGTAATTTTGAAGTCTTAAAATCACTCCAGTTTTGCTCCATCATCATACGATCTTTGCTGTCAGCAATATTACTAATTTTCTGTTCAATTTCAGCTGCTTCTTGCGAGCCAATAGTGATTGCTTTCAAGTCGCCAGGAATCATGAATGAATTAAGCACTGTCGCTAAGACATTATTGGTTATGCCTATTCCTGATATTTGTTCCTGTAAATCGCTTAACTGTCGCTCTGCTTCAGCTTTTTCTTTCTGACAATTTTCTATTTCCAAAAACATTCCGTTATATTGTCTTGCCATTGTATTATATTGTAAGAAAAAATAAATTCCTCCAATTATGGCCAGGGTTGCAATAATCGTAATGCTAATTGAATAAATTTTCATATTTTATTTAAATTATTATTTATTAATAAATGAATTATTATCTCTGACTTATTTACATAAAGTCTTTATCTTTTATTCCATTATACTAAAAAGCTGTTTTTGTCATCTTTTTCCGTTCCGGCCACTTTTTATAAATTATTCAATAAATCTACCCTTTATTTTATCCAGCCAGCGGCGGTCTTTTTTAAGATAGATAAAACCAAACCAAGAAACAACCAAAGCGCCCAAGACGTAAATAATCAAATCCCACATTGTGTCTATCAGGCCCGATTTCTGCATATTTAATCCAAATAGAGAATCCATAGAAAACTCAAAAATTTCCCAGATAACACCCAGCGATATTGAAAAACCGAGAGAAAAAACAGCCACAAAAGCAGGGCTTAATTTCAGTTCGACATCTTTTTCTTTATTCAAAGTATGAACCAGCAAAAAACCAATCCCGCCAATAACAATACTGGAAATAGCATGCAGGAAAATATCCCACCACCAAAAAATATAGTAGAAAGAATGAATCTCGCCTAAATACATGGAAAGAGCAATAAAAAGCAAGAGAATAATTCCAAACTCATTGGTATAGCTTACTTTATATTTTCTTTCAATAATAGCCGGCAGAAAAGTTAAGAACAAAGTAAATAAAGACAAAAAAAGGTTCATCCAGTCGTCAAGAAATACAGACGTCACTGCCGCTATTATTAAAAGCATTCGGAGAATTGAAGAAACAGCTAATTTTATTTTCTCTAACCGTTCCATATTTAACGGAAAGCGCTTTTTAGAATTCGGCTTTTGATTTATTAAGGCCTATTCTCGACAGAGAGCTTTGCCAAATCTCCCCTGCTCTACTTGCCTTTGATTACTTTTCTAGCCAGTTTTGATTTTTTAATAATCTTAGCCGCCTCTTTTTTTATAGGGAAAGATGGCTTCTTTCTTATTTTGTCAGAATTTATCTTCTCCAATAAATCAAAAGGATGGAAATCGTAATAATTGCCGGGCAAAAAGAGTTTGATTTTTCTTTCAGCCTGATAAGGAAAAGTGGATTTAATCCTGTTTTTAAGATATTCCGGGCAAGTTAAATAAATCTGGTCAATTTTTTCTTTGATAAGAATTTCTTTCAGGCATTTTTCCAATCGGTTAACTAATTCAATCATAATTCTTTCTTTTTTGGGCTCGTAAACCGCGCCTCGGCTATAGACGCCGGCCTTTCCGCGCGCGATAAAAAATCCTTCCCGGTCGGAATGCTTTGGCCTTCTAAATCTGAAATATTTCAGCTTTTTTATCTCTCCTTTATGGGCAAAATAAAACTTGCCTTTTTGTTTGCTGGCAACGACAATTAAAGTTTTCTTTTTGTCAAATTGCGGCAGATCTTTAGATATTTTCATAGGCTTTTATAACAAGAATGTATAACAAAAAGGAATTGTTTGCCAAATACGTAATCGATGTTTCCACAGTTGTTCTAATTACGCTTTCCGAAACACCTATAAGCTTAGATTAGTATCTCAATATCAGCAGCTGAACGGAGCTCCTGAACGTGCGCCGCAAGTAGCTCTTGTTGCTTCTGTTGAAAAATAAACGATTCAATCTGATCACGAACGTCTTCAAGCGGAGGAATGTCTTCCGTTGCTGCAGCTTCTTGTTCATAAAGCGCATTTATCTCTTCGTCAGAAACCGTGATCAACGCGATGTCGAGTGTTTGCTCAAAATATGCTTGTTGAGCTAATTCTTCTGCCACTTGTGAGCGCAGATCAGCTTCAGAAATCTTCTGTTCCAAGAGCGCTTCTTGAAATTGCGCATTATCTGGAAACTGGCTCTTAATCGTTTCTATTTGAGCATCAATGTCAGCTTCCGTTGCTGTTATACCTGAATTTGCTACAGCCTGTTTAATCAAGGCGTTTGCAATCAGCGTATCAAGCGCTTGCGCTTGAAACTGTTCGCGGTTTGCCGCATCAAGCGATGCCACGTCAACTCCTTGTTGTGCGGCAATTTGCGCTTCCAAGTTTTCCAACTCCGCGCGCGCAATTTCTTCATCGTTGACAAGAACAACCGTATCAGAAAGTTCCTGGGTGTTATTTTGTGATGACGTTCCTCCGTTTGAAAAAAGGAACCATGCGCCGGCGGCGACCACAAGAAACCCGACAATAGCTATAAGTAATATTTTTTGTTGCATATATTTGTTATTAATTATTTTTTAAATATTAAAAACCTTCCGACTACAGGTTTTTCTATGTGTCACAATGTATTTTTATCCTAACAAAGTGAGTATAAAATACAACCCTTGTCAACACCCGTTTCGTATTGCGCATAAGATTAAAAAGGGTGGGCCGGAACGACAACAGGAACGACAAAATGTAATTTGCGTCCCATCGCTGTCTTATGGCCTTGTATTACAATGCGAAACGACCCGACAGAAACAGATCATTCACCAGAAAATATCAGTAAACGGGGTCAGCCACCTTTTTTGGGTCTGCCTGGGGAACGAATTGTTGATTCCAGTTTAAAATCTTTGATTATCCTTTTGTGGTAAACGTAGTTACCAACATTTATTTCCTGTGGTCGCGGCATATAAATATTCTACCATAAAAAGGTAAGAAGGTGGCTGGCATCATTTCCACATGTGTTGCCCGCGCACGGAAGTGGCGGGGCAAGGGCAACTATATTCTCACCTTAGTTCGTTAATTAAATCATCACGGCATGCTATTCCATAGCTTTAGCAAAGGATGGCTCACCTCTATACGAGAATTTAGAACCGTCATTAAGGAGTATCAAGGCTACTGGAAATTCAAGATTGTGAGAGAATGGCCTGAAGCTGTAAACTCGGATTAAATTAAATCACAATAATTCTTAGATTAATTATTGTATCCACTTCCTTTTAATATTAAATATACTGAAGGAAAATAAAAGAAAACAGAAAAAAATAACTATTATCACGCTCAAATAAGCAGGAAAAAAACTATTGCCTGAAATTGAATACTTTAAAATATCAATTCCGTAAGTGATTGGCAGAATATACGACACCGGCTGAATCCAAAAAGGCAATGACGCAACGGGAATAAACAACCCGCATAAGAAAATCATGGGAAAACGAAAAAAGTTTGAATAGGTTTGTGCCTCAAATACCTCTTTGGCCGAAACCGATATAAATAAACCCAATAAAGTAGAAGCGATTGACAAAAGAGCCACCGCTATTGCTAGCATCATCCAATTGGCAACCACCGCTTTAAAATACAATACAGACACCAAAATAGGCACCAAGCTGTTAAAAATACCAAATAATATCGCTCCCGCTATTTTCGCCATCACTAAAATATTTATGCTAATCGGAGCCAGCAATAACCGTTCAAACGATCTCGATTTCCTTTCAAAGGTAATGGTAACCGATAACATTGAAGTTGTGCCGAAAAGGATCGACATGCCAACTATCCCGGGAAAAATCTCCTCAATATTAAACGCTGTTTTGGTCTTTACAAACATCATCAACATCCAGGCAAAAGGAAAAATTATCCCCCAGCTAATATTAGGCGGTTTAAGATAATAATTCTTCATATCCTTTAAAAGGATGTTCCAAAAAGCGATGTTTGATTTCATATAAATATTTTTTACTTATTTTTTTCTTTCTCTTTTTTCATCATCTCCATACCAATGCCCGTCATCTTAATAAAAGCGTCTTCCAGCGTCGGGTTGATAAGTTTTGCTTCGGTAATAAAAATATTCTTTGATGACAAAAAAGCGACTACGGGTGAAATATCTATTTTTGTCGGACTAATTATTTTAAGACAATCACTATTTTTAAAAATGCAATCAAAGCCACTGAAATTTTGCTTAAGCCCTTTTGCCAGTTCATCTTTATTAACACTTGTCGGCTCAAAAAAAACTTCAATAACATTCACCGCTTTTGTTTTTCTCAATATATTGCTTACGCTGTCAATATTAACAATTTTGCTCTTGTTTATAAAACCTATCCTGTCGCAAAGTCTTTCTGCTTCTTCAATATAATGGGTGGTTAGAAATATGGTAGTTCCGTTTTTATTCAACTCTTTTATCAGCTCCCTGATTTGTCTAGCGCTCATAACGTCAATTCCCGTGGTCGGCTCATCTAAAAATAATATCTTAGGATTATGCATTAAGGCCGCGGCAATAGTTAGTTTTCTTTTCATTCCTTTTGAATAAAATTGGAATTTTTTATCAGCGGCCTCTTTTAATTTAAATATTTCCAGCATTTTATTCGCTTTTTCTTGACGTTCTGATTTTGGCATATCATATAAAGCTCCGCAAAAACAAAGATTTTCATAACCGCTCATCTCGGCGTATAAATTACTTTCATCGGCCACCACACCAATAATTCCCTGCGCTTTTTTAATATTCTTGGTAAGATCTTCCCCATTGTAACGGATACTGCCCGATGAAATCTTATTCATGCCGATCAACATATTTATTATAGTTGTTTTTCCGGCTCCGTTAGGACCAAGTAAACCAAAAATTTCTCCTTTTTCAATATCAAAAGACACGCCGTCAACCGCCGTAAAATCCCCAAAAATTTTTGTTAACTTGGAAACTTCGATTATCTTACCCATATTTATTTTATTAATACTTACAATTATGCGTTTTTTTGATGATTTTAAAATAATAAAGCTATCCCGGAAATTAATACAAAAATGTAAACGATTTTTTTAACCATTTCGCCGTTAAGACGATTAAATAATT
>CAYPQZ010000005.1:0-63068 GCA_964413015.1 uncultured Candidatus Saccharibacteria bacterium | reverse complement strand
CTATTGGTTATCAGGCTGGAAAGAGTAATGATGTTGCTAATCAGTTTATTGTAAAACAGGCAAATATAAATGCTGTTCCTTTGATACAAGGTGATTTTAGTACAGGCACTGTCGGCATCGGGACGACGGATCCTGGCTCAAAACTTACCGTCGGAGGTGGTGATATCGCTCTAATGGAAGATGATGGCGGAAACTCGGCCATTCTCCTTGAGGCGAACAATAACGGTGGATATCTTTCACTTCGCTATAACGGAGGAAATACGATACAACTTAATGGTTTGAGTGGTGAAAATAGTTACTTCAATACTGGTGGCAATGTCGGCATCGGGACGGCGACTCCGAGAGGGTTATTGGATTTGGGCGGAAACAATCCGAGTGCAAGTCCTTATATCTATATGAACTCAATCATCTCAGGAACGACTGGTATAAGATTTGGTGAAGAAACAATAAATGATGTAATGTTTTTTGGTTACGATGGCACAGGAACAGGCCTTGCTAACTCAATAAGAATTAAAAGTGGCGCTCCTAATGGAACAGATTTGGTTACTTTCCAAAACGGCGGCAACGTCGGCATCGGGACGACGGATCCCGGGGCGAAGTTGGATATTGTTGGAAATAAAACTCACACAACAGGAGACTTGTCTGGAAATGATGCAATTTTAAGATTGTATAATGAATATGAAAATGATGTTATCGGCAAAGGGGCCGTAATCACTTTTGAGGATAATTATTATGATGGTAGTTATACAAGGACAACCCGTGCAGCTATAAAAGGAGGGACAGATACTACAGGCAATACTGCTGATGGATTTTTGGCATTTTATACGGATTCTGATGGTTCAAGTAGTGCAAACGAAAGGATGAGGATAAACAAAGACGGCAACGTCGGCATCGGAACGGCGAGTCCGGGAGCGAAGTTGGAAATTGACAGTGGACAAATTTTTGTGCCTAATGGTACAGTTTCTGCCCCAAGTTATAGTTTTAGTGATGACCCAGATACAGGATTTTACAGTTATGGTGCTAATGTGTGGGCTCTTGTTGCGAATGGTGGTGTTTCAATGAGAGGAGATGATTATGGCGTAATGATGACAAGTGGTACTGAATCCTATCCTTCTTATTCTTTTTTTGACAGTGCTTATACAGGATTTTATCGCCCAGCTAATAACGAAATTGGGATAACGATAAATCAAGCAGAAGCAGCAAGAATAGATAGCACCGGCAACGTCGGCATCGGGACGACGAGTCCTATAGCCAAATTTAGTGTCAAGGGCAGTGGAACGGGCACTGACAGGCTATTACAGCTCACAGACAGCAATAATTCAGAAAAAGTTACAGTTTTAGATAACGGCAACGTCGGCATCGGGACGGATAGTCCAGGGAGCCCATTATATGTTCAAAAAAATCAAGAGGGATATACTTATATAACTGTTGATAACACGGGGACTATACAAGAAGGAACTGGTGCAGGTTTTGCGTTAGGAGAAAGTGGAAATGTAAAAGGGGGTCTGCGTTTCGAACGGGACTATAGTGGACAAATTACATTTTTCTCGAACGATGAAAAAATGGTATTCCAAACAAAAAATGATTTAGTAGCTATTTATATAGATACTGATTCTACAGGAGAGGGCAACGTCGGCATCGGGACGACGGATCCAGATTACGTGTTGCAAGTAGATGGAGATGTGGTGCCTGATTCTGACGATGCTGACGATTTGGGTAAAGATGGCCTAAGATGGTCTAATATCTGGGTTCATACAGAACATGTTGAAGATATTGAATTCGCCAATGATTTTAGGATGACAGAAGCAACGACTACGGAATTATTAGATGTTCTTACTATCAATAACGCCTCTAATACGCCTTTGCTCTATTTAGTGGAAAACGGCAAGGTGGGAATAGCCACGACTACGCCGACTAATATCCTGACCATTGGCCAGGGCATGGGCAACGCCATCGCCGACGGCTGGGACGTCTACTCTTCCAGAGAGTACAAGACAGATATTACCTATTTAGAGGAAACTGATTACGAAGATATTTTAGAGGAAATAGGGGGGATGGAAGTGGCTAGGTATCGGTGGAAAAACTGGGGCGAGGACAATCCTCAAGAGGAGTTATCCTCTATGGACACGATGTTAGGGGTAATTGTGGAAGATGAAGGTACGCCGGCCGAGGTCTTGTCCAGCGACGGCAAATCTATCTCGCTTTATGATTACGCCACTTTTGCCATTGCCGGAGTTAAGGCGGTCAAGAATGAAGTTGATGAATTAAGCATTAGAGTTGCGGAAATAGAATCAAGGGCGCTTCTTGAAAGTACGTCCTCTGACGAAGACGCAGATTCTCAAGGAACGTCCTTGTCTGGATTAGTATTAGACAGCGATGGTTATGCAGTTATTGATAAGTTAAGAACTGAAGATTTGGAAGTGGTTTCGGGCGGCCGGCTGGCCATGCCGCAAGGAGAGAATGAAATTATGGGCGAAAGCAAAATCGCCAGCTCTTCTGACTCGGCAATCGTGGAAAACATCCAAATCCGCGAAGATTCCAAGATATTTGTCAGCTTTACTTCCAATTTAGCCGGCGCTTCATGGTGGATTTGCGGCAAAGAGACAGGCCGGTCCTTTAAGGTCTGTTTAGACAAAGAGACCGAAGAAACTTTGAGTTTTGATTACTGGATTGTCCAAGCATCTAATATCCCAGAGGACAATCCTCAAAATGACGTCCTTTTTGAGGAGAATCATTTTGATGAGTCGTCCTCTTGTAAAAATGACTATTTCTATATTGACTTAGACGGCGATGGATACGGGAGTTCCGGCAATTTCTATATTGGCTGTACTCCGCCGGAAGGATACGCTGACAATGAAGATGACTGCAATGACTTTGACCCGGAGATTAACCCGGGCACGGCTGAACTATGCGATGATGAGATTGACAATAACTGCGACGGGATAATTGATGAGGGGTGTAATACAGCCACCAGCACAGATAATTTTATTGGCAATGAAACCAGCACCAGTACGGCCACTAGCACAGATGAGTAAAATTTTTAATTTTTAATAAAGATGGATGTAGAAAGTTATGGCAGGAAGCTCATGGATTGGCGTTAATTTTTGCTAAGATTTCTAAAGAATGCAAGTGATGTTTTAAAATTTAGTTATTAAAAAATTATTTAAAAATTAAAAATTAAAAATTAAAAATTCTAATCAGTTATCCACATTCCCTTAAACAAAAAAATAGAGTATAATTAAAATAATAATTAACTTAAGCTTTTTCCGGGATAAAGAATTTTTTTAAAAATCCTTTATTGAGTTTAAGCTTAAAAAAACGCGATTATGGGCAAAATAGTCAACTTTATTATCAAGTATTCAATTTACGGTCTGGTTTTTTTAATGCCTTTGTTCTGGCTGCCCTGGACTTTAGAAGTGTATGAATTTAACAAGCAGTATCTGCTGGTTTTTTTAGTCGGCCTATCTTTTATTGCCTGGATATTCAAAATGGCGGTTGTTCAGAAAAAAGTTGTTTTCAAACGAACCCCCTTGGATTTCTGGATACTGGCCTTTATGGCGGCTACTTCAGTAAGCGCGGCTTTTTCTCTGGATAAAATTTCTTCCTGGCTGGGTTTTTACGGCCGGTTTTCCGATTCAGCAATTTTTCTGCTGGCCTTATCGGTGATGTATTTTGTGGTGGTCAACAATGTTTCCATAGGCGCTAAAAAAGGCCTGAACTTGTCTTTAAAAGGAATCATTAATACTCTCTTGTATTCCAGCGGTATTGCGGTGATTGCTTCCTACCTGTCCGTTTTTAATATCTGGAGCAGAATTCCTGAATTGCCGCCGTTAATGGCTCGGCGGTCTTTCAACCCGGTTAGCGGCTCTTTAGAAGGGTTGAGCATATTTCTGGTTTTTGTTGTCAGTTTAGTCATCGGACTACTGTTAATTGAAAGAAAAGAAAACAGTTTAAAAGGGATTAAGACGATTGAAAACGTTATCCATTACGGTTTAGTTTTATCTTCATTGATTTTAATCATAATGATAGATTTCAGGCCGGCCTGGATCAGTTTAGGAATAGTTATGTTAATTTTATTGGCGGTCTGTTTCTGGACGCGGATTCTTAAGGAAAAAGTTAATCTTTTGTTTCTGCCGATTGTTTTGCTGATTATTTCGGCCATCGGGGTGTTTACCGGCTGGATAGGCGTTGGAATGCAGACAGCTGGGTTAATTGCTCAACCCTTGCCTCAAGAAATTATCTTAGACAACCAGACCGCCAAGTCAGTCGCTTGGCAGAGTCTGAAAAGTTATCCGGTACTTGGCTCCGGGCAGGGGACTTTTCTGTTTGACTTTGCCAAGTTCAAGCCGGTGGAATTCAACCAGAGCGCTTTCTGGAATATCCGGTTTGACAAGGCGCCCAGCCATATGCTGGAAGTTGCGGCAACTGCCGGCATCTTGGGAATTCTGTCTTACGCTTCGCTGCTCTTCGTATTTTTGCTGGTAATGCTGATTTTCTTATCGAGAATTAAGAGAAACAAATTAGACAGTGAAGCATTCGGAAACAATTCGGCGTCAATTCTAGTTTTCTCTTTAATTTTTTCTTGGCTGGCTTTGTTAACCGCTCAGTTCTTTTATCCGGAAAACTCTGTCCTGTATTTCTTTTTCTGGTTTATGATGGCGTTAATTATTGTGGTTTGGCAAAAAGCGCAGGGGAAAGCGATTAAGAAGATAAAGTTTTCTTTTAAGCAACTGCCGGAAGTAGGATTGGTTATGAATATTATTCTTTTAATTTTGTTCTTCGGTCTGTTAAGTTTATTCTATTTAGGCGGACGGTTTTATCTTGCGGAAACAACCCTTACCCAGCCAGTGGAGACAGACGAACAGGCGATTCAAAATATAGAGAAGGCAGTTAATTTCAACAAGTACCGAACAGATTACCGGACGGCTTTGTCGCGGACATATTTAATCAGCGCTTGGACAGAAGCCAATAAATCGGAAGAGGAGCGGAACGGCCAGCTTTTGCAGGCCCTTGCTTCAGGAGCTATCCAACAGTCTAGGTTTGCCATTACCTTAAGTCCCAATTCGGTTATTGCTTGGGAGAATCTGGCGAGAATTTACCGAGATTCAAGAATGTTGGTAGGCGGAACTCTGCCTTTTGCTTTGGACGCTTACGCCAAGGCGGTGGAATTGGAGCCGACCAATCCTTTGTTCTATCGCGAACTCTGCCGATTGAATTTAATGAGCGAAGAAAAGGATTGGGATAAAACGGTTAAGTATTGCCAGCGGGCGATTGAATTGAAGGAGAATTACTTAGACGCCCATCTCCAATTAGCTTTGGTTTATGAAGAAAAAGGCGAGCTGGAAGAAGCTCTTAAATATGCCGAATCGGCCTTGGTCAAGATTAAAGGAGTAAGTTTCCAGCGCGGCTCAAGATTAGCCGGCGCGGCTACTGAAATCTATTTCCAGCTAGGGCGCCTGCATTTCAACCTTGACCGGATTGATAAAGCGATTTCTATGTTTGAACAGGCGGTAATTATTACTCCGGAATACGCCAACGGCCACTACGCTTTAGGGTTGTCTTACCAAGCCAAAGGGAGGGGCGAAGATGCTTTAATTCAGTTCAAGCTTGTTGACCAGCTGTCTCCGGGGAATAAAAATATCCAGCAGTTAATACAGCAATTAGAATCTTCAGCAGCCCAGCCGCCGGCAGAAGAAGAATAACCCTTGACACTTTCTGTCAATCATTTATACTAAATTAAGATTTAATTTTTAAGCAATTTAATTTCTCAAGCCCTCTCTAAGCAAGGGAAAGGTTTCTTTTATGTCTAATCAAACCCAGAGCAATTTTAATCTGCCTGATCTTATTGAAATACAAAAAAAATCTTATCAATGGTTCTGGGAAAAAGGTTTGCGTGACCTTTTTGATGAGGTTTTCCCAATTCAGGACTGGAGCGGCAAAAATTTTGAATTATCTTTCTTTGACTATCATTTAGAAGAGCCCAAGTATAATGAAGTCGAAGCCAAGGCCCATAATGTTTCTTATGAGGCCTCTTTGTATTGTCGGGTTAAACTGGTCAATCTTCAAACCAAGCAATCCAAAGAACAGGACATTTTTCTAGGCGATTTTCCTTTAATGACCGAACGGGGCACTTTTATCGTCAACGCTGTAGAACGGGTTGTCATCTCCCAGCTTATCAGGTCTTCAGGGGTTTTCTTCACTTCCCGTTTTTTAAGAGGCCAACAGCTTTTTGGCGCCAAAGTTATTCCTAACCGGGGCGCCTGGCTGGAATTTGAAACCGACGCCGATAAAAGCATTGGCGTAAAAATTGACCGGAAAAGAAAAGTCCCGGTAACCGCTTTGTTAAGGGTTCTAGCTTCTTTAGATGGGAAAACCAATTCTCTGGAAAGTGGACAGATTAAAGAACTTTTTGCCAAGGTCAATACAGGAGAATTTGATTATCTTGAATCTACTTTAGGGAAAGACGTTTCTAAAGATATCGGCCAGGCTTTCGTGGAAGTTTACAAGCGCATTCGGCCGGGCGATCTGGCCACTGAAGACAATGCCCGTTCTTTTATTAAGGCAATGCTTTCTTTTGAAAGATATGATTTGGGCGAAGTCGGCCGTTGGAAAATGGGACAGCGCCTGTCTATTGAGGGGAGTCCCCAGACAAAGGAGCTATCCCCAATTACCAAGCAAGACCGGGTGATTCATTTTGACGATTTGGTCGCTATTATTAAAGAATTAATTCAGCTGAATAATAATCCGCTTGCCCTGCCCGATGACATTGACCATTTAGGCAACCGTCGGGTTAAATCCTTTGGCGAACTGCTTCAGAATAAATTAAGAGTCGGTTTGGCCAGAATGGAAAGAATTATCCGAGACCGCATGTCAACTTTTGAACATAACGAGCTGTTGCCCGGACAACTGGTTAACGCCAAGCCATTCATGGGGGCGGCTAAGGAATTTTTCACCTCTTCGCAGCTTTCCCAGTTTATGGACCAACATAATCCGTTGGCTGAACTGGAGCATAAAAGACGTCTTTCGGCTATGGGTCCGGGCGGTTTGGCCAGGGAGCGGGCCGGCTTTGAAGTTAGAGATGTCCATCCCAGCCATTATGGAAGAATTTGTCCGATACATACTCCGGAGGGTCCCAACATTGGTTTGGTTGGGCATTTAAGTACTTGCGCCCGTTTAAATGAATACGGTTTTTTGGAAACTCCTTACCGTAAAGTCAAGCAAGGACGACTGACCAAGGAAATCGTCTATTTAACCGCCAATCAGGAAGAGCAGTTTAACATTGCCCATGCCGGAGTGGCAGTCTCTAAGACCGGCCAGTTTTTAAACAAAGAGGTAGAAGCACGGGTCCAGGGACAGCCGGATACAATTAATCGGAATAAAATTGACTTAATTGATGTTTTGCCCCAGCAACCAATCAGTATTGCCGCCGCTTTGATACCTTTTTTGGAACACGATGACAGTAACCGGGCCTTAATGGGTTCAAACATGCAGCGTCAGGCGGTTGCCTGTATCAAGCCGGAAGCCCCTTTGGTTGGCACAGGCATGGAAGAAAAGTCAGCTAAAGATTCCGGACAAATGGTGGTTGCTAAAGAAGATTGTTGGGTAAAAGAGGTGGACGCTAACCAAATAAAAATTTCCTTGAAAAAGAAAGCTAAAAATAAGCCATGGAGTATCTCCGATTTATCGCAAGGGAACCTTTCTTCGGATGGTCGGTTCAGAAATTATCCTTTACGTTCTTTTTCCCGGACTAACCAATATACTTGCATTTGCCAGCGTCCATTAGTTAAAAAAGGACAGTCGGTCAAGCAAGGAGAAATTCTGGCTGACGGAGCGGCTACCGATCAAGGAGTTTTGTCTTTGGGACAGAATTTGCTGGTTGCTTTTATGTCCTTAAGAGGTAGTAATTTTGAGGATGCGATTATCCTTTCGGAGAAAGTCGTTAAAGACGACCGTTATACTTCTATTCATATAGAGGATTTTACTTGTGATGTCAGAGAAACTAAACTGGGTCCGGAAATTACCACGCCGGATATTCCTAATGTCGGTGAAGAGCGATTAAAAGATTTGGATGAAGAAGGGATTATCCGGATTGGCGCTGAAGTCGGGCCGAACGATATTCTAATCGGCAAAATTTCTCCCAAAGGAGAAACCGATTTAACTTCCGAAGAGCGTCTCTTGCAGGCGATTTTCGGAGAAAAGGCCCGTGATGTCAAAGACACTTCTTTAAGAACGCCTCATGGTAAACGGGGACGGGTAGTCGGGATAAAAGTTTTTTCCCGTGACAAAGGCGACAAGCTACCGTCAGGGGTGATTAAAAGCATTCAGGTGGAAGTGGCTCAATTAAGAAAGGTTTCGGTGGGCGACAAGTTGGCTGGACGACACGGCAATAAGGGAATCATTGCCAAGATTCTGCCCGAGGAAGATATGCCTTACTTGGCTGACGGCACACCGGTGGAAGTGGTCCTTAATCCGTTAGGAGTGGCTTCCCGAATGAATATTGGCCAGATTTTGGAAACCCATCTGGGCTGGGCAGTTCATGCTCTGGGACATAGGACAATCAGTCCGTCTTTGGCCGGAGTTAAAGAGGAGGATATTAAGCAGGAATTGAAAAAAGCCGGTTTACCTGAAGATGGCAAGGTCATTCTTTACGATGGCCGCAATGGCGAGCCTTTTGAAAAGCCAGTTACGGTCGGCTATATTTACATAATGAAATTGCTTCATTTGGTTGAGGATAAGATTCATATGCGGTCAGTCGGGCCTTATTCATTGATTACTCAGCAGCCCTTGGGCGGCAAAGCCCAATTCGGCGGACAGCGATTCGGAGAAATGGAAGTTTGGGCTTTAGAAGGGTATGGGGCGGCCCATACTTTACAGGAGATGTTGACTATTAAGTCGGATGACGTCACCGGCCGGGCCGGGACTTACGACGCGATTATCCGAGGCAAGAAAATCCAGGCGCCGAATGTCCCTTCGTCGTTTAATGTCTTAATCAGCGAGCTCAAAGCTCTGGGATTAGGAGTGGAGTTAATAGAAAAGTAAATCATGACTACAAAGGTTTCTGATTTTAAAGCTATCCGTTTAAAGCTCGCTTCGCCCGAGGAAATTTTGAATTGGTCGCACGGCGAGGTCCTCAAGCCAGAAACAATCAATTACCGTACCCAGCGGGCGGAAAAAGACGGCTTGTTTTGCGAGAAAATCTTCGGTCCGGAAAAGGACTGGGAATGCGCTTGTGGCAAATATCGAAGAATCCGCTATAAAGGAGTGATCTGCGATAAGTGCGGAGTGGAAGTAACCCGGTCAATTGTTAGGCGCGAGCGGATGGGCCATATTTCTCTGGCGGTTCCGGTTTCCCATATCTGGTTTTTGCGGGGCGTTCCTTCTAAAATGGGCCTAATTTTGGACAAGTCCTTACAGGAACTGGAAAAAGTCATCTACTTCGCCGGATATATTATAACCAAAATTAATGAAGACGAAAGAAACAAGGTTATTAAAGAAATAGACAAGGAATACAAACAGAAATTTAAGAATCAAGAGGTAAAAGTCAAA
This sequence comes from uncultured Candidatus Saccharibacteria bacterium, assembly GCA_964413015.1. GTDB lineage: Bacteria > Patescibacteriota > Minisyncoccia > Portnoybacterales > UBA2143 > JABMPX01. Next base: position 53,522 of record CAYPQZ010000005.1, on the reverse strand, counting down.
AGTGCTTTGAAAGAGCAAAGAGACTCAGCTATTCGCAAGGTTAAAAGTCTTTATCTGCACCAGGTGCTTTCAGAAGTTGAGTATCGTGATTTAAGCTTGAAATTTGGCCAGGTCTTTGAAGCCGGTACTGGCGCCGAGGTCTTGAGGAATATTTTTGAAAAAATCAATTTAGAGGCCTTGGCTAAAGAATTAAGCGATAAGGCCAAAAAAGGCAGTTCGGCCGCAAATAAGAAGCATTTGAAGAGATTAAACCTAGTTAAAGGGATGATTGAAGCCAGGCTCAGGCCTGAATGGTTCTTTTTGACCGTGCTGCCGGTTTTGCCGCCTGATTTAAGACCGATGGTCCAACTGGACGGAGGCCGTTTTGCTACTTCCGACGTGAATGATTTGTATCGTCGGGTAATTAACCGGAACAACCGACTTAAACGTCTGATAGAACTTAATGCTCCGGAAGTTATCTGCCGGAATGAAAAAAGAATGCTTCAAGAAGCGGTGGATGCCTTGATTGACAATACCAGCCGACGAGGACAAGTTATGGTGGCCGCTTCTACCGGACAAAAAAGGATTCTTAAGTCATTGACCGATGGGCTTAAAGGCAAGCAGGGCCGGTTCAGGCAGAACCTGCTGGGCAAACGAGTGGACTATTCAGGCCGTTCGGTAATTGTGGTTGGCCCGGATTTGAAGCTGAATCAATGTGGTTTGCCTAAGTATATGGCCCTGGAACTTTTCAAACCCTTTATTATCAACAAGTTGGTTGAGCGCGGTCTGGCCCATAATGTCCGGGGAGCGGGTCGGTTGATTGAAGAAGAAATAGACGAAGTCTGGGGCATCTTGGAAGAAGTTACCAAGGACCGTTATGTCCTTCTGAATCGAGCGCCAACTCTGCACCGTTTAGGTATCCAGGCCTTTCAGCCGGTTTTAATTGAGGGCAACGCTATTCAGATACATCCTTTAGTCTGCCGGGCCTTTAACGCTGACTTTGACGGAGACCAGATGGCGGTCCATCTGCCTTTAAGTGAAGAGGCCCAGACGGAGGCCAAGGAAATAATGCTTTCTTCAGAGAATCTTTTGAAGCCGGCTACCGGCAATCCAGTGGCTATCCCAACTCAAGATATGATTTTAGGATGTTACTGGATGACCAAGATTGAAGATGACTTGCCCGGACAGGATAAGATTTTCTCCAGTCCTTCAGAGGCCTTAATGGCTAAGCACTTTGGCAATGTTCATTTGAAAGCCCGGATTAAGGTACGCATGGAAAACAATGAGATTATTGAAACTTCGGTCGGCCGAATCATTTTTAACGAACCCCTGCCCGCTGAAGCCGGCTTCATTAACGAAACCATGCGGTCCCGAGATTTGCATAAGCTTATTTCAGAATTAATAGAATCGGTCGGTATCAAAAAGACGGCTTCAATCCTTGATAGAATCAAGCGGATGGGCTTTAAGTATGCTACTGTCTCGGGAATCAGCTGGGGCATGGATGACTTAAATGTCCCTAAAGAAAAACAGGAATGGCTCAAACAGGCCCATAAAGAGCAGGTGGCGGTTCAGAATCAGTATGAAAGCGGCCTTTTGACCGAGTCGGAAAGGAAATCGCGGATAATTGAAATCTGGCTGAATACCACCGATAAAGTAGCCAAACGGATTCCCGAAGTCATTAACGCCAAAAGCTCCATTTTTAATATTTATGATTCGAAAGCCCGAGGCTCTTTAAGCCAGCTTACTCAAATGATGGGTATGAAAGGCCTGGTTATTAATCCGGCCGGAGAAACCATTGAACTGCCCATTAGAAGCTCGTATAAGGAAGGCTTTAGCGTTTTAGAGTATTTTATTTCCACTCACGGCGGACGTAAGGGATTAGCCGATACCGCTTTGAAAACGGCTACCGCCGGGTATTTGACCAGGCGGCTGGTTGATGTTTGTCAGGATATTGTTGTTTGCGAAAATGACTGCGGGGACAAAAAGGGAATTTATGTCTATCGCGAGGATGAAGAAGATATGGGAAATTCTTTTGCTTCGCGAATTTACCGAAGAACCTGTCTGGAAAAGGTTGTCCATCCTAAGAAAGCAGGGAAAATTTTAGCCAGACCGGGACAGACAATTGACAAACGAATGGCCCAGGAAATAGATGAAGCCGGGATAGGAAAATTAAGAGTCCGTTCAGCAATCAGCTGTCAGTCGCTGAACGGGATTTGTCAGAAATGCTACGGTTATGATTTAGGACGCAACCGGACAGTTGAACTGGGCGAAGCCGTCGGGATTATTACTGCTCAGGCGATTGGCGAGCCGGGGACCCAGCTGACTTTAAGGACTTTCCATACCGGTGGAGTGGCTGGCGGTCAGGATATTACTCAAGGCCTGCCCCGGGTTGAGGAAATTTTTGAGGCCCGTCCACCTAAAGGCAAGGCGGTTATTTCGGAAGTTGACGGACAGGTCAAAGAAATTGTTGAAAGCGGCAGCCAAAAAATTGTCCAGATAGAACCGATGGAGGAGCGTAAAACTTCAGGGAAAAAGTCACCTGTCCGCAATGCTGCGCATAGCGTTGCAGGCGGGAAAGTTAAAAAGAAAAGCAAGAATCTTTTGGAATATAGTTTGCCGGGCAAGACAATAGCCAGCGTAAGTAAAGGGGATTTGGTTTCCAAGGGACAGCAGTTAGGAGAAGGAAACATTGATTTAAAAGAGCTTTACAAAACAGCCGGCGCCGAAGCAGTCCAGCGTTACATTGTCAGGGAAGTTCAGAAGATTTACACCTTTGCCGGGGAGAACATAGATGACAAGCATATTGAAATGATTGTCAGGCAGATGTTTTCCCGTATTAAGGTTAAAAATCCGGGCGGAACCAATCTCTTAGCTGATTCAGTCGTAGAAAAGAACCTTTTCCAAAGGGAAAATAACCGGATGACTAATAAAAAAGGCAAATTGGCGATTGGGAGCCAATTGCTATTAGGCATTACCAAGGTTTCTTTGACTACCGAAAGCTTCCTTTCGGCCGCTTCTTTCATTGAGACAACTCGCGTTTTAATTGACGCTAGTGTTCAGGGCAAAAAGGATAAGCTGAAGGGATTGAAGGAAAATGTAATTATTGGTAAACTGATACCAGCAGGGACAGGATTTCAGAAAACTTAAAATTGCAGAAGCAGTTTAAAAATTTAAGAGCTGTCTTTAAGGAAATTTAAGGATTGCCATTGAGAGTAGTGACCTTACGCCGAAAGCGAAGGGCGTGTCCGCCTATCCGCCTCTGGAGGAAAAGGAGGAATCCTTAAATTTTGACAAGGGGAAACTGATAAGACAATCTGATAAGAACAGTCTTTAAAATGACGCCCTTGTGCTCAAGGGACATCATTTTAAGGACTGTCCTCTAATCGCCTTATTCTTAGTCTATGTCAAAAAAGCGTTCTAAAAAAAAGGACCGGCTGGTAAAAAACAAGAAGCTGAAGGATAAAAAAGCGGCCCTTCATTCTGAAACTAAAAGAGGCATCTTGACGGTAACTTTTTTTACCTTGGCAGTAATCAGCTTCTTGAGTTTTTTTAATTGCGCTGGAACTTTTGGCCAGCACTTTTTTGAATTCAGCCAGTTGTTTTTTGGCAGGGGATTCTTGTTAATTCCGGTCAGTTTTGTGATAATCGGCTTGGCGATTCTTTCGCCCAAATTAAAGAAGCCGTCAGTTAAACTTACCGAAACCGGTAAACCTGAACCGGCCTACAAAACAATTTTCATCGGTGTTTTTATTTTCATTTTCAGCGTACTAGGCGTTTTACATATTTTAGGCAACGGAGACACTATTCCCGCCGGCGGCTACCTTGGTTTTCTTTTTGGCTATCCGTTGGCAGAATACCTGGGATTTTGGGCCGGGCTGATAATTCTGCTGGCTCTTTTAATAATTTCCATTTTAGTTATTTTCAACATTTCTCTAATTCCTTCAAAAAAAGAAAAACCGCTTTTGGAGCCTTCTCAAGAGGCGGAACAAACTGATAAAAGCATCTCCTTGAATGGCGAGAAAATTAGTTTATGGCAGAAATTTAAAAGAAGCAAAGATAAATCGGAAACAATTTCCGAGTCGGGAGACAGGCTCTTGGGGAACAAGGCCTCTTCGGAAGAAAGAATCAAGGGCAAAGAAAAGGCCGGTGGCGCGATTACCCCGGTTGACTTTAAAACCAGTTCAAGCGTTGTTTACAAAAAGGCGTCAGGGGATTTCAAACTGCCGCCCCTTGATTTTTTGGAGAAAGACAAGGGACAGCCGACCAGTGGAGACATTAAAGCCAATATTAATATTATCAAGCGAACTTTGGAAAATTTTGGTATTGAAGTGGAAATGGCGGAAGTCAATATCGGGCCGACAGTTACCCAGTATACCTTAAGGCCGGCCCAAGGGATAAAACTTTCCCGGATTACCGCTTTGCAGAACGACTTGTCTTTAGCTCTGGCAGCTCATCCCTTGCGGATTGAAGCGCCAATTCCGGGTCGTCCTTTAGTCGGCATAGAGATTCCCAACAAATCAATTGTTTTAGTCCGGCTGTATACTCTTTTGGAGAGGCCGACTTTTCGTGAGTCGGCTCCTTTGACCTTTGCTTTGGGCAGGGACGTAGCTGGTAATCCAATGTTTGCCGATTTAGCCCAGATGCCTCATTTACTGGTTGCTGGAGCCACTGGTACTGGGAAGACTATCGCTTTGAATAATTTAATTATCAGCTTGCTTTACCGCAACTCTCCGGATAATTTAAAAATGATTTTGATTGACCCTAAAAGAGTTGAATTAACCGCTTATAACTCAATTCCTCATTTGATGGCTCCGGTAATTGTTCAGTCTGATAAAGCGGTTAGTTCTTTGCGCTGGGCGGTAAGCGAAATGGAAAGGCGTTTTGAAATTCTTCAAGAGGCGGGCAAACGAGATATCGGGGCCTATTGCAGGATTAGCAATCAGGATACCGAGACAATGCCTTATCTAGTGATTATTATTGACGAGTTGGCCGACTTGATGTCGTCTTTTGGCAGAGAAGCAGAAGCGGCGATTGTCCGTCTGGCCCAGATGGCCCGAGCGGTGGGAATTCATTTAGTGGTTTCCACACAGCGGCCTTCAGTGGAAGTTATTACAGGGTTGATTAAAGCGAATATCACTTCGCGGATGGCCTTTCAGGTGGCTTCCCAGATTGACTCCAGAACCATTTTAGATATGGCCGGCTCGGAAAAGCTTTTAGGCAACGGCGATATGCTTTTCCTATCGGGCAATTCAGCTAAGCCATGCCGGATTCAGGGTTCGTATATTTCCGACAAAGAAGTTAAACGGGTTGCCGACTATTTAAGAGAAACCCAGGCTCCTAATTACCAAGACGAAGTAACTCTTGAATCGGGTCCGGGACATATAAAAATGGCCGATAGTTTCGGCAATTCCGATATGGAAGACGAACTTTGTGAGGAAGCCAAAGAGATTGTCATTCAGGCCGGCAAGGCCTCGGCTTCTCTGCTTCAGCGCCGTTTACGGGTCGGTTACGCCCGGGCGGCCCGTCTACTGGATATCTTAGAAGAGCAGGGCGTGGTTGGTCCGGCTGACGGAGCCAAACCAAGAAATGTTTTTGTTGATAAGGGGGAGAACGAAGTTTAGTATTTAAAATTTAGTATTATGACGAAAGATGAACCAAAAGACAAAAAAGGTGACCGAGAAAAAATCTTGGAGGCAACCGTTGATGAAATCAAGGGACGTTTTGGCGAAGGGGCGATTATGAAATTAGGAGAAGCCAGGCATGTTGATGTTGACGCTATTCCAACCGGCTCCATCTCTCTGGATTTGGCTTTGGGAGTAGGCGGCATGCCTAAGGGGCGGATTATTGAAATTTTTGGGCCTGAATCCGGCGGTAAAACCACTCTGGCGCTTCACATTGTTTCTGAGGCGCAAAAAAAAGGCGGATTGGCCGCTTTTATTGATGCGGAACACGCTCTGGATCCGGAGTACGCTAAGAAAATAGGGGTTAAGATCAATGATTTGCTGATTTCTCAGCCGGACACTGGAGAGCAGGCGCTGGAAATCCTAGAAAGCTTGGTTAAATCAGGGGCGGTTGATATTGTGGTGGTTGATTCGGTGGCCGCTTTGACGCCCCGGGTTGAAATTGAGGGCGAGATGGGCCAGCAGCACATTGGTTTGCAGGCGCGTTTAATGAGTCAGGCCTTGAGGAAACTTACCGCTATTACTGCTAAAAGCGGAACCACAATTATTTTTATAAACCAGATAAGGTTGAAAATAGGAATAATGTTTGGAAACCCCGAAGATACGCCGGGCGGCAAGGCCTTGAAATTTTATTCATCAGTCCGTTTGGAATTGCGGCGTTCGGCGCAGATAAAGCAGGGCGATCAGATTATTGGAAATCGGATTAAGGCCAAGGTGGTCAAAAATAAGGTGGCCCCGCCTTTCAGACAGACCGAATTTGATATCTTTTACAACGAAGGCATTTCCAGGCTGGCTGATATTATTAATACCGGGGTCAATTTGGGAGTAATTAATCGGTCAGGCGCTTGGTTCAATTACCAGAAGCAAAAGCTCGGTCAGGGCATAGAGGGTGCCAAGTCCTACTTAAAAGAAAATCCCCGTTTAGCAACGGAGATTGTCAAGGCGATAAAGGCTGTACAATAAAAGGGCAGTCCTTTATTCGCATTAATTCCTAGTAAACGGCAAAAGGCCCATGATACGGGCTTTTTTGATTGCTTTGGCCAGTTTTCTCTGATGTTTGGCGCAGACGTTGGTTCGTCTGGGAGAAATTATCTTTGCCTGGCCGGAAATAAATTGATTTAACAATTCAGTGTCTTGATAATCAATTTCCTCTATTTTTTGTTGGCAAAAGTAGCAAGACTTCGTCATAGAATTAAATTAAAAGGGGATATTCTTTACATCAACTTCCTCTTCTTTAGTGGCAGATTCTTCTTGAGGCGAATTGTCAGGAGCTGGCTCTTCTTGGTTTGGAATTGGCTCTTCAGCTTCAATAACTGGGATTTCCTCGGTGTCTTTCAGATTAGGATTTTGGTCTTGGGCTGGCGTGTTCTGGTTTTGCGCGGGACCGCTTCGGGGCCCCATCTGCATATTTTCCGCGACAATTTCGGTTCGGTATCTTTTGTTGCCGTCTTTATCGTCCCAGGAGCTTGTCTGAATGCGCCCTTCAATTAAAACTAATTGTCCTTTATTAAGATAGCGCGAGCAAATATCAGACAATTTTCCAAAAGCAACTATATTATGGAATTCAGTAGATTCTTTTTTTTCACCTGATTGGTCGGTCCAAAATCTATTGGTAGCTAATCCAAAAGAGGCGACTGTTTGTCCAGAAGGCAGGGTTCTGCTTTCCGGATCGCGGGTTAGTCGGCCGACAACGAAAGCTTTATTGAAATTCATGTTTTTCTCTACGAATTACGAGTTTATTACAAATATACGAAAAACAGAATTTAAGATTCGTATATTTGTACAAAATTCGTATCTCGTAGCTTTATTAGTATATTCGTACAAAATTCGTATTTTGTAGCTGTAGCTATTGATTAAGGATTTCGTCTAATTTTTTATCTAATTCCTGGATTCGGGACTTCTCTTTTTTTTCGATTTTGGCGGCTGGTTCGGGCATTGGCTCAATCCGGTCAATCATTTTAGAATCAAGTTCTTTTTTAATCCGGCTTGATTTTTTAACCTCTTTGTTTTCTTTAAGCTGTTTCCGGACGGTGATTAAATAACGGAGGATATTTTTTTCCAAGTTTAATTTTTGGCAGAGCTGTCTTATTTTAGATGCCGGCAAAAGAAAATTTAGAAGGAAATAAAAAGCGTCCTGATGTTTATTTATCTTGTAAGACAGACTTTTGCTAACGGGAGTTCCTGCATATTGGACATCTCCTTCATCGCCAGTAATCAACTGCTCTATTTTCTTAATGGCTTCGTTTAGTTCTTCTTCCTTTAAATCAGGCGAGATAAAACAGGTTAATTGATATGATTTTTTCTCTTCATTCATGTTAACAGATTATCAGAGAGAATCGTAAAGGTCAAGTAGCAAGCTGTTTATTAGCAAGACGCAATCCTTAAATTTTGGCAATGGCAAGCAGATAAGGACTGTCCTTATCAAAACGAGTTGGGAATATGGCCTTTTGCTCGAAGACGAATTTTTGAATCGCTTAGCCCTATTCGCGCTTTGCGCGAACAGCTCGCCCACGCCTACGATTCAAAAATTGTCTTTCTCGCAAGGCCTTATATTCCAAGGCGCGGCTCTTAACTGTCTTTAAGTACGCAAATATCCTCTGGCGAATTCCTGTCCAGTCATTGGCTTTTTCCCGGCCGGTTGGACCATTTCTAGAAGCAAATACCCTTTTTTGGTCTCCAAGGTTGCTTCAGTTTTTTGATTAACTGCCTTGGCTTTCAAGATTTTTACCCGCCGGCCGTTAATTATGAGCCAGGCGCCGGGCCAAGGATAAAAAGCCCGAACCATTCTTTGAATTTTTTCGGCTTCTTTATTTAAATCAATTTGTCCGTTCTGACGAGTTAAGATTTTTGTGTAAGAAGCCCGGCTTTCTGATTGGAGGCATGGTTCTATCTCTCTCTCCAAATAACGTGGCAGGGTCTTTGCCAGCAGTCCAGCCGCTTGTTCAGACAGCTTTTTTCCCAAAGTTTGGGAATTATCGTTATCTTGAATAACCATTTCTTCTTGGGCGACAATCGGGCCATGATCCATTTTGGCGTCCATTAGAATAATGGTCAAACCGGTTTTTTTATCGCCATTGAGGATGGCTGTTTGGATAGGCGAGGGTCCGCGGTATTTAGGCAAGAGCGACGGGTGAAGATTCAGGCAGCCGGATTTAGGAATTTCCAGAATTTGCCGGGGAATTATTTGGCCGTAATCGGCCGTTATGATTAAATCAGGCGACAGTTTTTTAATTTGAGATTCAGTGTTAGAAATTTTATCGGGCTGCAAAACAGTTAGCTTGTGTTTTAGAGCTGTTTTTTTGACCGGCGAGGCGGCCAGTTCATTCCGGCGGCCGGCCGGCTTGTCGGGAGCGGTAATGACCGCTCTGACTTGATAGCTGCTTTCAATTAATTTTTCTAAAATAGGGGCTGCAAACTCTCCCGTGCCAATAAAAATAATTTTTGTTTTCATTGATGGCAAGGACAGTCCTTGTCAAAATTTAAGGAGTCGTCCTTTCCCTCCAGAGGCGGACAGGCAGACACGCCCTTCGCCTTCAGCAAAGGGACGTGATCCTCAATGACAATCCTTAAATTTTCTAAAGACTGTCGTTTAACGTTTTTAACGATAATCTACAATCAAAACTCCATGCAAGTGATCAACTTCATGCTGGATAACCCGGGCAAACAGGCCTTTGGCCTTTATTTTGATTTTATTCCCTTTCAGGTCCAGCGCTTGAGCGGTAATCTTAAAAGGCCTTTCAACCGGAACAATAACATTGGGCAAGCTTAAACACCCTTCGGGCATAGTTTCTTTTTTAGTTGAAACCTTCTTTATTTCAGGGTTGATTAAAATAAGGGCTTTTTTGCTTTTGTCGGGCTGGACAACAATAATGCAAAGTGAATGGTTGACCTGCGGAGCCGCCAAGCCGATATCATTCGGCTCGGATTCTATCATTTCAGCCATATCTAAAGCTAGCTGCTTAATCTCAGCGCTTATTCCTTCTACCTTCTCCGCTTTTTGGCGCAGAATCGGATTGTTTTCTCCAGTCTGTATTTCTAACATATCTTTATTATTTTACAATTTTCCATTTAATGTCTGATTCTTTGCCGGCGAATTCTTTCCATTCGTCATCCTGGCTGACCACATACCATTTTTTCCGGCTGGCTGACCAGATCATTGGCTGGTTTCTGAAAAAGGGCTTCTTGACTATTTCCTTGGGCTTAAGTTTGTCCAGCTCTAGCCATTTTTTGAAAACGGTCTCAATGGCATAGTCCAGGTTGCGTGATTTGGCCCATTTAGCCACTTTATCAATTGCTTTTTTGGCGTCTCGGAGAGAACCGGCTAATTCCAAAAGCTGTTTGGCTGCCCGGGTATGCCGAGAATAGATAATTTCCTTTTTTTTGATGTCATCTTTAAGCTTATCCAAACTTAATCCTTTGGTTTTAAAGTAATAATTGACAACTTTTTGGATATCAGTTTCTTTTTGGGGCATAATTTTGAATAAGGGAAATTTAAGGATTGCCATGTAATAAGGACAGTCCTTAAAATGATGTTTCTTGGAATACGCTGACGATAAGGACTGTTCTTATCGGGTTATGACAATCCTTAAATTTTTGGCTTTAACTTTAAATATTTCCTTTATAAACATATTTTAACCCAGCTTCTAAGCCAATTTGTTCTGCTTGATTGAGTGTTTTTAAAGGAGTTGCTGGCAAATCTTTAAGCTTCCAGGATATTTCCGGAGAAAACCGGGAAATATGCCAGGGCGTTTCTGCGCCCAGTTCTTTTTTAACAAATTGGGCTGTTTTTTTCAACATTTTTTCCTGGTCGGTCAGTCCCGGAATAAGCAGCGTGGTTACTTCCAGCCAAATTTCTTCCTGCTTGAGTCTTTTAAGGTTTTCCAAAACCGGTTTTAAGCGGCCGCCGCAATATTTTAAATAAAAGCTTTCTTTAAAAGATTTTAAATCAACATTGGCCGCGTCCAGCCAGGGAATAATTAATTTCAGGGCCTGTGGGCTCATAAAGCCATTGGTCACCCAGATATTTTTAAGCCCTTTGGCCCTGGCTAACTTCATGGTTTCCAAAGCGTATTCCAGAAAAATGGTCGGTTCAGTATAAGTATAGGAAATGCTGGGACAATGATTGCCCAAGGCTTTCTGGATAATTTGTTCAGGCGGCAGGCCCTGTCCCAAAATGGGCTGGTTGGACTTGACTGACTGGGAAATTTCCCAGTTCTGGCAGTTTTGACAGACGAAATTACAGCCGACCGCGGCCAAAGACAAAGAATAGGTTCCGGGCAAAAAATGGTAAAGCGGCTTTTTTTCAATCGGGTCAATCTGAAGAGCAATGGCTTTACCGTAATTCAATGAATAAAGTTTGCCTTTACGATTTTCACGAACGCCGCAAAGACCTCTTTGGCCGGGCGAAATGAGGCAAAAATGGGCACAGGCCTGACAGCGGACCTTTTTTTGAGGCAGAGTTTGATAAAGCAAAGCTTCGCGCATAATCTATTCTCATTATATCCCTTCTTTGATATAATTTAAAGTGATATGCGTCGAATTTTTTTAGCCATTAATTTGCCGGAATCGATTAAGCGGGAATTATTAAGAATTCAGAGCCAATGGGCCGGCTTACCGATTCGTTGGACCAAGAGAGACAATTTGCACGTCACCCTAATTTTTCTTGGCTATTTAAGCGATGAAGAAGTTCTGGAGGTTTGTCGTTTAATCCGTCAGACAGTCCAAGAAAGCCATCCTTTTGAAATAAAGTTGAGGAGGATTTGCCTGTCCCCGGAAAAATTTCCGCGCTTGATTTGGGCGGAAGGAGAAAAGAATCCTGACTTGATAAAGGTAAGGAATGATTTAGAGGGAAAATTGCTTAGCTATCAGGGAGGCAAATCTTTTCAGGTCCATGTCACTTTAGCCAGAATTAGACGGGGAGAATGGCAAAACTTACCCGACCAGCCGGAAATAGATAAAAACATTTCTTTGGTTTTTCCGGTTAATTCAATAGAGGTTATGGAAAGTTTTTTGTCTAAAAAAGGTCCTGATTACACTATTTTAGAGTCAATTGAGCTGGGGGGTTGATTATGGAAATTCTTGGAGTAAAAATAGATAATTTGGACAAACAGGGAATTTTTAAGAAATTGGAGGATTTTTTGCGGGACGGCCGTCAGCACTATATCGTCACGACCAATCCGGAGTTTTTGGTTGAAAGCCGGCGAGACCAGGAATTCAAGTCAATCCTTAACTATTCGGATTTGTCTATAGCCGACGGAACCGGCCTAGTTTTCGTTTCCTGGTTTTTAAGACAGCCAATTAAGCAAAGAATGACTGGTGCGGACTTAACCGAGTATCTTTTAAAAAAAGCCCGACAAAAGAAATTAAGCGTTCTTTTAATTAACTGGTCAGGCGGATTATCCAGCGCTAATTCAATTAAAAGGGCCGTCCAAAAAAATCATCCCGGTTTGCAGTTTGAGATAGTGGATGTTCCCAGGTCGATCTGTTCCGGAAGTAAATTTTTAAATCATTCCCTCTTATATCACGCCCACACCCCCGTCCGCAACGCTTACGCGCAGCGTAGGCGGACGCAGCACGATTTAAAAAAATTGTCTTTTTCGCAAGCACAAAACAAATCTAGGCAGGCGCGGTTCTTCAGTCCAGATATTCTTTTTGTTAATTTGGGCGCTCCTTATCAGGAGAAATTCATTTATCAGAATTTGAAAAGCATTCCTTCGGTTAGGCTGGCCGTAGGGGTAGGCGGGGCCTTTGATTTTATTTCCGGCCGGCGGAGGAGAGCGCCTCGGGCAATGCGTTCAGTTGGTCTGGAATGGGCCTGGCGGTTGTTCTGTCATCCTTGGAGGATCAGGCGAGTACACAACGCAGTAATTAAATTCCCCTTATTAGTTTTGTTTAAGAAGTTTGGCAAGTTTCCATGATAAGAACAGTCTTTAAAATGACGCCCTTGTGCTCAAAGGACATCATTTTAAGGACTGTCCTTATCGTCGACTGTACTTATCATATTAGCTTAGAAATTAAGTCATTAGAAATTTATTAAAAATTAAAAATTAAAAATTGGTCGTACTTATCCACAAGCTTGGTTTTATTATTTGAAATAAAGTGGTATATTAAATAAAGAAAGGAGACCGTTTAATTAACGGAGTAAAATTATGGGCAATATTTGGTTATGGGTAATCATTGTGTTAGCGGCTGTTATTATCCTTTATTTTACCCTTAGGGTAAAAAAAGGCGGCTCAGATTCGGAGCCGGAAAACCCTTCAATCCCAGAATCTCCAGAATCTCCAGAATCTCTAGAATCTTCTGAACCGATGGAATCGTCTGAGAATTCTAAAGAGGACTCGTCTGAAGAGGAAAAGCCAATGTAATTTGCGCCTAAAGAAGATATGTTAAAGGACAGCCCTTAAAGGACAGTCCTTAATTTTAAGGACTGTCCTTTAAGGGCTGTCCTTTGTTGTAGTTATATGAAAAGAATATTTAGCCATCCTTTAATTTTATCTTTATCGGTCATATTTATTTTAATTTTTTTAAATTACCAGGGCTGGCTGAAAATTCCTCAGGACGCTTTCTATAAATTATTTTCTCCGGTTCAAAAGTTTTTTTATCAGGCGTCTTTAAAGACAGACATTTTTTTTGATTATTTCATTTCAGTCAACCGGCTTAACGATGAGAATGCCGAATTAAGGCAAAAGAACGAAGAGCTTTTAAGCGAACTGGTCCGTCTAAAGGAGGTTGAGCAGGAAAATGAATTTATTCGTGAACAGATAAATTTGCCAGAGTTAGAATCCAGAAAGCTTGTGTTGGCTAATGTCATTGGCCGTGATTCATCTTTCCTAAGCAGTCATATTTTAATTGATAAAGGCGGAAATCACGGAGTCAAAAAAAGAGCGGCAGTGATTACTGCCGGAGATATCTTAATTGGCCAAATAGTTGAAGTGTCTGACTCTTTTTCCAAGGTTCAGCTGGCTAATGATTCGGGGAGCCGGATTAACGCTTTAATCCAGGAATCAGGTACGTTCGGGCTAGTCAAAGGGAATCAATGTTTAAGCATGGTTATTGATATGCTGCCTCAAGGGCAGAGCCTTGAGAAAGGCGAAACAGTAATTACTTCCGGACTGGCCGGACTGGTTCCCAAAGGACTGCTGATTGGCCAAGTCCAGGAAATTTTCTTTTCAGACGTCCAGATTTCCCAGAAAGCCAAGATTAAACCGGCTGCCGACTTCGGCAGATTGGAGAGGGTTTTTGTGATTAAGAATTTATAAATAAAGGACTGTCCTTGTTACTAACCTATGAGATCTCTCTTATTGACTTTAATTCTGATTTTGGCGATAATTTTACAAACGACAATCATCCCTGATTTAGCTTTGGCATTTGTTTTTATTCTGGCTACGCTTAAGAATTTTAAGGATATTTGGTGGGTGGTTATTCTGGCCGCCTTTTTTTTGGAAATTTTCTCCGGACTGACTTTTGGGCTTATCAGCTTAAGTTTGTTAGGCGCAGTCTGTTTAATCAATTTGCTTAAAAGGAATTTTTCTGCGGGCGGTTTTTGGATAAAGGCCATCTTTGCAGGTTTGGGCATTTCGGCTTTTAATCTGCTGGTTTTTCTTTTAAACAAGTTATTCCATTTAGACGTCTTTTGGAACTCTAAAAGCCTGTTTGCCATCCTGGGATATGATTCTCTATTAATAATCATTCTTTTATCTCTAAACTATGGCGCTAAAAAAATATTCCATCAAAGACAGGGCTAGAGAAAATATTGAAGCGGAGGAGATTTTTTTGGATGCCGAAGCGATTCGTTCTATAGAGGAAAAAGGAAAACTGGAAAAACCAATTAAGCGTCGGAATTTCAACCTGCTTTTTTTGGCAATTGTTTGCGGGTTACTGTTTCTTCTTTTAAGGGCCGGCTATTTGCAAATTGTTAAAGGAGAGCATTACCAGAGTTTGGCTCAGGGCAATAAATTAAGAATTTATTCTCTAGCGGCTCCGCGGGGCATTATTTACGACAATTCAGGCCGCGCTCTAGTCCGGAATATCCCAAGGTTTGATTTATCGGTTAATTTGAATGATTTTTTAGATAATCCTGATTCAGTCCAGAGCGCGATTTTGCATAAAATAGTCAGTTTGACTGAAGGCGGCGACAATCCGGAATTAGTGGAAGAACTGAAAGCTCGGATAGAAAAGACTCGCCATCGGGCAAGCCAAATGGTTTTAATTAAAGGAGTTGAGCGGTCAGCCGCTCTGGTTATGGAGAGCTTAATTGATGGTTGGCCGGGATTCCGGATTGAACAGAACGCACAACGGGAGTACATTTTTGCTCCATATTTCTCGCATCTTCTGGGCTATACCGGACAAGTTGACGCGGATGATTTGGAAGAGCATAAAGAATATTTGTTAAACGACCAAATTGGCAAAGCCGGTTTGGAATGCCAGTACGAAAACTTTTTACGGGGCCAATCGGGCCAGGATCAAATTGAAGTGGACCGATTAGGCAAAACCCAGCAATTATTGACCAGTAAACCGTCCCAGCCCGGCCAGGGATTAGTCCTTTTCGTTAATCAGGGATTACAGCAGGAGCTTTATCAGTCATTAAGCCGGATGGTTGATAAGTTGTTTTATCAGAATAGGTCAAAAAAAGCGGTCGGCTTGGCGATTGATCCTAATAATGGCGGGGTTATGGCTTTGGTTAGTCTACCTGGTTTAGATAGCAATCTTTTTGTCGAAGGCATTTCGAAAGACGAACTGGATTTTTTGGAGAACGAGTACAGCCAGCCTTTTTTGAACCGAGCTTTGGCCGGGAAGTATCCATCGGGTTCGATTATTAAACCGTTAATTGGGGCGGCCGCTCTGGAGGAAAAGGTTATCAGCCCGAGTAAAAAAATCAACTGTTTAGGGGCGATAAATATTGTTAATGAGTATAATCCGCAGATATCCTATCGTTTCCTAGACTGGAAAAGCCACGGACTGACTGATATAGTTAAGGCGATTGCCGAATCCTGCAACGTATTTTTTTATACCATTGGCGGAGGGTATGGAGAAATCGAAGGATTGGGAGCCGAAAGGATTAAAAAATATTTGGAGTATTTCGGACTTGGTCAGAAGACTCAGATAGACCTGCCTCAGGAGGAATCTGGTCTGATTCCGGATAAGGAGTGGAAAAAAGAAAACAAACCGGACGAACAATGGTATCTGGGTGATACCTATCATTTGGCTATCGGCCAGGGAGATGTCTTAGTCACTCCTTTGCAGATGGCTTTAGCCATAGCCAGTATCGCTAACCAAGGAACGCTTTACCAGCCGCAGGTGGTTGATAAAATAGTGGATTCAGACAAGAATGTCTTGGAAGATATCCCGCCAAGAATTGTCCGAAGCAATTTTATCCAATCGCAAAATCTTGAAGTGATTCGCCAAGGAATGCGGCAGGCCGTGGTCAGCGGCTCGGCCCGGGCATTATCAGTTTTGCCGGTTAAAGTTGCCGGGAAGACCGGAACGGCTCAGTTTGGCATCGAGGACAAAACCCATTCCTGGTTTGTCGGGTTTGCCCCTTACGATAATCCGGAAATCGTTCTGGTAATTCTAATAGAAGGCGGCGGAGAAGGTCATGAGTCGGCCGTCCCAGTTGCCAAAGAGGTTTTGGAGTGGTACTTTAGTAAGTAAATTTCTAATTTTATAATTTTGTAATTTTCCCGCCTGCCAAAGCTATCCGTCAGCAACGCTTAGAGCACAGTTCTTGCGGGCTGATGTTTTGCATTGCGGGCAAGTGAGTAATTTTTAAATTCTAATTTTTAAACATTTAAAATTAAAAATTTTATTCATGAAATATATTTCTCCGGAAGGGCTTAAAAAATTGGAAAAAGAGCTGAAAGAGCGAAAAACAGTCAAGCGGCAGGAAATTGCCGAGCGGCTTGGAGAAGCCAAGTCGCTGGGCGATTTAAGCGAAAATACCGAATACGCAACAGCTAAAGAAGACCAGTCATTTAATGAAGGGAGAATTTTTGAATTGGAACAGATTATTAAAGAATCCAGTTTAATCATGCCAAACCACAAAAGCGTAAAGGGAATTCGAATCGGCTCAATAATTGAAGTTAAATTAATTAAAGGCCGGGGCAATAAGGCCAATCATGGAGAGAAGCAATCCTTTATGATTGTCGGCTCTCAGGAAGCCAATCCGTCTCAAGGTAAAATCTCCAATGAATCGCCCTTAGGCGAGGCCTTTTTCGGGCACGAAGTCGGTGATATAATAGAGGTGGAAGCTCCCAAAGGAAAAATGGAGTATAAAATAACTAATATCAAGTAAATTTCTAATTTTATAATTTTGTAATTTTCCCGATTGCCAAAGCTACCTATCAGCAACGCTTAGAACATAGCTCTTGCGGGCTTAAGATTTATTTACAAAATTAAAAATTGAAAATTAAAAATTTTATTCATGTCTTCTGTTGAATCAATAAAAAAAGATAGGGTAAAGAAACTAAAGAAGCTCCAAAAGCAGGGATTTAATCCTTATCCGACCGATGCCCAAAGAACCTGCTCTTGCCAGGAAGCCGGTGACCGGTTTAAGAAATTAGCCAAACAGGGAAAGACAATCTTTTTAGTCGGCCGTTTAAGGGCAATTCGGATTCACGGAGGCTCTATTTTTGCCAACCTGGAAGATGGTTCAGGCAAATTCCAAATCTATTTTAAAAAAGACGAATTAGGCGAACAGAATTTTGTTTTTTTTCAGGATAATTTTGACGTAGGGGATTTTGTTGAAGTTCAAGGGCCTCTTTTTTCGACTAAAAAAGGCGAGCCAACTTTGCTGGTTAAAAAATATCGGATTCTGGCCAAGAGTTTATTGCCTTTGCCCGAAAAGTGGCATGGCCTTAAGGATATTGAAGAAAGATTCCGAAAAAGATATTTAGATTTGCTGATGAATAGAGAAACCAAAGATGTTTTTAAAAAACGCAGCGCCATTATTAAAAGCCTCAGAGACTTTTTAGACAGCCATAAGTTTATTGAAGTGGAAACTCCGATTCTTCAATTGATGCATGGAGGCGCTAGTGCCCGGCCTTTTAAAACTCATCTTAACGCCTTGGATATGGATTTGTATTTAAGAGTCGCTCCCGAGCTTTATTTAAAAAGATTGCTGGTTGGCGGCTATGAACGGGTTTTTGAGATTGGCCGCTGTTTCAGGAATGAAGGCATGGACCGGGAACACAATCCTGATTTTACCGAGTTGGAGTTCTACACGGCTTATTGGGACTGGGAGGATTTAATGGGCTTTACGGAAAAAATGATGCATCAATTGGCGCCCGATTTCTTCCCCAAGAAATGGGCCAGGGCCGAATACCAAGAGATTGTCAAAAACGGCGATGAAAAGGAAAGTTTTGCCAAAATCGAGAAACCGACCTTTGTCCTGCGTATTCCAAACATTCCTCTATGTAAAAATGGCCAGGCCTTGCAGGGAATTGTTCAAGGGGTGGAATTAATCAAGGCCTTTACCGAGCAAAACGATCCCTTAAAACAGCGGGAAGCGTTTGAAAATCAGGAGGCCTTGCGTAAAAAGGGAGATCAAGAAGCCCAGAGATTGGACGAAGATTTTCTAGAAGCTCTGGAATACGGTATGCCGCCGGCGGCCGGCCTAGGATTAGGCATTGATCGGCTGGTTTTTCTGTTAACCGGCTCTCGCAGTTTGAGGGAAAGCATTTTATTCCCTTTTATGAAGCCCAAATAGAATTACTTTTATGTTAGATATAAAATACATTCGGGAGAATCCTGATAAAATTAAGGAAAATTGTCAAAAGCGCGGGTCAAATTGCCAAGTTGACCGGATTTTGGAATTAGACAAACAAAGGAGGGAGTTACTTCAGGAAACCGAAAGCTTGAAAGCTGAGCAAAAGAAATTGGGCAAAGACCAGCAGGATAAAGCCAAAGAATTAAAAGATAAAATAAAAAAGCTTGAGCCAGAATTAAGACAAGCAGAAGAGGGATTAAATAAACGGCTTATCGAAGTGCCTAATCTAATTGCTAACGATGTGCCTGAAGGCAAAGATGAGTCAGATAATAAAGTTTTGCGGAAATTCAAAGAACCGACCGAGTTTGATTTCAAGTCCAAAAACCATATGGAATTAGGCATAGCCTTGAATCTGATTGATACGGAAAAGTCAGCTAAGATTTCTGGCACCCGCTTTAATTATTTATTCAATCAAGCGGTTTTGGCACAGTTTGCCATTATCCAGTTTGTCTTTGAAACTTTAACTAATAGAAAAATAATCAGTCAGCTGGCTAAAAAGGTTAAAAACCCTTTCGATAAACCCTTTATTCCTGTTTTACCGCCAGTCATTGCCAAGGCAAAAGTGATGAAAAAAATGGATCGATTTGATCCGATTGAAGACCGGTATTATCTGGAGCAAGACGATTCTTTATTAATCGGCAGCGCGGAACATACGCTCGGGCCTTTGCATCTCGATGAAATTATTGATGAAAAAGACTTGCCCATCAGATATATTGGTTATTCAACTGCTTTTCGTCGAGAAGCCGGGGCTTATGGCAAAGATACAGCTGGGATTCTGAGGAGGCATCAATTTGATAAAGCTGAAATGGAAACTTTTATTCAGCCCGAGTATGGCCAAACAGAACAAGATTTAATTGTGGCGGTTCAAGAATATTTAGTTCAGCAGCTGGAGATTCCTTATCAAGTGGTTATTCTTTGTACGGGTGATATGGGGGGGCCAGATTATCGCCAGATTGATATTGAATGTTGGATGCCAGGCCAAAATGCTTATCGGGAGACCCATACCTCTGATTATATGACTGATTATCAGGCGCGGCGGCTCAATACCAGAATTAGGCGGAAAGATGGCCGATTAGAATTTGCTTATATGAATGACGCAACAGCCATGGCCATTGGCCGAATATTGATTGCGATTATTGAAAATTACCAGCAGAAAGACGGAAGCATTAGGGTTCCAGAAGCTTTGCAGAAATATATGGGCGGCATTAAGAGGATTGGATAGTTAAAGGAAAAATAATAAAGGAAAGGACGACTCCTTGAATTTTGACAAAGGGAAACTGATAAGGCAAACTGATAAGAACAGTCTTTAAAATGACGCCCTTGTGCTCAAGGGACATCATTTTAAGGACTGTCCTTCAATTGGCTTTAATCGGCAACAATGAAAAAAAATCAGTACAAAAAAAGAAGCCCTCTCAAGCTGGCGCTGTTCGCCGGCCTGTTTTTTTGTTTGCTGGGCGCGGCAGTCTATTTTGCTGTTTGGTCTGATGCTTTTTGGATAAAGGAAATAGATGTTAGACCCTTAGAATCTAACATTTTTACGGAAGAAATTGTACAGAAGAATTTGGAAGAAAAGCTCTTAGGAGTCATCCCGCAAAAAAGTATTTTTTTGGTGCCAGTTGAAGAAATAAAGAATGACATACTTAACGCTTTCCCTGAAATTAAAGAAGTTATTATCCAAAAAAAACTGCCTAACATTTTGGAAGTAGAGATAGTTAAAAGGGACCCGGCTGGTATTTGGTGCCAAATTGAGGAAGTGGAATCGGAGACAGTCGCTACTTCGACAGAGGAAGAGTTTGCGGTTAAAAGCGATAGAAAAATTAGCCGGTGTTTCCGTATTGATAAAGAAGGAATTATCTTTAAGGAGACTGTCTTGATTAAAGGAAGCCTGATTTTAAATATTTACAGCTCTGAAAACAAACAAGTCGGATTGCGGGAGCAGGTAGTTGCTTTGGAAATGATGGACTTTATTTTGGACGTCAGAGAAAGATTGCCCGAAATAAAAACGGCTTCGGGACAGCCGTTAAAATCAAACGATTTTGAAATTATTTCGACAGAGGATTTAAGAGCAAATTTATTATCCGGTTGGCGGGTTCATCTTAATCCAAGCTATTCTGCAGAATCCCAGCTAAGGACGCTGGAAATGGTTCTGGAAGAAGAAATTGGGAAAACCGATTCTTTGGAATATGTTGACTTGAGAATAGAAGGGAGAGTCTATTACAAGTGATAAACAAAAATGGAATGGCCGATGACAGTAACCGGCTCGTATTGGTTCAGCCAGTTATAGTAGCCGGTTTTTTCATTGTATTCGGCATCGGGCATGCCTCGACCGCCCTGAAGCATGGTTGCCGAGACAGCCAGCCAGCTATTGGGAGGCAGTTCATCTGGGTCGCGTTCGCCCCACCATGGACGAAATTTGTCTTCTAGGCGATACTCCAGCGAGTCGCCGCCAAAATAGTCAACGTAAATCGTCGAGATATTTTTTTCTTCGCAAAATTCAGTTAGTCGTTTCAGATCCTGGCCCCAATCAAGATTGGAATCAGTCACGTACTTGTATCCTTGGCTAGGACCGCCGACTGATTCGTTGAAATAAGCGATAAAATGTGGATATATCAGAATGGCCGAATAAGCGTACCAGCCAAGCAGGATAATAATCAGGAAGGCCTTAATAGCGGTTTGGGAGTAAAAAGAGAGAATCATTCTGGTTGATTTTATAACACCGGTTGAATTAACCTTTATCTTTTCTAAAACCGGTCCTATTGGCGGCCGCAGCCATTTTGCAATCTGTCCGCTTATTAAAACATAAAGAAAGGGGAAAGTCGGCAGGATGTGTCTGACGCCAATATTTAAGTTGCTTCTAATACTAGTTATCCAGTAAATAGCCAAGAAAGCCAACATAGCGATTTCAGTAAAATATTTTTTAACGAATGATAAAATGCAGACGAATAACCTTTTACTTTTTTTATTTTTTCTTAGAGTGATGCCAAAGATTGAACCTAAAGCGATTAAGGCGAGAATTAACAGAGGCAGGGGGACTTTGATTAAAAAGACGACGGGGAAATAATGAAGCCAGGCGATTTTGGAAATTTCTCCCAGGAAATATGTAGTGTTCCCGCCGGCCGCTCTCTGGATAACCATTAGAAGGCCTAGAAAGAATTGGCCGTAAGGGCGGAGCAATGGCTTGTCAGAGAGCCAGATGACTGGGTCGGCCAGCCATCTTTTGCCAAAGGTCTGGAGGTTTGTCTGGGCGTCGCTCAATTGCTTTTCTACCGGATATTCCCAAGTATGGAATAGATAAACAGGCCAGACCAGCGCCATGGCGATTAGGCCAATAAGGAAGAGTCCAAGGACAGTCCTTAAAATGATGTTCTTGTGCGCAAGGACGTTATTTTTAGGACTGCCTTTGATTACAGCAGATACAATCCAAACAATTACTAAAAATATAAAATAGGGAATTATTAAAGCCAAAGAAAACTTAGTTAATAGGGCCAGACCAAGAACCAATCCGGCAATGATTAAGTTTTTTTTACTTGGTTCTTTGAGCCATTTAATTAAATAATAAGCGGCAATAAAAAAGGCCGCGGCCGCGCCCACATCAGTGGTTACCAGGCGGCCGTGGGCTATAAAAGTTGGCGATAAGGAGTAAAGGAAAAGCGCTATCAGCCCAGCTTTGTTGCCGTACAATTCGCGGGCCCATTTAAAGACATAAAAACCTAGCAGAAGCATGAGCAAAAGCATAGGCAGACGCGACCAGAAGATCATTTGATCGGCGTCATTGCCGGACCGATAAAGGAGCTCTCTGCCAAAATCCCATTGGCCGTTAAGGTCTGTTTGCCAGCTCTGGTGTTCTGTTGGGAAAACGATTGTCCGTCCGGTAAATTTTTCTCCCAGCCAGACAGACATTCCGGCGGCGTCTTTTAATAACGGCGGATGTTCCGGATTTAAGCGCATGTCCTGCTGGGTTATGTACGAATAGCCGGCAGGCGTATGGGCTAATTCATCCATAGTCAAAGATTCATACTGAAGAGTGGAAAAAGCCAGGCCGAACATTAAAAAAAGCAGGCCGGCGGCTATAAAATTGGCTGATTGGCGCTTAATTTTCATAAATGTGAATATCCTTTATTGATTTTAACACGCTATAAAGGATATAATCAATATATGGATATGGGGAAAACATTTTTACTCATTTTAGGGCCGATTTACGCCGCCAATTATCTTTTACTTGGAGAAAAGACTTTGGCGGCTAATTTTTTATGCAATGACGGCTGCAGCCTGACCGTTGATGAGTATTCTTATTAATTTATTCCTGTGGTAAAATAAAAAGAAAGGAGGCAATAATATGTCTAATAAATTTGAGTCGTTTTCTCAAGGAGGAGCTGCAAGAAAGGAAGAGGCAGAAGAAATGAAAGAAGAATTAGAAAGGCAGGCAAAAGAAAAAAGAGATATTTCAGAATCGGAGAAAGCTTTAGATGAAGAAATCGCTCAGGCGGAACTTTATGCAGACAAGAAAAAAGAGGAGGGGCTGAAAGAAGAAGAAGACCTTCAAATGGAGGCGGCCGCTGAAGAAGTTCGCCGGCAGACGAAAGATCAGGCGGAAGAAAAGGAAATGGAGGAACGATGGGAACAAATTACCGGAACATCCTTTGGCTCAAAAAGGGGAACTGGTCCGGAAAAGAAACCTGATCCAGGAAAAAGGTCCGGATCAGGAAAAAAGCCCTTATCAGAAAAGTTAAAATTAGGCGCTAGGGAAGAGATGGAAAGAAGTCAAGAAGAAAAGAAAAAAAAAGATGCCGAGCCGGAGAAAGAAATAAAGCCGAAAAAACCAGAAGAGGAAGTAATAGAATTAAAAGACGTGATTTCTTTGGGAGAGATTCCGGAAGTAAAAGCGGCGCGGGAGGAGTTTATAAACAACGAAAAAGAGTATCAGAAATATCTGGAGTTTGCGTTGAAGGACAAATTATTCAAAGGCAAAAAAGAAGGAAAAGCTCAAGTTAAGAAAGAATATGAAGAAGCCAAGGAAAAATACGAGAAAGCCCGGTCTAAATATGTGGGCAAACATATGGACAGGTTCGTTGACGAAAGAACGAAATTGGCTGACAGACGGGCGGAAAAATTTGAAAAAGGTAAATGGAAAAAAGTTTGGGACTGGGCCGGCAAAGAATTGAGTTTATATAGAACTTTAGAAAAAAGAGGATATAAAATAGAGAATAAATTCGGAAAATTTTTAGCCAAAGGCCTTAATGCCAGAACTCTTGTCAGCTTAGGTTTGCTTGGTACCGGTATTGGCCTTGGCGCAGGGTCAATGGTTGGCGTGAGCGCTTTGGCGGCCAAACGGATTTATTCCGGGGTTGCCACCGGCATGGGTTCTTATGAACTTATGAGGATGGCCGGGGAAAAATACCCACGTTTAACTGATAAAAAACTTGGATCAATAAATTATGAACAGGCGGAAAAAATTATGGCTCAATACGAGATACGCGCCAGATTAAAAGGAGAGAAGGTAAGCGATAATGAAAATTACCAAAAGTTAAAGGATAAGTATCAGGAGCTTTTAATAGGCGAGAATAAAAAAGCTAATAAAAAGGCCGATGTTTTAATAAAAGCGGCTGACAAGCAATTGGGGGAAATAGATAAAAGCGTTAAAAGGAATGCTCGGGTAAGAAAAGTACTCGCTGTTGGCCTTGGTGTATTCGTTGGAGGCGTTGGAATTAATCGGTTAGCAGAGCATCTGGGAGGACATTCTGAAGAAGCTATGACTCTGGCTGAAGAAAATAAAAAATCCGCTACGCGGGCATTGTTTCAAGCAAAAGAGAAAGCCGTAGATGCGGCGGCTGAAACAATGGAAGGAGCGGCGGAAAAATTGCCGGAGAAGTTTGGATCTACAGTCCAGGCCAATGAAGGATATATTCATGAGGCGCGTAAGGCGCTTACCCAATATATTCATGAAGCTGGCGATAGCGGATTGGACAAACTGAATCCGACCCAAAAAGTTTGGGCCGAAGGCCGATTATGGGATTTGTATCGGGAGGCGCATCCTGAAGCGGCGGAAAATGTTTTACATGTCGGAGACAAAATAGAATTTTCTACTGACAATATCAAACAGGTTTTAAAAGAGGCCCAAGATAAATTCGGCGGAGCCAAAGCCGCCGGATTGTCGGAGAATCTAAAAGATTATGTTGATAAAGTTAATTGGGGCAGGTACCGGACGATTCCTTATCCAAACGGCGAAGATGTCTATGCCTGGGAATTAGATAACGGAGTTAAAGAGACCGATTTGCAGGCAGAAACCGAGGCCCTGGAAAAAATAAAGGAAACAAAGCCAGAGAACTCCGAAGCGGCGGATTTATTAAATGGGAAAGAGGCCGTAGAAACAACTGAAGCGGCCAGAATTGATTATGCGGTAGAAGGCAGAATCAGCGATATGTTTAATTTACGTCCTGACGAATACGAAGTCCTGAAAGATGTTCCGGTTCAGAAATTTGTTTCGGAATATAGCTATTGGAATCCGCCCGAGGAGATGATTCAAAGCAACGACCATCTAGAGCTTTGGCGTAAATTAAAACTTAGAGATATGCTTACTCATTATCTCTATTGGCATCCAGCAAATAAAAGCATAACTGTTCATGAATATCTTAAAGAATGCTGGCAAGGCGAAGCCATAGGAAAGATTGCCGGGGTTAAATAGATTTTATAGATTTAAAATAACTAAATTGTTTTCAAGCTTTAGGGAAATCAATTATCAATCAATTGGCTTTCTGGGCTGGGAATAAAGTTTCTATGAACAAAGAACTGCTTCAAAAAAACATCATTTCTCTTTTAGGATTAGAAGCGCTTTCTCAAGAGAAAAAAATCCAGTTATTGGAAAAAATTACCGACCTGGTTTTTAAACGGACTATGGTTAAAGTAATGGGAGAGCTTTCTGAAGAAGACCAAGCGGAATTGGAAAAATTGATTGACACCGGCGATTCGGATAAAACCAACAATTTTGTTGCTGAAAAAGTCCCTAATTTTGAAGAGTTGATGAACAAAGAGATTCTTGCGGTTAAAGAAGAAATGATGACCGAAGCGGAGAAGATGGAGTAATTAATATGCCTGAAGAACATAATAAGTACGAAAAACCGGTTGGAGATATTGAAACGCCCGAGGTTCCCAAAATACCTGAAACTCCGGCTGAATCTCCAGATGAGCCGTTAGACAGAGAAAAAGAACCTGCTTTGGGAAAACAGGAGGTTTTTAAAGCTGAAAAAGAGCCAAGCAGTTCTTTGGCTCATCCTTCGCCGCCGACTCCGCCTTCAGCGCCGCCGACTTCCGGAAAAATTAAAAAAGAGATTGAGGAATTAGGAAAACTGGACCGTCAAAATCAGGTTAAAAAGCTCTGCCAATTGGCTTTTGAAGAAGGATTAAATTTTTCCATTGAGGTGGCTAAAAATCTAGATAACGCTTATGTTTTAGACGAGCTCCATGACACTTTGATTGATGAGTTGAAAGAAAAATTGGTTGAAAAGGGCGAGTTAAAGAAATTATGAGTAACCGGCCTTTAATGGCTTCAATTCAAAATTTTTTATGACCTTTAATCAAATTTTTTTATTGGTACTTGTTTTGCTGGCTCCGGCGATTATTATTGTCGGCGGGTTGATTTTTATCCGTCGGGTTAAGAATAGAGGGCGGATAACCAGGGCTTTAAATATGAGCCTATTTTTAATTTCTCTGCCCAAGAAAGTTAAAAAGGAAGAAAGCGAAGCGCCTAAAAGCGCTAAGGAAATCATTTCAGCGATGGAACAGCTTTACAGCAGTTTTAGCAACATTAAGGAAACTAAGGATGTTTTTATTTATGGCCAGCCTCATCTGGTTTTTGAAATCGCCACTCCTGAACAAGGCGAAGAAATCGCTTTCTACCTGGCCTTGCCTAGCCGTTATGAGAGCGTGGTTGAAAAGCAGATTCATGGTTTTTATCCGGAGGCCTCAATTTCAAAAGCGGAGGACTACAATATTTTCAATGCCCAAGGCGCGTCTGCCGGCGCCTATTTAAAGCTGGCCAAGACATACCATTTGCCTTTTAAAACTTATCAGGAGCTGGAAACCGATCCTCTCAATGAGATTGCCAATACTTTAAGCAAGCTTAAAGAGACCGGCGAAGGCGCGGCTATTCAAATTGCTTTTCGCCCGACTTTATCAAGCTGGCAAAAGCAAAGCCATGAAATTGCCAAAGAGATGCAAAGGGGCAAGAGTTTTTATCAAGCCCGATCAGCTGTCGGCGGCAATGCTTTGAGTAAAATAATCAAAAGTCTAAAAAGGGGATCTAAATCATTTCAGAAAAAAGAGCAGGAATTGGAAAATAAGAATTCGGCAATTACTCCGGGGCAGGAAGAAGTTATTAGAGCCATAGACAATAAGGCCAGCAAGGCCGGTTATGATGTTAATGTGAGATTACTGGTTTCGGCTGATAGCCAAGAGCGGGCCGACCAACTGTTAGGCCATTTGGAAGGAGCTTTTACTCAGTTCAGTTCGGCTAATTTGAATCAATTAAAATCAGTCCGGATCAAAAGGCGAGCTTTAAAAAAGTTAATTTACAATTTTTCTTTCCGGCTTTTCAACAGAAACCAGAAAATGCTTTTGGGGACTGAAGAGCTGACCAGTTTATTCCATTTCCCAACCAGCTCAATTGAAACGCCGAATGTCAAATTCCTTAAAGCGAAATCGGCTGCTCCGCCGGCGAGTATGCCTAAACATGGGATAGTTCTGGGCAGGAATCTCTATCGGGGGGTAGAAACAAAAATTTACGCGCAAGACAGCGATCGGCGGCGCCATCTTTACGTTATTGGGCAAACTGGCACCGGCAAGTCGGTCTTTCTAGGCAATTTGGTTATTCAGGACATTCAGAAAGGCCATGGAGTCGGGCTTTTAGATCCGCACGGGGATTTGGTTGAAAGAATTCTCAGAGTGATTCCCGAAGAACGGACTAAAGATGTAATGGTCCTGAATCCGGCTGATTTAGAGAGGCCGCTTGGTTTAAATATGCTTGATTACGACGTCAATTATCCGGAGCAAAAAACTTTTGCGGTTAATGAACTAATGAGCATTTTTGACAAGCTCTATGATTTAAAGCAAACCGGCGGGCCGATGTTTGAACAGTATACCCGCAACGCGCTTTTACTGTTAATGGATGACCCAAGCAAGAAGTTTACTTTAATGGAGGTCCCTAAAGTGATGGCGGACGCAGAATTCAGAAAAAGATTGTTAACTAAATGCCAGAATATCGTGGTCAGAGATTTTTGGGAAAAAGAAGCCGAAAAAGCAGGCGGCGAGGCGGCTTTGCAAAATATCGTTCCGTACATCACTTCCAAATTCAACGTTTTTATCGCCAATGACTATATGCGGCCGATAATCGGTCAGTCGGAGACCTCGCTTAATTTCCGACAGATTATGGACGAACGAAAGATATTGTTGGTTAATTTAAGCAAGGGGCGGCTAGGGGATATCAACAGCGCTTTGCTGGGGTTGATTGTTACCGGCAAAATCTTAATGGCCAGCTTTTCCAGGGTTGATTTGCCGGAAGAAGAGCGCAATGATTTCTACCTCTATATGGACGAGTTCCAGAATTTTGCCACTAACAGTATTGCCACGATTCTTTCCGAAGCGCGCAAGTATCATCTCTGCCTGACTATTGCTCATCAGTTTATCGGCCAGCTTACCGAGGAAATTCAAAAGGCGGTCTTTGGCAACGTCGGTTCAATGGCAAGCTTCCGAGTCGGGGCCGAAGATGCCGAATTTTTGGTTAAGCAGTTTGAGCCGGTTTTTAATAAACAGGACCTGATTAACGTTGATAATTTTAACG
Organism: uncultured Candidatus Saccharibacteria bacterium; assembly: GCA_964413015.1. Taxonomy (GTDB): domain Bacteria; phylum Patescibacteriota; class Minisyncoccia; order Portnoybacterales; family UBA2143; genus JABMPX01. The sequence continues at coordinate 25,267 of CAYPQZ010000005.1, read as the reverse complement.
CCTATATTAAATTGATGGTTAACAACGAGACCTCTCAACCGTTTAATCTGATGACTGAGCCGCCGGAACAGGGAAATTCGGAAAACTCCAGGGTTATCAAAGAATTATCCCGTTTGGAATATGGACGGGAGAAAAGTTTGGTTGACCATGAAATTGCCGAGCGCTGGAAGTTAGCTACTCCGCCGGTGGCAACCTCAACATCCGCCAGTTCAGATATGGAAGTAAAATAATCTTAAAAACCTATGACGGCTTACAAGCTAATTTTTAAAGATTTGTTTTTAGATGCTGTTTTAGAGCTTCTCTATTTTCCGGTCTGGTGGTACAGCCGGGGTTTGAAAAAAGCGGCTTTTTTTTGCTGGAAAAGGGTAAAGGACGGCTGGCGGGTTATGGCTTTGTCGATTCTTATCAGGAATGTTTTTAAGCCGATGTATGCTCAACGGGGCTGGGACGCTTATGTTTTAAGCATGATGGTCCGTTTATTCCAATTGTTTTGGAGATTTCTGTTTATGTTTCTTTGGTTTTTTTTATGGGTGTTGGTTTTATTAGCTTGGCTGGTTTTGCCGGTCTTTGCCGTTTACAAGTTTATTTCATAAATGGATAAAATTACTTTCGAACCGAATTTGAGCCTTTTGGGGATTGCCCAAAGACGCTTAAAAGCCCTTTTATTTTGGCTGATTTTGCTTTGTCTGGTTTTGTCTGGCTTTTACGGAATTGTTATTCTGTTCCTTTCCACGGACTCGCTGGAAATCTTTTATTTGTCTTTGTTGGTTGATGCCTTTATCCTGTATGTTTGGCAGCGGAGTAAGGAGAGAGTGAATAAAATAAGGCTGTTAGCAGATGTACAGGAAGTGAATATTGCCTTGTTTTTAGATAAATCAGCTCGAAAATCGCTGGAAAAAACCTGGCTGATTGGCTACCGTAAAAGATACAAATTTTTACGTCCGATTCATCTTTTTGTCTGTTTTGCGGGGAACAAGAATTTTGCGAAAATACTTAAACGATTAAACTGCCAGCCGAGATTAATCATTCAAAAGGCCAAAAAAGTTTTGGAACGGTCTTTCTCGGCGAATCCGGAACAGGGACTGAAAAAAAATCTTTTAGAACCGAAAATAGCGAGCGATTTCAAGGAAATTTTTTATCAAGCTTATTATTTATGTCTGGAAAACAGAAAAGAGCAGATTGATTCTTTAGATATTCTCTGGGCGATTAGCCAGCAGGAAAACTTGGTGGGCATGATTTTTGACGAATTCGGCATTAGCCCCGAAGAGGTTAAGAAAGTCGTTGAATGGGAACAGGCAGAAAAGGTAATTCAGCAGCAGGAAAAAGAATTTTTCTGGAAAAAACTGCTTAAGCCGAAGGGAAAATTGAACCGTTCGATGACTGCTGCTTTAACTCCATTGCTGGATAAGGTCAGTCAAGATATGACATTTTTAGCCAGGCAAGGGGCTTTCGAAATGGTTATCGGCCGTGATAAAGAAATTGAGAAAATTTTTAGTTTTTTTAGCGCTGGCAGACCCGGAGTGATTCTAGTCGGCCAGAGCGAAATAGGCAAAAAAGCCATTCTGAAAAAAGTTGCTCAGTTGATGGTTTCTGAAAATGTTCCTAAGTTTTTGCAGGACAAGAGATTGGTTTCGCTGGACGTAAGCGGGCTAGTCAGTTTATCCAGAGCGCATCAAAAAGGAGAGGAATATTTAAGAAAAATTCTTTTTGAAATCAGTCGGGCCGGGAATATCATTCTAGTTGTAGAAAATGTTGACAATCTGGTTGGCTTAAAAAGCCATGCCCAGGGACTAGATTTTTCAGAAATCCTGGCTTCTGTTTTGGACAGGAAATCGTTTTATTTCATCGGCACCGCTTCAACAGTTAATTTTGCGGATAAGATTGAGGGACAAATTCTGGGTCGGCTGCTGGACAAGATAAAAGTAGCTTTGCCGCCGGCCGATGCCGTCTGGCGAATTCTACTCACCAAAATTTTTGTCATTGAGCGAGATTTGAAAATTTTGTTCTCGGCCGCCGCCTTGGAAAAGGCGATTAAATTGGCCGACCAGTATCTTTACGGAAAAGCCCTGCCGGCTAAAACTATGGATTTGCTGGCTGAATCAGCTTATGAAGTCAGACAAAAGAAAGGTCCTAACAATTTGGTTAAAGACAGCGACGTGGTCAGTTTAATCGTTAATAAAACGGGCATTCCTTTGGGAGAGATTCAGGAAATAGAAAAAGAGAAATTATTGAATTTAGAAAAATTGATTCATCAACGGGTGATTAATCAGGATGAAGGCGTCAATGCGATTGCTTCCGCTTTGAGGCGCAGTCGGCTTGATGTTCAGGACCGGGGAAAAACTATCTGTAATTTTCTTTTTGTCGGACCGACCGGAGTTGGCAAAACAGAATCGGCCAAGTCGCTGGCCCGCGTCTATTTTGGCAGCGAGAAAAAAACGATTCGTCTGGATATGTCCGAGTATCAGGAAAAAAGAGGCCTTCGGCGTTTAATCGGCATGCGTTCCGAGGAAGGGATTCATAAGGGCTACCTAACAGAAGCGGTCAAACGCCAGCCATATTCTCTTTTGCTGTTAGATGAAGTAGAAAAGGCCCATCCTGATCTCTTAAATCTTTTTTTACAGGTAATGGATGAAGGGCGATTAACCGACGTTTCCGGCGAAGTAATTAATTTTACCAATATTATTCTAATCGCCACTTCTAACGCGGGGACTCAATTCATCCAGCAGGAAATAAGGAAAGGGACGAATTACAAAGAAATAGAGGATAAACTGAAAGATAGGGTTTTATTGGAACATTTCAAACCGGAGCTTTTAAACCGTTTTGATAAAATTATTTTATTCAGGCCTTTGTCTATGGAGAATATGATTGAGATTGCTAAATTATTTCTTAAGATAACCGAGAATAAACTGATGGATAAAGGAGTTAAGCTTAGGGTTGAAATAGAGGCGGTTGAAGAATTAGCCCGGTTGGGTTATGATCCATTGTATGGCGCCAGGCCTCTTAAAAGAGTAATTCATGAAAAAGTGGAAAACTCTTTGGCAAAGTTGTTCTTAGAGGACAAAGTTAAGCGCCGAGATACGTTGATTCTCAAAAAGGGTCTGATTTTTGAGGTTAATCAAGCTACGGTGATATAGTTTATGAGAATTAAAAAATTAGCAGCTCAATTTAGCAGATTTGTAGTTATTGGAGTTATGAATACCGCCATAGATTTTAGCGTCTTGAATCTGTTGATGTGGTGGACTGGAATTTATGCCGGCAAGTGGATTTTTTTGCTGAACGCGGCGTCTTTCTTTGTCGCGGTGATTAACAGCTATTTCTGGAATAAGTATTGGACATTTAAAGACAGAGATGAAATCAAAGTTAACGAATTCTCTCAGTTTATCATGGTGACTTTAATTGGACTGGCAATAAACAGCGGCATTGTCTATGGTATTACGACTTTTATTCCGCCGGTTTACGGCTTAAGCAAAGAGCTTTGGGCTAATTTGGCAAAGGTTGTTGCGACCGGCCTATCTTTGGCCTGGAATTTTATTGGCTATAAGTTTATTGTTTTTAAAAAATAGAGATGTCTAATTTAGTTTTGTATCGTAAATATCGGCCGAAAACCTTTGCAGAAGTGGTTAATCAGGAGCATATTGTTCAAACCTTAACTAATGCTTTGGTTATGGGGAAAGTGGCTCATGCCTATTTGTTCGCCGGACCTCGAGGGACCGGCAAAACCACCGTTGCCCGTTTATTGGCCAAAGCGGTTAATTGCCAAAAATTGAAAAAGTTTGAGCCCTGCAACCAGTGTCCGGCCTGTCAAGAAATCAATCAGGGCAAATCCCTGGATTTAATTGAAATTGATGCCGCCTCTAACCGGGGAATTGATGAAATCAGAGAATTGCGTGAAGGGATTAAATTTAGCCCCAACAGCTTAAAATACAAGGTTTTTATTATCGACGAATGCCACCAATTGACTAGAGAGGCCTTTAACGCTTTACTTAAGACATTGGAAGAACCGCCGGCTCACGCCATTTTTGTTTTGGCGACTACAGAAATTCATAAAGTTCCCCAGACCATAATTTCCCGCTGTCAGCGGTTCGATTTCCATAAGCTAACTTTAGATAAAATTGTTGGCCGGCTGGCCTGGATTGCTAAGCAGGAAAAAGTAAAGATAGCCAAGCCGGCTCTAGAGTTGGTCGCGTTAAACGCTGACGGCTCGGTTCGCGACAGTGAAAGCTTATTAGGCCAGATTATTTCCGTGGAAGATAAAGAAATCACCTTGGAAGAAGTCCAAGCAATCTTGGGGGTAACGGATATCAAAACGGTTCAAGATATGGCCGATTACTTAATTGAAAATAATAACGGAGCGGCTATTTCACATATCAATCAGATTATTGCCCAGGGGCATGATTTAACCCAGTTTGCCAAATCGCTGGTCAATTATTTAAGGAAAATGCTGATTTTAAAAGTTAATCCCGATTTGTCCAAATTAGTCGCGGTTGAATTGACTAAAGAACAATTAGACACCATAATTAACCAAGGCAAAAAGTTTTCCCAGCCGGATTTAATTAGAGCGATTCATCTTTTTATTCAGGCCGGCAACGAAATCAAGTCGGCCGATTTTCCCCAACTGCCCCTGGAATTGGCAGTAGTGGAGTGTTCTCAGGAATAGTATTGCCGGGTCGTCTAACGGTAGGACGCATCCCCTTGGAGGATGTTATCGGGGTTCGAATCCCTGCCCGGCAGCAGGTTAAAATTAAAAAAAATAATTAATATGCAATTAAAAAATAAAGTAGCAATTGTGACCGGTGCCAGAAGAGGCATTGGTTACGGAATAGTAATCGCCTTGGCAAAAGAAGGATGCAACGTTGTTGTCAGTGATATTAATCAAAAGGATTGCGAAAAAGTTGTTGAAGAAATAGAGAGTATGGGAGTTAAGGGCTTGGCAGTTAGTTGTGATGTTTCCCAAAAAGAAGATGTAGATAATTTGATTGCCAAAACAATGGAAAAATTTAGTCAATTAGATATTCTTGTAAATAACGCTGGTGTTTTCCCATTTGTTCCCTTTTTGAATATGACCGAGAAAGATTGGGATAAGGTTTTAGACGTAAACTTAAAAAGCGTTTTCTTATGTTCGCAGGCAGCGGTAAAAATTATGAAGTCAGGAAGTAAGATTGTCAGTATCTCTTCAATTGCGGCTCTCATTGGCTTTCCATCCTTGACCCATTATTGCGCCTCAAAGGGCGGAGTGAGCAGTATGATAAGAGCTTTGGCCCTGGAATTGGCTCCTCAGAAAATAAATGTGAATGCGGTTGCCCCGGGCGCTATTGATACTCCGGGAGCAGACGAAACATCAAACGAAGAGGTTAAAAAACAAACGATAGCGGCGATTCCTTTGGCAAGAATGGGTACAATAAAAGATATTGCTAATGTTGTAGTCTTTTTGGCCTCTGATAAGTCTAATTACATGACAGGTCAGACAATTATTGTTGATGGAGGATGGACGCTTCGGTAGCATCATATATTTCATTTCCCGAATAAAAAGCCCGACCGAGAGGCATCAACGGACTGCGTTAAGATATGCTTATTGAAAAAATGCCCAAGAAATGGGGAAAACAGGTGATGAGAACAGACTAGATGGCAGTTAGTGTTAGGTTGGGAATATAAATATGTTCGTTCTGTCGCTGAATGATGGTTCTAACGTTGTCCACGATGGCCAGCAAATAAAATAACCGCTATTTAATGCGGTTGTTTTTAATAGGGAGTGTGGACGTTAGAACTTTTTGAGTAACAACGAGTTAAATGGTGGGGCGATTTGGTATACAAATTTATTTGACAAAATTTGTAAATAAGTATATTTTAATATTAATAGTGGACATTAGGTTATTTGAATCGTAATCGTTCTTTGAAAGTCAAAATAACGAAAGAGAATTCAGATGAAGGGAGGTGAAAAAGATGTTGCTGATTTTGAGCAATAAATTAGATGCTCACACAGATATTGTTATTAAAAAGTTGCGTGAATTAGATTTGCCGTTTTTCCGATGGAATATGGAAGATCTTTTGATTTCGCATATTCTTGAATTGAAGATTGATGGGAGTGGAGTCAGGAAAATAAAACTTCAGGCCGAAGAAAGGATAATAGATCTCGTAAAAAATATTTCTGCTGTTTGGTATCGTAGGCCTGAAAAACCAAATATTCATTCTGATATCATAGATTCTTCTATTGTGGAGTTTGTATCAAGAGAATCTGATTTTATTTTAAGTAACATTTGGCGATTATTAGAGAAAAGGTTTTGGCTAAATAATCCTTTTCGAAACAAAGAGATTGATAATAAGTTATATCAATTGAATTTGGCAACAGAAATTGGCTTGGAAATACCTCCTACTCTGGTGACTAATAACCCTAATGCGGTTTACGGATTTAAGGAGGAATACGGAGAAATTATATCAAAGGCTGTTTCAGTCGGCCATATCAAAGAGGGAAAGCGACTGAAAAATATCTATACCCATAAGCTGACCTCAAAAGATCTTGAAGATTTAGAATCTATAAAATTTCTCCCAACACTCTTTCAATCTTGTATTCCGAAAAAATTGGAATTGAGAATTACAGTTATAGAAGATAGTGTTTTCAGTTGCGCGATAGAATCTCAAAAATCTTCGCAAACAAAGGATGATTGGCGAAGGTATGATTTTGACAATGTGCCACATTATCCATATGAAATACCCGTTGCAATTAAGGAAAGGTTGGTTGAATTTCTTGAAATTGCTGGTTTGAAATTCGGAGCATTTGATATGATTTTGACGCCAGATAATAAGTATGTTTTTCTGGAAGTAAATCCTAATGGTCAATGGTATTGGATAGAGCATTTAACTAATTTACCGATAACAGATACGCTTATTTCGTTATTTGCAAAACACATTAAAAATTAAAAGGGGTGAGAAAATGAATACAGTACCTTTTTTGGCTAAGTTCGCAGAAGATGTTAAACAGGTTGAATTTAATGGTCGTTATGATCCCAAACTGCAGATGTTTCTATTGGATAATGGCACTTTTGAGGCCAATCATACGATTACAGAGACTCAGACTGGCGGCTGGAATGATACTGATAGCGATGTGGATTAGAAAATTGTTCTTTTGCGGATTATTAACCTTTTGAATCGGCCGTGGTATAATAATATCACGGCTTTTTTATATAATTTTAAATATGAGAGAAAGAAAGATAATTTTTGAAAAATATAATAACTTATTAAATAAGCAGAAATACCAAGAAGCTAAGGTATTATTAGAGAAATATTTTAAACAGGTTGATAAAAAAAGCGAAGAAATATTTAAGATATATCTTCTATTGGGCTGGCTTTATGATCAATGGGCTTTGAAAATTAGTGATAAATCCCTAAGAAGTCAATACCAAGATAAGGCAAAGAAGTATTTTAGAAAAAACATCAAGAACGAAAAAAATAAACAAGAAACATTTCGAGGAATGGGTACAGTTTTGATGCATCAAGAGAAAATGTCAGAGGCCTTGAAATATTATAAAAAAGCTCATAATTTAAAGAGAAATTTTAGCACTTATAATGATTTGGGGAATATTTACAGAAGATTGAAAAAAGACAAATTGGCTATTGCTTATTACAGGAAAGCATTTCTTTTAAGTAGAAACAAAGAAAAATCAGCTATCCCTCTTTCCAATTTAATAATTATTAATAGAAAATTAAATGATAAAGAAAAGAGAGAAGAGTATTTAAGGATTTTAAAAAGATTAGCTAAAAAGTCAAAGCTTGCTGAATTGATGTTGGATAGATTAATAAATTAAGCTTACGGACTTAAATCAGGAATATAGATATAATCTTTCTGTCGTTGGATAATGGTTCTAACGTTGTCCACGATGGCCAGCTTAAATTTAATTAATAATATGAAATTTTACTTATCTTCATACAAGTTAGGAAACGAACTCGATAAGTTAAAAGAGCTATTACCAAGCGAAAATAAAAAAACCGCCTATATTTCCAATGCGCTTGATTTTTCAGATGATTTGGAAAGAAGAAAGAAAAGCGAACAATCTGACATAGAACAACTTGAAGAACTGGGTTTAGATATCGAGATAGTAGATTTACGTGACTATTTCAATAAACAAGGCGAATTAGAAGAAAGGATGTCGGAATTCGGCGTGATTTGGGTCAGAGGCGGCAATCTTTTTGTGCTTAGACAGGCTATGAAATTAAGCGGTTTTGATGAGATTTTGAAAAAGTTAGTTAAAAAAGACAATATTCTATACGGGGGATATAGCGCTGGAGTTTGTGTGTTGTCAACAACCTTAAAAGGTATGAATCTAGTGGATGACCCGAATATAAAGCCCTATGGCGATCAATCGGAGATTGCCTGGGACGGCCTAGGAATTCTTAATTATTCTGTAATCCCTCATTATCAGTCAGACCATGCAGAAGCAGAAAGCGCGAAAAAAGCCGTAGAATATATGATAGAAAATAAAATGTTGTTCAAAGCGCTCAAAGATGGAGAAGTTATCATTGTTGAGTAATATCCATTTTAATTATGAGAGATTGCATATTCTGTAAAATCATAAATAAAGAAGAACCGGCTAAGATTGTTTATGAAGATAAAGATGTAATTTGTTTTTTGCCTCAAAAGGTAGAAGTTTACGGGCATACTTTGATTGCGCCTAAAAAACATTACGCTGATTTATATGATATTCCAGAAGGTGTTTTATCCAAGGTGGTTAAAGTCGCCAAAAAACTAACTTTACTCTACCGAAAGAAAATCAATGCTACTGGAGCTAATTTAATGCATGCCAGTGGAATTGACGGAGAGCAATCTGTATTTCATTTTCATTTTCATTTACTGCCCAGATTTAAAAATGATGGATTAAATACCTGGCCCAAGCTGACAAAAATTAAGATGGACAGAGATGATTTATTAAAGAAGCTTAAACAATGAACAAATATCCTAAAATCAAACTAAAGATTGATATCAAAGAAGATACTAATAATTGTATCAATTTTATCAAAAGTGAAGGCAAGGATAAAGGGACTAGCTTTATTATTACTTTGCCGATTGTGACCGAAGTGTAGATATATCAGATAAAGAGATTCTGACCTCGTCCAATATCGGCAGCCAATTTGTAGGATGTTGATTATTAGGCGTTGATTATTTATTTTCCCCTTTTATTTTTTTCATAGAATTTTAGGAATAAGTGTGCTATAATTAATTAGTACAATATTATCATAATTTTAAACTGAATTTATAAAATTTAAATAAGAAAGGAGGTGATATAAGGTGAGATTATTAAATAATAAAAGTCATTTAGGAATAAGCTTAATTTTTGGTTTGATTTTTTTTGTTGGCGGTTTTTTATTTGGGGCAGTTTTAATGCATCAAGGACAGGTAGCTTCTGCCCAAAATACTTGCCAAGTCAATCAGGAACAGCTGACCAAAATGTACGAAGTTATGTTTCATAGACCTTTGGACGATCAAGCCCTTGGTTATGTAAACTATGGATTGGATTTTGTTCTGGATGAACTTAGTGATTCGCAAGAACATATTATGTATTCAGGCGTGTTTAAGGCCACTAAAGCACTGGAGAATGCTCAGAGAGAGTCCGGCGAGATGACAACAACCGAAAAGGATGCTTACATTGATATTGTTGATTCCGCTCTTTCTCATGTTAATGAATGGGCAAAGACCCTTCCTGAACAGGCAGAGGAAAATGCTGTGGTAGGCCCTGAGCAAGCTAGAAACGCCATTCAAACAGCTTATAATAACATGAATGCGGTGGCTCAGGCAGCAGCTGAATACGGGCTTTTCCAAGCTCAGGAGAGAATTGGCAAGCCCTCAGATCTTTCTATCCCCGGCCAATAGGATTAGTAGTTAGAAAAGATTTTTATCTTTTCCGGTAAAATCTTCATTTTTAAAGACGTTGATTGTTTGTCAGCGTCTTTAAGTTTGAATGGCGATAACTCTTAGCCGAATACTTTTTGTAGATTATCACTGCTAGATAGCCCAAGAAAGCCTTTAACGGCCTTATCTGTTATTAATCTGGACCGAAGTGGCTATAATATTCATTTTTAGAAGAGTTTTGGCTCTCCTTTTTGATATAATGATTGATTCGTTTGTAAAGATCAACGAAAATTGCTAGAATAAAATTAACGGGCGGGAAACAGCCATCTTTTTAACTTTATGGACTATAAAATTAAACCAGCCTTAATTATTATTGATATGCAGAACTGCTTTGTCTCTAAAGGCGGTTCCTTTGATAAACTTGGTTATGATATCGCTAAATACCAGAAAATTGTTCCCAAACTGGTTGCTGCTTATGGACAGGCCAAATCTTTAGGGATGCCAATTATTTTTACCAAGGCGATTAGGGAAAAATCAGGGATTGATTTATTAGAAAAAAACCACCAGATTCTGCCTCAGAAAAGGCGAGAGCGGATTGAAAAGATTCCTCTCTGTGTCAAGGGAAGCTGGGATGCTAAACTGATAGACCAATTTAAGGAAAAGCTATCCGAGTTGGTTTTATTCAAACGACGGGATTCTGTCTTTCAGGATACCGAGCTGGAACTTTGGCTGAAATCTTTAAAGGTTGATACTTTACTGTTTAGCGGCGTTGATACCTCGATTTGTGTTGAGTCTTCGTTGAGAGACGGATTTAATAAAGGCTGGGATGTTATTCTTTTATCCGATTTAACTGCTTCGTTGGTTGGCAATTTTTATCAGACGACTTTGTCTGAAGTTAAAGAGAACTACGGTTTAGTTTTTAACAGTGATGATTTTTTCAAAAGGTTGACTAAAAAAGATAAGACTTATTTATTAAAGATAGATGATTGAAAAAATCCTCAATGAGTCGGTTAGGCGGAGAGTGTAGAGAATTATGATTTAATTATTGTTGGGGCGGACCCAGCAGGGCTTTGTTTAACGAGAGAATTATCAGATTCAAATCTTAAAATATTATTATTGGATAAAAAGAAAAATGCTGAAGATGTTCAATATAATACATCAGGAAGTTTTATTAAACCGAAAGAATGGAATATCCCAAATCGTATTCTAAATCCAATTAATAAAGTATATTTCAGCTCTAAAAACGAAGCAGTTGTTAAAAAAATTTCTGCTAGGATATTTGCAGATTGCTCCGGCGTTGGTGTGATTTTAGGAAAAGAGATGAAAATAGCTTTAGTCAAGCCAATTATTGGTGTAGGAATGGAATATCTAGCGCCTCTTATAAAAGAACGCCATACATCAGATTTATTTATAGGCAGTAATTTGGAAGGAGGCTACGGTTGGATTTTTCCAACTTTGCCTGATAATAAAGGAGAAGTTAAGGGAAATGTTGATGCTGATTTAGTTTTGCAAGCAATGATTGATTACGAGAAATGCAGTAAAGCTTTAATTGTTAGTAGTGATGGCGATTTTTATTCATTAGTAAAATATTTATATAAGAATGATAAGTTAAAATTTGTAATCAGTCCTTATATTAAGACCTGTTCCGTATTATTAAAAAAGACGGCAAAGGAGAAAATTATTTTTATGGATAATTTAAGAAAAAAATTAGAGTATAAAAAGAAAAAACACCGCTAAAGGACGGAACCAGTAGAGGTGTTTTTTATATGTATTCTATTATAAATGTATCAAATTCTAAAAAGCTTGTTAAGAAAAGTTATCCTATTGTTCTTTAGAAATAGCTTTATAAAATTATTTTAACAAGTCTGGAATATGAATATATTCTTTCTGTTGTTGGATAATAGTTCTGATATTGTCCACGATGGCCAGCCAAGCATATTTTTTATCGCGTAGACCCATTTTTTCGCTTAACCAAGTCAAAAATCAGGGGTTGCCGAAATTGCCCAAAATCCCTAACTCGCCTGGGATTCGAAATAAAACTATGAAAAGCTTCATTATTCCGCGCTGGAGAAACAAAATTAAGTTTTATGGATACGCAAAATTTACAATTCAACACTTTAATTAAAGCAGGCCTCATATCTGGAGTATCTTTAGTTTTAGGCCTGCTTTTTGATTTCTTTTTCTACGGCAAAGTTCCCGGGATCGCTTTTTTGTTATATGTTGTTTTGATTATTGTTGGGCTTTTTACTTTAACCATGTTCTTTAAGAAGAAAATAAATAAAGAAGTTTTTTGGCTTCTGATATCTCTTATGTTTTTCAGTATAATGGTTTTTGTCCGTTCCAGTGAAATGCTCACCTTTCTTAATATAGTCGCTTCTTTATTGCTGTTGCTTGTAATCGCCAAAATATCGTTCAGCGAGAAGGTAAAAAGCTTTTTGATAGAAGATTACATAAAAGTCTTCTTTCTTCCGATTAAATTTATCCGTCCTTTGTTTAAAACATTATCCGATTTATTTCTTTCATTTAAAGCAAAGAAAGATCAAAATGTTTTCTCGCAGGTTGTTAAAGGCATTCTAATGACTATTCCGGTTTTGTCCGTTTTCCTGCTTCTTTTTTCTTCGGCGGATCTGATTTTTAAAAAATATGTTTCAGATCTGATCAACATTAATATTGAGCCGGAAATAATCGCTAGGTCTGTTTTAATTTTAATAGCGACACTTGTCTATATCGGCGCCTATTCTTATTTATTCGGAAAGCAGGAAAACCAGATCAACGTACAGCAAAACAGTAAGAGCTACAACATCGGACGCATAGAAAGCTCTATTCTGCTCGGTTTAGTCAATGTCCTGTTTTTCATTTTTATGCTTATCCAGATAACTTATCTTTTCGGAGGCGAGAGCAATATTTCTGCTCAAGGTTTTACTTATGCCGAATATGCTCGACGCGGATTTTTCGAGCTAATAGCGGTGGCTGTCATTTCTTTGGTTTTGCTTTTGTTTACGGAAAAATATATTACTAAAAAAGAATCCGGTCATGCAATCGGATTCAAAGTTTTAAGCACTGCATTAATCCTTCAAGTGATCCTGATTATGGCCTCTGCTTTTACCCGTTTGTCGCTCTACGAAGAAGCCTATGGCTTCACGGATCAGAGACTGTTCAGCCACGCTTTTATTATTTTACTGGCAGTTGTATTTTGTTTGTTGTTCTATAAGATTTATAGAAACGGGAGAGAAAGTATTTTCGCTTTACAAGCTTTTATTTCAATCATTCTGTTTTTGGTCGTGATGAATTTTCTCAATCCCGATATGTTTATCGCGCGTCGCAATATTGAGCGGTTTACTGTCACCGGAAAGCTTGATACTCGCTATTTAGGCAGTCTTTCAAGCGACGCTATACCAGATACCATCAAAATATTGGGTGTATTAAATGAAAATTTGAAAGGCAGTTTTGCTCGCGGATTGTATTGGCGCGCTCAAGATATCAATTCTTCCTATTTCTCAAAATGGCAATCTTTGAACATATCGCGGATAAAAGCGAAGAAAATTCTCGACTCAAGAATGAGCGAGATAGAACCGTACAAGGATTATCAGCAGCAGAATCCTGATTCGGCGGAAAGCCATGAATAAGAGGATACTAATGGTAATCGCTGGATTGGTATTAGCGGTTTTAGGATTGACTATGTTTGTTTTTTTTTATCAGTTCTTGGCTCCGCAAAGAAACGCCGAGTCAGAGCAGTTTACAATTACTATTGGTAATAATGATTTAAAAGAAATAACTGAGCAATTAAAAGAACAGGAATTTATTAGAAATGAAGCTGTTTTTCGTATTGTCTTTGGCAATACTGAAATAAAACCCGGTGCCTATAAAATATCCAAATCAATGAATGTTTGGCAGATTGCCAAAGCATTCAAGCAGGGTCCGTATATGAAATGGGTGATTATTCCTGAGGGATTAAGAAAAGAGCAAATTGCCGAAATTCTAGCCCAAACATTAAATTGGGATGAACAGGAAAAAAGCGACTGGGTCACCAAATATACAGCTATGGAATATGATTATCTTGAGGGAGTATATTTTCCCGATACTTATCTTATCCCTATAGACGAGACAGGACTGCAAATCGCTCAAAGATTTATTAATAAGTTTAATGAAAAGTTCGCATCTTATTCAGACGAATTTATCCAAGAAAATATTAAGTGGACAACCGCTCTAAAGGTTGCTTCAATTATCCAAAGGGAAGCGGCTGGCAAAAATGATATGCCTTTAATCGCCGGCATCATCTGGAATCGTTTGCTTAATGATATGAAATTGGAAATTGACGCCACGCTCCAGTATACCAGAGACAGCCAGTCGGCTTTCAGCGATCTCTGCCATAGTTCGGGCAATAAAGAACAACGGCTCTGCGATTGCCAGCAGGAACCTGATAACTGCTATATTAAAAACGGATACTATCAAGGCGTTGAAAACTGGTGGACGCCAATTACAGTTGTCGACAAAAAGATTGATTCAGAATACAATACCTATCTTTATAAGGGGCTTCCGCCTCATCCAATTGCCAATCCGGGCATTAACGCTATTGAGTCCGTGCTGAATCCTGCCGAGACCGATTGTTTCTATTATCTCCACGATAATGACAGAAATATTCATTGCGCTGAAATTTATGAGGAGCATTTGGAGAATGTGGAGAAATATTTGAAATAAAAAAAGAAGTTTGTTGTATAAATATAGTAAGAGCCATATATGTCTAAATCGCTAAGCCAGCTTCCAGATGAGGAAATTGTGCGTATGGTTCAATCGGGCAAAATTGAGTCATTTGGTATATTGGTCAAAAGATACCAAGAGAAGATGTTGCGCTATGGAAGAAAATTCCTTTTTAATTACAATGATATCGAAGATTTAATTCAAGAGGTCTTTATTAAAACCTATGCCAATATCCAAAGCTTTGACGCTTCAAGAAAGTTTTCTTCTTGGCTCTACCGCATTGCCCACAATGAATTTATTAACGCCATTAAAAAAAAGGGCAAAGAGCCATTGCCTTTTTTTGACTTAGATATATTATGGCCCCGTTCTGTTTCCAAGGAGAATGCTGATAAAGAAACTAATCAATTGGAACTTAGCCAGATGTTGGATAAGTGTCTTAATAAGTTAGGCCCCAAGTATCGCGAACCATTAGTTTTATATTATTTTGAGGATCTAACTTATCAGGAAATTGCTGATGTTTTACATATCCCGATTGCCACAGTTGGTATTAGATTAAAAAGAGGCAAGGAGATTATGAAATCTCTTTTTCAAAAATATGGGTTCAATAAGTGATAAAGTTTTCAATAAAATAAAAAAAGAGCAGATAAAAATGCGACCT
The DNA here is from genome assembly GCA_964413015.1 of uncultured Candidatus Saccharibacteria bacterium. Taxonomy (GTDB): domain Bacteria; phylum Patescibacteriota; class Minisyncoccia; order Portnoybacterales; family UBA2143; genus JABMPX01. The sequence goes on along the minus strand of CAYPQZ010000005.1, from coordinate 10,073 downwards.
AAAATATATTTTATTTTAAGGGCTGTTTTGGTTGCCTCGCTTACTTTATTGGTCGCTTTTTTTGTTTTGTTCTTAGTCAGCTTTATCCTTTTTAATTTAAGAGCCAGCGGAGTATGGTTCCTGCCTAGATTTGGTTTTCCAGTTATTGGAATCTTCATTAAATCATTACCTTGGCTTTTAATTTTAATAGCCATAATTCTGATTGTTGTTTTGGAGATATTGGTTAAACGTTTTTCTTTTGCTTATCGCCGCCCGATTCTTTATTCAATTTTAGTTATTATTATCCTTGCTTTTTTGGGCAGTTTTGTGATTAGTAAGACTCATTTACATCCAGATTTTTTCTGGAAAGCCCAAGAAAGAAGATTGCCGATGATGGGAGGATTCTATCGTGGTTTTGGCATGCCCAGATTAGGCGATGTCCATTATGGTATTGTTTCTGATGTAATAGATAACGGTTTTTATTTAGAAACAGCTGAAGGTAAAGTATTGACTATTCTGGCCACTTCAACTATCCGTTCTCCATTAGGCCCAGGCATTAAAGAAGGCGACAGGGTGGTGGTTTTAGGTAAGCGAGACGATGGCACAGTGCAATCTTTTGGCGTTCGCAAGATTGATGAGCAATTTGAGATTTTTCAGCGACGGCCCCATATGCCAGCGCCTTGGCGCAGATAATTGCTGAAAGAAAAAAACTTTTAATTTGTATTAATAAATAGAAGGCCAAACGAGATAGAGAGGAATTTTGCTCGTCTTTGGCCTTCTTTTTATTGTAGGTAAAAATGAAAGAAATTTAGCTATTTTTTGTATTAATAAGTAGAGTCTCGTATCTATCTTATTATCCTCTCTAAGGAAGATGGTACAGGATAAAGGTCGAGAACATAAATAATAAAAAGGAGCTTATTTTATGAGTAAAAAATATCTCGCTTATACAATTTTACCAGCTTTAGCTTTGGTTCTGGCCGGTACTGGCGTTGCTTCAGCTCATGGCTGGTTCGGCGGGTTTGGCAATGCTACACCCGAAGAAATAGCCCAGCATCAAGAAACAATGTTTCAGGATAAAGCCGAGTTCTTTGGTATTGGTGTTGATGAGATAAAAAATTACTGGGCCGAGGGCAAAAACTTTAAAGAAATCGCCGAAGCAGAGGGCATTACCCAAGAACATCTTCAGGAACGGATGATGGAAGCTAGGCAAAAACAAATGCAAAATCATATTAAAGCGTTAGTAGATAATGGCGTTATAAATCAGGAGCAAGCTGACAATCGTTTACAATTTACGGAAGAGCGAATGACCAATGGCAAGATGGGCAGAGGCTCTCATCGAGGTTTTGGCATGGGCTTTGGCTGGTAAAAATTTCACCCCCTAGATAAGAAAATCTTAGGCGCTTCCCGTAAGTATTAGGAGGACGTCTAAGATTTTCTTTATAATATTTACAATATGCTTTCTAAAATATTTAAATCACTGATTCAACACAAACTTATATCTCTAATGAGCCTTCTTATGATTTTCACCGGAGGCTATTTTGGGTATCAGGGGTTAACCAAAGATAGCAATACAACGCAATACATGACCGCGGCGGTTGAAAAAGGCACTTTAATTATTTCTATTCAAAAGATGAATCAAGTATCACCGTAAAACTTCCTGACGGCGGCTCAAATATTGTTTTTTATTCAGATAGTACTGAAGTCAGCAAATTTACTATCGGAACATTAGATGACCTTGAAATCGGTAAGTCGGTAATGGTAAGCGGAGAGGCAAACGAAGGCGGTAGCATTACCGCTCAATCAATTCAAGTAAGGGCAGAGATAACTTTGCCGTAGCCATTTTTAATTAATACCGCGCTAAACATAGAAAATTGTTAGATAATTATAATTTTAAATGAGACACAATAAACTTTCTTTTTATAGTGTCTCATTTGTCTTATTTCGACTGGCTCAATACGAGCATTTTTGCTATAATTATAGCAACCGGGGTGCGTTGTATAGGTGTAGTTAAATAATCCAAAGAATCCCTTGACGGCCTCATCTGTTATTAATCTGGACCGAAGTGGCCGGTTTAAGAAAAATTTAGCCCTATTATAGAGAAATTTTGAAAAAAGTCTCTTAACCCCTTTTTTGCTGGACCGAAGTGATCAGCCAAGCATATTTTTTATCGCGTAGACCTGAGTATTTGGTTTAGATAGATTAAAATAATATGTTACAGTTAATATTTCAATTAAAATATGATTATTCCAAGAGTAGTAATTGTTAGGACAAATAAGGGACAGAAATACGCTGATTCTATAGCTAAAGAAGTAAATTTAGCTGGTTATTGTTGCGGCATAACTAATATTAAGGAGTTAAAAAAGTATTTAGATAAAAATAAATGTTCTCCTCAAAAAACTATAATTCATTCCCGAACAGCTGGCCCAATTTACACCTATAAGATTTTAAAAGAGCTTGAGGATCAAGGGTACCGGATAATTAATTCCCCGAAGGCAATAAGATTAACCAGCGATAAATATCAATCTTGTATTTTTGCTCGAGAAAATAATTTTCCTTGTGTCGAAACGCTGAAGTCTTCTAAAGAAAGAGCTGTTCCCTTAATAAAGGAAAAAATAGAGGAATGGGGAAAAGTTGTCGCTAAACCGATTATCAGCCAGGGTCAGGGTAAATTTGCTTTCATGTTCAATAAGGATAATTTTAATGAACTGGAAAAAATAAAAAACATTCCGGTCAATGAAATCGTTATCCAAAAATATATTAATTATCAAAGGTTAAATCGAGTAATTGTTATTGATTTTGAGGCTATCAAAGAAGCCGTTTTTTATGATGAACCTGTCAATGATTTTAAATGCAGCGTTTGTTTAAATCCGAATGTTAAATTGTACAAAAATCCTTCCCAAGAACTGTTGGGATTAGCTGGAAATATTGCGCGAAGAATTAAATCGGAGATATCCTTTATCGATATTTTTACAACTAAAGATGGTTATGTTTTGAATGAAATCAATACCTCCTGTAGTTTGATTATCCATGAAAGGGTTAGTCAATATAATATTTCAAAGAAAATTGCTGATTATTTAGTTAAGGCATTAAACCTAAGCGGCCAGTCATAAGCTAAAAAAGCCTCAATCTTATATTCATAAAGTTGAAACTGGCGAGCAAAAAATCGATATTTTAGAGATTAAGAAATTTTCAAAACTATCTGGCGAAAAAATAAAGGTCGAAAATATTCTAATTCTAATAAAAAATTAAATTATGGATAAAAGAATAATTTTATCTTTTCTTCTTTTGGGAGTTGTAGCTCTGATGGGAGCTGGCTGCGGAGAACGAGAGACAGTGAAAGAGGGAACTACTCCTGCTACAGGAGAACAAGAAGAAGGGCTTTCTCTGGATGAGGTTTTAGCCAAAGCCCAGGATTTGGGAGGTTATAAGTTTGATGTTCGGGTGATTAGTCCTGAACAAAAGATGGACATGACTTCAAAAATTTGGTTGGAAGGCGGTAATATGAGGTGGGAAGGAAACGTTGAGGGACAGCAGGTTATTTATCTTATTAACACCGCCGATCAGATAGCCTACGTTTATATGCCTTCTCAGGGCACGGCCTTTCAACAGGATCTTTCTCAGGCCAAAGAAGTAATGGTGGAGCCTCCCGATAAACAGTCGTCCGGAATTCCCGAGCAGAGTCCCACAGTGCTAGGAACTGAAATATGGGATGGGAAAAACTGTTTGGTGGTGGAAGGCGTTTCCGACGAAGGAGATGAAAGCAAATGGTGGATTTGGACTAAGTACGGCATACCTGTTAAGACAGAAATTACTTCCCGCACCGGTGAATTCATGGTTACCGAGATTCATAATATAGAAATGGGAGATATTGCAAATAGCATGTTTGAATTACCCGAAGGCGTTCAGCCTATGCAGTATCCGAGTTTCTAAAAATAATGAAAAAATTCAGCCTGGCGATTATTTCTATTTTGGGGCTTTTCATTTTGGACAGGCTGACCAAAAACTTACTTTTGGCTAAACCACAGCTTTTTTCAGGGGAATGGGTAGAACTGGAATTGTTCCGCAACCCTAATTTCTACTTTTTTACCCTAGACCGGGCTTTTCTTTGCTTAGTTGTTGGAGCAGTATTGGTTTTGTTACTCTTTTTGTTTTGGCGAAGCTGGCTAAAAAGGGATTACTTGGCTTTAGTTGGCTTTCTTTTAATTATCGCAGGCGGAATCAGTAATTTTTGGGATAGACTGCAATTAGAGTACGTAGTGGACTGGATTTGGGTTTTATTTCTGCCTATTTCCTTTTTTAATATAGCCGACGTTATGGTTGCTGGCGGATTAATATGCCTTATTTTTCGTTTGATAAAATCATAAACGGTTCTGTAACTTTGCACATTTGTGAAATTTAGTGTCCGCCTTTGACGGGCCAGCAAAATAACCGTTGTTTTACGAGGTTGTTTTAAAAAGGAGGGTAGACGTTAGAAATTTTTAATGGTAGGATAGAAATATGAAAAAATTTATTGATTCAATCATTATTTTAACGGTGTTTGCTGGCGGCATTTACTTTTTGTATAAACTTTCTCAAAGAGATTCTTTTGAGGGAGTCGGCTCTTTTGAAGAACATCCCGAGCAATCTGAGCAACCCGAACAATCCGAACAGTCGGAACCGGCCGAGCAGTTCCAGCCGGATTTTAAGGAATTGACAGCTCAAATATTAAAACAGGGCAATGGTCCGGCAATTGCCAACGGCGACCAGGCAACAGTTCATTATGTTGGTGTTCTGGAAGACGGAACTAAGTTTGATTCAAGCGTAGACCGGGGACAACCTTTTGCTTTTAGCTTAGGCGCCGGTCAAGTAATCCCAGGATGGGATTTGGGTGTTGTTGGAATGAAAGTCGGGGAAATCAGGAGATTGTATATTCCTTCAGAGCTTGGCTATGGCGAGGCCGGCGCGGGCAGCGGGCTGATTCCGCCTAACGCTAATCTCATTTTTGAAGTTGAACTTTTAGGGATAAATTAAAAAAAGCTGTTTTTTTAAGATAATTCCATGTCGTCCAGAGTTTTTATTATAATCCTTAATTGGAATAATTGGCCGGACACTTTGGAATGCCTTGAGTCGGTTAAAAAAAATGACTACCCTAATAAGCAGGTAGTCATTATTGATAATAATTCCGATAAAAAAATAAAAACAGATTTCAAGGTTATTTATAATCAAGAGAATCTGGGTTTTGCTGGAGGAAACAATGTCGGGATTAAATACGCTTTAGAGCAAGGGGCAGATTATGTATTGCTCTTAAATAATGACACCGTGGCCGGCCCGGATTTTTTAAGCAAATTGGTTAAGGCGGGGGAAAGTGATAAGAGTTTTGGGATGCTGGGTCCTAAAATTTATTTTTACTTTGATAAGAATAGAATTTGGTCAGCCGGTGGACAAGTTAACTGGCTTTACAACAAGGGAATAATGAAGGGATATGGCGAAATAGACAAAGGGCAGTATGACCATCAAGAGGAAACTGAATATCTTACCGGTTGTTGTCTTTTAATTAAAAAAGAAGTTATTAATAAAATTGGTTTAATGCCGGAAGAATATTTTTTGTATTATGAAGATACGGATTGGTCGTTAAAAGCACAGCAAGCCGGCTTTAAATGTATCTTTGCCCCGTCAGCCAAAATCTGGCATAAGGGTTCAGTTAGCAGTAAAAAAGGTTCGTCGTCATATATCTATTATCATGTCCGGAACGGCCTAAGAATGGCCCAAAAATATGCTCCTTGGTATATTCAGCCGTTAATTCATTTAGACGCGGTCTGGCGGATTAAAAAACAGATTCTTAAAATAATTTTTTCCCCTAAGCGGCGATTTTGGGCCAAAGCCATTTTATTAGGCATCAAGGATTTCTATTTTAAGAAGTTGGGCAAATATGAAAATTGGCATTGAAGCCAGCCATTTAGAGGGCCAGCCAACTGGCGTGGGCCGCTATTTAATAAACCTGCTTAGAGAATGGCAGAGTAAAAATTTAAAAATGGTTCTTTATTTCAAGAACGAGATTCCTGATTTAGATTTGGCTGGCCCTTTTGAAAAAAAGCTGCTTCATTCGGATAGCAAGACTTGGTTTATCCATTATCTTTTACCGCAAGCGGCCCTAAAAGACAAAATTGATATTTTATTCTGTCCCGGCTATATCGGTCCGATTTTTTATAAAGGGAAAATCGCCTTGACTCTGCACGATATTATTTACCAAGCCCGGCCAGACGATTTCAACTGGCCGAGTATTTGGGATAGAATTTTGCTTAAATGGGTTTCTAAAAAAACTGTTCAAAAAGCCAAAATCATTTTCGTTCCTTCAGAGTTCAGCAAGCAAGAGATTTTAAAACATTATCAAATTAAACCGGGAAAAATTCTGGTTACCCCGGAAGCGGCTGACCGTTCCTTTAGAGAAATTGATGATCAGAATAAATTAGAAGAAATTAAAAAGAAATATCAAATTAAGGATAAATTTATTCTTTCAGTCGGCTCTATTTTTAAACGCCGCCATCTGCCGGAAGTTCTAGCCGCTTTTGAAAAAATAACTGAACAATTGCCTAATTATCAGTTTTTAATTATTGGCCGTAATTATACTGGCCAAAAATTATCCGGGGAAAATGTCTTGCGTCAAGATTATCTTGAAGGGAACGACTTAACCTCTTTATACAACGCAGCCGATTTATTTATTTATCTTTCTGATTATGAAGGTTTTGGCCTGCCGGTTTTAGAAGCTATGGCCTGCGGCACTCCGGTGATTACCAGTTCCTTAGCTTCTCTCCCGGAGGTGGCCGGGGATTCAGTCCTCTATATTCAGGATAATTCTGATGTGGAGGCAATCACTTATGCCATTTACCAAGGACTGACTAATCAACCCCTGCGCCGTGAATTGATTAACAAAGGACTGATTCAAGCCGGGCAATTTTCCTGGCAGAAATGCGCCCAGCAGACGCTTGACGCTTTATTATCGTTTGAGTAGAATGTTAAATATAATCAAATATTCTGCGGTAGCTCAATGGTAGAGCAACTGGCTGTTAACCAGTGGGTTGCAGGTTCGAGTCCTGCCCGCAGAGCAAATCCGAACAGTTATGAGCCAAAAGCACCGTATCAAACGGTGTTTTTAGCTTATACATTAGCTTTCTGCCCTTTAATTCAAGGTTCTGAAGTAAGAAATTCAGTAGTTGCCTTTTTTCGGCTTCTTCAGAACCTTCAAAGACTTTTTCAGCCCTTTGAGCAAGGTTTAATATAGTGTTTGCCGTAATATAATGCTCTTTGTCTGCTTTGTTATGCAGGTTCATTTCTGCTATTAACTTTATCTGTTTTTCTTCGTATTCTTTAAACTTTTTATTATAGAAATCGTTAGTAATACAACCGTCATACTTATCATCAGCCAATCGGCTGATTCTTTTTTCTAATTTATCGTAGTCCTTTCTTAATTCCTGCAAGCTGTTTGTAAAAAATCTATTTTCGGATTTATTAGCTTGTTTCAAATCATCAACCAAATCTTCAACTTTATCATCAGTTAATTGAATACCTTTTAATATCTTGTAAATCGGCTTTAATAAATCTTCTTCTTTGACATAAATTTTCTTGTCGTGTTTTTTGTGGTAGTTAGTGCAACTATAATACTTATGCCCCTTAGCTGTTTCGCCTGTAATTGTGCAACCGCAATCAGCACATTTTATTAACCCTCTGAAGGCAAAGGGCTTAGAAGCGTATTTAAACGGCTTCTTGTGCCAATTATCTTTAACTTCTTGGGCTTTATCAAATAGATGTTTAGATATTAAATGAGGGTATTTATGCGGATATAGTTTTCCTTTGATTCTCATTATTCCGTAATAAAATGGATTTCTAAGAGTATGGTCAACCATACTTATTGATAATGGTTTGGGGCTGTCGCTAACGCTTTTTAGCCCTAATTTGTCCATTTCTTTTTTAATCTTTCTTAAAGAGTAATTGCCAGTAGCATACATTTCAAATATTTTAATAACATAGGGGCTTCTGTCTAAATCAACTTCTATGTCTTTATCTTTGTTATCTTCGTCTTTGATGTTCAAATATCCAATAGGGGCTTTGCCAATCCATTCGCCCCGTTGTATTTTAATTTCGTAAGCTCTTTTAACATTGTCGCTGATTGTGTTTGAATAGTAATTTGCCAGACTTACGCCAATTTGAAAGCGGAATAAATCAGAAGCAGGGGAATCTTTACCCAAAACTATATTATCAGATGAAAAATGAAGCTCTAATTTGCCGTCTTTCCTTAATTCTTCAAGAACGGCTAAGTCCTTCGTAAAGTTTCTTATTAGGCGGTCTATCTTATCGCAACATAAAGCCATTGGTTCTTTTGAGCTTTTTAATGCCTCAATTATCTTTTGAAATTCTTCTCGTTCCTGTTTCCAAGCCGATTCGTCAAAGCTAAATTCCTTAATCACTTTAAGGTTTTTATCTTGGGCGTATTTCTGCAATCTCAATAATTGGGCTGGTAGGGAATTGCCAGCTTCTTTTTGTTCTTCAGTTGATACTCTGGCTAAGATTATTGTTTTCATAAATTTAAGTTAAAATTATTTTTTCAATTTTTTCTTTAGCATTTTTGATTGCACTTTCGGCTTCAGACTTTAGTTTTTTGGCTTTTCCGTTTCTATTTTTAACTCCTTCAGCTATCTTGTTTTGGATTGCAAGGGGTGGAATAGGGATTTTTATACTTTTAACTGCAGGAATAGAAGTATTAGCTCTTACTGTAGCAGTAGTCATATCTCTTTGAAATTGTGTTTTTCCAATTGATGAGTTTAAGATAATGCTAAAAAACATAGGATTTCCCTGTAAAATCTGCAATCTTAAAATGAAAGAGCCATACAGAAATCCTTCTTCTTTTTTTGTAATAGGAGCAGTTATCCCGACAGTTCCTAATTGGGAAATTAGTAAATCGTCCTTTTGGGTTATTTTTTGTTTATCTTTTTCTTCTGGGAAGTCTGGGATATAAGAAAGTTCATTGGTTATAATTTCGTTGGGTTTAAGATTGCCTATTTTTAATAGAGGAATCCCTGTATTTGAATAATCTTTTGGTATTGTGCCATAGTTTATGTTTTTAATAACACCTTCAAATTCTTTGGTTTTATATTTTCCTTTTTCAAAAGCATTTTTAATTTCTTTAAACTTTGGCTGATTATAATGAGAATCCAATCTATTGGTTGCTTCTTTAGAGTTAATTGCAAAACATATTTTATCTTTTGTCTCTGGCATTTTTATACCTAATTTGTTTAAGGTATAATCATCAATAGAATTTAATAATTCATCTGCTTGGTTTTCTTTTTGTCTTTTTTCTTTATAAGCAGATCCCATTATTTTAATGATTTGTTCTTGAGTTTTTTTAGGCGGAATAGGTATCAAAAGATTCTCAACATCTTTTGTTTGAAGTCTTGGCAAAGTGTTCCCAGTTATTAGATAAGATGTCTGATTCACTATTAGATTAGATATTAAGAACGCAAACAGATATTCGCTAAGGCATTTTTGGACTTCTAAAATATAAAATTCTGTTGAGCAGTAGCCGTCAAATTTAGCTAAATGGACTTTATTTAGATAAGGTCTTAATCTGGGGAAAAGTATATTACCCTTTTTAAACTTTGAAGCTGTGCCAAAACTTTCTTTTTTTTCTAAAGAAGAAATAAATTTTCCAGTATTTGATTCTATATTCTCTAATCCTAAATATGGCAAATTTTCTTTATTTTGTTTTGTTGTTTCTTTTTTAAATAACGCAACTTCCTTTAATGGTAAAAGTTCGTATTTAGTTTTCTTTATTTTTTTGATTGTATTCAAGCGAATAGGATTATAGGGATTTGGGTCAATCCTGTTTTCAACTTCATTAAAAAATATTTTAAAGCATTTATTATTAGTAGCCGTCATAATTTTTGGGATTCTTTAGAAATTTATTATATTCTTTGATAATGTTATCTAAGTCATTTATCGGGTCTGTTCTGCCTGCGGCGTCATATCCAATATGTTCAGCGATAGCCATAAAAATAGGGTAGTTTTCAGTTTTTTTGTTTTCATCTTTTCTTCTTAGAAATACTAAAGATGACTTTACGCCT
>CAYPQZ010000004.1:0-12078 GCA_964413015.1 uncultured Candidatus Saccharibacteria bacterium | reverse complement strand
GGGAAAGTCGATGGAAAAAGCAAAACCGGAAACAGCTCATTTGTTTATTGCCTCTCCCTTCCGGGGAAAAGCGGAAAAATCTTGGTGGACTCGTTTGTTTAGCACTCATCCTCCTCTAGAGGAGAGGATTAAAAGATTAAAAGTGATAGAATAGAAAAAAGGAGAGATGGCCGAGTGGCTTAAGGCGCATGTTTGGAGAACATGTGGGGTTTTCCCCCGCGTGGGTTCGAATCCCACTCTCTCCGCATTGACAATTTTTTATCGGCATGACCCGAGTAATCGCGAGTGGTCAGTGACCCGAGTGCCTTAATTGGTATATTGATATGAAAATACGCAATGCCAAAAATTATCTTGATTTGTATAATATCGAGGAGTATCTATTTAAGGTTATTGGTCCACGCATTAGAGAGCGTGGTTTTATTGAATTTAATGATTTTTATCAGATTTGTATGTGGAAATCAGCAAGACAAAAGCAGAATTACCTAAAGAATAAAAATATCGTAAAAAATATCTCAAGAAAAGCTTTTGCTGAAAAGGAAGAGCCATTAAAAATAAAACAATTATTAAAACTAAAAGGAGTTGGTATTCCAACGGCTTCGGCGATTTTGACTATAGTTTTTCCAGACAGATATGCTGTTATAGATGTAAGATGCATCCAAATGTTAAACAAACTTGGTGTTAGAATTAAAGAAACTATTACAATGAGCAGGTGGCTTGAGTATTTAAATATCATGAGAGATCTAGCGCGTGAAAATAATTTTACACCTAGACAAATTGATCAAATTCTATTCTCTATGCACAGAGAAATGTTGGAGAAAAATAATTTCCAAAACCTTTACTCAAAATCTTAAGATTAATACGGAACAAAAACAACGACCACTTTGGTCGTTGTTTTTTATTTACTCCTCGATTAAGGTAATTTTTTTGTCTTTGTAATTCAGCCTACTTCGTAAATTCGCCAGCAGTTCGCGCTTGTCTGATACGCTACCCTCTTTTAATAAGTATTTGGCATATTGCCGGATATTCACATCGTCTTCTTCGACTAGTGAGTTTTCTGATTTTCCATTAACAATTTTCTGAAGTTTATTGAATCGCCTTATTTCATCTTCAAGCTTTTGTTTCATGCCAAGCTCGTTAAGGTTTACCTTATCTATAATCTTAAGGAGTTCGTCGATTAGTTCTTCTTCTCGGATGTATTTATTTTTGCAGTTTCTGTCTTTTCCTCTACTGCAGCCGTAATAGATGTAGCGTGCTGAAGTTCCATCTTTCAATATTTTCCATTTCTCCTCGGCTGATATACCTGATCCACAGTATCCGCAAGTGAAAAGCTTGGTAAAAGCAAATTCTTTATTTTCCCTGACTATCTGATCTCGTTTTAATTGAGCTTTGGCTTTCTCAAATAATTCCTGAGTGATTAGCGGTTTATGCTTTCCTTGATATAGGTTTCCGCTGTCTTTGGGCCATTCAAATACGCCGTAATAAAATGGATTATCCAATATTCGGTAGATCCCAGATAACGTTAGTGGTTTATTGCCTCTCGTGTAGAAGTTCAATTCGAACTTAAGCCAGTTATAAAGTTTTCGACCCGAATAATGTTCGAATGCTACTCGTTCAAACATTTTCTTGATTATTGGCGCTCGCGCCGGATCCGCAATGACTTGGCATTTTTTATCCATCAGTTTTTGATTGAGATATCCTAAAGGAGCGACTCCGGGCCATAAACCCATTTCCACTCTCGTTCTCAATCCGCGCTTTACATTGATGCCTCGGTTGTCATTCTCAAGCTTCGCTTGGCTTCCAAGAATCATTAAGAGAAATTTTTCATTAGGATTATTGGTGAATCTTTGACCAAAAGTGCGGATTTCAATTAGTAGTTTTTGATCCATCAAATCCACGATTCTTCCTAAATCTCCAGCGTTCCTTGAGATTCTGTCTGGCGCCCAAGTCAGTATTCCGTTGAATTTCCCTTGTTTGATTTCTTCGATGATCTCATTAAAGATCGGCCTTTGACCTGTATCTTTTGCTGAGTGAGATTCGCGTTTAATTTCCGCAATTTCCAGCCCATCCCTTTCGGCTAACTGGAGCATCTCAGTGACTTGAGAATCTATTGAAAGTACTTGACGCTCCTCAGACTCACTGCTTTTTCTCGCATAAAGACAATAACGTACCGGGATAACGATTGGCGGCTGACCCTTATTTCTTCCTAAAGTTATTTGTTGTTCCATTGTTTTGAAGGTTTAATTGTAATTCTTCTCTCGACCTTTCAAGACAAGGAATGACGCAAGGGCGACCCTTAGTCCAGACCCCAGCAGTTGATAACTTTTTATTCGTTTAATATTTTATGATTCGTCCGTTAAGTTTTAGTTTAATGATTTTTCGGTACTGATATACGGTTCTTGCGAATGTCATGGCAAATGCATCAGCAATATCTAGCGAATAACCCAATTTCATTAACTCTTCCCTTGGGACGACTTTTATTTTCCCATTTTCCGTGAGTTTGTATTGCGCCGTTAACAGCTCGTAAAAGTCAGATTTTTTTACAAATTTGCCTCCTTTGGTTTTTATCCATTTAGCCATTCGTATGTAACATTGAGAGATTAAGTTCGCAAATTCTTTTTCACCAAGTTCGGGGTCCTCACTTGGGTTTATGCCGAAGATACTGCCTCTTAATTGCAGGAGGTCATCGCCAATTATTTTGAAATAATTATTACTTGTATCTATCCGTTCGGGAATAATATGACGAAAGTCTGGAGTTATATTGTATTCTTTTATAAATCCTATCGTTTTTTCTGCCATCGTTATCGCATTGGCCGACTGGCTTTTGTATAGCACTTCGGCGGCGGTTTCCGAACGTAGCACAATCACGGAATATTTTCGGCCACATTGGTCAGCGAATACGATGCCTAGAAATTTATCTCCAAAGTGCGGAATATTTTGTGCGTACGATTTCTCCAAATCTTCAGCTGTGACAAAAGGAGTATAGCCCGGTATTTGCGGATCATCGGTTTCCATAATTTTCAAGATAAGAATCGCAAAAGCATCAACTAAATCATCGTATTTTTCTATACCGAATCCTACTAATTGCTCAATAAGCTGTTCCGCGCCTTCTTTGGGGAATAAGATTTTTCCAGATTGGATAAGATGAGTCGTCAGAGAAAGACGCGCACGTTTATCATTACCGTGGAGTTTGAATTCCTCGGCTGGATAATTTTCATGATTGAGCTGATCGATCAATGATTTTTGGTATCCCACATTTTCTATATAGAGCTTAGTTGCCATTCCGTTACCCAAGGCCCTGGAGATCGCTTTAGCTCTTGCTAGGGTTTCAGGGAAATCAAGTCTTTCATTGACGGGACTTGGAAGTATATAGATGCGTAGATCGTTTTTATGACCGAATACTCTTGCAGAAACCATGGCCGTGAAATCAGCCGTTGCGCTTTCGCTAATCGCAAGATCTACTCCTGTGGCTACAAATCTAAAATCCGAAGAATTTTCTTCGTCCGGGACATTATGGTAGAAATGAATCCACTCTTGATGAATTAATTGATCTTCATCCGGAATTATTCGTAATAGATATTCACGTTGCCAGGCAATGTCATTGCCAATTTTTCTTTTTTCTGCCTCGACGTCTTCTATCGTTCTGAATTTTCCTGGCCAAGTAGGATTCCCTTTTTCGTCTAAGAGCGGATATTCTCGATAAATCCCATCCATTTTTCCTTCAATTATGCTTTTTTGTAAACGTCTTGGAAGAGAATCTTCGTGCAGTAAGCCACCGACGATTAAGAGCCGTGTATTTTTGTTCCCGGCTGGAATAACATCTCCAATAAGCCAATTATACAGTTTATCTCTGCCTTCTTTTGTTTTTACACTTTCCAAATCTTCCGGATCATCACAAATAATTAATTGCGGTCGATACTGCATATGTCTCCAACTGCGGATGCTTTGTTCCGCAGATGCAACGGTAATTTTTGCATTGTAACGGGTAAGATGGAGAGAAACGATGTTCCATTGATTGCGTTCTTCTTGGAATGGTCCCAAGTCTTTTTTTAAGAGATTATTTGTTTCCAGTTCATATTTAATCTGTTGAAGGAGCATTTGGGCTTTTTGTTGGGTTTGGCTTAAAATCAAAACATATTTAATTTTTTGCTCACCCAAAATGGCCCAAAGAGGAAAAGACAGAGAAAGAAGAACTGATTTTCCGCATCCTCGAAAGCCAATAATAACGGCGGTTGGTATAGCTGTGTTTTGCGTAATATGAAATATTTCTTCCTGAAATGGAGCAATCTCGAATTCGGTGTAATGTGGAAAATAGTAATAAAAGAAAAATCTATGATTCCTTTTTACAATGTTCAATCTGACCCTTCTATCCCTAAGCATTACATCAATAATTTCCTCAAACCCCATTTTCTTATTTCCTTTTTCCTTTTTCATTGTTTTTATCAAACGAAGCAAGCCTCAGGGCCTGTTTTATAACATTTGCCTGTTCTAGCGTAAGTTCTTCGTCTGAATAAGTTAGATTTCCGCTAACCTCAACCTTGTTGCCATACTTGGGATTATGTGTTTTTAGCCACAACTGAATAGCCGGGAAATTCTTATCTCGAATTAAATTAATTAGCTGTGTTTCGCTAAGATCCGAAATCAGCATTTCTCCTTCTATTATTGCTTCGTCAGCAGCTTTGGCGAATTCTTTATCTTCTTTGCGCCAGCGATAGTAGCTAGCCCGACCAATGCTAAGTTTTTCACAAACTATTTGGATGATAGGCGTCTTTTTCAGCTGTTCGATTAATAAATCTTTTTCTTTTTTTGTTTTCATAGTTTTGCAGCCTTTTGGTTAGTCAGTTTTTCCCATCGACGCTTTATGATTTCGCAATATGTAGAAGATTTTTCCATTAAGTAGCATCTTCTTTTCATTTTTTCTGCCGCAATAAGTGTGCTGCCGCTACCGCCAAACGGTTCCACAATCAAATCGTTTCGTTCTGTTAAGACCTTTATGTACGGGATAAGAATTTCTATTGGTTTGCAGCCGAATACAACGCCTTGACCTGAATGCTTAGCGTCATCTGCTTTAAATTCAATGAAATCCGTTGGACAGATCCTTTTACCTTTTTCGTATCCTTCCCAATGAGGTTTGCCGCTTATTGCATATAAGGCAGTTTCGTGTTCGTTTTGAAGTAGCTCCTCCTCTTTTTTGAGATTTAGCTTTACGCTCCCGGAGATTCCAACTATCGCAATATCGTGTTTTGAGAAGAATTTATATTTAGCGGCGAATCCCTGGGTTCGATTCGGAAGATGCCATACGATCATATTTTTTATCTTCCAGTATTTTTCCATTTCTCTCCAGATTGTTCGAATGTTTTTCCAATTCTCAAAGACGATGACATGAAAGTTTTCTTTCTGAATTTTATGTATGTTGGCCATCCACTTTTCAGTAAAATCAGGCGGCAAAACATCTGTTTCGAGATATCTTCTATTTCTACGGAATCCGAAGCCCGATCCCTTCCCTTTATATTTAGTATTAAGGTAGTCCAAAATATAAGGCGGATCAGTAAAGCAGAAATCAGCCCTTTCGTTATCCATTAGTTTTAAGATATCTTTTTCGATAGTCGAGTCGCCGCACATCATTCTGTGATTTCCCAATTGATACGCATCTCCTTTCTTAATTTCTATTTTCTGAATGTTGAGCTTTGCGAGTTCTTTTGCCAAATCAAATTCTTCCGGAGTTTCATCAATTTCAAAAATCTCGTCCAACTCTTCACTAGAAAATCCAACACCCGAAAGGAAGTTCTCTCCGAAATCAGCTAATAAATTCCAGTCCCAGTCGCCGGTGTTTTTATTAAGACGAATGTTTAATTCTTTCTCGCGTTTTATGTCGGGAATATTCACATAGACTACCGGAACTTCTTTAAAACCTAATTCTTTGGCTATTACCCATCGGAAATGACCGCCAATAATGATATTCTTTCGGTTGGGAGCCGAGTTGACAATGAACGGATCAACCAGACCGAATCGCTTAACACTTTCTTTTAATTGTTCGGTTGCCTCTTTACTCCATGACCGCGGGTTATACTTCGATGGAAGCAAGTCATCGATGGGTACATACATAACCCGTAATTGGAGTTGCTCTTTTAAGTTATTTATTTTTGTGGTTTTCATATTTAATATTTAGGTTAGTTTGTAAATGTAGAAGAACTAAAAAGCCGACGTTAGTTCAACGTCGGTTAGATAGAAAAAGGAAATTAAGTCGAAACAAAATCTGCGTTTAACCTGACGTTAAACTTACATTTTGCCTCGGCTTAAGTTCCTTTTCTGTTCCGAACACTTTTTCAAATCATTTTTTAAAAGGTTGATCGCCTTCAAGTATTTCGGAATAAAAGAAAATCAAGCCCATTCGGATAGAATAACTTCTTCACGCTTATATCTCGGTTTGTCTTCCATCTAGCTGAGTCTTTTTTGAATCCTTTATTTTAAAAGGGTGGATCATTCCTTCAAGACTATTTAGACTGAATGGAAGCGAGATAAAGGGTGCGAAATTATGGTTCCTGAGATCTCCGTAATCGCCACGCCGGATTTTAGCCCATTTCTTAACCTTGTAGTGGGCTTGCTACAAGAGCGTGGAGTCTTACGCGATTGGCCTTTTAAGGCCCGATCTCATGGCGTCACTACTTTTTAATGTTCTCTTTAATAAATTATACATTTTATCATCAATATCCGTCAATATCGCCAAAGAGGTAGGTCAAATATTAGCCCTTACAAATAGCTTCCCTTTCCGGGTAGATATGCTAGATCAGAGAGTGAAAGGACGAATGATATGGTTTAACTTCTAAATTTTCCGAATAAATGTTAAGATTATAAATAACAATTGAATAAGTAGCCTAAACCTCGTTTTGCGAGGCATGGCACAAAAACTGTTCAGGCCATTAAGCTCGTCGTCAGAGCACCTGAACAGTCATATCCCGAAAGGGGTATGGGTAGTCGAAAGGCTATCGCTGGCGGCGAGCTTTGTGTTTTCCGTCAGCTTCTTAAAACTATGAGAATTCAAGGAATCGGCACTGATTTTTACGGCAAAACTAAATATAATCCGGCCGATAAGTCCTATATCACAACCAAATGGTTCGTTGTTTTTCTATTGCCAATCGTTCCATTAAAATCTTACCGCGTTATTAAAGGTCCTGGATATGAAACGAGCCGCGTAGTAGTTTTCTCCAATGAGCAGCTCTACAAAATTCTTGAAGAGATTTCCTTAAAGAAAAACATCGCACAGATTTTATTAACTTACTCGATGGTATATGGTGGACTGGGGATATTCGTTTTTTCTATTTTTTTAACAATGGCAAACCCATTTTTCATCTTTGCCCCGGTTATTATGGTTATCATTTTTTTAATAAAATTACTTATTTCTAAATAAGAATATGGAATCGCAAACCGAAGAAAAAATAAACAACAACCAACAACAAAATAATTCAGAAAACGAAAAAGGTTGGAAGAGGCATTTTACTGTTAAAAATATAATAATAAACGGCCTGATTACCCTTATCCCGGGTAGCTTGATTATCGGCATCTTAAGGGAATTAGGGATGGGAGGTGCGATCGTAATAGGCGGTGTTCTTTTCGGTTTAATGTATCTAATTGGCGAAATAAGAGAAAAAATATCTTGTAAGATCCGTAATAAAATAGAAAAAGATAAAGAAAGAAAAAACAATAAGGGGTAGTGAAAATTCGAATATTAATCTGTTAAAAACGCAACTCAAGATGCGTTTTTTCTTGTCATTTATCGAGAAAATTTATATAATTTTCTTATATGGCAAGAGAACACCGGGATTGGCACCCCAAGTTTAAAGAATATATGAAATTCATTGTGAATCACCCTCATTATAAAGGGATGCCATTTTTATATAAAAAGGACGGAGAAATAAGATGGATTGTTGCCCGAAGTAGCGAAAAGGGGTTGGCCAGACTAAAATGGTGGGACAATAAACGCAAAAAGCTGGGAATCAAAAAAGAGGGCCCTTGGATATCAAAAACCGCACGAGCTATACATCCTTTAGGAGAAAAACCTTGCCAAATTTGTGGTAAGGTTTTGAAACTTGATTATATTTATCCGAACAAAAAGGGAGGGCTTAGCCCCGGAGCGATGAGTAATGCTCCGGACAGGCTAGATGGATATCACAGCTATAACTTGTGTTGCAGAAGCAAACAGGACACGGGAAGACATAAAAGTAACCTCGCAAGATATGGTGAGGATCGGCGCGCTTATGAAAATTGGTCAGATGGTGACTGGAAAGCGGCTAGTTGGTTGATGAAAGAATTTCAAAAACACGGTGTAAGCCCCGACCACTTAGGGCCCATTTCTCTTGGTTTTAAACACAGGCCGAGATTTAGACCCCTAACTCAATCTGCAAATTCAGCCAGAAATAACAGAATGGCATACGAGGATATTTTGTTATTGATTAAAGATGAAAAAGACGAAGAAGTTATTTCCGAGCATTCCAAATCTTTATGGAATTTATTAAAGAATCGTGTAAAAGATGACGATGATGCCTTGAGGTTAAGCAAGCTTATGAGAGAGAATATGCATTTTATTCTTTCCATCTTTTCCTATATAGCAGAACGGGGCTACAAAAATTTTCTTATCAAGAATTTTCTTCATCCTGAATACGCCAATTATTCAATAAAGTTTGATGGCTTCGATCCTAAGACGGGATATTATAAGAAAATGATTAAGACCGAAGGGAATAAAAAACAATATAAGAATAACGCAATACGGTATATTCGAATCTCTTTTGAATCATTGTTGCAATATTCAACAAAGAAAAATAGACACCTTAAAAAATGGATGACAGATGAAATGGAAGAAAGCTTAAGCCAGATAGTAGGTTTCCTAAAAACCAAGGATGAAAAAATGGCGTTAAAAAAATTAAACGAGCTATTTGAGCTCGTTGCAAAAAACTTAGCAACAAAATTTAAGCCAGTAGCTTAATGTATTCGATGGGGCTTATTAAACCTCTAGCAAATTTTTGAAAAAGACTTTTTGGCTTAACAATCAGCGACACAACTTTATTGTCGTTGTTTGCCTCAATTTTTACTAAATCTCCTATGGCATCATTTGCTGTGATAAAATCACGTTCTTCCTTTGTTAATGGTAATGGAAAATAATCTTCCGGATTCCCCTTTAATGTTCCAATAATAACCACTCTCTTTCTTTTTTGCGGAACGCCAAAATTGATTGCATGCATTTTATGCCCAGCAATCTTATAGCCTAATTTTGTAAAATTATCCTTGATTTCACTAAAAGTTTTCCCATTGTTTATGGTTAGTATTCCTTCAACGTTTTCCATAAGAAAAACTTTTGGCTTTAGTCTTTGTACTATTTTTACGAATTCTTTGTATAAAAAATTACGCGGATCATCTATCATCCTTTTCCCAGCATTAGAAAATCCCTGACACGGAGGTCCACCGACGATAATATCCACCTTGCCATCTTTTGAAGCTTTTAATATTTTGCTCTGTATATTACTATTGGTTACATCCCCCTCAATTAGAAGGGTTTTTTTGTGATTCAAACTATATGTGTCGCATGCTTGTTTAAAATTATCGTTGGCCGCTACTACTTTGTAACCAGCCCAACTAAACCCAAGACTTAATCCTCCCGCACCGCAAAATAAATCGAGGAGATTTTTTGTTTTCGACCTCTTTTTTATTTGTTTTGCTATTGCGAATGCAAGCAATGGCGGGACAGCGTTGCCTATTTGTTTGCATAAAGAGGTTTTTGAACCAAGGAAAACATAGCTATCAGGAAAAGACTGAAATCTTGCCGCTTCTCTAGCACTAATTACACGATCATGAATAGGATGGATGTAAGTGCCATTTCCTGGTCGGTTAAAGTATGTTGTTATTGTATAACTCGGTTTATCGAAGGATAGGCGTCCATATAGAGTTGTTCTACCGCCGGATCTTCGAATTTGTTCTAATCTTTTTGAGGGGATGTCCGCTGGTATATTTTGCCAGTTGCCACCAGCCGGAACAGACTTAACCATTCTTAAGTCGTTCTTACTAAGTGGATAGGTTGTGTGATTATGCACCATAAAAAGCTAGTTGCGTATTTTTAACGTTAAAAAACAGCTCTATCGTTTTCTTATGTTTACCTAGAATATAATCGATCTCCTCTTTGTCTAAGCCGTATAGGTCAAATACTTTCATATTTAACTTATATACATCATCGTTCGTCCTTTTCTCTTTTATTGAATACACAAGTTTTTCAATTTCCTTTTTTTCACTAGAGGATGGAATGACAATGGGAAGCTCGGCAAGTTCGTAGTTACTAATATGATTGTTTGAGTTTGTAATTTTAAATCTCCAATTAAGCAATAAAGAATTCAGCACGCCTAATAAGTAATCTAGGCTTACTCCTTGAGTGCCAAATAGTGATTCATTAAATGTTAAAAAGTTGCAAGAATTTCCCAAAATCATATTTCCAGGAATCTTAGTAAATTTTAACCGTTTTTCTAGATTAATATTAGAAATTTGTTGGCATACGATTCTTTCCTTAAGAATATATTTTTGTTTTTCACTTAATTTTGATATGAATTTCTCGTTAGCATAATACTCACTGGCCGTATAAGTAAACTCACTTACGTTATTTCCTCTAAGAAGGGGGAAGGATGTTTTTTCTTTTGTAATAAAGCCCTTATCAAGCGTTAAATCAAGCTCGCCTCTCGCGTTGCAAATAGAGCTTAACGTTCCAAGTTTCGGTAATGCATTTAATTTTTCCAATATTCTCCAGCCAATTTCATTCTCTATAACAATAGGAGCCGTATCACTTATTTTTTCGATATGACTAACCGTAACCTCGACACCCTTATTCTTAAAGTCGCGCGAGCTAATTACCTGAGGATTTATTTTAATAACATTTCCAGGGGCGGATTTATCAAGGGCGAAGAAACAGAATGCCTGTGAAATATCTGGGAAAAATTCATTTTTCTCCGGAATAATATAAATTTTAAGCAGCTTATACTTATTTATTATTCTTTTCCTTAAGAGTTCGCTCTGTTTATCATTTAAAAGAGTAATTGGAATGATAGCCCCGACCTTACTATGGGAGTGGGTGTATTTTTCAAGAATTTCTTCAAGAAATATTTTGTAATAATTTAATGTTCCTTGATTAAATTGGTATGTTTTGTTTTCCTTAATAAAATCAATAACCTTTTTGATATCAAGCGCGTACTTGTTTTTATTAAGTTCGTCTTTGTATTTGTTGCCGTTTGCTTTTAAGAGTTTGTATGGTGGGTTAGTTAAAACAATGTCAAAACCATCGCTGATCCCAAATATTTTTTTCAGATCAACCTTGCTAATTTCATTGTTTTTGTTTTCAAAAAGCACATCACCTTTATAATAATTTTGGGGAGATATTTTTGCCTCAATCCCATATCTCGATTTTATGTAGCGAGGGATGATGTCCACTAAAATATCGATTGCCTCGTCGTCTATGTCTGAGAAGTATATTTGGTTAACTATTTTTTGTACAATTTTTGCATCAATCTTCCCGAGTTTTTCTATTACTTCATCTAAATAAGCAATGATGAAAACCCCGATCCCGGCGCATGGCTCTAAAAATTTATAGTTTATGATCTGACCAGGCTCAGACGTACTTAAACTCTCTTTGGCTATTAATCGAGCTATAGAATAGTCTGTATAGTAAATGCCAAAATGTTTTCTTTTGTCAGTGTTAACAATTTTTTCTATTTCCGTTTCTTTTTGATGTATAAGTCCGATCAATTGGAAGACTTTCAGCGTGTCTACATTGGTACCGGTTTTTAAATTTTTGTATAAGAGGTCATCTCTCGAATCTTCAATTTGTGGCTTTGCAGTAAAAAAACTACGCAACTTCTTTATAAGAGCTTGTTTATCAACATAAGAGATGCAAAGGGAATTATATATTTTGAAGATTTCGTCCATAGTCTATTTTAATTATAACAGTTTTTAAATTTCTTTTCTTAATACTCCAACTACTTTTCCCTGTACCTCAACATTTTTTTCGTAAAACGGCTTCATTGTTTTATTCGCAGGAACCAATTTTACTCG
>CAYPQZ010000003.1:0-15090 GCA_964413015.1 uncultured Candidatus Saccharibacteria bacterium | reverse complement strand
GAAGCGTAGCCGGTAATATTTAGGTTTCCTGTTTGAGTAATATCGCCAGTTAAAGTAGTTGTTCCATCTACAGTCAAGTCATTGCCAATGTAGTGGCTTCCGGTGGTGGTGGCGTTGCCGGCAATGTTAACATCGGTCACAATATCTAAATAAGAAACGCCTCCTAAGTTGCCGACTATAGTTACATTGTCGGTAAAAGTGGTGGTAGCATTGGCAGTTGCCAAATTAATGACCAAATCTCCATTATTGTCTATAGAAAAAGTTCCGTAATCATTGTCAGCTAAGTCGTAAGCCAAAGTTAACTGGTCAGCGGTGGTTGAGGCAAAGATATTCCCGACTACCGACAACCGGTAATCAGGAGTGGTGGTGGCAATTCCCACATTTCCGGTAACATTTTCTATGTACAGATGGACATTCTCAGCATTGCAATTCTTAACTGTGAAATCGCCGGTAACCGTAGTGGTAGCCAAGGATGAAGAGCCGGTCGGAGTGAATGAGCCGCCTATAGTCAAATCCTTGCCGATGTAATGGCTCCCGGTAGTGGTGGCATTGCCTAAAGTTAACAGGTCATTGCTGACAGTCAATTGGCTTAATGTAGTAGTAGCGGCAGTTAAGCTTCCCTCGATAGTCTCGTCGCCTTTAATGGTGCCACTGCCGCTGACGGACAGATTCCCGGTACTGCTTAAGCCAGTGGAACTAAGCCCATTATGGAAAGTGGCGATCGAATAGACGTCAAAGGTAGTAGTGTCATCCTGGTTGTTGCCGGCTGAGAAGTTTTGTCTGACGCTTAAAGAGCCACCGATGGAGCCAGAGCCAGAAACATTTAAGGTGGACAGCAGAGAATGGCCGGCAACTTCCAATCCGGTTGAAGGGATATAGACTGGGGCGTATGAAGGAGTTGAATAATTGACCTTAGAGCTTACTTGGCTGAATAAAGTGTCTATTCTCTGTTCTAAGTCATCTATCTTCTGATTCACTTCGGTTAAGTCGACTGATTCAACCGTTTCAGTAACCTGGGTAATCTGCTGAGTAATTTGTCGGGTGGCCGGCTGGGTAATTCTAACTATCTGCTGAGCCGGTTCTGTTTGAATCTGGCTAACTTTTGTTCTGGAAATAGGATTAACAGTCATTTCAAACGGATAGCCGGGTATTAGCCATTCAGCCAATTTAAGATAGCCGTCCCCTAGTTTATCTTTGATTTTGTCAGCTGTTTGGAAAAGTCTCTGGTTAAAAACATTTAATGAGCTGATCAGGCTGGACTGGAAGTTATAGGCCTTTAATTGGAATCCAACTGGCAGGGCAGACAGCTTGTTCATTAAAGTATCGGAAGTTTGGCTGATTTGATCCTTTTTTTCTGAAGCGCCAGAGATTAGAGAGGATACATATGGTGGAGCTTGATAAGCTAAATTGATTGTTCTCTCGACTGTTTGTTGGCTAATTTGGGAAACTTTGATTTGGCTGGAATGGGCTAAGTCAACAGCTTGGTCAACAAAGATTTCTGGGGAAGACACCCAGGCCTGTTTGGTATTTCGGCAAAATTTAACCAAGCCGTTTTTCAGTTTTAACTTGGTTTGTTCATTCTTCCGGCTGAGGGAGATAAAAGAATCCCTTGCTGTTTCGGGGAAATTGTTAATTTCAGCCTTAAGATTATCAATTTTTGCCGTTGTAAAGCTAGAGATCTCTCTAATTTGGTAAAAACCAGCAACTGAAACGTCAATTGTTACTTGGGAAAGATTGTTAATATCAAAGAATGAATCACAGGCGTTAATAAAGCTTAATAAACCTTCTTTAGTTTTAAATGATAAAACTTTTGATTTTTCATTAAAGGTCTCAAAAATCGCTTTTTCTTGCTCGAAAATGCCGTTAGCTATATTTTCGCCAAAGTCAGTCAGCTTATTGACAGATTTATCCGCCAAATTACCTAAAAATGCTTGAGCGCCTAAGCTAAAACTCAAAAGCAAGGTCAAAACCAATAACCCTGATAGAAATATCGGGACTGGCGCAATTTTCGGCTTACGAAACGCCCCAAGTTTGTCATAACCCTCCCCTGCCTTTTGAGAGATTAGGCCAATTCTAGAATCAAGCCGGTAATGGGCTTGTTTTAACCAAGCTTTGCTCCAATTAATCGGATAAAGGCATTGTTTAGCTCCATATTTGAAATAATTGACGTATTTGGAATCAGGAATTTTAAAAGACAGCTTTTGAGGAATGTTTTCTAAAAATTTTGAAAGGCCCTTTTTAGAAACCGGCTGGCTTTCTGGTCGGGAAATTTCATTTTTAAAATAATCGGTCTGCTTAACTAACCGGACGATTTCATCCACTTCTTGTTTAGAATAATGGCGCCAACCCCGGACATCCCGTTTGGCTCTGGGAATCAAGCCTAAATTCTCCCATCGGATTAGGGTGGTTTTATTACGGTCTATTTTCTTAAGTATCTCTTTGAGAGAGTATTTTCTGGACATGTCTTTAACAAACAAAAAAGGGCCTTTTTATCCTAAAATAGGATTCGCCCTTTAAACCATCAGCTAAGAAAATTATTTCGCCCTTTGATTCTTAGAATCTATGAAATTTTTGTTTAAGGGACATCGTTTTTTTTGTCCCGATGTCCCTTATGCATGCTATGTTTAATTCTTTAAATTTTTTTTGTTTTCCCCTTAAAGGGCGATAAAAGGAGAAAGAGAATTTTTATTTAAATTTTTTAATTTAAAGAATTGAAGGTACTATTGAAGAACTAACGACAAAAGAACTATTTAAAGAACAAAAATGCTTAAGTATCCCACTTAACATACTACTATACTTATAACTATACTACCTTAAGTATAAATCAGGCAAAAAACGTGTCAAGCGGTAGCTGTGGATAAGTAGAAAATAAAAAACCCTTAAGGGGGTTTAATTAAAATACAACGATAAAAGGACAGTCCTTAAAATGATGTTTCTTGCGCACAAGGGCGTCATTTTAAAGACTGTTCTTATCAGCTTGCCTTTGTCAAAATTCAAGGAATCGTCCTTTCCCTCCAGAGGCGGACAGGCGAGCGCGACTTTCCGCCTTCGGCGTAAGGTCGCTACTCTCAATGACAATCCTTAAATTTTCTAAAGGCTGTCCTTTTTATTAAGAATTCTACTCTTGCCTATACTGCAAGGCTTCAGCTACATGAGAGGAATTAATCGTTTTTGACGAATCTAAATCAGCGATAGTCCGAGCAACTTTAATCATTTTAAAATAGGAGCGGGCCGAGAGGGTGAAAGCGACTGCCGCCTGTTTAAGAATCTTTTCCGTTTCCGAAAAAAGGAAACAATGCTTTTTAATATCTTTATTTACCATTTCAGCATTGCTGAAAATTTTTTGACCGGCAAATCTCTTATTCTGAATTTCCCGCGCCTGGCAAACTCTTTTTCTGATAGATTCCGAACTCTCTAAAAATTTAGCGGCTCTTTTGTCCTGCGACAATTCATCAACATTTACCACCGGCACCCTAATATGGAGATCTATCCGGTCTAGAATAGGGCCGGAAATTTTCTTATGATACTTTTTAATCTCTCTCGGAGAACAAGTGCATTCTTTTTTAGGATGGTCTAAATACCCACAGGGACAAGGATTAGCTGAAGCGATTAAAATGAAACGCGCCGGATACCTAATATTCCCCTTAGCTCGAGAAATGCTTACCAGGCCGTCTTCTAAAGGCTGACGCAGAGACTCCAGAACCGAACGGGAAAATTCGTTGAATTCGTCAAGAAAAAGCACTCCCCGATGAGCCAAACTAATTTCGCCGGGCTGAGGATTGGTTCCCCCGCCAATCAAGCCAGCTAAAGAAGTAGAATGGTGAGGCGCTCTGAAAGAACGACTTTTAATCACCGAAGCGCCCGGCGGGATATTGCCGCTCAAAGAATGGATTTTGGTTACTTCCAGCGATTCGCGTCCGCTTAAAGGAGGCAGGATGCCCGGCAGGGCGCGGGCTAGCATTGTTTTCCCGGAACCCGGACTGCCAATCATAATGGCGTTATGGCCTCCGGCGGCTGCTATTTCCATAGCCCTCTTGGCCTGTTCCTGGCCTAAAACTTCCTTCATGTCAAATTCGCCGCTCTCCGGACTGACCTCATCTACCTGTTTGCGCCTGGCCCTCTTAATCTTATGATGGCCGAATAAATGGGCTAATAGTTGGGATAAGCGAGTTACTGGATAAACGTTAATTGAAGAGAAAACCGCTGCTTCGTTTGCTGAATCTTTGGGCAGGAAGATATTTTTAAAGCCGAATTCCTTGGCGAATAAGGCCAGTAAAAAAGCGCCTTTTGTATGACGCAAAGTTCCTTCAAAAGAAAGCTCGCCAAAGAAAAGCGACTTTTCCGGAATCGGAAAATCCATAACCGATGATAAAATTCCGATGGCCGTAGGTAAATCATAAAAAGAGCCCTCTTTAGGAATGTCAGCCGGCGCCAGATTAACAGTTATTTTCCTGGATGGAAATTCCATACCGGAATTAACAATGGCCGCCTTGACTCTTTCCCGACTCTCAGCCACCGCTTTGCCGGGCAGGCCGACAATTTCAAAACCGGGCAGTCCTCGACTAGCCACATTGACTTCCACATCCACCGGCAAGGCCTCCAGTCCGGAATACAAAACTGATGAAATTTTAGTTAGCGACATACTTATTGCCTCTTAATTTGATTATACCCCGCATTTCCATAGCTGACAATTTAACGCTCAACTCTGGAATCGGCATACCCAGTTGACGCGACAATTCATCCGCCCCCAATGACTCCCTGCTTAATAAGTCAAGAATTTGTTTTTCTATGCCTCCCGGATCTTTGTCCTGCATTTTACGCGAGAGAGATAATTTTTTTGAATCGTAGGCGTGGACGTACTGTCCCGCCGCAGGCGGGATAGGGCTAAGCGATTCAAAAAAATTTGTCTCTCGAAGCGTTAGGCCAACCAAACCAGAACGATAATGCTTTAAAATATCATCCGCCTCGAGAACCATTTCCGCTCCTTGTTTAATCAGCGCGTTAGAGCCCTTAGATACACTGCTGGTAATCTGTCCGGGCACGACAAAAATCTTCCTTTTAAACTTCCTAGCGTAATTGGCGGTAATTAAACAGCCGCTTTTATCCCCGGCTTCAATAATCAAAAGAGCCTTGGACAATCCGGCAATAATCCGGTTTCTTTGAGGATATGTCCATAGAACCGGCGCCATATTCCCTTGATGCTCAGAAATAATCAGTCCATTGTTATCCAGAATTTCCTGATAAAGTTTTACCTGGTCTTCAGGATGAATCCGGTTAATCCCGCAGGGCATTACCGCAATAGTCCGTCCGC
Source organism: uncultured Candidatus Saccharibacteria bacterium (assembly GCA_964413015.1). GTDB lineage: Bacteria > Patescibacteriota > Minisyncoccia > Portnoybacterales > UBA2143 > JABMPX01. The sequence goes on along the minus strand of CAYPQZ010000003.1, from coordinate 9,779 downwards.
CTGCCTTAAGAGCCGCCTGATGGGCCGCCGCGTCCCCGCCATACATAAAACCGGAAACAATTGTCACTCCAGACAGGGCAATTTTCCCCACTAATTGCTCTATAATCTGCCTGCCGTAAGAAGTAAGCTTCCGAGTGCCAACCACCGCCAGACAATTATCAAAAATACTCAAGTCAAGATTATGCTCAAGATTATGCGAGAAAGACAATTTTTTTGAATCGTAGGTGTGGGCGAGCTGTTCGCGCGAAGCGCGAATAGGGCTAAACGATTCAAAAAAATTCGTCTCTCGAGCATCAAAACGCCTCTTGTAAGAACTTTTCACTTTAAAATACAACTGTTTAGGCGCCTGTTTGCCAATTTTTTTTAGCAATTTGGGATATTCTTCATCATCCCTATAAATAACGCCGGATATAGGTTTAGATGTTTTCATAATGCTCCAGCTTTTTAACCTGATTATCTGAATCAAGAACAATGCAAACCGCGTCCACCCGGTACTGGCCCAGCCATTTTTTCAGCCCGACATAACGCTCGGCATTCCAATAAAGCTTGTTTAGTTTTTTTCGGTTAATTGACTCTTCCGGAGAAACAAAATCGCCGCTGGTTTTAGTCCTGACTTCTACAAAAACTAAAACGTTATCCCGCTCAACTATTAAATCAATCTCAGAATATTTAGTTCGGTAATTCTGCTCAAGAATCCGGCAGCCCTTGCTTTTTAAATATTCCCGAGCCGCCCGCTCACCGATTTTCCAAACCAAATCCTTTTTCATAAATTAAAATTTTTGATTCCTAAGCCGTACTTTATTAATTATGAGTTATAGACAAAATACGTATCAAACGCGCATCTGACTTTAGAACCTTTTTGACCTTATAATCTTGGCCAATTTTTTTATCCACAGATAGACCCTTGACTTGATTTATAGCAAAAGTTAAAATTATATAAACATTAATAAACTATGGAATACCTTACTATTAAAAAAGCGGCTAAATTGCTTCATGTGACTCCCCTAACTCTAAGAAACTGGGAAAAGAAAGGCATTTTAATCCCATACCGCCATCCGGCAAATAATTACCGAATTTACCGTTTAGACCAGATAGAATATTTCTTAAGAAAGATAGAATTAAGCAGGGCCAAACAAATAAAAAGAAAAATGGACTTATTCTAAGTCCATTTTTTATATCCTTGACTTAATGCTTTGCAAAACCCCTAAGCTCAAAAAGATGCTCACTAAACTGCTGCCGCCATAGCTAACTAAAGGCAAAGTTAATCCGGTAATGGGCAGAATTGCCATATTCATTCCAACGTTAATGACTATTTGACTAAAGAACATTACCGCCAAACCAATGGCGAAAAGACGGGAAAAGTTATTAAGCGACAACAAAGCTATTTTAATAACTCTCCAGAAAAGAAAAATGAAAAACCCCATTAAGAAGAATACACCAATGAGCCCTCTTTGTTCAGCCAGAGCGGCAAAGATAAAGTCAGTATGCTGGTCCGGTAAAAACTTCAATCCGGCTTGGGAATTGTCGGTCAGCCCTTGGCCGAACAAACCCCCGGAACCAACTGCAATTAACGACTGGCTAATATGATATCCCCTGCCGTATGGATCTTCTTCCGGATTTAAAAAAGTAAGAACTCTTTCTTTTTGATAATCTCTTAAAATAAAAAACCAGCTTACGGCTAATAAAATAATTAAGATTAAAGAAATGACGAATAAATGGCGAACTTTTATGCCGGAAATTACAATAATTCCCAGCCAAATGCTTGCCAGAACTAAGATAGAGCCAATATCCGGCTGGAGCGAAATAATTAACGCCGGCAAACCAATATACACGCCTGAAACAATCAAATGCCGAATGCGATACATCTCAATATGGCGGGAAGAAAAATACTTCGCTAAAAGCAATATAATGATTATTTTAACAAACTCTATTGGCTCAAAATTAAAAGGGCCCAACCTCAGCCAGCTGGAAGCGCCTCTTATCTCCCCTGAAAACAGAACCAGCACTAGAAATAACAGAGAGAGAAAATAAAAAACAATTAGAAGGAAAGAGCTGTTTTTAAAAACCCGATAGTCAAAAAAGCTCAGACCGAGCATAAGCAAGAAACCCAGTGCCAGAAAAAAGGCCTGTTTTTTTAAATAAACCGCAGATTCTTCAGAACCAATACCGTAAATAGTTAAAAGCCCTACTCCGGAAAGAAGCAGGACGACAATAATTAAAGGCCAGTCAAGTTTTCTAAGATGAGAAAACATAGAATAAAATTTTTATTTACAAGGACTGTCCCTGATTCCTTATTAAAAATTTTACTTCAGTATTCCTGGAATCTTTCTTTTTTTGCTTCAGGCGATAAATAATTATCATTATCAAAAATATTGGTTTCCGCCTCTATTTCAACAAAAGACACCTGGCCGTCTATCTTTCTAAACCAAGTCGCGAAAAAATCCCGTTCCTGACCAGCCAGAAGAGTTTTCACTTCATGAGTGTTAAGACCAAGCAGATGGTGATAAGCGTCAAATAATAAAATATCAATATTTACCTCGTCAAAATCAAAATCAGTTTTGTTTACCAAAATGGCGCTTACTTGGCTTTCGCCAGGTTGGCTATCGTCTAAAAGACGATATTTTTTTTGATGAACGGCTAACTCTGGAATTTGGCAATTTTCCAACCTTTGCCACTCAATATTGCCAAAAGAAAGCTTTATCCGGGCAATCTTTCCATTGACGCTTACCCTAGTGTTAACAAGATGCTTTGTTTGGTTAGGCAAAATAAAAGTTAAATCAGAATATTCGTCAATTAGATTCCCCTCGGAATCGCGCAGCTCAAAGCTATAGACAAAGCTGGCACTGCCGTAATTTTGGTTTGGATTTTTTATTCGGGCAGACAGATCATAAAGATTATCCTCGACCAAAACCTCTCCAGTCCACAAAACTTCCAACGGCTTAATATGCATTAATTCGCAAGGAATGCACGGACCGCCGCAATCTACTTCTTCCTCGCCCTGGTTACAGATATTATCAAAACAGGAGGGTTCCGGCCGATTAGAATAATATATCAAAAAAACAACACCGGATAAAAGAATCAGGTAAATCAAAGCAATAACTGCTTGTTTAAGAATGCGTCTACGCATAATAAAAACTCTATACATATTATAGAGTTTTTATCAAAAAGAATCAATCCGACCTTCAACCTAAATACGAATCATAACCAATTTACGGGAGCTACCTACTTTCGCCCAAAAGGACTATCATCGGCCTTGATGCATTTCACTTCTGTGTTCAGAATGGGAACAGGTGGGGCAACATCAGTATAGCTCCCATAAATTGGTTATGATTTGCCTAATATCCAAAAAGTTAAGAGGGTATAATTAAATGATTTATTAGTACTCCTCAGCTAAATCCCTCACAGGACTTACACTTAGAGCCTATCAATCCTGTCGTCTACAGGAAATCTATGCCCGCCTGCAACGCTTGCGCGCAGCAAATGCGGACAGGATACCTTATCTTGGGAGGAGCTTCGCGCTTAGATGCTTTCAGCGCTTATCTCTTCCAAACTTAGCTACCCAGCTATGCCCCGGGCGGGACAACTGGTAGACCAGAGGTTTGTTCATCCGGATCCTCTCGTACAATGGATGACTTCCCTCAAGTATCAACGCCTACGGCAGATAGGGACCAACCTGGCTCACGCCGGTCTGAACCCAGCTCGCGTCCCACTTTAAATGGCGAACAGCCATACCCTTGGGAGCTTCTTCACCCCCAGGATGTGAGGAGCCGACATCGAGGTGCCAAACAGAGCCGTCGATATGGACTCTCGGGCTCTATTAGCCTGTTATCCCTAGAGTAACTTTTATCCGTTAATCTTCCGCGGTTCTACAACCCACCCGCCTGCATCGCTATGCGAAGCATTGCGGACATTACGGTCGGTTCACTAAGTTCTGCTTTCGCAACTGCGTGACATGTCCGTCTTGCAGTAAAGCTGGCTTGCGCCTTTATACGACTAACCCGATTTCCATCCGGGTCTAGCCAACCTTATAAACTCCTCCGTTACTTTTTAGGAGGATAGCGCCCCACTAAAACTGCCCAGCACTCACTGTCTTTCCAAAATATGGAAGTTAGAAATATCATTTTGAAAGACGGGTATTTCACTGGCGGCTCCGCTCAACCCGAAAGTCAAGTTTCAAAGCCTCCCCGCTATGCTACGCATCCAAAAAAACATCCCAATAAGAACTTACAGTAAAGCTTCTAGGGTCTTTCCGTCTTGCCGCAGGTAGAGGGCATCTTCACCCCCACTGCATTTTCACCGGGCTTCTCGTGGAGACAGTTTCCCAGTCGTGACGCCATTCGTGCGGGACTGAACTTACCAGTCAAGGAATTTCGCTACCTTAGGACGATTATAGTTATCGCCGACATTCACTAGGGCTTCGAGCATTGGCAGTCATCCTAAAAGAATGGCCACCGCTACTGTTAACCTTCTAGCATTGGTCAGGCGTCACCCCCTATACATCCTCTTGCGAGTTAGCAGGGAGCTGTGTTTTTGATAAACAGTCGCCAGGAATCTTTAGCTGCGCCCCCGATAAATCGGGGGAGGGTTTATTCCAAAGTTACACCCGCTGTTTTGCCGAGTTCCTTCACGAGAACTCACCCGTTCGCCTTGGTCTACTCGACCTGCCCACCTGTGTTGGTTTTCGGTACGGACTCAAAATCCATAATTTTAGAAACTTTTCTTGGAAGCCTGCTCGCTTGAATCAGCCCTCCCGAAGAAGAACTTTTTCTCAACCCTTGAACTGATGCTGGCCGGATTTACCTAACCAGCGTTCTTAGGCCAAGAACGGCAATCCAATAAGCCGCTCAAGTTACTAAGCTCCGTCATTCCATCAAAAGATTCTGAGGAGACGGAATATTAACCGTCTGTCCATCGCCGCTACCTCGCAGTATTGCGAGGCGCGTCTTAGGCCCGCCTAACCCTTGGCTGATGTTCATTGCCAAGGAAACCTTAGGCTTTCGGCGTCCCGATATCCCATCGGGATTGCGGTTACTTATGCCAACATTCTCACTTCTCTAAGCTCCACCTTGACTCACGTCAAAGACTTCAGCGCTTAGAAAACGCTTCCCTACCAACGCTCGTACCTCGCTATCGCTCGCCACTCGCTTAATTTTTAAAATTTAAAAATTCGTGAGTACTGAACAATAGTGAAGTACGAACGCTCTGTGTCTTCGGTATTAGACTTAGCCCCGTTAAATCTTCGGCACAAAATCTCTGAACTAGTGGGCTGTTACGCACTCTTTAAAGGATGGCTGCTTCTAAGCCAACCTTCTAGCTGTCGCAGAAACTTCACTTCCTTTGCCACTTAGTCTAATTTAGGGACCTTAGACGACAGTCTGGGCTGTTTCCCTTTCGACCATGGAGCTTAGCCCCCACAGTCTGACTCCCCCGCATTTTTTTTAGTATTCGGAGTTTGATTGGAATAGGTAGGAAAATCCACCCTACTCCATCCAGTGCTCTACCCCTAAAAAAATTCACGAGAGGCTAGCCCTAAAACTATTTCGGGAAGAACCAGCTATTACCAAGCTCGATTAGCATTTCACTTCTATCCACAGCTCATCCCCTGGTGTTGTACGGCCAGTGGGTACGGACCTCCATCCGGCTTTCGCCGAGATTTCATCCTGTCCATGGATAGCTCGCTTTGGCTTCGGGTCGTCCCGCAACAATTAAAACGCCTTATTAAGACTCGGTTTCCCTATGCCTCTGTCGCTTTAAGCGACTTAAGCAACTATTGCGGAACACTCGTTGGCTCGTTCTGCAAAAAGCACACCGTCACCCGCCACAACTTCGCAGATGTTGGCGGGCTCCGATTCTTTGTAGGCCTATGATTTCAGGTTCTATTTCACCGCCCTTACAGGGCTACTTTTCACCTTTCCCTCACGGTACTGGTACACTATCGATCACAAAGAGTATTTAGTCTTGGCAGAGTAGGACTGCCTAATTCCCATGAGATAGTCTAGTCTCATGGTACTCAAGATTAATAAAAAGAAGTATAAAGGAGTTTTCGCTTACGGGACTTTTACCCTCTTTGGTCCTGCTTTCCAGCAAGGTTCAACTAACCAACCTTTATTTTTTAGAACTTCAAAAAAATTATTATCTTACAACCACCATTCGCTCCTCGCTCTCGCTCGGTACGGATTCGCACTGAACGTGAGTGAGGAGCGAATGATTTTGGACTGCTCCCTTTTCGCTCGCCGCTACTTAGGGAATACTCCCGACGCAAGGCCGGGATTGTTTTCTTTTCCTCCGGGTACTAAGATGTTTCACTTCCCCGGGTTACCACACCGCGCTACGCACGAAAATCCTAAATCAAAACCCTAAATTCTAAACAATCTCTAGATTACAATTTCCCAAATTATAAATAAATTTGATTTAGAATTTTAAATTTGGAAAATTGGGATTTGTTTAGAAATTAAAAATTAGAAATTAGAAATTCCGTGCGTAACGCGGCGTAGCCGTGATTACGCACGGCTAGGTTTCCCCATTCGGACACCCTCGGATCAAAGGTTGCTAGACGCCTCCCCGAGGCTTATCGCAGTCACGCCACGTCCTTCATCGGCTCTCTGTGTCAAGGCATCCCTCATAGGCCCTTAATTTCTTATACCCTCCCAACTTTCTGGATACTAACCCCCCGCAAAACAACGGGGTAAAAGTTGGGAATGCTTACCTGCTATTCAATTTTCAAAGGACTCTCCATAATCTTATTCAAAAGACCGCTTTAAAGCGGTCTTTCTGGAGACAAAATAAAATTATATACAGCCATCAACCGCTTCTTATATTCATTATTAATCTTTTCATTTTGTCCATAATATTTATATACTATACAAATCTCAAAAGGATGTCAAGAGATTGACAATTGAGATTGTGAATATAAATTATACTTATTCGTTCGAAACTTCCTTCTTAAGCTTTTCTAAAAACTGGGCTGCTAAATCTTTACCGCCTAAACCGAAAGCTAAGCCGGCGCTGATAACCAAAGCGGCTATCACGCCCGTAAAAATAGTTTGGATTAAAGACGGAACAACACCTAGCTGTAGAAGAGCCGCCAAAATTGCAAAAATCAGAATTGACCATTTGGTTACCGCCGCCAGGAAATTGGCTGATCTTAAACCAGCCGCTTCCACGCTTGCCTTGACAAGCCGCTGCAGAAAATTAGCAATCAGGACAGCCGCCAGCAGGATAAGAACCGCGACAATCAAATGAGGGACGTAAAGAAGAATTTGCTTTAGAAATTCCGTTACTTGAGGCATGCCCAGAATGTCGGTAGCGGCCATCAAGAAAACGATAATGAAAAACCATTTGATTAGTTCTCCAAGAAATTTACCTGAATCTAATTTTAAACTAGCCCTTTCAAAACTTTTCTTAAATCCTATTTTCTCTAAAATACTGTCGATTCTTAACAAACGTATAATCTGAACAGTCAATTTACCTAAGACAGACGCAATCAACCAGCCAATTAGAAAAACTATAATTGCCCCTAAAAGATTCGGCAAAAAACTCATAAATCCAGACCAAAGCGTCTGCAAAGAAGAAGTAACTATTTCTGTCCAAGTTTGAGCTAACATTTTTTTCACCCCCTTTCGCGTAATTTGTCAAAATTTTAATTTTGTTTCAAATTACAGTATCCGCCGAAGCGCGAAGCGCGAAGACGGGCTGTTTCCTTTTTTCTACTCCTTTATTTTAACATAAAAAACCCACAAGTTGCCTGTGGATAAGTTTAAAGCCTCAATATAAAATCGTGTGGGCGACTCAGGATTCGAACCTGAGACCTCGTCTTTATCAGAGACGCGCTCTAACCGACTGAGCTAGTCGCCCGAAATATAATTTTTAACCTTCTTATTAAATAGCTCCTTCCAAATCCTGTTTTAAGCTGTTTCTCTCTTATTAAAGCATCCTTTTTAGAAAAACATACTTCGTAATATGCTAATTCAAAATCTCTCATTCTATAAAAGGGTAGTATAAACCTTGCCGCTATTATGTTCTTTTAATCGATTGGATAAATTGTTTGTAATTCCAATGTAAAACTTATCTAATTTACGACTATACGACACATATACACAATACATTATATTAAATGCTCCCCTCCAAAAACTTCGCATTTTGGAGGGCCCGCCAGCATGCTTTGCTTGCGGCGGGTAACCGACTAAGCTACACGCCCAATAAGTCTATAATAACAAAAAACCACATTTAGGTCAATGCGGCTTTTTTATGCTTGCAATCTTGTGTAGTTGTCCCAAAGTCCGTTAGGACTATCAGGTCTTAATTTAGGGCTTTAAGACCAATACCCACGAGTTAAGACACGAATTCGCTGTCTTAACCCATATCGACACCCCAATCTTTTTTCTTAGAAAAAAAATTAGAAAGGAGGTGTTTCAATCAAGTCTTTGACAAATACTACATAAGACAGCCTAATAAAGAAAAATGTCAATAATACAGACGAGTAATTATTTAATATGTTTTTAAATATCTTTTATTTAATTTTATTATATCAAATTCAAAAATAGAGTCAATTCTTAGGCAAATATTTACCAATATTGAAAATAGATATTATTATGATAGGATAAAGATATGTTATTGTTTAAAGGTAAATTAAAATTTTTAACTTTCACATCACTAGGATTAATATATAACATTATAGGTGTATTAATAATAACATTACTTTACAACCCAGTAATTCCATACAAAGGAATGAGTGCAGGCCAAATGTATTTTGCTTTATATAATCCGGATAAACTTTTGCCTCATAGTGCAATGTGGTTAATATTTATAGGTTTTTTATGTCTTCTTGCCGATCATTTTATCACAATTTACAAAATAGACAAATTAACAAAAAAAATATTAAAAATTTTATTGGTTTTTATTTCTTTATATATTTTATATGGCATTATCAGAACAATAATTGTTATTATAATTACTGTAGCTATAGAACTATAGGCATATTCATACCTATTACGTAATAGCAAAGATTTATAGCTTGCTATTTTTGTAAAGTATAGGATTGAATTAGTTAAAAAAATAGAATAAATGCTTTGTCAGAAGTGAGAAATTTAAAAGTTAGGGTTCTAGAAGCTTAACAAAAAAGACTTTTTTATTGAGAAACTAAAAGAAATATCATGCACTATTATTTATTTATATAAGTGATGAATATAATAAAATATTTAAGTTATGTAATTATAGGGCTTGGGGGTTATTTAATATTTTCATCATTACTTAATACTTATTTTAATTTTAATATATTAAATGATTCACAATTTATAATGATTAATAATGTATTATTGATTGTATTCGGATGGCTATTGGGTTTATTCGCACCATTAATTGTTAATTATGTACAAGATAAGCGCAAAGCCAAAATTGTAGAAAATGCACTATTTACAGAACTTTGTGAGCTTCAATATAGGCTCGTATTAGCAGTGTATCAAGTGGAAGGAAAATATGATCAATTAAATCATGAATTTTTTGAGTGGGTACAATCTATTCTTTCTGAGTACAATGGTGTTAATTCAGTTGACTCTTTATTAAAAACAATTGGTCTAATGTTAAAGCTTACAGATAATGAAATAGCCGATTTTAAAAAACAGATAAAACAACAAAATCAACCCGATTCAGGATTGTCACTTAAAAAGCTCTCTTTGCCTTTATTAGAGTCAAATCTAATATGGCTATCAAAATTTGATCCAATCTTACGAGCTCATTTTCTAGAAATAAATACTCATCTTGGATTTATGAATGAAATTATA
>CAYPQZ010000002.1:0-31575 GCA_964413015.1 uncultured Candidatus Saccharibacteria bacterium | reverse complement strand
GCATACCCCGTAGTGAAATTTCGACTTAATAACAAGATGAAATTTCTTTAATTTATAATTTATTTAATCTTTTAATATTTCCTTTGGCCCCGTTTCTTTCAGCGCCGGAGGCGGTGGTCGAAATTCTACTACGGGGCATACCCCGTAGAAGAACTTTGACATTTATCTTCAAACATTAAAGTTCTTAGTATTCCTAATTTATTTTATAGCATATGTCCCCGTGTAGTTATTTATTCGCCTTTGGCGAATGGGTCAAAGTTTCTCTACGGGGCATAAAAAAAATTACGCATTAAAAATAGCAGATTAATAGCGTAGTGTCAAATATATCATTATTTCCCCTGGTGGACGACCATTTGCGGGAACGGAATTTCAATGCCTTGTTTATCAAAGGCAATCTTGAGCCGTTTCCGTAATTCGCCAAGCACGTTCCATTGCTCCAGAGGTTTAGTTTCTCCCAAAATTCTAATCATTATTGCCGAATCAGCAAAATCATCTATCCGGACAAATTCAGGCGCTTTAAGAATCTTGTCTTTCCATTCCGGATCTTTAGCTATTTCCTGGCCCACTTGATTGACTAACTTAATCACATTTTCTATATCCGAATCATAGGCCACCCCTATTTTCAGATTCACCCGAGCAAATCCTTTGGATAAATTGGAAGCAATGCTAATTTCGCCGTTAGGAATATGGTGAACCGTTCCGTCAATATCCCTTAAAATGCTCATTCTCAAATTAATACTTTCTACGGTTCCGACAATATCACCGATTTTCACTACGTCGCCCACCCGATATTGATTTTCCAGAATGATGAACAGGCCGGTAAAGAAATCACGGATAATGTACTGGGCGCCAAAGCCAACTGCTAAACCAAGAATCCCGGCTCCGGCCAGTAAGGGGCCGATATTAACCCCTAATTCCGAAACAACCATCAGAATGGCCACTGCCCAGACAATTACTTTAGCCGCGCCTTCAAAAACGCCGATTAAAGTATCTTCTCTTTTCTTTTCCTCTTCCGAAGTCAAAAGCCCCTTGGAAACAATCGCTTTTCTAACAACCTTGTCAATAACTGCTCCGGCGAAATAACGGACTAAAAAAGCGCCAATTAGAATAAAAACGACTTTGATCCCGTGAATCAGAACCCACGGGGTTAAATTAGAAATAAAATTCTGCAAGAATTCCTGCATACGTATATTTTACCTAAAAAGATTTATTTTGCAAACCGCTTTATCCGAAAAGCCTAGATAGAAACCTTCCCTTGAATAATCTTATAAGCCGGTTGGCCATAAATCATCGTTTCTCTAGCAAAGAGCTGGCCGCAGCGAGGGCATTTCAGATTTCCCTCGGTAAAATCTTTAACAATTCGGTCTCGGTAACATTTAACCAAATGGCCAGAACCAGATTTGAAATACTTAAAAAGCAACTTCTGGCAATTAGCGCAGTAAATTTTAATCACTCGCCCTTTTCTCATATCCACATTCTACCCTTTCAAATCATTCAAGACAAGCAAAAAAAATAGCGGACCAATTAATTTAATATTGATCCGCTAATGATTAATGAAAGAATTTCTACTTTAGATCCAAATCTAATATCTTCTGGGCACACTTATCAGCGATGTCCCTGTCAGATTTTTCTCGGCCCGGCATTGTAGCCCAGCCCTGATCTTGGACATATTTACTTCTCTGCCATGAGCTTATCTTTTCCAATTCCTTAAATTTTTCTTCCTTGGCCGGATCCTGTTGAAATTGTTCAACACAAATCGGCGCTAGGTTATTAACAACCGCCTTTTCGGCCGCCTGATCAGCTTTTTCCTGGGCAGTACTGCCCAGAACCCATCCACCAAAACCAAAACCAACAATAAGCGTCAAAACTATTCCAATCACTATCCCCCAGCTAAGACATTTTACTATTTTCTTGTTTTCCTTTTCCATCTTGCGCCATCCTTTCTGCTTTTAAAATTTCAGTTAATTGTAAATAAACCCTGTTCAGAAAATACCTTTTCACCTCCTTTTCTTTTTTATAATGTTTTTAAGGAATAAAGTGATTTTAAAATATTAATCTCAATTTGTCAATTTTTTTATAGCGACATATAGCGACATCCGATGTCACAATTTCTATTTTTCAACAGGCTATTGGTCGGCTATCGCATAGCCGACTTTATCTTTTTTAATTATCCTTACTCATTTTACTCTTTAATTTACAGCCCCCCTCCAAATCTTTTATTTGTTTTTTATTTCATCTCGCAGTTTCATCCAAATCTTTCCCAATTCATTTCTGCCATCTCTTTTTGGACCCCATCCCCAAAAACTATCCTTGGGCGAATCTTCAACAATATATCTTTTCCCTGTTTGTATCAATTTGTGTATTATATACGGATTCTGTTTTAATTTATGTCTAACAATATCTTCCATAATCTTAACTTTTATTTCGTGCCAATTATCCAGGGCTTTATTTGCATTTGCTTTAGCTATTTTATATGCTTCATGCGCTGATCTTGCTTTATAAATTTTTTTGGCGAGACCCGGCGCCGTCTTAAAAAAATGAGCTGCCTGATAAGCATGTTCTGAAGTTGGCCAATTTTTATCTTTCCATTTAACAGCGAAGCTGGAGAAATTTGAAAAACAATAAAATTCTCTTTCATAAAAACCAATAATTTTCCCCGAAGTCTCAAGACGCGAATCCCTATTTTGATATTTTACCTTATCCATATTTTTCTTCCCAAATTTTCTCCTCTCTTTTATTTAATTCTACCAAAAAACCGCCCTCTTGGTAATTTTTTGTCCTATATGGCTCCGAGGAACGGACTTTGTTAGAACCTGCTTCATTCACCGTTTAGCAAACCATTTAATGGCTTCGGCTATCATGGGTCTATAATTCTCGTACATCACGTATTTAAAAAAATCATCTGGTCTTACAAATTTTCTCTCATTTATAACCCTTTCTGCAGGATCAACAGTTTGTTTATTTATTCCCTTGATTATACAAGCATATCTTAATTGATAGATTACAGAATTGTCTTTCGGGACTTCAAAGTAACCTATCATTTGGCATTTGCCAATTTCAACATCAGTTTCTTCTCCAAGCTCTCTCTTTAAAGTTTGAACAGGCATTTCATTTAACTCTGGACTTCCTCCAGGTATATTCCATTCTCCGCTTAATCCCTTTTTTATTAAGATATCTCCATCTTTATTAAAACAAACCCCATAAACCTGAGTTATTGGATCCAAGTGATCAAAATTAGCAGCTTTGTGCCAAATAAATATCATGTATTATAATACTAGCAAATATAGTCGGCTATCGCATAGCCGACTTTACTTGGCGATTTTATTATTAAATTTTTCTTGAATCATAAGCCCAGTGCAATAGGGCTTGTCTTTGTTTTTTGCGGCAATTTAAATCTCTTTGGCGGCAATTCTTTTTAACTTGCCCGATATGCCTCTTCATGGCTTTCCATCTTTTTATTTGCCTCTCGTCATCTTCGTGCCTACGTCCCATATAATAACGGCAATACCACTGAAACCAGCCCCGGGGATCATCCGGATGGATCCATCCTTTTTGTTGCCAGTATTTCAAGGGCATACTTGCGTTAATCTTGAAAAAATTAAGCTGGCAATTTCTTTTGTCCTTGGCAAATTTTGCGTTTCTAAACCAATTTTTAGGAAACTCTTTTACTGAATCACGCATATACCGTCCGCAAAATATTCCCAGTTCAAGCATTTTTCTCGGCGTCAATTCAGGTTTAAAGTCCTTATCAAAATTTTTTCCGACCGGTTCAGTCGGTTCATATCTGTAATCTTTTTGCATCTTGTCGTTAACCCTGACTATTTTCTTCATTTTATTCATTCTACCCTTTCAATTCTTTCAAGACAAGCCCTTCAATTCTTTCAGGATAAACAAAAAACCACCTCTTCGGCGATCTCCCCTTATCTTTTAAAAGATTGACATAAATACATTATATTATTATAGTAATCCATAATCTAGAACATTAAAAATAAAAGAAAGAAAGGAGGGAAAAATGGAAATTGGAGAAATCAGAAAAAATCTCATGTCTATATTCTCTAAAAATTTTATAAAAACTGCTATCTGGTATGGAAATAAAGAAGGCCAAGATATTGATATATTTATTATCTTTAAAAAGAAAATATCTTATAACTGTTTCCAATATCAAGGACTTGACATCAGCTATATCGGTGAAGACGAAATTGAAAAGATGTTATCTAATTTTGATCCATTAATAACTGAACCTATTCTTACTGGCCAAGAAATTTACGGAAGATATCTTTCTGTTTTAAAGAAGGAACTGTCGTCCATCAAGGCAAATAATGATGCTGTTGAATATCTAATAAACCGCGCCCAGGAATTCTATGACTGGTCACAAAAACACCTTGTAAGAGATAATCACAAACAAACAATTATTGCATTATCCTTTGTTATTAGCTTTATTCATTTCGCCAATTATTATAAACATCATAAGCAAGTAATTACTTTTAAAAACTTGATGGAAGATATTCCTAATGATTTATTGCTTAAGACAATGGCGTTAATAAAAAATACTAGCAGGATTAAAAAAGATGTATTAGTTAAGCTATCTCAAGAAACAAAAGAATTTATTGACAAACATTAAAAATTTGTTAAGATGGAATAAAGTCGGGAGCATGGAGTTGTTTAAGAATCCAAATAAGGGAGGTGATTGATATGACGAGTCCAATGAAACCTATGAAAGGATTAGATCGTTCGATTATGAAAATCGATAAGCCGCATGCGCCTTATGGCCCACATGTCGATGTCATAACACCACTTGGCGAAAATATTCCTGGTGTTCAAAAACTTCGGATCGGGCCGAACGGTGAAATATTAACCGATGAATTTGTCCTTAAAAAAAAATGGTAATAATAACTAAAACCATACTCCCGCATTAAGGAGCTCGAAATAAAAAGAGCTCCTTTTTCTATACCAAAAAACCGCCTGCTTGGCGGTTTTCCAAACTAACTATCCTATAGCCAAATAATTAGAAAGCCAGCCATGCCAATGATGATATCCCAAATCTTATCAAAAGGTATTTCCCTTCTAAAAAGATATTTAGAAACAGAAAACTCAAAAAATTCATAAGCCACTAATATTATTAAGACAATCAACCAGGCGTAGCTAGTAGAAAAATAGCGAGTGAAAATAAATCCTAAAATTAAGCCGGAAGTAAAATGGACAAAACTCCACTTATCCAGATAAAAATATTTCTTATGGCAGATGGGTTTAGCCATCCATCTTTGTAATTTATTGGAAAATACCGGCTTTTCATTCATATTTTTTATTCTACCCTTTCAATCCTTTCAAGGCAAGTAAAAAAACCTAGCAATTTTTTACTTAATTCTAATAGTCGGCTTGGTCGGCTATCGCATAGCCGACTTTATTTTAGGTATATTTTACCTCATTTTGGCTGATTTATCAAGAAAAAAGCGGATGATTGCTCATCCGCTTTTTAAAACTTTATTCTTTTTGATATTTTTCCCAGAATATTTCCCACCTTCCTTGAAAAAGACCGAACAAGACTAAATCATGGTATTTGCCTTTTTTGTAAACCTGTTTGCGCCTCTTTCCCTCAATTCTGTACCCACAGGAAAGATGATACCTTAAGCTTCTTTCATTAAAAGCAACTGCGCTGGAACATATTTTATGCAAATTAAGAGTGTTGAAAGCATAATTGAGCAATATCATATGGGCATCTTTGCCATATCCTTTACTCCAACAGTCCTTTTCGCCAATGAAAATTCCATGTTCAGCATTTCTGTCTTTCCAATCAATTTTATGTAATCCGATTATCCCGATTGGTCTGTTTTTGATTGTCTCTATGAATAAAACGATATCATTTTTACTTTTATTCATATTATCAAACCATTCTCCTTCGCTTTCTTTTGAGCTGGGCAAATACATGCTTAAGTATTGAGTCAGCCCTTGGTCATTAATCCATTGCAGACAAAGACTTAAATCGTTTTGTTTGTTAAGTGGCCTAAGATAAACTTTCTTACCTTTCAAAAATACGATTTTATCGACTTTTTCTTCCATTCTGACCTCCTTTATTTGTTAAGATTCTAATTTCTTAAAGATAAACTGTTTTTAAAATTATGTCAAGGAAGAATCCTTGACGAGGCGCCTCTGTTAGATTCTGTAGTTATTTGAAGAATATGGGGATTTCGAGGGCGTCGTCGTTTTCCGGCAGGCCGGAAGGATTGTCTTTTCTTAAAATCAAGCTTCCGCGATTGTATAACTCGGGCTTGGTAAATTCAATTTCGGCTTTGAATTTGATAAATTCTTCGGTCATCCAGTCATCCTGAGCCGTGGCATAGCCCTCGGCAATAATTAGACCTTCCCAGTCAGTCAGAATAACCGGAAAATCCCCTTCAAAAAACCAGAATCCCCTGGCCTGGCCTTCTATGATTAAGGGGCTTTCAATGGATTGGTTCGGCCTGGGATTGTCAAGTTGGATTAAATCAGCTTTTTCCAGTTCATTGCCGATATCTTCGACAAAGATTTCATCTCCAGCGCGGCACTGGCGCGGATAACTTTCCATAATTGGATTTCCTAAAACCGCGCAATCAAAGAAATTATCTACTTTTTTCTGCATGTTCGGATACCAGCCTTTGTCAAATCCAATGTTTTCGCAGAATTCCTGGGTTTGGCAGCTGACTGAGCTGCAGCTTGCGCACGGCGGACAGACTGAACATTCCTCGGGACATTCAATCGGGTTGAAATCAGTGCAGTTTATATCCGGATGAACATCACTGGAATCATCAAACAAAAACTCTACGGCCAGAGCTGTGGAAATTAGTCGGCTATCGCATAGCCGACTTTAGCCGACTTGTGGCTATTTTTACTATTTTAATTCTCTTGCAATTTTAAAGCAGCTCGTTATTATTGAGCTGCTCTAATTGTTTTAGTTATTTTAAATTGGCCTAATCACGGTTACTATAGAATCTGAATCTGTTAATAATCCCTTTCTTCGAAATGTCTCGGCAAAGATACCCCTCCCTTGTTTAGCGAACTCGCGAGCAGGCTCTGTAGCAATATTCTCATGCGTTTTAGCAAGAGATCCTGCTACTATCGCGTTGTACGCCAGCCTTGGTGATTGCTCTGCAAGTTCAGTTAAAGGATTTTTAGGCGCTAAATATCTATTCAGAAAAGGATGATCAAATTCATAATCACCGTCGAGGACTCTAGGCAACATAGAATATCTACTCGGCAACATTTCCTTATCCTCCTTTTTATTGTTCTCTGTTTTTTCCTGCTTTTTATCGAGCAAGGCTCGTACCCCTCTCGCTAATAAAATAGCAGGAACACATAAAAATAATATTGGCTGTCCTAAAGCCAATGGCCCTAAGACACTAAAGGTTAATCCCCCTATTGTGGCAGCATTTGCCTGCTCGTTAGGCATCTCTATCACCTCCTTTAAAAGAACATTATTTAAACAAATATTATAATATCATTAATCATTTGTCAAGCTTTGCCAAAAACCTCCGTATAGTCGGCTATGGTCGGCTATCGCATAGCCGACTTTATTTTAGGTATATTTTATCTCATTTTGGTTGATTTATCAAGTAAAAAGCGGATGGGTTTCATCCGCTTTGTTTAAAAAACTATGGAGCGGGCAAGAGGACTCGAACCTCTGACCTTTCCGCTGGGAGCGGAACACGCTGCCAACTGCGCCATGCCCGCTCACTCTTAAATTACCTTGTGATTGTTGCCCGAAGAGGCGTCATAGATGTGACTTGACTGGCGATCACCTTATTAACCGGTTCCGAAGCATCCAATTTAAATTCTTTTATCTTTTTAGCCGTCGAAACTTGTATCCAAGGAGCTTTGCTTAAGGAATAGAGAGCTAAAAATTTTTCTTCAAAACCCTCAGATAACATCTTCAGCAGAAAATATTCGGCTTGTCTTATTTTTTCTTCCTCATCCCACGGATCTTCCCATAATATCCTAGTCCTGCTAAGAATAGCCTTTTTACGCTTTGAAGACAAAGAAGATGATTCTACCATACCGGCAAAACATACAAAGAGTAAAGTCTTTGCCTTGTCCATAATAACCTCCTTTTTTCTTAATGTTTTTATATTTAATTTTTAAAGAATCCCCATTGATTCCTTTTTACTCTTTTTTAAAAGATCGGTCAACCAAAAATCGCTCTTAATAGCGGCTCTTTATAGGTTTTTGGTTCGGTAGCCCCTGATGTATTCATAGAAAGAAGTCCAAAGAGCCCCCACGCCGAAACTGGCAAATAATTCTTCTAAAGGGATGCCTAAAATTAGTACTCCGCAAAGATTTTCCAAAGTATAGGCCATAGAAATATAGCCAGGGAACAACTTACTGAAGATAAAAAAGAGCAGGAAGTAAACGGTGGCAAAGAAGACGCCGCCGAAGATAATTTGGCTAATTAGATCTTTCCTTTTGTAGGCAATCATAACTGCCCCTGTAATTGAGGCGATAATCGCATTATAGATTGTCTTATCGCTAAACAGAAAGTCCAGCAGAATGAAAATGGCGACGACTGAAACAAAAGGGCCAAATAAATATCTGCGCCGCAATCTTATTTTAACCGTCTTTTTACTGCAAATTATCTCGTAAATTACCGCGGCGGTACCGCCGCAGATAAAGCAAAAGAAGAAACTCTCTAAGCCAAAGCCATATCTAGATATTAGATCAAAAAAAGAAGGCGGATTCCAATATTCAGGGACCCATAAACGTTCAATAAAACCAAAAGGCAATGCTAGTAAACTGCCAAAAATAATCTCTTTTCTTAAATCTTTTCTTAAAATGAAAAATAACAGCCAGACACTGAAAAATATTAAACAACCTATAAAATAAGCATATTGCATATGACTTCATTTATATCATAACCCATCTCGGACGATTTTTCAAAAAATAAGAAGGGCGCGGAGATTCCTCAGTCAATTAAACATCTCTTCGTGACAGAAGAGATGTTTTTGTGGGGTGCCTAGTGGGAATTGAACCCGCATCGCTAGTTCCACAGACTAGAGCTCTAACCGTTGAGCTATAGGCACCATGGCCTCCTCGGGAGGACTCGAACCTCCAACATCCGCCTTAGAAGGGCGGTGTTCTGTCCAGTTGAACTACGAGGAGCTACAGGGACATATGGATAAACAGAATAAAGTAAAATGGCAAAAAAGTCAAAACTAATTAAAGGGATCGGGATATTCTGTTTCTCTTACCCGATAAAGAGTTTCTTCTCGTTCTCTGACATCAGTCAGAATTTTATCCAAAACTTCCCGGTCAATAATCGCTCCTTCAATATTCGAACTAGCCTGGTCTCTGGTAGGTAAATAAAAATATTGATAATACACGAAAACATTCAGGCAGGTTAAAGAAATAAAAACCACCAACAGAATAATTGGATAATATTTCTTTAAAAAATTGTAAATCTCAATTAATTTTGATTCCCGGTTCATAAATTTATTGAGTATCCCCAGTAGAAAAATTTCGAAAAGATTTTTCGAAGAAAAATCAAATTTGCAAAGAATTCAAAATCTCTCTACTGGGTATAAACTTTAACACTTAAAACGGTCTCCAATTTGCCTTCTCCCAAATTCATTTCTATCCGAGATAAATCTTCTTTGGCCAGCTTCCTGATTGTCAAAGTATCTACTTCAATTAATCGGTAAGGCGGATAAGGAATATTCTCTAAATTAGCCAGAAAATTAAGCAAGCCGAAAAAATTACCCCAAAGATAGATATTTAGTCTTAAATAGGCAGCTTTCGTTTCATCTTCAGGGTTAGAGCTGACTGATTTAATTTCAAAAAAATTATTAGTCTGGTTGGCAATCGTTTCTAAAGTAGTGATAAAGCCGATTGTCTCTTCAGGACCTAAAAAAGCATTCTCAAGCATCAGTAAATTTGATTGATTGTCTTGATAATTCTTTTTTAACCCTTTAAGCAGAGAAACCCGTTGGTCTAATTTAGCCAAGACATCCTGGTTATTAAGGCATTCTTGAGCGGCAATCCTAATCCTGTTTATTAAAGGACAAATAATCAAACCGATAAAAACAATTAAACCGGCCATTCCAACAGCTAAAGATAAAAAAAGTTTTTTTTGGGCGTTTGACATTTATTTAATGGGCAAAAAATTAAAACTGAAATATATATTTTCCTGCTTTATTAAATTTGCCAAAGGAGATTGGATATCAGTAAAGCAAGGGCTTCCTTCCAAGGATTCCTGGAAAGCCAGGAGGATGTCCCGGGTATTCGCCCATCCGGATATAGTTATCCGACGAGTATCTGTCTGAAAAGAAAAATTCTTTAAATAAATTCCATTAGGGACCATCCCAGCTAATTCTTCTAAGAGAGGCGTCCAAACAATCAATTCTTTCCCTTTCGTAAAAACTTCGTTGACCTGACGATTAGCCTGTTTGATGCTTTCTTCCATTTCTGTTAAATGCTGGTTTTCTTTATCATGCTGTTTTTCTTCTATTAGAGCGTTTTGGGTTCTTAAGAAAATACACAGACAAAAATAAGCGTTGGCCAAAAGAAGACTAAAAACAATTAGGATAGACAGCAGCCAGACTCCTAAAGAAACAATCAGGTGATTGAAGTTAGTTAACTCAATTTCCTTTTTTTGTTGAGGCGGCAAAAGATTAAGATTAATCATAATAGGGTCTTAAAGCTAATCCTAAAGCCGTAGTGTAAGCCAAGGGTTTTTTCAGCTCCCGTCTTACAGCCATCTTCATTTCCCTATCAGAAAAAATATTAATCAGCGGGTCGCCCATTTGAACCGGTAGATTTAACTGCTCGCTGAGATAAGCCGGCAGATTTATTAAAAGCGAATCGCCCCCACAAAGCAAAATCCGTTTAATGGCTCCGTCTTTGTCGTGAACTTGCCCGGCGCGATCACGATAAAAAATAATATAATCTTTAATTTTTTTAGCTAAATCATCAACAACCGGTTTAAGGGCCTGATAAACTTTTTTGTTTTTAGCTTCATCCAGTCCCACTTTTATTTTCAAATCATTCGCCTCTTTTGCATCAACTGACAACCCTTCCATAATTGCTTTAACAAAAAGGTTGCCCGAAACATTTATGCGCGAAGTAAAACAAATAGTTGAAGAGGAAAAAATAACAAAATTGCTTCCGCTGGCTCCCAAATCAACAATTATCGTTGACGTAACGTCATCGGTTTTAATCAAGCTTCTAACAACCGCCGCCGATTCCGGCTCTAAAGCAATCGGGTTAAGACCGCTTTTGATTAAAAGATTTGTATAGTTTTCGACCAGGCTTTTCGGACTGGCGGCAATCAAAACATCCATCTGATTAGGGTTGCTATTAGACAAATCAATTATTTGCCAGCTTAAATAAACCTCGTCAATGCTCAAGGGGATATGAGCCTCGGCCTCCCATTTAATCGCTTGACTAATTTCTTCTTTTTTCATCTTCGGCAACTGGATTACTCGGATAAATGCCTTTTCTTCAGGCAAGTTGCAAACTACTTGCCTGCCCTGCAGAGACTTTTTACCCGCTTCCTTTAAGGTCTCCTTAAGAATAAGCGACAGCTCTTTTTCCTTTTTAACATCCCCGTCCTCAATTAATCCAGCGGGAATATCCTTTTTAACAAAACTTGACAAAGAAAGACCTTTTTTATTCTTCCTAAACTGGACAATCTTAAAAGACAGATTGCTTAAGTCCAAGCCGAAACAAGGTTTTTTGCGGAAATCAAACATATTTGTTATTTTACCACAATTTTGACGCGGCGACAAACCGCCAATAAAATCCCCAAACCATCAACAGTTAAATCATTGAGAGAAGGGGTTCTCCCGGGAATAAAACTCTGATGATATTCATCGAAAAAAGCGTAAAGCATTGATAACCCAGCAACTAAAAAAATGATTTTCTTTTTAGATATTTGATAATTGCTCAAGGCATTGATTAAGAGAAAACTCAAAATGGCATATTCTAAAAAATGGGCTAATTTACCCAGAATGAATTCCCAGGTTTGAGGCAGACCGGATTTCAAATCCGGCTGGTGGGAAAGAAAGAAAATAAAGCCGGCCCAGAATAGAACCAGAAGCCAGCTTTTAATAATCTCGTAAGAATTTTTCCGTTTAATTTCCATAAAAATTAATTTTGAAAATATTTTATAAAGCTTTTCAAGGATTTAGTATTAAGGATGTCCTTTTTTTCGGTCCAGCCACGGCGCGCCTGAGCAATTCCTAGCTCCATCATGCTGAAATAGCCAACATTATGGACGTCGGTACCGATGACCATTTTAACTCCAATCTGCTTAGCTAAACGAATATTGGCATCCTTCAAATCTAAACGGCTGGCATGGGCATTTATTTCCATGGCAGTCCGGTACTGTTTGGCTTTTTTAAGAACTCCAGCCAAGTCCATTTCATATCCCGGCCTTTTGTTAATCACCCGGCCGGTCGGATGGGCAATTGCGTCTACATGAGGGTTTTCTACGGCTCTAATTATCCGCTTAGTCATTTTTTCCTTGTCCATTTTAAAGCCGGAATGAACCGCCCCTAAAACAAAATCCAGCTTAGCCAAAATTTCATCTTCGATAAACAAACTTCCATCTGCCTTAATATCAACTTCTATGCCTTTCAAAACTTTTATCCCGTGGATTTCCCGATTGACTCTATTTATTTCAGCAAGCTGCTTTAAAATTCTTTTTCCATCTAAGCCATGGACTATCCCCATAGGACTAGCGTGGTCGGTAATCACCAGATATTCATAACCCATCTTTTTGGCTATTTTAGCCAGGCTGAAAATCGATTCAGAACCGTCACTCCAATCACTGTGGCAATGGCATTCGCCCTTAATGTCATTGTAGCCAATCAGCTTGGGCAATTGGCCATTCAGAGCTGCCTCAATCTCGCCGCTGTTAGTTCTTAGTTCTGGTTCAATGTATGGAAGGTTGATTGAATTATAGACCTGTTTTTCATTCTCTCCGGCAATTGACTGTCCTCGCTTGTTAAAAACCCCGTACTCATTTAGCTTGAGGCCTTTTTTTTGGGCGATTTTCCGCAAAGAAATATTATGGTCTTTACTGCCGGTGAAATACTGTAAAGCGGCGCCAAAACTTTGCCTTTTGACTATCCTTAAATCCACGTCAAAACCCTGTCTTAAACGAACCGAGGATTTAGTTATCCCCTTAGACCAAACTTTAACAATTCCCGGACGACTAACAAAAAAATCCATAACTTTGTCCGGTTTTGAAGAAACTGCCAAAATATCAACATCGCCAACGGTTTCTTTCATACGCCGAACTGAACCGGCCGGACAGATTTTTTTGACTTCTGGCATTTTCTTGAATTCATCAACGATATTTCGAACTGTCGGTAGAATGCCGCCTAATAAAAACCGGCCATTGTCCGATTCAGCCAAAGCCACGCTTTGTAGAATATTCTGCTCGCTTTTTTCCCCGAATCCCTCCAATTCCTCGATTTTTCCCATTACCACCGCTTTTTTTAAATCTTTAAGATTCTTAATTTTCAATTTTTGGTAAAGGACCTTGATCCGCTTAGCGCCTAAACCCTCAACCGCCATTAAATTTTCCAGATCAACCGGGCATTCTTTTTTAAGCTCTTCATGCTTTTTAATTCGGCCAGTTTTAATGAATTCTTCAATTTTCTTAGCAATCCCTTTCCCGATGCCGGGAATTTCTTTCAGTTTTTTAACCCCGCCAGTCCGATAAATTTCCTCAATATCTTTTTCCAGGGAATTTAAAACCCGGGCCGCCTTGTTATAGGCCCGGGGTTCAAAAAAAGAATCTTCCTTCATTTCTAAAAAAACTGACATTTGCTCAAAAATTTTAGCTATTTCCAAATTTTTCATTTTATTGTCGGAATATGCGGAACTTTTTTATCCTTGAGACATATCTGTTTGTAAATCAAGAACGGCAGAAAAGCGCTAACCAAAACTAGAATTAGAACGCCGATAAAAAGCGTATTAAAACCAAAGCGATTAGCGATAATCCCGCCTAAAGCTCCGGCGATTCCAGTGCCAAGGCCGATTAAAGATGCCCTGACGCTCCAATCAAAGGCTTCCCTGTTCTTATCAATATGCCTGGTAAAAACAGCCCCGTAAGCAGCTATATTCATACTCATCCCCAGTGCGTAGAAAATATGGAAAAGATAAATATACCAGGTTAAAGAAGACACCATATACCCGAAAACAGCTCCGGCGGCCATAAGATTGCCAATAACGATAAAATAGAAATCGTCTTTCTCACCATGGTTTTTGTCCAGATAATGCCCAAAAGGGATTACGGTTAAAGAAACGATAATCCAGTAAATAGCTGCCACATAACCAACGAATTCAACATTGCCGTCTTTTATTTGATTAGTCAAAAAAATGGCAAAAATAGGAGCTACAAATCCGAATCCGGAAGACAGAGCAACGTCTGAAAAAATTAGCGCCTTAATGATTTTATTCATTTTCAGTTTCATAAATAAATATTAACAAAAATTATTCAATAAAAAAAGGGCATCGCATGGATACCCTTATATTATTAACTGGCCGCATTATTCAGCCAGCTTTATCTCGTCAATACCGACGAGATGCGTTTCCCCTCTTTTCTCAATTAGAAATTCCGCTTTAAATTTCAGCTTTTTGCGATTCCTGAAATCCTCTTTAGAAAGCGCGCTCAACCACCATTTCTCACCCTGGAAAACAACCCAGACTCCTTCTCCTTTCCCTTCGCCATAAAAACTTCCCATAACAATCCTCCTTTCATTTAGTTCCCTTTATTATTCGTAATAACCTTACAAATGTCAACCCCAAGGGTGGCAAGTAAAGATTCTTTTGAGGCCTAACCAAAGGCCCTTAGTTAGTCCATATTTTTCTATTGACTGATAAGTGTATTCGGAACAAGTCGGCTCGTGGCGGCAACGTCCCAAAAGCCGCAGAATCGGAAAAGCGCCATGGTCCGGAGAAATGGTCTTTTGGTAAATCTTAATTAAGAATAAAATGATTGACTTTATTAGATTCATTAATTAGAGTAAAAGAAATAGTTATTTAACAATTAAGGAGGTGGTTAAAAATGTACTCGGATAATGGCAATGGCCAAGATAAATTAAGTATTTATTTAAAAGAAATGAGGCGTTTTTCTTTTTTATCGCCGGAAGAAGAAAAAGAAATAGGGCTTAAAGCTAAAAATAACGACCAGGAAGCGAAGAAAAAATTGATAGAAGCTAATTTGAGATTAGTTCTCTGGCTGGCTAAAAGATATAGCCCCTATCTCGACGAAAGCTTAAATTTTTCGGATTTAGTCCAAGAAGGCAATCTGGGGTTGATTAGAGCGATTCAAGATTTTGATCCAGAAATTGGCAGGCTCAACACTTATGCTGGCTATTGGATACGTTTAAGAATCGTTCAGGCTCTGCGCAACCATAAAGACATTCATATACCTCACAGTGCCTTAGAAGAGCTTAATAAAATCAAAAAAACGAAAAATAATTATTATAAAGAAAAAGGTTGCTGGCCAACACCTCAAGAAATATCACAATCAACAGAAATCCCCATAAAAAGAGTCAACCGGCTTCTCGAAGTCCATCAGTCCTTTATTTCTTTAGAAAAACCTGTTAAGAATGACGATTCTCTTGATCCCTTAAGCAACTTTTTAGCTGATGAGAAAGCAATTAACCCTGAAGAAGCTGCCCAAAAGAAAGAAATGTTAAAGAGAGAAACCGAAGCTCTTGCTACTCTCAGGCCCAAAGAAGAAAAAGTTCTTCGCAAACGTTTTGCTATAGGCGAAAAAAGGAAATATACTTTGCAGGAAATAGCTGAAGAATTCAATGTTACTCGAGAATGGATTCGGCAGATTGAAAGAAAAGCCATTAGAAAAATTCGAGAAAAGAAAAAATATTCTTTGGAAGATTTTTTAGAATAAAGGATTAGTTAAAAACTAATCCTTTTTCATTATTTTTTTAAGGAGAGAACATTTTCAAAGCTTTGAAAATGCTGGCTGTAATATTCTAATTGCCTGCTTTTAGCCAGGCTTTGGAGATAAAAAGCTCCTTTCTCTAAATGAGAATAAGGGAAACCGCTGGTGCCAATATAAAGTTTAGCCATTTCTTTAGTTTAGCAAAAAAAGAAAAAAGGCGCCAAGTTTTTAGCTTGGCGCCTTAGTTGATCAAGCTCTAGACCCTGACGTACAAAAATCTAAAGCTTTTTTTATAGTCTCTTCTATTTTAGAAGTATTAGTTACCAGACATTTAAAGACTTCTACTCTTCCTGAAGAATTAATGGTGAAAAATGTCACCTCAACCCCCATTCCCGCTATTATATCAAAAGAGAATATCACTGGTTTAAACCTAACTCCCTTTTCCTGCTGTTCGTCTATGGTCTGGAAAAATTCTTTCTCAATATCTTGCTTAAGGCGTTTAAAATTATCATCTCCCCAGGCTCCCGTCGACCAACAAGAAAAAATCACGGCTGCCATTACGGCTATGGTTGAAATTTTCTTTTTCATTGCTTCCCCCTTTTTAAGGATTAAGGATATTTCTTTTTAAGAATATTGATCAAGCTGACTTGATACATTATAACACCGGCTTCTACTTTAAATTCCTTTTGGCAATTATAGCAGAAAAAACTAAGCATTTGATGAGTCAGCGATTTATCGGGAGGATTAAGACTGGCTTTCATTTCCTTAAAAGAAATATCATTTTTCTGACATTTAGGACATTGATAATCTTTTATTTCATTCTCTTTGGCCATACTATTTTCCCCCTTCCCGCCAATTTTTTGGCCAAGACGTATAATCCAGAATCTCCATTTCTTTGTGAAAAATAAGGGCGATTAAAGCCGCCCGTATCCACATACCGTTTCTCTCTTGTCGCCAGAAAACAATCCTCTTGTCTTTAGAATAACCAATT
This sequence comes from uncultured Candidatus Saccharibacteria bacterium, assembly GCA_964413015.1. GTDB lineage: Bacteria > Patescibacteriota > Minisyncoccia > Portnoybacterales > UBA2143 > JABMPX01. The sequence goes on along the minus strand of CAYPQZ010000002.1, from coordinate 14,701 downwards.
TCTTCGTCTATCTCATCTCTTTTGGGTAAAGGATGCATTAGCACAGCGTCTTTTTTCAGCAAATCCAAATATTGCTTCTTGAATTTATACTTATCATCAACTGATTTTGGGACTTTTTTGCCTTCTCTCCCCTTTTTATCCCATTCGTCCTGAATTCGGGTCATATAAATGGCATCAGCATAAGGAATTACTTCTTTCAAATCGTATTCTTCAAAATAAACAATGTTATGGTCGTCTAAGAATTTTTTGATGTCATCTTCCATCTTCAGATGAGCCGGCGAAACGAATATCAACCTGATGTATTTGTAATTTTTCATCAAATATGAAAGAGAACGGACTGTCCGACCTCTTTTTAAATCGCCGCACATAACAATGGTTTTATCGTCAATCCGACCGTCAAATGATTTGTACAAAGTATAGATATCAGTCAAGGCCTGAGTAGGATGCTGGTCTTTGCCCGAGCCGGCATTAATGATGGGAATCTGTCGGTCAGACCTGTTCAAAACCCAAGCCCCCTTTTCCACTGCCCGCTCATCAGGATGCCTCATAACTATCAAATCAACGTAGCTGCTGAAAGTTCTGATAGAATCTTCCAGCGTTTCCCCTTTGGTTTCTGAAGAAGTGCTCGGGTCGCGAATATCGCGAATACTCATGCCTAAAGTTTCCTGAGCTGTTTCAAAAGAAAGAAAAGTCCGACTGCTAGGCTGGCTAAAGAGATTAAGAGCATGAGCTCCAGAAAGCAAGCTCTTTAGAAAACTAACTCCTTCTTGCTTGTTTTTATTGATTTTCCTGGCCTGTTCAGCCAATATACAAAGAAGGTCCAAGCTAGCCCGGTCAAACTGCTGAGCGAATAAAATATGAAAGAGACCGCCTGTTAATGGATTCTTAAGGAAAATAATTTTATCTTTGTCTTCCATCTTAGAGAATTCTCGCCAACTTATTTCTTCCATCTCTTATCTCCTCTGTTATATATTATTATATTGTTAAAGTTCGTTTACTTAATCGGAAAATACCAGATTGGATGATATTTGTCAAATTTTTAATAAGGCAGGATTTCGATTGAGGCATATTACTATTAAGTGCTACAAGGACAGTCCTTGAAATTACGTCCTTTATTTTAAAAGACCTCGGCGGTGAATACATATAAGTCTACTTCACCGCTTTTCCAACAATCCCAATCAAGACCGGCTTTTTGGGAACAAAGCTGGCCCATAAAAGTATCTAAATCCCAGTTATTTTCCGTCGCCACCTGAGGAAGGAAAACTCCTAAATTAAAACCTTGCCTTATTTGAACTCCATGCTTGCCCAATTCTATTTGATGCCAATCATCTATTTTTTCTAAAGGGCTTAAAACAGAAATTTCATATTCCAAATCCTCTAATTCATCGGACTGAACCGGAGCAAAGCGGCCATCATGAATCGCGGCTGAAACAGCCATCTGGGAAACTACCTGATATAAAGGAATATCCGGCTCGAACCTTCCAATGCATCCGCGGAGCTGGCCCTGTTTTTTTAAAGTGACAAAAGCGCCCAATGGCTCATTTAACAAAGAATCGGCTATTTTAAAATCCGGCACTTGCCCCTCTAAAATATATTTTTCAACAGACGTCTTGGCAATTTCCAAAAGCTGTCCTTTTTGTTCTTGATTGAGAGTAAAATCCGGAGATTCGGTTGATTCCTCAGGCCAACTAAAACTGATTGCCGAATAGCCCACTACCCGACTTTTATCCCCAATCGCTACATCCCCCGAATTAGCGTATTTCAAAAGCTTGACTTCTTCAACTTGCTTCTGTTGAGCAATTGACATCAAAATCTCCACCGCTTCTTGGCCGCATAAACAGGTATCTAAATTTAAAATTTCTTCGGCCTCTATCTGGTTGATAGTCTTTTTTAATTCAGGGACCTGTCCAGTTAAAACTGTCTGAATTGTCCTTTGGTCAATAGCGTTAGCCTCTTGATAAGCTGGATAGTGGGACATATCCGAACTGGCAATAATCAGAGTTTTGCTGCCAGTATGCTTAGCCAGGGTTTGGCTAATACTTATCAATTCATCTTGGGCCAACTGGTTAATTAAAATTGGCAATATTTTAAATTCCTTAAGCGCTGTTTGAAGAAAAGGAATTTCCACTTCTAAAGAATGTTCCGGAATATGAACCGATGAGTCAATGGCAAATAAACTATTTTCTTTAACTAAAGATTCGCGCAAATCGGTATCTAGCCTCACTTGTCCCAAAGGCGTTTGCCAAGCGTCACTGCCATCAATGATTCCGCCTTTTAAATACTGATGATGACTGGGCCCAATTAGAATAACTTTATCTATTAGTTGGTCCTGAATCGCCCTGATCCCATAGGCGGCTGTTCCCCCGGAATAAACATACCCAGCATGAGGCAAAATTAATCCCTGGATCGGCTTTTTTATTGACGGTAATTCCGCTCCTGCCAAAAACTGTTCAATCATTTCAGTCAATTCCTTTTTAGAAGACGGATAAAATTGCCCAGCTACTGCCGGCTGGCGAACAATTTGGTTTTCTTGATTTTTACCTAATTCTGAACTATTCATAGTTTTATCCCTTTTCTCATAATCAGCTAGCCAAAAGACTCCTCCTCCTATTATAACCAAAATTAACAATAGCCAAAATTTTTTCATATTGATATACTTAATCTAACGCATTAAAAATATGAAAATCAAGACTATTTGGATTAAAATTTCAATCCTTGCCTTAATTCTTCTGTTCTATAGTTTGGGAATATTTCACCAGACCAATCTGCCAACTCAAGACATAGGACGTCATATTCAGAACGGCCAGATTATCTGGCAGACTAAAAGCGTTAATCAGACTAATCTGTATTCCTATACTTATCCAGATTACCCGTTCTTAAACCATCACTGGCTAAGCGGATTAATTTTTTATTTCCTTTTTGGAATAGCCGGCTTTAAAGGTTTAATCGTTTTTAAAAGCATTTTGCTTTTAGCCGCTTTTTTAATAGTCTTTATCCTGGCGGCCAAAAAAGGCAATTTTTGGCTGGTCGCTATTTTCTCTATCCCCGTGATTTTTATTCTGAATCAGAGAACCGAGATCAGGCCGGAAATCTTCAGCTACTTTCTAATTAGCTTGTTCCTGTATTTTCTGGTCTGCTTCGGACAGAAGCCCGGCTGGAAAATATATTGGTTGATTCCTTTACAGCTTTTTTGGGTCAACAGCCACATCTATTTTTTTATTGGAATCTTAATGACTGCCGGCTATCTTTTGGAACAAATTATCTTCAAAAGGAGAAATATAAGGAAAATATCTTTTCTGTTATTGTGCCTAATCCTTGTTTCGTTTGTTAACCCAGCTGGCCTAGCCGGGCTGCTTGCTCCGCTAAACATCTTTGAGAATTACGGTTACCAAATAGTGGAAAATAAATCGCCGTTTTTCCTGGAACATTTGATGGAAGACCCGGCAATTCCTTTCTTTAAAATCATCATTGCAGTCCTTGCATTAAGCTTTGTCTTTAATTTAAGAAAATTTTCTCCTTTTTTCTTTTTAGCTTCCGCAGGAGTGATTTTAGCCGGATGCCAAATGATCAGAAATTTTCCGCTAGTTGGGTTAATCGCTTTGCCGGCCATTTCTATTAATTTAAAACCGCTTTTAAAATTCAGGTGGAAGCCTTTAAAAAGAATATTCCCTTGGTTCTTGGCGCTTTCTTTAATCGTAATAGTTCTTTTAGTTTTTAACGGCCAAACAAAGCTTAACAACAAACACCGGGGCGTCGGGTTAACCGAACAATCGGTTGATTCAACTGCTTTTTTCAAGGAAGAAAATCTATCCGGGCCAATTTTCAATAATTACGATATCGGCAGTTATCTGATATTTGAACTTTACCCTCAAGAAAAGATTTTTGTTGATAACCGGCCTGAGGCTTATCCAGAATCTTTTTTTGAGGAAATTTACAAGCCCATCCAGCAGAATGAAGAAAAATGGAAAATCTATTCGGAGAAATACAACTTTAACCTTATCTTCTTCACTCATCAGGAATCTACTCCTTGGGGAAGAGAATTTTTAATAAAACGCCTGGCTGACCCGGGTTGGATCCTTGTTCAAGCTGACAGCCAATCGGTGATTCTTGTAAAAAACAAGCCGGCCAATCAGGCAATTATTGAAAAATTCCAGATTACTCCAGAGAATATTGAAAACAGGATATCCTCTTTGATAAACTCACCGGAGATAAAGTTGAAAATGGCAAGCATCAATCTCTTGGAATTGACCGGACAATATGATCTAGCCATTAATGTCTGTGAAAGCATTATTAAAGACCATCCCGAATCGGCTCAAGCACATTTACAAATGGCTTCTCTGGAAAGCCGCTCAACTGAAACTGTTGATTTGCTATCGGCGCGCCGACATCTGGAAAAAGCTATCCAATTAGGCAAAGGCCTGCCTTCAATCTATAACAGCTTTGGCCTAATCCATTTCCGATTAAATAAATTTAAGGAAGCTGAAAAAGCTTGGCAAGAAGCGCTTAAGATTGATAAGGACAATGAGCATGCCCTTTATTACCTTGAACAATACCAAAACCTCAATTTGCCTCTTTAATTACCAGCAAGAAATATCTTAAGCCATTTTTGGGCCTGCTCTTTATTACCTTGAGAAAGTTCCAACAAAACCAGATTTTCATAGACCCCGGAATAGGGCGGCCAATTCTTAATAGCTCTAAAGTACTCCTCTTTGGCTTTATAATATTCCCCTTTTTTCCAATAAATTAGGCCCAAGTTATTAATCGCTCTGGAATATTTATCATAAATCCGGTTAGCTCTTAAAACTTCGGCTTCAGCACGGTCGTAATCTCCTCTGAAATAATAAACGGTGGCTAAGTTTGAAATAGACAAAACACTATTCGGCGCACATTGGGCAGCTGAAATAAAAAGATTTTCTTCATTCAGCCAGTCAAAATTCCTAATAAAGCTTCTCCCAGCGTAAAAGCAGATTAGAGCGACAATTAAAATAATCGAGATAAAGAAAAAAAGTTTTTTCGGTTTAAGCCGCCCTAAAGAAATCAACGCCTGGGCCAAATAAAGACAGAGTCCGACTGAAGGAAAATAAATTAAGCGTTCGCCGGCAATTGTGCCAATCGGAAAAATTAAATTAGAAACGGGCAAAAAAGCAAAGATAAAAAATGTCGAGCCTAAAGCTAAAACAGGAGCTTTTTTTAAAAAGAACACCGAGCTAAAAGCAAAAAACAATAGAAACAATAAGCCCAGAAAAGATGCTGAGTTAGCAAAATTTTCAACTAAAGAAATCTGGTTATAGGAGTAATCAGAACAAAGCTGCCAAGGCCAAAAGGCCTTTTTTAAATAGATAACCAAAATTTTTAAAGCGGTAGCTAAGCGTTCGTTCAAAGCGGCAAATTTTAAAGGGTTTTCCACCAAGGTGGCATTGTTAGAAAAGAATTGCTGGCCTAAAACAAGAAATCTGACAGTTAAATAAGTGCTGGCCGAAGCTATCATAACAAGCAGTGAAGAAAAATATTCCAAAATATTCTTTTTATCAAATATCGCTTTTTTGAAAGCAATATTTTTACCAAAAATTACCCATAAAGAAATGGGCAGAACTGCAATAGCCACTTCCTTGCTCCCTAAGGCTAAAAGAAACCAAAGACCTGCCTTCCAAGGATTAGGCCTTAGCTTAATCAATTCCCAAAAAACCAATAAAGAAAAAAACAAGGCTAAAATTTCTGCCCGACCAACTATATTAGCCACTGCCTCTGTATGAATAGGCAGAACTAAAAACAATAAAGGAGTTAAATAGGCTAATGATTTTCTTTCGGGGAAAATTTTTTTAATTAAAAGAAAAAGCAGATATCCGCTTAAGGCGTAAAGAATTAAATTGATTAAGTGAAAATGCCAAGCTTTTGCGCCTCCAAAAGCATAATTGAGAGAATAACTGATTAACGTCACTGGCCGATAAAGACCGGCTTCAACTGTCCAATATGGAGAGACGGCTATTTGAGGAAGCTTGTTAAGGTTTTTTAAAAAAAGATGGTGCTCAACGATTGAACGGTCGTCAAAAACAAAATCGCCAGACAGGCTCTGGCTGTAAATAGTAAAAACTAAAACAAAACACAGTCCGAGAAAAATTAAATTTTTACGCTTCTCAGACATAACTGACTACAATGAGTCTATCTTTTCTTTGAAAATAGTCTTAACGGCCGAAAATCCGTCTGCAAATCCAATTTTCTTGCCTTGTTGATAGGTTCTCCTGGAATATTGAATCGGCCTTTCCACAATCAAAACGCCTTTTTTAGCCAATTTAGCTGTTACCTCTGGATCAAATTCAAACCGCTTAGATTTAAGGTCAAGCCCTTGAAGAATTTTTGTCGGGCAGAGTTTCAAACAGGTTTCCATATCAGTCAGCTTTAAATTAAAAAATAGATTGGTCAAAAAAGTTAAAAATCGATTAGCCAAATAATGAGAGCTTATTTTTTTTGGATATTTTTTTAAGAAGCGAGAGCCATAAATGGCTACTCGTTTTTTTGACAGTTGGGCATTCTGAACTTTTTCCGCTTCCTTTAATAGATAGACAATATCCTGAACCGAATATTCCAAATCAGCGTCATAGATAATCGAATACTCGCCTCGCGCTTGTTTAAGGCCAGTTCTAATAGCCGCGCCCTTGCCTTGATTCCGCTGGTGGGTGAAAATTCTGAAATCAAATTTATTACTCAGCTTTTTTAATTCTTCTAATGTCCCATCGGTTGAACAATCGTCAATTACAATCATTTCCTGATTGCATTTTAATCTAGAAACTTGGCTAATCACCTGACCAATAAATTTCTTTTCATTGTAAACTGGAATAATAATGGAAAGTTTTATCATAATCTTAAGAAGATTCAAGGCTTAAAACAAACTAGCCTGCTTTGAGAAATTACTCCGTTCCTCGTCATTAAAGATTTTAATCCGGCCATACTCACCATCATAACCCGGCTCAATCTGAATATTCTCCTGGCGAACTCTTTTTATGCCTTCAGCCAATTCCGCTGAACCGGTCTGCTCTATTTGTTCCGGACTAGCATTCAAAAGCGCTTCAAATTCTGAGCCAAAATGCTTAATCAAATTTTTGTAATCTTCCCGGACAGCCTTACTGCCAACACCCAGACCCTTGACTTCAGCAATAATTTCCTCTAAGGGAATCATCCTCTTGAAAGGGATTGTCTGACTCGGCCGTCCTTTCTCCTTGCGGTCAGCCAAATCATCAATCCGGTGCGAGACACCAATAGTCAACGGCTTACCGCATTTAGGGCAAAGATTATTCAGCTTCTTGGCTTCTTGAGGAGATAGGCTAATCTGACAGTTACGATGGCCGTCATAATGATACCGGCCTTCTTCAGGAAAAAACTCGATCGTTTCCACGAATTTTTGAGGATCCCTGTTTTTAATCGCCTGAGTAATCCCCGAATAGCTTAAATCAGCATTAAAAATATTGGCTTCCCGGCCAATCCGGCTGGGACTATGCGCATCTGAATTACTAATTAAAGCAATTTTGTCCAAGGATGAATTTCGCCAACTCATCGGCGGATCGCTGGAAAGACCAGTTTCTCCGGCATAGACGTATTGGGAATATTCTTCAAAGCATTCCTCCAGAGAGTTAAAGCCCGAATTGGCGCCAAACAAGCTGAACCAGGGCGTATAAATATGGGCTGGGATGATAAAACAATCCTGGGAAATGTGTAAAACGATATTGACCAATTCTTTGGCATCCAGTCCTAAGATCGGCCGGCCGTCAGATTTGAGATTGCCAATCCATCCCAAACGGGCATTAATTCTTTCCACTATCTTAAAATCAGGAGCTAAAACAATAATATGAATCTTCCGGATTTGATTATTCTTTGAATAGATACAGCTTATCTCGCTGCTTAACAAAAAGCGGGTCGTTTTATCTTCATGGTTATTGCCGTTATTAGGTAGCCAGTCATGGTTAGTTAACCGCGGACGACTTTTCCCCCTGACCTTAAAAAGACCCGGCTCAGCCGGCTCTAATTTTTCCTTAAGCTCTTTTAACCAAAGCGGATGGGTAAAATCACCGGTTCCTAAAACTTTAACGCCCTTAATTTTAGCCCACCTGTTCAAATTATCCACATCCATATCTTTGGAAGTGGCCCGTGAATATTTAGAATGGATATGCAAGTCAGCAGCAAAACGCATGTTAGCCCTAATAAAAAACGTGCGTCCCCAGAGGGAATTTCACTTCGTTTCTTTTACGGCGCTCTCGGCAGGATTCGAACCTGCAATCTCTTCCTCCGGAGGGAAGCGCTTTATCCGTTAAGCTACGAGAACATAAAAAACATAATTACTAACGCTTCCCGCCGACAGCTTTGCAGTCAGGCGGGCCCGCCTACATGCGCAGTTTGTGGCGGGTATCCGTTAAGCTATGGGGACAGTTCGCTCCCATTATACCTAAAACTAACCAAAGCATCAACTGGCCCTGCTGGAGCGTCCAGAAAAAATGATCAAACACAGCAATCAATAAGCTGCCAGAGACAAGGCATAAGATACAAATGTGCCGGATATTGAAAGTTTTGTTTTTAACAAACCGCCTCAATAAATTGTATAAAAAGAACAAAAAAACAAACAGGCCAATTAATCCAGTTTCAGAAGCGATTAATAAATAGACATTATGAACCGGCTGATGTGCCCAGCCAGCTAATAAATCAATCATCTGCCTAATTTCCCAAACAAAATTACCTAAGCCGATACCTAAAGCAGGATGGTCTTTAATGATAAAAAATGCGGTTTGATTATAAAAGGAGCGTAAGCTGAATGATTGTTCAGTGGAAGAAATCGCCCAGCGCGAAGAGAATTCCGGCCAAAGCAGAACGCTTAATAAAGAACTAAAGACGATAAACAAGATTAATAATCCAGCCGTTCTCTGACGAATCCGAGGTTTTTTGAAAAAAGCCCAAACGAAGAACAGAAGACTGGCCAAAACAAAAACAGCTGAAATCAAACGAGAAAAAGTCAACCCGAGAACAAGAAGCAAAGAGAAATAAGAAATAAGCAAGAATAAATGCGAAATAAAAGAGTGTTTTTTTCTTAACCAAAGAAAACAGATAAGGAAAAGACTAATCAATAAAAAGGCCGCTAAAATATTCGGATGGGGCAGAGTTCCGTAAGGACGGATCATTTTTACCCCGTTAACAACAATTTTAGCTACCCCGGCAATTTCCGGGCTTAAGGGACTTTCGGTTAAAATACCTAACCCCAAGCTTTTTTGATAAATATATTGAATGAAAGCAATCACCGATTGGCAAAGGCCGCCGGCAATAAAAACATAGGCCAGTTTTTTAAAGCTAAACAATTTTTTGAAATTGTACTTTAAATAAAAGAAAAGACCGGCCATTTCTAATAGCTTAAGCCAAGCATAAAAGCCAAGCTGAAGATTCGACGCCTGAATAAGAGAAATAAAACTAATAATTAAAAAAACAATCAGCCAAAAACTGCTTGAAACAAGGACGGTCTTTAAAATTACGTCCTTGGCAGAAGATACTGTTTTATCATTATGATAAAAAATTCTTGAATTGAAAAACCAAGGACGTAATTTTAAAGACCGTCCTTGTTTTTGAACCCGCCAAGCCCAAAAAAGCAAAATAAAAACAAGCAGCAGATCGGTAAAATAAAAATAGGCGCTGGTCCATTCGTTAAAACCATCGCCCCCGCCCGCAACGCTTTGCGAAACAAGACGGGCAGGCCATTGATAAAGAATTTTCCGAGCCTGGAAAGGGAGACAGAAAATAAACAAATAAAAAATAATTTTTTCTAAATGAAGAAACATACTAGATTTTATAAGACCGTATTAAAGGACAGTCCTTAAAATGATGTCCCTTGAGCACAAGGGCGTCATTTTAAAGACTGTCCTTATCAGTTTCCCCTTGTCAAAATTTAAGGAGTCGTCCTTTATAGACTTTTAAAACATTCCCTTATTATTTCCCGGTCATCCCAGGGAATTTTTTTCCCTCCGGCCACACACATCCACGGCTCACATCCTTTACCAGTAATAATAACCAAATCGCCTTTTTGGGCCGACTTCAAGGCCTGTTGGATGGCCTGGCGTCGGTCTAGAATTTTCTGAACTGGTTTTCGTTCCAATCCAGCTGCCACTTGATCAATAATTACCTGCGGGTTTTCATCGTAAGGATCCTCGTTGGTAATAATAATCTGGTCTAAATATTTTTCAGCTATCTGGCCTAATTGAGGCCGTTTCCATTTATCCCGGCCTCCGCCAGCCGCCCCTAAAATGCCGATAATCCGTCCTGAGGCCATTGCCATAACTGTTTGATAAACTTTTTCCAAAGCGTCCGGCGTATGGGCATAATCAACAATTACCGTGAAGGGCTCTTTAACAACAATTTCCAAGCGCCCAGGAACGTTCCTAATTCCTTCCAAAGCAACTTTTATCTTCCCTAATGGAATTCCCTCAGCTTCAGCCACAGATGAAGCCGCTAAAGCATTGGAAAGATTAAACTGGCCCGGAAGATTAAGTTTAAATTCTGCTTTAGAATTTACAGAATAGCCAATTTTCCTCTTAGCCGAAAACTTCATAAAATACTCAGCTGAAGGGTCGTCTAAATTAACAATACTCTTACCGTCATCTTTCAATTCTTGAAAAAGTTTTCCTTTGGCCTCCTTGTAGTTTTCAAATCCCCCGTGAGACTCTAAATGTTCAGGAGTTAAATTAGTAAAAACTACTGAATTAAAACTAATAAATTTATGACGATATTGTTTAATCCCTTCAGAAGTCACTTCTAAAACTACGTACTGACAGCCGGCCTGGACGGCCCGACGCAGGAACTGTTGGATTTTCAGACGGCCCGGCATAGTCATTTTCAAATCATTCGGCCAAACCTTGCCCCCTATTTTAAACTGAATTGAAGAAAGCGCTGCCACCAAATAATCGGCTTCTTCTAAAATCCGGCTAATAAAAAAAACGACCGTTGATTTGCCGTTGGTTCCAGTCACCCCAATCACTTTTAGCTTTCTGGAAGGGAAGCGATAAATAATCGCTCCCAGCAAAGCCCAGCCAAAATGATACCAGCTTAACAAGAAATCAGGAATTAATTTCCTTAATGAATTTTTCATAAAACGCGTCTGACCAATTGATAAACTTGATACCAAGCCGGTCGGAAAATTAAGTCAAAAGCGCCGGGATGGGTAATTTCCTGTCCATTAAATCCTCTTTTAAAACGGGTTACTCCGGGCCATTTTTCTTCATCTACTCCCCAGAAATCATACTGTTCGCAGCCAAGTTTTTTAGCTTGCAGAATAGCCTGCCACTGCAGTAAGTAGGGAGCCATTAAATTGCGGAAATTATAATTTGAAGCGCCATGCAGATAATATGCGGCTTTTCCAAAAAAACAGACCAGATTAGCTGCAATAATCTGATTTTGGTACTTAGCTAAAAACAATTTAACCATTCCCGATGGGCCTAAAATTTTTACCATCTTCCGGTAAAAATTTTTAGGATGAAGGGAAAATCTGTCTCTTTGGGCAGTCTGTTCTGATAATTCTAGAAACTTTTCTATTTGTTGATTGTCCTGTTCCACAACCACATTCTTTTTCTGGGCTAGTCTAAGGTTATATCTGGTTTTCTGACGCATTTGTTTTAGTAAATCATCTTCTGATTTAGTAATATCCAAAATTATAGTTTTTTTGGGCTGAATACATTTTGAAGACAGAGACAGTCCCTGCAAACGCGAACTGTCCCTATCCGGTTCAACCTTAAAGAAAATACTCTTTTCTTTTTTAGCAATTTTCCTTACTTCGTCCAGAAAAAACTGCTTAGTAACAATAGATATCAGAGGCCGAGGAGCGTACAGGTAATTTTTACACAAAGGCAAATCGTGTTTGATAATTAAGACTTTGCGGAGACGCCAAGTCTGACGGCCTAAGGCCTCCTGAAATTTCTGCCATTGAGCCGATTGTAAGAACGATTCATGCCCCATATCATTGGCCTAAAATTTTCAAAGATTCTTTGACTTTATCAGTCGTTCCCTCTGCTTTACTTGAAACCTGCCTAAGGGCTTCTCTGGCTTGCAGATTGGTATAACCTAAACTAGTCAAGGCGTCAATAGCTTCATCATCGGCCATTAGTTTTTTAACATCTTCTCCGGAAGCCAAAACCTTATTGCTTAATTCTAAAATAACCCTTTCGGCTGTTTTTTTGCCAATTCCAGAAACCTTAGTCAGCAGGCTTGCCTGACCACTGGCAATAGAAGTTTTCAAATCTTCTAAAGAGGCAATTGATAAAACCGCTAAGCCGGCTTTAGGTCCGATTCCACTGATAGAAATAAGCATCTCAAAGAAATTCAACTCTTCAAAAGATAAAAACCCATATAAATCTAAAATATTTTCTCTGGAATAAAGATGAGTGAACAGTTTTGCTTTTTCGCCTTTATTGCCAATTTTTCCTAAAACAGCCGCTGAACAGAATACTTTATAACCCACCCCATTTATGTCCAAAACAACAAATTTACCTGTTTTTAATTCAATTTCTCCTTTTAATAAAGCAATCATAATTTTATGATAACTTAATTGAAGTTATTTGACAACTAAGATAAGAAATATTATATTAAATAAACACATTATAGATAATTTTGTAATTTTGTAATTTTTAAATAATGCTTAAATTTTTAATGTTTTAAAATTAATTAATTAAAACTTGTTTAAAAATTGGAAATTAAAAATTAAAAATTCTATTTATGCCTATTATCAAATCAGCCAAAAAAGCCCTGAGGCAAAACCGTAAAAAGCGGCTATTTAACCTCCGCCGAAACAAACAGATGAAATCTTCGGTTAAAAGCATAGAAAAACTAATTGACGACAAAGAAACACAGAAGGCTATAAAATTGCTGCCTAAGACATATAAAGCAATCGACAAAGCAACTAAACGCGGGATTATTAAAAAGAACACAGCCAGCCGGAAAAAATCCCGCTTAGCTAAAGCTATCCACAAAATAGGGATTGACACGAAAGAATCTTCCTGATATCCTATATATTGTACTCATGAGTACAATCAAACAATTCAAGATTGATTTGAGAAGTAAAAAACTGCTGCTAGCAGCAGTTATTTTATTTTGCCTAAGCTTGTCCTTGGTCAATCCTGTAAAAGGGATGGAATCATTGTTAATTTCTTGCTTTTATAAAAATGATTCAATAACCACTGAAAAATCTTCTGAAGAGCTAATTTCTCAGAACAACTTCAATGTCAACAAAAATTGCCTGGCAATAAACACCTTTGATAGTCCGAACAGCCAGCCGGAGCCTATTGAAGATGCTAATCAAAACGCATCCACAGATAATAATATTCCTTTGTACACTTTGCATAAAAATGCTCTTTTAAATCAACTCGTCCCGGTTACTTTTATAGCACAGGAGCCAAGAAGCGGTTTGATTAATTATACCGTCCAGGAGAATGATACTATTTCAAGTATTGCCGCCTTTTTTGGCGTCAGTACTCACACCTTGCTTTGGGCTAATAACCTTAAAGAATATAGCATTATCCGACCGGGTGACGAATTAATTGTCCTGCCAGTTACCGGAATTCTTCACAGAGTCAAAAACGGACAGACAATTGGCTGGATTGCTGAATATTACGACGCGGAGACTGAAGAAATTATTGCCTTCAACGACTTGCCAGCTGATGGGACTATCCAAGTCGGCGAAAAATTAACCATTCCTGACGGACAAATGCCAGCTCCGGCCATTCCTCAAACAACCTACGCAGCCAAACAAAGTTATACCGGCGCAGGTACCGGATCCAGCCGAAGCTTCCCTTATGGACAATGCACCTGGTATGTTTCACAGAAAAGATACGTTCCTTGGAACGGACACGCTAAAGCTTGGTTAACCAATGCTAGGGCTTATGGGTATAAAACCGGAATAGCCCCTCAAGTTGGCTCCATTATCGTTACTAAAGAAAGCTGGTATGGTCACGTTGGCTATGTAGAAGCAGTCAGAGGAGGATGGGTTACTTTTTCGGAGATGAACCATCTTGGCTGGGGGATTAAGAGCGTCCGAACCATCCACGTTAACGATTCTGTTATTAGGGGATACATATATTAAAATTTTTAATTTTAATTTCCAATTTTTAAATACAAGTTCAGAATTCTAAACTAAAAAACTCCCCGTCGGGGAGTTTTTTATTCTGAATAGATATTTTAAGAGCGGACTTTCTTGCTGCATTTCAGGCAAAAACGAGCCTCCGGGATAGCTTCCAATCTTTTAATTTCAATCTCTTTCTGACAGTTTTCGCATCGGCCATATGATCCTTTTCTTATTTTCTCCAATGCTCCTTCAATGTCCTTAAGACGCAATTCTAAAGAATGCTCAATCGGAAGCAAATTTTCATACTCTTCTATTTCTTCTGCATTTTCGTCCTGATGGGAACGACTCATACCAAAAAAAGGAAACCGAGTCATCCAATTCCCCTTTATCATAGGGTCTTTTTTAGCGAAAGAGCTAAGGTCTTTGGTCAGCCTTTCTTTCTCTTTCTCTAATTCGCTTTTTAATTTTTTCTGCAAAGATTTGTCCATACCCCGTAGTGAAATTTCGGCTTAATAACAAGATGAAATTTCTTTAATTTATAATTTATTTAATCTTTTAATATTTCCTTTGGCCCCGTTTCTTTTAGCGCCGGAGGCGCTGGTCGAAATTCTACTACGGGGCATA
>CAYPQZ010000001.1:0-3386 GCA_964413015.1 uncultured Candidatus Saccharibacteria bacterium | reverse complement strand
ACCATATTTCTTGATTTTTAAGGTGTCGCCTATGTATCTCATCATGTACAGTCAATCTCTGTAATCTTGTCAATAAACAGAAGATAATATATTATTAAACTATTATGAAGCTTCAATTCAAAATTGACCCGGATTATATTTTTCTCCATGCCATAAATCAATCTCAACCAAATGTGCCATTTAAAGAATGGATAGATTTTACTAATGATATTTGGGAAAAATCTAAAGAAATTTTCTATTTCCTTGGCGGATACGCTGAATATAGATTGTACTCTATCAAAATAAAGAATATAGAAAAAATAGCTAAAAAAGCAGAAGAAACTTTTGATCAAATTAGAAAAACTAAAGAGTTTCAAAGATTAATAGCTGAAACTGTAAAATACCGTCAATTCATAGAAAAACAATGGCGACAAAATGAAAAAAAATCCCTCAAAACAATAAAGGAATTATCTGGATTAATTCTGCCGAGAGAAACTATTAAAGTTTATATAACCCATCCAGAACTTAAAAATGGCATGACAATTGATAATCAAACTATCGTCTGGGGACATTCGGAAGACTGGAAAAACTATTCCACGGTTTATCTCTGTCATGAACTAATGCATATTCTTACTAATCACGACGGGTCTAATGAAGTTCACGCGGTTATTGAATTAATGACAGATAACGAATTAAGGATTCGATTAAATGGTCGCGGTGAATACTTCGAATGCCCAGGCCATCCTAATTTAAAAAAATTAGAGAAATTAATTCTACCATCTTGGAAAAATTATCTTAAAAAGAAAGATAAAAACATTTTTAGGTTCATAGAATCTGTTCGTAAAAAAAGGCTACTTCATTATAAATAAAGTAGCCTTAACAACTTTTACTCTTCTGGTATGGGTTATAAGAACATCTTACTGGTCTCCCAAACAGCCCTAATCCCGAATTAACAGAAAGCGCGCGGCAATCAGAACAAGCATAGCGAAACTCACAATCGCAACATTTTTCTACTTGATCAAGAGTTATAAACCAATAACGGTTTTTTAATTTTTCAATAAGACATCTAAAACTTTCTTTTCTAATATTGCCAACACTTAAATCCCTAGAAAAAACACAGGGGATCATCTCTCCTTCGCTCGATATAGCAGCTATACCACCCCAGCAAGAATTCCAATATTGGCTCGTAAAGAAAAATTTTTTAGAGACTGTGAGAAAAAAATCGTTTTTTTGCTCTAGTCGGAGATTAGAATATTTTTTCCCTCTCCCGGCAGGACGGACATCGTCCGGTGCAAATTGTTTATCGTCTGAAAGAAGCTTATTTTTTCGGAGGAAAATTTCAATATTGTTCATATTGTTTTAGGCAAGTCGCAGCGGTTAGAGTATCGCCATGCACGAGAGCTGCATTAATCCTATCCCCCAACTGATCAACTATCCATCGGCCGCCCTTAGTAAGCCATTCAGCTTTAGTGAGAGCGCCCAATCCAATCACATCGTTTTCTTTTTGAGCTACCAAAACAGCTTTCAGAATTCTTTGTCTAATCATCTGTCTAGTTCGTTTAAACAAGAAATGCCAAGCGTAATTGCGCAATAAGATTGTTTGGCTTTTCATGTTATTGAACTGAAACTCATCTACTGTCTCAAAGCCGCTTCGACTAAATATCTGAAATACAGAAACTATTCCGCAAATTGGCCAGAGCCAGATCCACAACCAGCGTAATTTCGAATTACGATGCAAATGGTCAAACATCCTAAAGTTTAAAAGCCAATTCCAAACTTCTACCCTATGCGCTAAAAACGCGAAGCCTTTTCTTCTCATTCTTTCCACCTCCCTTTTCAAGATTTATATTTATTTTAAAGAACCGGCTGGTTCTTTCGTTAACTGACAAACCGAATGAAGAAGACAAAGAATTTAATCTTCTTTATTTGACTTGCCAGCAATTATTTTTTTCCTTATTAAATCAGCGGTCTCACGCAATGCTTTTTCTTTTGATTCATTGTCTTTAAATTTCTTATAATAGAAATCTTTCTGATTCTTGTTTTTACCATAAACGTGAAAATGGATGTGTTTAACATCTTGAAGTTTGCTGCCGCTCGTACAGACGAAAATAATCCCATCAAATTTAAACGTATTTTTGAGTATTTTTTCTAGCTGAGCGGCCAATATGATTATTTCTTTCAAAACCCTCGAGTCAGTATTATGCAAATTAACAATGTGTTTCTTAGGAACAATTAGAACGTGTCCTTTAGAAAAAGGCTCATTGTCTAAAAATGCTATTATTCTTTTATTCTCATAAAGAACATTAGCAGGTAATTGTTTTTTAATAATTTTACAAAAGACATCGGCCATGTTTTTCATGTAATTTATTTTGTTTTTATCGAAATACGAAAATAATTGAGGGGAGCAATATAATTATATTTATATTGCTCCCTTTTACTAATCAACCGCCACAACTTGAGGAGAATGGAAAGAAGCAGGATCAGCTATTCCGGCTTTTTTAAAAGCATCTATTCTTTTTATGCATTGTTCGCATTCACCGCAATGAATGGCTTCTTCATTTACAGAACAACTGAAAGTTAACTCGAAAGGCACTCCTAATTTATAACCGAGTTGTAAAACTTCGACCTTCCTCATATTTAAAAAAGGAGTCGCAATTTTGCACAAATGTTTTGTCCGTAAATGAACAAGTTCTTTGAGAATGGAAGAGTATTTTTTTATTTCGTCCGAAGACTCCTTTTCTATGTCATTAAGGTGTACGGACCAAACAATAGTTTTTATCTCATGCGCAACGGCATACATCATTGAGACAAAATGCATATTCTCGACGCTTAGAGGAGCTGTGTCAACGCTTGGAGGAGCGCATCCTCCAGAAGCCCCACCTGCTGCAAATTTCATATTAGGAATATCCCTAAATGTTTCTGTAAGACAGGAAAGGTCTACAAGAGTATGCGGAGCTTTTATTTTAGATGCTATTAATTTTGCGCATTCAACTTCAACGCGATTAGATCCCCGTTGATCATTCACAATTGTCAGACAATAGACTTTATATCCTTTAGTATGGTAAAGATAAGCTGCTACAACTGAATCCGGACCCCCAGACAATAAAACAACAACACGATCATCTATAAATTTAACCGTTCTCATTTTAATACCTCCATTTTTTATTAATGTTACTATTCCCTTCCATTATTTAATTCACAAAGAGCTGAAATTGGCTTTAACCTCCATTAACTGACAAACCGAATGAAGAAGACAAAGAATTTAATCTTCTTTATTTGACTTGCCAGCTTGAATTTTTACTGTTTCCTTTTGTAATGCCGGCCAAGCGCCCAGATCAACAAAGTCAGCAAAACTGGTATAGCTACGATAACAATAATTAAAACAATTTTGCTATCCATGTTTTTAA